>JAWVGJ010000040.1:0-52948 GCA_033855115.1 Solirubrobacteraceae bacterium
TCTTTGAAAACACGCGCGAGCCTGCCAAGCATCCGCCGTCGTCGGGCCCGTAGAGCTCGAAGGTCACGTCGCCGGTCGGGTTGTACGCGCCGTGCAGCACCGCCGTGTCCGTGACCTGCGCGCCGACCGTGACGCCCGCGGACGCGGTCGTCTGGATCGAAGGCGACGCCTTCGCGATCACCACCGCCTCATTCGCGTCGTTGCACGCGCCGCTCGCCGAGTTGTTGTACGCATCGCCGCCATAGCCGGCGACCCAGCGGTAGGTCCCTGCGGCGTTGGGCGTGAACTCGGGCGAGGTCGTCGGCCCGCCGGGGTTGATTGCCACCGTCGCGGTGAAGGCAGGCGTGCCCGAGCAGGTGGCGTTGGCGGGTCCGTAGAGCTTGAAGGTCACGTCGCCCGTCGGGCTGTATGCCTCGTGCAGCGTCGCCGAGTCCGTCACCGGCTCGCCGACCTTCGCGCCTTGGGAGGCGTTGGTCGTGATCTTCGGCGCGGCCATGACGGTGACGTCATCGGACTCGCCATGGGCGGATGCTCGCCGGATGCCCGACACGCCGTCCGCATCGGCGAACTGGACCGTCTGCAACCCAGGTGTCAACGGCATGCGGTCCTTCGTGGGGAGCGCCAGCACGTCGACGGTAAGGTTGATTTGACAGAAGGAACCATTCGTCGGCAGCTGAACATTCCCCACGGTCGGAGTGATGGTGACCTTGCCGCTGGCCGCGTCGTCGCCAGCCGCAACCGTAACAGTGAAGTCCATGTTTTCACAGGCGCTGCCGGCGGCGCCGACGGCGTTTGGATGAATGCTGAAGACGTTCGGGTCGTACCCGGTGGCGTCGCACGCGCCGAAGCCCTGCCAGCCGCACGAGGGCAGCAGCGTAATTCCCTTGCTGCCCGCGCACGGGGCGGGGTTGGCGACGTTGCACAGTTTAAGCGAGACCTCCGGCGTGGTGTTGTTGTTCGTCACGACGATCGACGCGGGCAGGTTCTTGGCGCCCACCGTGACCGGGCTCGGGAACGACGGCAAGATCACCAGTCTGGCGTCGGCGTGAGCGGCGGCCGGCGCAAGCAGCACACAGCCCACGAAAGCGAGCGTCAGTGCGAGGGCGCCCGCGGCGAAGCGCGGTGCGGCGAACTCGCCCCGCTTCGAATGCATCGAGTGACTACGGGCGCGGGCGTGCAGCGCCGAGAGCTGCGACAGCGGTACATCGAGGACGAGTCCTGCCAGATTGTGCGCCCGTGGGCGGTGCATGGACCGCGTGAGAGCGTGCGAACGCCGGAAATGGATCATTGCCCGCCATATCGGCCGCGCTGGCCAACAGCTTGAAGTACGCCAGAAATGCGCGTGGACACGTGTCCTAGAGCTGAGCGCGACCAGCCGCTTCCGCGACTGGGGCGCGCGCCATGTCCACTGCAGTTGCTGTGTCGTCTGCGATCCGGCGCAGCGATCACCCGTTCATCGAACGAAAGAGTGGCCTCGCGGTCACTCGGGGCCGTGCGGGGGGCGGACCCGAGTTGACCGCGAGGCGGTCCTCGCCGCGCTCGTCGGGCGAAGGACAAGGAGGCCGGCTCGGCCTCTGCGGCGAAGTGGGGACGGACGTCATCTGGCAGCGGGTTCCATCGGGTCGCGATCGCCGCGCAGGCCGGCAATCGAATCGATCAGGAGCAGCGCTTGGGACATGGGAGCCTCCGGGTCAGTAGATCCTCCGAAGTCAGATCATGCTGCCCGCCCGCTGTGGACGAACCCCACGAATCGATGCCCTCTCGTATCTAGGTTACTCGGTCGTCAAGCCCGGACGACGGTCACCGCCGGCTATCTCGTGGTCATCGACTAGATCGGTCGGAGCGAGGATGAACACCTCGCACATAATGTCGGGGTCGTGCTGGTTGCCGCTCATGAAGCCGATCACGCGCCGGCCGGTCGCATGCTCGATCACCGCTTCAAAGCGTTCACGCATCAGTTCTTGGAACTCCATCCGCTGCTGGACAACCGCGACACCACGGCCCCCTTCCAGCAACGTCTGCTCCACGCGCGTGAAGCCCCCACGCAACAGACACACCACGAGGTCGTCCTCGTAGTAGGACTTCGTGCGGGCCGGCCCGCGACCGTAGAACTCCTTCAGCAGCGCCACGAGCCCGTCCGAGATTGCGGTGAGCACGTCGCCGTGCGCGCGGGAGGGGCTGTGCGCATCTGGTTGTCTCACCACGGAAATGAGGGTTCTCGCGAGATCACCCGATCGTAGTCCAGCGAGCGCAACGTGCATCGCTGCGCAAGTTCTGCGCAGACTTCCAGGCACGTGTACTAAGGTAGTGGCACATCGCACGTCAGGTTCTCGCCCTTCGCCTCGTGCGCGAACCCGACCCGGAGGACGAGAGAGAAAGGCCGCAATGTCGGCCCCAACCAGTCCGCTGACGGGTGATGCGCTACTCGCGGCCGTGACCGACGCGATGGTCGCGTTGCACGAGCGCTACCACCATCGGGTGCCCGTGACCGCCAAGACCTTGCTGCTCGGTGGCGACCTGCTCGCCTGCGTCTTGGGAGGCGTCTACACCGACGTCGAGAAGACGATGATCGAACTGCAACGCAGCACGACCGTCCAGGAAACCCGCAGCGCCTTCCAGGCCGCTATGCAGCACAAGTTCATCGCTGCCGTCGAGCGCCTCTCGGGCCGCGACGTGCTGGCCTTCATCTCCAACCAGCACGTCGGGCCGGACATCGAAGTCGAGCTGTTCATGCTCAAAGCCGAGCCGACCGCCATAGCGGTCGGCTGACAGGGGTCTGTGCTGGCGCCGGCGGCTGGCGTATCGCCTGTTCCGCAACCCGCTCGTCATGTTCGCTCTGGGGCCGATCTTCCTGCTGGTCGTCCAGCCTCGCGTGGTGCCGCGCTCGGCGCCGCGCATCGAGCGCAGCGTGATCGCCTACCGCTGCTTGCTCGCCGGCCGTTCGCGCGCCGCCGAGTACAGGTGACTATCGCAGAACCGCGGGTCGCCGAGCGCGGGGCCGACGATGATCACCGCGGTGCGGCGCACGCCCGCGTCGCGGACGTGGTCGGCGATCGTGGCCAGCGTTGCACGCAGGACGATCTCGTCGGGATGGCTCGCGCGAGCGACGACGGCGACGGGCCCGTCGTCGCCGTAGTGCTCGGCGAGCGTCGGCGCGATCTCGTCGATCGCCTGGACGGCGAGGTGCAGGACGAGGGTCGCGCCGTGCGCGGCGAGTGAGGCCAGCTCCTCGCCGGGCGGGAGCGGCGTTGCGCGCCGTGCGTGACGGGTGAGGATCACGGTCTGGGCGATGCCGGGCAGCGTGAGCTCCCGACGCAGGCTCGCGGCGGCGGCGGCGAAGGCAGGCACTCCAGGCGTGACGTCCCAGTCGATCCCGAGCTCGTCGAGGCGGCGCATCTGCTCCGCGGCCGCGCTCCAGAGCGAGATGTCGCCTGAGTGCAGGCGCGCGACGTCCTCGCCGCGATCTTGTGCGGCCGCGTACTGCGCGACGATCGCGTCGAGGTCGAGGTGCTGGGTGTCGATCAGGCGCGCTCCGTCCGGCGCGTGGGCGAGCACGCCGGCCGGGACGAGCGCGCCGGCGTACAGGACGACCGGCGACGCGGCGATCAGGCGCTGGGCGCGCAGCGTGATGAGGTCGGGCGCGCCCGGGCCGGCGCCGATGAAGTGGACCGTCACCGCAGCTCCCACTGCGTGATCGCCATCGCGGGCCGCCAGGCGGTGTAGCCGCCGAGCGGTTGGGCCTGCGCGACCGCGAGGCGCACGAGCCGCCCGCCCCACTGCGCGTGCGCGCGCGCGAGCACGCCCTCGCCCTCGACCGTGACGGCGTTAGCGACGAGCCGGCCGCCGCGAGCCAGCTCGGCGCGACAGCGTTCGAGCAGGCCGTCCGCGGTGAGCCCGCCGCCGACGAAGATCGCGTCGGGCGCCGGCAGCCCGTCGAGTGCCGCGGGCGCCGCGGCGGTCACGACCTCCAGCGACGGGACGCCGAGCCGGAGCGCGTTGCGCGCAATCCGTTCTGCGCGCGCGCTGTCGCGCTCGATCGCCACTGCGCGGGCGCCCGGGGCCGCGCGCAGCCACTCGATCGCGACCGAGCCGCTGCCCGCGCCGATGTCCCACAGCAGCTGACCCGGCACAGGCACGAGCGCCGCCAGCGTGATCGCCCGGACATCGCGCTTGGTGATCTGGCCGTCGTGCTCGTAGGCGTCGTCGGGCAAGCCGGGCGTGCGCCCGAGCAGCGGCCCGCCGCCGCGAACCTCGAGCGCGACCGCGTGCAGTGGCGCCGCCTCGCGCTCCCCCCAGCCGTCCGCGGTCGACTCCTCGATGCGCTCCTTGGGCCCGCCGAGCTCCTCCATGACGACGAGCCGGCTCGCGCCGAAGCCGCGTTCGCGGGCGACGCGGGCGACCTCGGCTGCGCCTCCCGGCCCTGACACGTAGACCACGAGGCGGCGCCCCGGCGCCAGCGCTGGGGCGACGACCTCGGCCGGCCGCGAGACCGCCGAAACGAGCTCGACATCGGCGGCGGGCCAGCCCAGCCGCGCGCAGGCGAAGGCGTGCGCGGAGATGTGCGGGATCACCCGCAGGCGCTGGGGACCGAGCCGGCGCACGAGCGTCGCGCCGATGCCGTGCAGCATCGGGTCGCCGCTGGCGAGCACGCAGACCGCGCCGTCGAAGCCGCCGAGCTCGTCGACGAAGCCCAGCAGCGGCTTGGGCCACGCACGCCGCTCGGCGCCGCCGTCAGGGACGAGCGCGAGCTGGCGTTCGCCTCCGACGAGCAGATCGGCGCCCAGCACGGCCGTGCGGGCGGGCTCGTCGAGCCCGTCCCAGCCATCGGCACCGATGCCGACGACGGTGATCACGGCGCCACCGCGGCGAGCGTGCTTGCGAGCACCGCCGCCAGCTGCTCGTTTTCGCGTGGGCCGCGGGCGGTGATGCGCAGATCGTTCGCGGTCAGGCCGGGAAACGATCCGGCGGGGCGCACGGCGATCCGCTCCGCGCGCAGGCGCGTCACCACCGCCGGACCGTCGGCGACCCGCGCCAGCACGAAGTTCGCTGCCGACGGCCAGGTCCGCACGCCGGGGATCTGCGCGAGCCGCTGCTCGAGATCGGCGCGCTCGGCCTGAGCACGGGCTGCGGCCCGGGCGAGGGCCTGGGGTCGCAGCGCCATCGCCCGCAGCGCGGCGAGCGCGAGCGCGTTGCAGGACCACGGCGGCCGGACCGCGCGCAGCTTGCGCGCGAGCGGCGCCGCAGCGACCGCATAGCCGGCCCGCAGCCCCGGGATCGCGAGCGACTTCGTCATCGAGCGCACGACGATCACGTCGGGCAGCGGATCTCGCACGAGCGACGGCGCTTCGCCGGGGACGAGATCCATGAACGCCTCGTCGACCACGAGGGTCCGGCCCGGGCGCCGCAGCGCAAGCAGCGCCGCGGCCGGGTCGAGCGTTCCGCTGGGGGAGGCGGGATTGCCGACGACGACGAGATCCGCCGAAGACGGGACGGCGTCGGGATCGAGGACGAAGTCCGCCTCCGGGTCGCGCCGGACCCGCGTCACCGCGACGCCGTGAGCGCGCATCGCGACCTCGGTCTCGGTGAAGGCCGGGTACACGATCGCGGCGAGTCGCGGCCGTAGCGCGGCGGGAACCAGCCAGAGCGCCTGTGCCGCGCCGTTGCACGGGACGATCTCGTCGTCCGCGCGGCCGTGCAAGGCGGCGAGCGCGGCGACCGCGTCGGCTTCGCGCGGGTACGCGGCGGCGTCCTCTTCGAGCGCGCGTCGCAGCGCCTCGCGCAACCACGCAGGCGGGCCCCCGGCCATGACGTTGACGGCGTGGTCGCTGTCGCCGGGGGCGACGAGGGTGTCGCCGTGCAGGCGCAGGGCGCCGTCGTCCACGTCGTCCGGCGCAACTGACGCGGGATCGGCCCCCGCCGGCGGGAGCTCGATCGCCCGTCCCGCCACGACGAGCACGACGCGGTCGGCGACCTGCGCGAGCCGCTGCGTCGACTCGCCCAGCAGGTCGAGCCACCGGCGCGATCCGGCGTCGGCCGCAAGCAGTCCCTCGCCCGCCTGCTCGGCCACGACGATCGCCGGCTCCGAACGCTCGCCGACCGCACCGACGAGCGCCGCGACCTCGTCGTGCACCCGTGCCAGCGCGGCCGGCGCATCGCCGTCAAAGGCGCCGCCCCGGTGCATGACGCCGGCGATCCATGTGCCCAGTCCGTCGACGAGCACGCAGCCGGCACTGTTCAGCGTGACCGCCAGGTCGTCTCCGGCGACGACGGTCTCCCACGAGACCGGGCGCCGCGCCACATGCGCCGCGATCCGTCCGGCGAACGCCTCGTCGTGCGCGTCGGCCGTCGCCACGTAGCGCACGGCCAGCCCGGTCGCGTGCGCGAGCCGCTCCGCGTACGCGCTCTTGCCCGAGCGCGTGCCGCCCAGGACGAGGGTCAGGCCCATGCCGGCTGGCGCGCCGCCGCCTCCACCAGGCGCCGCGCTGCGTCAGGGAACGCCGCCCAGTGAACGTGCAGATAGCTCGCGTGGATCCCACCGCCGACGAAGCCCTCGGGCACCGTCCGGCCTCGGGCGGCGAGCACCCAGGCCGCGTCGCCGCCGTCGCCTCGCTGCACTGCCGAGTAGTGAAACTCATGGCCGCGCACCGTCTCGCCGATTGTCCACAGCGCGGAGTCGCAGACCGCCGTCGCCTCCCGATAGCCGATCGACAGCCGCCCGGCCATGCGCGCCGACGCGCGGATCGCCCCGCACATCGGCAGGCCATCGAGCTCCTCGCACAGGTACAGCAGCCCACCGCACTCCGCCAGCACCGGCCGGCCGCTGCGGGCGAATGCCGCCACTTGGTCGCGCAGCGGCGCGTTCGCCGACAGCTCCGCGCCGAAGATCTCCGGAAAGCCGCCGGCGAGCACCAGTGCGCCGGCTCCCTCCGGCAGCGCCTCGTCGCGCAGGGGATCGAACGCTGCGAGCTGTCCGCCGGCCGACCGCAGCAGCTCGAGGTTCTCCTCGTAGTGAAACGAGAACGCCGGGCCGCGGGCGATCGCGATCGTCGCGCCGCCGGCGACGACGGCGCCGGCCGGCGACCAGGCGGGCCCGTTGAGCTGTGGGGCCGTCCGCGCGAGCGCGAGCACGCCATCGAGATCCATATGCGCCTCGACGGCCTCGCCGAGCGCGCCGATCGCCGCCCGCGTGCGCCCCTCGCGCTCGATCGCCGGCACGAGGCCGAGGTGGCGCTCCGGCGCCGCGAGGCGCTCGTCGCGTCGCAGCGCGCCGACGACCGGTACGCCGAGCGGCTCGATCGCCTCGCGCAGCAGCTCGACATGGTGGTCGGAGCCGACCTTGTTGAGCACGACGCCGGCGATGTCCACCTCCGGGTCGAAGGTGCGATAGCCGTGCACGATCGCTGCCACCGAGCGCGCCATCGAGGCCGCGTCGACGACGAGCAGGACGGGCGCCCGCAGGAGCTTTGCGACGTGCGCCGTCGACGCCAGCTCGCCCCTGCCCGAGGCCCCGTCGAAGAGCCCCATGACGCCCTCGATCACCGCGATGTCCGCACCCGCGGCGCCGTGGCGCAGCAGTGGCGCGATCAGCGTGGGGTCGGCCAAGAAGGCATCGAGGTTGCGCCCAGCGCGGCCCGAGGCCACTGCGTGGTAGCTCGGATCGATGTAGTCCGGGCCGACCTTGAAGCCCTGCACGACCATCCCGCGCGTTCGCAGCGCCGCGATCAGCCCGCAGGCGACCGAGGTCTTGCCCGCGCCCGAGCTCGTCCCCGCGACGACGATTCGCGGGATCATCGCGAGCGCCGACCTTCCGGTTCTGCGCAGGCGACGGTCCAGCGATGACGCGCCGTCACCATTCGATCCCCTGCTGTGCACGGATGCCCTCGTCCATCGGATGCTTGACCTTCACGACCTCGCTCACGAGGTCGGCCGCGTCGAGCAGCTCCGGCGGCGCATCGCGGCCGGTGATGACCACGTGCTGAAAGCCGGGGCGATCGCGCAGCGTGGCCACGACGTCGGCGACATCGATCCAGCCCCACTTCATCGGGTAGGTCATCTCGTCGAGCAGGAGGAACTCGTAGCGCTCGGAGGCGATCGCATCCTTCACGCCCTCCCAGCCGGCGCGCGCCAGGTCGGCGGACTCTTCGAGGTCGCGCGACAGCCACGACCAGCCATCGCCCATCTTCTCCCAGTCGATCCCGCCGAGCGCGGCGGCGGCCTTCGCCTCGCCGACCTTCCACTTGCCGGACTTCACGAACTGAAAGACGCCGCAGCGGTAGCCGCGCGCCCACGCGCGCAGCAGCGTCCCGAACGCCGACGTGCTCTTGCCCTTGCCGTGGCCGGTGACGACGATCAGCAGCGGCCGGTCGCGCGGCTTGCGGCGCTTGGGCTCGGCGCTCCCGCGGTCGCCCCGGCGGTGCGGGACGTCGACGTCCGTACCGCCGTGCTTGGAGAGCGGATCGGTGCTCATGCGAGACCCACCCTGCGACGCGGCGCGGGCATGCCGGGGAGCGGCACGGCCTGCGCGCCCGCCGCCGCTGCGAGCGCGCGCGCGAGGCCGAGCCGCGCCGGCCCCTCCTCGGTGTCGATGACGTGAACCGCGTCGGCCATGCGGCCGAGCGCTGCGGCCGCGCGCGCGACGGCGCCGCTGCGATCCAGCGCGCGGCCGTCGGTCAGCACGACCGCGAGCGCGCGCCGGCTCGGATCACGCGAGCGCTCGCGGCGGATCAGCTCGGCGGCGGTGTCGAGCCCCGCGGCGAGCGGGGTGCGCCCGCCGGTGTGCAGGTCGCGCACGGCGCGCGCGGCATCCTGCAGCGGCGCGCCCGGCGGGTGGACGACCTGCGCCCGCGCATCGCGAAACGACACGATCGCTACCCGGTCGCGGCGCGCGTAGGCGTCGCGCAACAGGCCGAGCAGCGCGCCCTTGACGCGCGCCATGCGCCGCCGCGCGCCCATCGATCCGCTGGCATCGACGACGAGGCACAGCAGCGCGCCCTCGCGGCCCGCGCGGACGTTGCGGCGAAGGGCTTGCGGATCGCCGGTCAGCAGGCGCTCGCGCAGCGTCGCGACAAGTGCGAGATCGTCGTCGCCGGCCGACGGGACGCTGTCGATCGGCGCGCAGGCCCGGCCCGTGGCGCGCGCGCTCGCGCCGGCGCGGGCGCCGGCTCCGCGACCGCGCGGCTCGGGCAGCGCGACCGACAGCGCGCGCTCGGGTGCGTCGAGGCGCTCGCGCGGGGCGGGCGCGGCGAGGTCCGTGGCCTCGCGCGTCTCGCTCGGGGCGTCGGCTGCGTGGAGGTCGTCGCGCGAGGCGGAGGTGGAGACGGACGCGGGGAGATCGGACGGCGCGGCGCTCCCGTTCGCCGTGCCGCCGGTCTGGTCCCGTCCGCCCGCCCGCCCATTCCCGCCGGACGACGGCGGCTCCTCGGGTGGCTCGCCGTCCTCGTCCAGCGCCCGGTCGACGTCAGCCGAATCGGTCGCGGCCCCGTCGAGCGGGTCGCGCCGGCGCCGATGCACGAGCGCGAGATGCGCGGCGCGGCGGACGTGCTCCGCGCTCACCTCGTCGCAAGCCTCCAGCGCCGCCAGCACCCGCGCTGCGCGCGCGGTCACGAGGTCGCCTCGCATGCCGTCAACGCCGACCTGCGCGCAAGCGCGCACGATCCGCCCCAGCTCACGCTCGGACAGGCGCACGCGCGGCAGCCGCTCCCGCGCCGCCACGATCCGGGCGGCGACGTCCGCGTCGGCCTCCACGTAGGCGAGCGCGAACGCCACCGGATCGGCCTCGTAGGCCAGCCGGCGGCGGACGATCTCGGCGCGGATCTCGGGGTCGGTCGGCGCTCGAACCTCGACGCCCAGCCCGAAGCGGTCGAGCAGCTGCGGGCGCAGCTCGCCCTCCTCGGCGTTCATCGTGCCGACGAGCAGGAAGCGCGAATCGTGGCGCACGGAGACCGCGTCGCGCTCGACGTGGCAGACGCCCATCGCGGCCGCGTCGAGCAGGACGTCGACGAGGTGGTCGGGCAGGAGGTTGACCTCGTCGACGTACAGGACGCCCTGATGTGCCCGCGCGAGCAGGCCGGCCTCGAAGGCCCGTTCGCCCGCCAGCGCGCGCCCGAGGTCGAGCGCGCCCACGAGCCGGTCGATCGTCGCGCCGACCGGCAGCTCCACGAGCGGCGCCGGCCGCGGCTCGGTCACGACCGTTGGGTCGACGGGGCCGTCGGGCGCGAGGTCTCCGGGGCCGAAGCAGAACGGCTGGTCGGCTGCCACCAGCACCGCCGGCAGCAGCGGCGCCAGCGCGCGCACGGCGGTCGACTTCGCCGTGCCGCGCTCGCCGCGCACGAGCACGCCGCCGACCTGCGGGCTGACGGCGTTGACGAGCAGCGCCTCGAGCAGCGCCTGCTGGCCGACGATCGCGGAGAACGGATAGCCCGGCGTCATGCCTGCGCCTGTTCGAGTTCGCCCTCGAGCTCGAGGTAGCGCTCGCGGACCGCCGCCAGCGTCGCGTCTGCGGGCGCCTCCCACAGACCGCGCTCGGCGGCCTCCATCAGCCGCTCGGCGATCGAGCGCGCGGCCCACGGGTTGGAGCGCCCCATGAAGCTCGCCACGTCGTCGTCGAGCAGGTATTTCGCCGCGACCTGCTCGTACATCCAGTCCTCGGCGACGCCCGTCGTCGCGTCGTAGCCGAAGAGGTAGTCGACGGTCGCCGCGAGCTCGGCCGCGCCCTTGTAGCCGTGGCGGATCATCGAGGCGATCCAGCGCGGGTTGGCGACGCGCGCGCGAAACACGCGGCGCGTCTCCTGCGCGAGCGAGCGCGCCACGACGCGCGACGGATCGGAGGAGTCGCCGAGCATCGCCGCCGGCTCGCGCCCGGTCAGCGCGCGGACGGTCGCGACCATCCCACCGTGGTATTCGTAGTAGTCGTCGGAGTCCAGGATGTCGTGCTCGCGGCTGTCGACGTTCTTGACGGCGACGTCGATGCGCGCGAAGCACTCGCGCATCGCGCCGCACGCGCCCGCGCCGTCGAGCCCGCGGCCGTAGGCGTAGCCGCCCCAGGCCTCGTAGACCTCGGCGAGGTCTGCGTCACCGCGCCAGTCCTGCGTATCGAGCAGCTGCAGCAGGCCGGCACCGTAGGCGCCCGGTTTGGAGCCGAAGATGCGCGTCGTGGCGCGCCGCCAGGCGTCGTTCGCGGCGAGCTCGCCGGCGAGCCGCTCGGCGTCCTCGCGGGCGTGGGCGGCGACGTAGTTGCGGTCCGCCGGCTCGTCGAGCGAGGCGACGGCGGCGACGGCGTCGTCGAGCATCCGCACGAGGTGGGGGAGCGCGTCGCGGAAGAAGCCCGAGATGCGGACGGTCACGTCGATCCGCGGGCGGCCCAGCTCCTCGAGTGCGATGACCTCGAGTCCGGTGACGCGCCGCGACTCGCGCGCCCACACCGGGCGGACGCCGAGCAGGGCGAGGATCTCCGCGGCGTCGTCGCCCTGGGTGCGCATCGCGCTGGTGCCCCAGGCGACGAGCCCGACCATCCGCGGCAGCTCGCCGTGGTCGTGCAGATGGCGATCGAGCAGAACCTGCGCGAGCCGCTGTCCGGTCTCCCATGAGAGCTCGGACGGCAGGGCGCGCGGGTCGACGGAGTAGAAGTTGCGCCCCGTCGGCAGCACGTCGACGCGCCCCCGCGTCGGGCTGCCGGAGGGTCCGGCTGGGACGTGGTGGCCGTCCAGCGCGGCGAGCACGCTGTCCAGCTCGCCGGTCGTCGCGGCGATCCGCGGGACGACGACCTCGGCAGCGAAGCGCAACGCGCGCTCGAGGCTGCGATCGCGCGTGCCGAGCACCTGCTCGCAGCAGGGCGCGACCGCATCCGCAGACCACTCCGCCGCCGCCAGCGCGTCGAGCAGCGCCATCTGCGCCGCTTCGAGGCGGTCGACGAGGTCGCCGTTGGAGGACGCCGGACCGCGGAAGCGCTCGACGAGCCGCTCGGGCACGTGGGACGCCGGCGCACCGGGCGCGGCGACGAGCGCCGGTTCGTCGAGCCCGAACGCCGCGCCCACCGCCCGGCGCAGCCCTGGCACGTCGCCGGAGCCGAGCCGCAGCACCGCGCTCACAAGCCCCCGCAGCTGCTCGCCGACCGGCGCGACGCCGAAGACGTGCAGCCCGTCCTTGACCTGGATGTCCTTGACCTCGCAGAGGTAGCCGTCGATGTGCTCGACGAGCAGGCCGAGGTCGTCCGGGCGCTCTGAGACGCCGAGGTCGGTCTGCAGGTTGGCGCGCTCGATCGCGTCCCAAATTCGCGCGGCCAGACCCGGCAGCTTGACCGGGTCGAGGATCTCAAGGCGCGCGTACTCGTCCAGCAGCGCCTCGAGCTCGGCGAGCTCGTCGTAGGTCTCGGCGCGCATCATCGGCGGGACGAGATGGTCGACGATCACCGCGTGCGCGCGCCGCTTGGCCTGCACGCCCTCGCCGGGATCGTTGACGATGAATGGGTAGACGAGCGGCAGGTCGCCAAGCGCCGCGTCGGGCGCGCACCCAGACGACAGGGCGAGCATCTTCCCCGGCAGCCATTCGAGCGTCCCGTGCTTGCCGAGGTGCACGATCGCGTCCGCGCCCCAGGCCGCGTCCAGGAAGCGGTAGCACGCCAGGTAATGGTGGGTCGGCGGCAGCTCGGGGTCGTGATAGATCCCGACCGGATCGTCGCCGTAGCCGCGCGGGGGCTGGATCGCGACGAGCACGTTGCCGAGCTCCAGCCCCGCCACGACGAAGTCGTCGCCGTCGACGAACTCGGTGCCCGGCGGCGGGCCCCAGCGTGCCTCGATCGACGCGCGCAACGCGGCTGGGAGGGTCTCATACCACGCGGCGTACTCGGTCGTCGCGAAGCGCAGCGTCGCGCAGCGCAACTGGTCGTCGGTGAGGAACTCGGGGTCGTGGCCGCCGCCCGCGATCAGCGCATGCATGAGCTCGTCGCCGTTCTCGTACGGACGCTGCACGTCGTAGCCCGCGTCGTGCAGCGCGTCGAGCAGCCCGAGCGCGCTCGCGGGCGTGTCGAGGCCGACCGCCATGCCCACGCGGGCGTGCTTGGTTGGGAAGCTCGTCAGCAGCAGCGCGATCCGCTTGGCCGCGTTCGGCGTCGAGCGCAGGCGCGCGTGGCGCACCGCCAACCGCGCGACGCGCGCGCAACGCTCGCTATCGGCGACATAGCGCGGCACCGGCACGCCGACGGCCGCAGCACGGTCCGGGTCGCGTTCCTTGAACGACACGACGCCGCCGAGCAGCCGGCCGTCGAACTCCGGGATCGCGACCTGCGTCGCCGCATCCAGCGGCGACAGCCCGCTTGAGTTCTCCTCCCAGGATGCGCGCGAGGCGGTCGCGCAGACGGCCTGGATCACGGGCACGTCGAGCGCCTCCAGCGCGGCCGCGTCCCAGCGCTGCTCGTCGCTGCCATCGCCGGCCGCGGCATCCGCGGCATGCGAGCCGCCTGTCGCGAGCATCGTCGTGATCAGCGCGTCGACGCGGCCTTCGAGCATGCTCAGCGCTGGTACCTCGCCTGCGGCGTTGCGGCGCAGCGTCGTGCTCCAGACAGCGATCGCGTTCGCGCCCACGGCCTGAATCTGCGCGCACAGCTCGTCGACCCACGCGGCGTTCGTGCTGATCCGGTGCGAGCGGTAGAAGCAGACGCCGACGGTCGGCTTGGACCGGTCGTGGCGCGCGAGCGCGTCCTCGATCGCGACGTCGCCCTCGCCCGGTACGTACACGCCGAGATCCGCCACCTCGTGCGGCGGCTCGAAGCCGTGGCCCTCGTAGAGGAACGTGTCGGCGAGGAAGCGCATCAGCTGCTCCACGTTGGCGACGTCGCCGTGGCGCAGGTACTCGCCCGCCTGTGCGACCGCTCCCGCGGGCGCCGATGAGAGGGCGGTCATCTCGGCGTCGGGCTCGATCTCGCCGCCGAGCGCGAGCAGCGGGATCGCCGCTTCGGCGCAGCGCGCGCGCAGGAGCTCGAAGCCCTCGGGCCAGCCACGGCGCCCGCCGAGGATGCGGCACAGCACGACGCGCGCGCCGTCGAGCACGTCCTCGACGAACGCCGCCTGGTCGATCGCCCCGCCCGGGTTCGCGCAGCGCACAACTGGAAACTCGTCTCCGAGGCGCTCGACGGCCGCTGCCGTGGCGAGGATCTCGGTGTCGGCGGTCGTCACGAAGCGCAGCACGGGCGCACCTCCGCGGTCAGGGTCGGCAGGTCTGCCGGGGCTCCGGCCTCGAGCAGTCGCAGTACGGCGTCGCCGTCGATATGGCGCTCGACGAGGTCGCCGAGCGCGTCCAGGCGGCGCTCGCGCAGCTCGGCAAACGGTTCGCCGCCCGGCACGAACGTGCGGCCGCGTGCCTTGGCGACGAACTGCAACAGCGCGCGTCGCAGGTCGTCGTCCTCGAGCGCGCCGTGCCAGGACGTGCCCAGCGTCCAGCCCGATCGGCAGCCGTCGGCCTCGCCGTCGTCGGCGCGCAGCAGCGGCTGCGCTGTGGCGCCGCGGGTGACGCGTCCGTGGCGGATCTCATAGCCGCTATCGGTGCGCGCGCCGCCGAGCCAGTCGCAGGCGCCGGCGCGGCGGCGCAGGAGCTTCTGCGCCGCGAAGGTCGTGCGGACCTGCAGCAGCCCGAGGCCGTCGACCGCTCCGGCGCCTGACTCCACCTCGTCGTCGATGCGCTCGCCGAGCATCTGATAGCCGCCGCAGATCCCGAGGATCGGTCCGCCGGCGCTGGCCCGCCGCGTCAACGCACCATCCAGGCCGGTGTCGCGCAGTCGCTGCAGGTCCGCGACCGTCGCCTTCGTTCCCGGCACGACGACAAGATCCGCCCGCTCGACGTCCACCGCGGAGCGCGTGAAGCGCACGCGCACCCCGGGCTCGGCCCGCAGCGCATCGAGATCGGTGAAGTTGCTCATCCAGCGCAGACGCACGACTGCGACGTCGAGCGTGCCGGCTACGGCGGGCGCTTCGGGCACGCCCGCCTCGAGCGCGAGTGAGTCCTCGACGTCCATCCACAGATCCTCCACGAACGGCAGCACGCCCAGGACGGGCCGGCCGGTGCGCGCATGCAGGTCGATCAGGCCCGGCGCGAGGATCGACCGATCACCCCGGAACTTGTTGATGACGAAGCCGGCGACGAGCGCTTGGTCGGGCTCGTCCAGCAGCGCGAGCGTGCCGAGCAACGACGCGAAGACGCCGCCGCGATCGATGTCACCGACGACGAGCACCGGCAGGCCCGCAGCGCGCGCGAGGCCCATGTTCGTGATGTCGCCGGCGCGCAGGTTGATCTCGGCCGGGCTGCCGGCGCCCTCGCAGATCACGACGTCGAAGCGCGCGCGCAGGTCCGCGAGCGCGTCGCCGACGACCTCGCGCAGCCCGAGCTTGAGCTCCTGGTAGGAACGCGCGTCGGTATCGGCGTACGGCCGGCCCATCACGATGAGCTGGCTGTGGCGCTCGCCCGACGGCTTGATCAGCACGGGGTTCATCGCCGCCTCCGGCTCCACTCGGGCGGCCGCGGCCTGCACCGCCTGTGCGCGGCCGATCTCCGCTCCGCCCCGCGTCACAACCGAGTTCAGCGACATGTTCTGTGCCTTGAACGGGGCGACGCGCACGCCGCGGCGCTGCAGCCAGCGGCACAGCCCGGCACTGACGACGGACTTGCCGGCATCGGAGTGCGTGCCGCAGACGAGCAGTGCGCCGTTCACCGGAAGCTCCGAGCGGCGGACTGCGATGCGGTTGCGGCCGGGAGGCGAGCTGCGAGAGCGACGCGACGCGGCCACGCGACGGTTCCGCGCGAGGGCGGCCGCGCGGCGCGCACCAGCATGCTCGCGGCAAGCGTGGCGGCGCCGACGGCGCTCGACAGCCGCGCGGCGCGGCGGATGTCGGCGGGCCCGGGTGGGCGCCCGTCGCCGAGCTGGGGGCGTAGCTGCACCACTCGGTCGTAGGCCAGCGGCCCGCCCAGGCGCAGGTCCAGCGCGCCGGCGAACGCGGCTTCCATGCGACCGGCGTTCGGGCTCGGATGGGCGGCGCCGTCGCGGCGCAGCGTGCGCCAGGCGCGGGCCGGCGAGCCGCCGGCGGCGGGGGCGCACAGCACCGCGAGGCCCGCGCCGGCGCGGGCGGGTAGCCAGCCCAGCGCGTCGTCCAGTCGCGCTGAGGCCCAGCCGAACTGGGCGTAGCGCGGCGTGCGGTGGCCGACCATCGCATCCAGCGTGTTGGCGGCGCGATAGGCGGCGACCCCCGCCGGCCCGGCGAGCGCGCCCCACAGCAGCGTCCCCACGACCGCGTCGCTCGTGTTCTCCGCGACGGACTCGATAACCGCGCGAGCGATCTGCGGCGCATCGAGCGCCTGCGCGTCACGACCGCATAGTGTGGGGAGCGCGCGCCGCGCGCCAGCGAGGTCGCCGGCGTCGAGGCGCGCTGCTATCGCCGTCGCCTCGCGCCGCAGCGAGCGCCCGCCCAGCGCCGCCCAGCTCACCGCTGCGAGCGCGAGGCCGCGACCGGCGCCCGCTCGCCGCGCGCCCTGGGCCGCAGCCTCGCCCGCCAGCGCCGCGCCCAGTACCAGCGCGCCGGTGAACGCGGCACCGCGCACGCGGCTCGGACCGTAGCTCGCGCGCTCCGCCGCAAGCGCGAGCTGACCGAACGCCGCAACGGGATGACCGCGGCGCGGGTCGCCAAGGGCAAGGTCGGCGCCGTAGCCGAGCGCGAGTCCGGCGGCGGTCACGCGCTCGCCCGTCGGGCGGCGCCGGCGATGAGGCCGATCACCGTCACGCCGCGGACATCTCGTGGGCCGGGGCGGGTTGTTCAGGCATGGCATGGATAGGTCGACCACCCTTGGCCGGCCGTGCCCCGCACGGCCCGGGCCCCGCGCAGCGCAGGAACTCCGCGCCGGTCACGCCGCGGCACCCAACCGCGCTAGCGTCCAGCGCCCGTCATGCCCATGCAGCTCGGTCAGCGCCAGCGGCGCCACGTCGATCTGCCAGAACGCCGCGGCCGGCGCTCCCAGCGCGTGCACGACGGCCGCCTTCACCACGCCGGCATGGGTTACGGCGATGACCCGGCCGGCGGCGCTGGCCTGGCGATCCAGCCACTCCGCGACCCGCTCCAGCAGGTCCGCGAGCGTTTCGCCGCCGTGCGGGCACGCGTGCGGGTCGGTCATCCACGCTCCGGCTCCATGCGGATCGTCCTGGTGAACCTCGGTGAGCGTGCGACCCGCCCACGAGCCGAAATCACACTCGCAGAGCGCCGGGTCTACGACTGCATCCAGCGAGGCCGCACGAGCGGTCTCGCGCGCCCGCAGCGCTGGGCTGCAACGCGCCTCGCCGCGGCCCAGCCGCCCCGCCAGCGCACGCGCCGCGGCACGGCCGGCGTCGTCGATCGGCTCGTCGACCGGGAAGGCGGCGCGGCGCACCGCGGTCGTGCTCGCGTGGCGGATGAGCAGCAGCCGGCGCATTACGGCGCGTCCGCAGTCGGAGGCACGGTCAACCAACCTCGGCCGGCGAGGCGTGCTCGACACAACCTCTGCGCGAATCGCGCCATCAGGCCGGCACCGGCCGCGCGGCCGCGGTCGCCGCCCGTTGCATGGCGATCCCGTAGCCGATGCCGATCGCCGCCCACAGCACCGCTTGCGTGCCCAGCGAGCTGAGCCGGAACTCCCACAGCAGCGTCGCCGGGAAATCCTTCGGCACCTCGTTCACCGCGGGCAGCGCGAGCGCCAGGCCGCCGGCGACCGCGACGAACGTGCCCGCGCCCGCGAGCGGGCGCCGCCACGGCGGCGCGCCGTCACGGATCGACCACACGACGCGGGCGGCCGCCCACATCGCCAGCGCCGAGCCGACGAGCATGATCACGAAGTACTCCGTGCGCGCTCCGATCGTCTCGGCGTTGCCGACGGCCGGTGGGTTGGCGGGGTACTTGATGAACGGTGCGAGCACGATCGCGACGAAGATCGCCGCGGCGAGCCGTGTCGCAAGCTGCCAGTCGCTGCGCTCAGAGCCGCGCCCGCGCATCGCCGCGAACGCGAGCGCGAAGAGGCCGCCGGCGGCGATGCCGTAGAGGGCGGTCGCGAGGAACAGCCCGCCGCGCTGCTCGCCCCGGCTCACGATCCAGTCGCCGGCGTGCGCGACGATCGGAACGAACGACAGGCTCGCGTGAGCGTTGCGCGCCTGCTCGATGTCGATCGCGTCCTGGACGCGCGGCTCGCCGAAGACGAACGCGAAGACGCCGGCGAGCAGCCCGGCGGCGACGCCGACGACGAGGCCCCTGCGAATCAGGGTCCAGACCATGGGGTGTGTGGCCCAGGGCCTAGTGGCAGGGCACGCCGAGCAGATGACGCCCGTCGTGCATGAGCTCGTGGAGGAACGACCCAGTCTGTGAGACCAGACCCTGGTCGTACTGCACGAGGTAGATCGTGAGCAGCAGAAGCAGTCCCAGCAGCAGCGCGGGAAGCAGCTGGCGGAGCGGAATCGGCTGGATGGCAGCGGCTGGATCCATCTGGGTCCTCCCGGGGATCGAAGCGTCCCTCTACGAAGGTGCCGCGGCGGACGAGTCTCCTGACTCCCGGATCACAGCTCACCCCGCCTTCCGACCGGTTGGTCGTGGCTTCAACAGGGTCTGCTCCCCGGTCACAGTGGCGCGACCGTCCCGGAATCCCACCGGGTTCCTCGCGCCGCCGCGCTGACGCGCTGGACCCTACTGACTCCCGTGCGCGCATGCCATGCGCCCGCGACTCGCGTACCGTGTGGCCGCGCATGAGCGATGCGACGCGCCTGTACCGGCCGGCGACGCCGCCGGGCCACGACCCCTCCCGGGCCGCGCAGCGCGCCGCCGATCCGCGCGGCTGGCGCTTCGCCGACGACGATCTCGACGCGGTCTACCGCGTGATCGCCCAGCGCCGCGACATCCGCCGCTTCCGGCCCGACCCGGTGCCCGACGACGTGCTCGAGCGCGTGCTGGCGGCGGCGCATCGCGCGCCCTCGGTGGGGCTCATGCAGCCGTGGCGGCTGATCGTCATCGGCTCCATCGAGGCGCGCGTCGCGATCCGCCAGCTCGCCCAGCGCGAGCGCCTGCGCCAGGCCGAGCGCTTCGACGAGCGCACGCGCCAGTTTCTGGACCAGAAGGTCGAGGGGATCGTCGAGGCGCCGCTCGGCATCTGCGTCTGCTGTGACCACGGCGAGCCCGACGAGGAGATCCTCGGGCGCGGGACGATCCCCGACACCGACGTCTACTCGACGGCCTGCGCGATCCAGAACCTCTGGCTCGCCGCCCGCGCCGAGGGACTCGGCGTGGGCTGGGTCAGCTTCTACCGCCTGGCCGACCTGCGCGCGCTGCTGGGGATCCCCGAGCGGGTCGATCCGATCGCCTATCTGTGCCTCGGCTGGCCCGACGAGCGGCCCGTGCGGCCGAACCTCGAGACGAGTGGGTGGGCGGCTCGCGCGCCGGTGACCTCTGTGGTGATGCACGAGCGCTGGGGGGACGAAGCGAGCGAACCCGCGCCCGGCGGCGCGCCCGACCGGTCCGCGGCGATAGCCCCGCGCGACCGCGTCGCAGCGCCCGGCCGGCAGCCCGACCGGGCCGCCGCGATCGCCGCGCGCGACCGCGCCGACGCGCTCGTCAAGCCGGGCGGAAGCCTCGGTTCGCTTGAAACGCTCGTCGAGCGCTGGGCGACCGTGACCGGCGCGCCGCCGCCGCCGCGAATCCGCGCGGGCGTGCTCGTCTGCGCCGCCGACCACGGCCACACCGAGCACGGCACGAGCTTGTTCGGCAGTCAGGTGTCGGCGCAGGTTGCGGCCGCCGCGGCGCGCGGCGAGACGGCCGCCGGCGTGCTCGCCGGCGACGGCGGGCATCGCCTGCTCGTCGTCGACGTCGGGCTGCGCGGCGCCACGCCCGACGGCGTGCTGGACCGCAAGATCGCGCAGGGCAGCGCCGACATGACCGAGGGAGCGGCACTCACCGCGCACGAAGTCGCCCGCGCGTGCGCCACCGGCCGCGAGCTCGTCGCCGAGCTGCTGCCCGCCGACTGCCTCGTCCTGGGCGAGATCGGCATCGGCAACACCGCGACGGCAGCGGCGCTCGCGTCGCTGCTCACCGGCGCGCCCGCGAGCGTCACGGTCGGGCGCGGCACCGGCATGGACGCCGCCGGCCTGGAGCGCAAGCGCGCGCTGGTTGCGAGGGCGCTGCGACGGCACGCGCAGGCGACCACGCCCCAGGAGATCCTTCGCGCCGCCGGCGGTCTTGAGCTCGCCGCGCTGGCCGGCGCCGTCGTCGAGGCCTGGGAACTCGGCCTGCCGGTGATCCTCGATGGCTTCGCGACCGCCGTCACGGCGCTCGTGGCAACGCGCATCCAACCCGCCGCCGCGGTAGGCCTGTTTGCGAGCCACCTCTCCGCGGAGCGCGGCCACGAGCTCGTCCTGACCGACCTCGGGCTCGAGCCGCTGCTTGACCTGCGCATGCGCCTCGGCGAGGCGTCGGGCGCGCTTCTCGCGCTGCCGCTCATAGAGCGGGCGGGTCTTCTGCACGCTCGGATGGCGACATTCGCGGAGGCGGGCGTCGACGAGCAGCGGCGATGAACCGGCTGCGCGCGGGGATCGACGGCGCCCGCGCAGCGCTCGGACTGCTGACGATCGTCCCGGCCGGCAGCGCGCCGCTCGACGCGTCCGCGCTGCGCAGCGCGCCGGCCTGGTTTCCCGTCGTCGGCGGCCTCGTCGGCGCCGCGGCGGCCGGCGTCCTGGTCCTCGTCGAGCCGCTGCTTGGCAGCGCCTACGCGACCGCGCTCGCCCTCACCGCGTCGGCGATCGCGAGCGGTGCGCTGCACCATGACGGCCTGGCGGACAGCGCCGACGGCCTCGGCGCCCGCGGCGGTGGGCCAGAGCGTCGCCTCGCCGCCATGCGCGACCCGGGTATCGGTGCCTACGGGGCGCTCGCGTTGATCGCCTTCGCCCTGCTGTCGCTCCTCGCGCTCGCGCAGCTCGCGCCCGCGAAGGCGTTCGCGGCGATCGTTACCGGCCACGTCCTCGGCCGCTGGTCGACGCTCCCACAGCTCGCATGGCTCGCCGCGGCACGCGAGGGCGGGCTCGGCGCGAGCTTCGGCGCGAGCTCCGTCGCGGTCCTGGTCGGCTCGGGCATCGCCGCGGTCATCGCGCTGGCAGCCTGCGGCATCGCGCCGGCCGCCGCCGCGCTCGCCGGCGCGGCGCTTGCGGCCGCGGCCGTGGCGGCGATTGCAGCGTGGTCGGTCGGCGGCCGGACGGGCGATACGCTCGGCGCCTCGGTGCTGGTGACGGAAGTCGTCGTGTACTCCGTGCTGGCTGCGTCCTGGGCGGCGTAGTCCGCACGGCTGGCGTGCCTGCAAGCTTGAAGGTCGCCACTGGCCGGCCTCGTAGGCGACGGCGAGGCCTTCGAGCCCGCCCAGGCGATCGATCGGCCGCCCAATCGCACATTCGGTGTTCTCGATGCGTTCCAGTTCCGGCGAACTGCCCGGCCAACGGCGCGCTGCAAGGGCGAGCGGGCCGGCGTCGATGTGGGGAACCGTCGCCGTGGTCCTGAGGGCGTCTTGCGGTTCGGCCGCGTAGTCGACCAGGCATGCGCGGTCGTGCGTCTCGCCGCGGGCTCGGAATCCCGTCGCCAACGAACTCGCACTCGCCGGCTGACGAGGCCTTGGCCGCGATCGAGGAAGCCGTCGGCGTCTTCCGGCGGTTGGCGGCCGCCAACCCCGCCGCCTACGAACCCAACCTAATCCAGTCGCTGCACAACCTCTCCGTGCGCCTGGCGGAGGCCGAGCGCCGCGACGAGGCCGAACAGGTTCTCAGGGGGATGTGACACGTCACGGAGTTGAAACGGCTCGCGACAGTCAGGCCAACGAAATCCTCGAAGCGAGCAACCTCCCGTACCGCGCGGTCCCTGTACTCGGCGCGCTCTTGTACTGCTCGGAGCGCTCGCCGAATAGCTCGCGTCCCCACGCGGGTCGGACGCGAGGACGCGCTCGACGAGTTCGTCGCGGGCCTGGCAGACGTCGTGCTCGAGCTGCTCGATGCGGCGCCGCAGGCCGGGGCGTGCCTCGCGGATCGCCTCGGCGGGCCCGAGCGTGCTTTGGGCGCGCGGACTGGGTGTCCAGCGCCGCGATCTGCTGGTCAGCGGCCTCGCAGTAGCAACGGAACAGGAACGCACGCTGATATGGGGCGACGGTTGTCAAGTGGGCAGCGGTGATCATGGCGCGTAGCCGTTCTTGGTGTGGGTGGATGTGGGTTCGGGGTTCGGGGTGCGGGTGGCGGCCGGGGCGGCGAGGGCGCTTCAGGCTGATATGCGAGGGCTGGCTACCTCATGACGGTGCTGCGCTGCGCCGGGCCGCGGTCTAAGAACGAGCGCGCCAACCGGGGGGTCGGTGCTCATAGCGTGATCGCGGGTCCGTGTGACGCGGCGCCGGCCGCCACCCCCACCCCGAAACGGGGTGGTGTCCAGGTCAGTCGGGTTGGTGAGCGATCTCCCAGACGAAGCACGCCAGCTCACGCGCGACCGCGACGGCCACCGTCGTGCGTTTCTTCGCGCGCGCCGCGTCGAGGTGCGCCCAGCGGCGGTGCAGCCTGATCTGCGCGCGCCACGCAGCGTCGATCGCCGCTGGCGGCTGCCCGGCCTGGCGGCGCTTGAGCGCCTCGGAGACGCGTGGTGGGAGCCGGTAGTGCCAGGCGGCCTCGACGAGCAGCCGACGAGCATGCGAGCTGCCGGCCTTCGTGATCGCTCCTTGCCGGCGCTTGGTCCCCGAGGAGCGCTCGGACGGGACCAGCCCGAGGTAGCTGGTCAGCTGCTTGGGATGCTTGAACGCGGTGATGTCAGCGATCTCGGCGACCAGCCCGACGGCGGTCAGTGTGTCGACGCCACGCAGGCAGCGCAGCCGTGCGACCGTCGGCGCCCACGAGCCTTGGGTGGACTGCTCGAGCAGCATCGCGTCGAGGCGGTCGCGGCGCGCGAGCAGGACCTCGTGATGCGCGAGGTACTCACCGAAGACCAGCTCGACGAGCTGATCATCAAAGCGGATCTTGCTCATCCACCGCAGGTGGCGCGCCGACCACGTCGCGCCGGGACCATCGAAGATCAGGCCACGACGCAGCAGCAGCTTGCCGACGCGGTGACGCGCTGCCATCAGATCGCCCCGCAGGTCCTCGCGGGCGCGGACGAGATCGCGCAGCGCCTCAAGCTCGGGGGCCGGGACGAGGATCGGTCGCAGCTGCCCGGCCGCGAGCAACCGCGCGAGCTTCAGCGCGTCACGCGTATCAGTCTTGATGGCGTCGCCGGGTTGACGCGGGATCGCGCCGGGCGAGCAGACCATCACCTCCAGCCCCTCGGCGCGGGCCTGACGCGCGAGCCCGAACCCCGTAGGCCCAGCCTCATAGACCGCGCGGACCGGACCCGGCAGCGACACCAGCCACTCGATCACTGCCGTCGGCGCCCCCGACAGCTGAGCCTTGAACACCTCACCTGTGCCCAGCTGCACGGCCGCGGCCGCCGTCTTGCGGGCATGCACATCCAGGCCAGCGAAGCAGATACCGTCCGTCATGTCGACGCTCTCTTTCCATCGATGCGGTAACCAGCCCGCGCCACACGATCCGCGGGAGCGTCGACGCTGTCAGCTACACCGGCGGCGAAGACACAGACCCATACCGTCTAAGCCGTTTCGGTCTCGGTCTGAGCTGGCCGCTGAGAATGGGGCTATCCCCGCGACATCGCCGCCATCATGCGCCGAGAGAGCCCCGCTGCTACTGGCGCTCGGTGGCGTCCGGTAACTGGCGAGCGTCGACCGCTCCGCATCGGCGACGGATCCGCTTAGCGTGCGTTCCTGTTCCATTGCTACCGGAAGGCCAAGCCGGGTGCGCGGCAGGTTCTAGCGTTCGCCGGAGGGAGGACTTCGGTCCCCGGTTCACGAGGACGACGCTACGTCATGTGAGGCAGTCCGGGTACGGCGGCGGGCCACCGCTGGCGAACGTACGGGCCGTGAGAGTGCGCGTGGTGAGGAGCTTCTCGATGTCTCTTGTTCTACCGGTGCGTGCGTGGAACTGCACGCGGTAACGAGAGCCGGCCTTTAAGGTCCGCGCGTCCACAATGGTCGATCGGATGCAGGCTGGGCGTCCTCGGGAGGTGTAGTTCAGGCCGCGTTCGCCACTGATCCTCACGACGACCTGGCGGACGGTGCGCAGGCGCGGGCGGGTCTGGAACACGATCCATGCCGAGCCAAAGCCCCTGCTTCCGCGTTGCCCGACGAAGAGCTTCGGTGAGCCGATGATGGTGATCTGGTCGATGTCGACGACGCGGGGCGGGTCTGCCGCTGGCGCGGCAGCCGCGGCCCCCATAACAGCGACGGCAAGGCCAGCGGCCGTTGCTGCGCACGCGACGCGGCGCTTTAGTCGGACGGTGGACTTGGCGTGGTGCATCACAGCTCCTCCTTGGAATGGTTTGAGGCGACGCTAGTCACTAAGGTCGCGTGAACAGCTGATCATCGTCGCGTTCATAAGCCGACAGCTCTTGTCATGCCTGTCCGAGCCAAGCGTCGGGCACACACTAGGCGGCCGCCCGCATGCCAGGGAGGACCTGGTGCCGTCCGTCGCTCGAATCGCAGTTATGCGGCTGGGCGGCTCGCGTTCGCAACTGCGGTGGGGTGTTGTTTGCCTTGAGTGTCGGTTTTGCGTTGTGGGCGTTCGAGCATGGTGGCCCAGCGCACCAGCCTCTC
This sequence comes from Solirubrobacteraceae bacterium, assembly GCA_033855115.1. Lineage (GTDB taxonomy): Bacteria > Actinomycetota > Thermoleophilia > Solirubrobacterales > Solirubrobacteraceae > CADCVQ01. The sequence continues at coordinate 24,703 of JAWVGJ010000040.1, forward strand.
GATTGGGCCGTAGCGGTGGCGGGCCAGCCACCAGCGGCTGAGCGGGAGTTGAAGTAGGAAGAGTGAGAGCGCGATCGTTGTGGCGGCGCCCGCGCCGACTCGGCCGACGAGTCCGGCGCCGTAGCCGGTGAAGATGAACGCGAGTACGAGTGATTGCGTCAGGTAGCAGGTCAGTGCCATGCGTCCCGCGGGTGCGAGCCACTGCCTGACCGCGCGCGCTCGCGGCGAGAGGAGGGCGAGGATCGCGGTGGCGGTCAGGCCGGCGGTGAGTGTAGGTGCGAGGAGCACGTCGGCGGCGTCGATGAGCAGCGCGCGTACTGGGTGCTCGAGCCTGCTGGCCGACCCCCAGGCGTACAGCACCCCGCCGGGAACCCCGATCAGCAGGCCACCGAGGCGAAGGCGCCGCCAGAGCGCCCGATGGTCGGCCGCGTCGTGCAGGAGCCGCAGCTTTCCGGCGGCGAGACCGAGCAGGAACAGCGCGAGCGCGCACGGCGCCTGGAACAGCAGCAGGATCGTCCATGCCGTCGGGAGCTCATCGACGCGGGAGCCGATGACGTCGGCCGGGCTGCCGCGGTAGCCCTCCTGCGCATCGCGTGCTGTCGCGGCGAGTGCCGCGGGGTCGACGATCAGCGGCGCGGACAGCGCGGACAGCGCGACGAGTGTGGCGAGCGCAACGAGGATCGCTACCGCGATGCCCGCGGCGGCACGCGGTGAGCGCTTGCGTGCGACGAGCAGAATCACCCCCATGAGCGCGTACGTGCCGAGGATGTCGCCGTTGAACAGCAGCACCGCGTGGCCCGCTCCGAGCACGAACAGCGTCAGCAGCCGTCGGATGAACGCGGGGCCCAGCGCGCGTCCCGCGCGTCGCGCGCTTTCCATCTGGATTGTGAAGCTGTAGCCGAACAGCAGCGAGAACAGCAGGTAGAACTTCGTCTCGGCCAAGGCGGTGAGGACGAAGGCCACTGCGCCGTCGATCGGCCCCCGCGCGGCGGGGTCGGGCAGTCCGCTGATGTGCCATGTCGAGGCGAAGTAGCCGACGTTGACGAGCACGATGCCGAGCAGCGCGAAGCCGCGCAGCGCGTCGATGATCTCGACGCGGGGAGGGGAGTCCGAGGGAGCCATGGCGACGACGCTAGGCGCGTCGCAGGCGCTGCGCCTCAGACCGAGGTCGAGGCTGTCTGCCACCTTCGTCGCAGGTCGCTGATGTCCCGTTGCTGGAGGATGGACTGATGTCGAGCGCTGTCCGCCGCCTGAACGTCACGCGTCGCGAGGTCCTCGCGGCGCTGGCGTTCGGAGCGCTGGCGCTGACGGAGATCGCTCTGTCGCCCGTGCTCAGCGGGTCGCTGCGGTTCAACGCGCTGTGTGTGGTGGCGATCGCGGCGCCGCTCGCGTTCGTGCGGCTGGCCCCGCTGACCGCTGCTGCAGCCTCGCTGACAGCGGCAACTGTGCAAGCGGCTGCGCTGACGCCGGTCAGCGACCTGCTCGCCTACCTCGTCTTACTGGCGCTGATCGCGTGCGGCACGGCCGTATGGGCGCGTAGCGCGACTGCTGCCGCTGCCGGGCTGGCGCTGTGCCTGACGCAGCCGGTGATCGCCGTGGTCCTGCTCAACGGCGATCCCTGGGGGGACCTGCTGTTCTGGTTGCCCTTCGCGTTGTCCTGCTGGCTCGTCGGCAGCGTCGTGCGCGTCCGCGCGTCGGCGGCCGCGGAACGCGCCAGCGAGCGGGTCGCGCAGGCCGAGCGCGAGCGGCTTGCCGCGGAGACCGAGCGGGCACGGGTCGCGCGTGAGCTGCACGACGTGGTCGCCCACGCCGTGACGCTGGCGACGATCCAGGCGCAGGTCGCGAGGGAGGCACTTCCTGCCGGAGCAGACGACAGCTTCGCCGCGCTGCAAGCGCTGGAGCGAACGTGTCGCGCCGCGCTGGAAGATCTGCGCCGCATGCTCGGGGTGCTGCGCGCGACCGACGCGACCCGTGAGCCGCGGCCGGGACTCGATGATCTCGAGGCGCTTGCCGAACGCGCACGTGGCACCGGACGAGACGTTGCGGTGCACATCGACCCGGCCGCGCTTGCGGGCATCGCAGGAGGGGCGGCGCTGACCGTGCATCGCATCGTCCAGGAAGGCGTGACCAATGCGCTGCGCCATGCGCCGGGGGCACCGATCGAGATCGCCGTCGGCCGTCAGGGGCACGAACTTGTGGTGCAGGTACATAATGGCCCTGGTGCGAGCGGTGGCGGCGGTCCAGTCGCGGCGAGCGCCGGCACGGGTCTCGCGGGGATGCGCGAGCGCGTCGGGCTGTGGGACGGACGACTGGAAACGGGGCCATCGCCGGACGGCGGCTGGACCCTCATCGCAAGACTGAGCGCCGGCGACGTGGTGACGTCGTGACGATCCGCGTGCTGCTCGCCGACGACGACCAGCTCGTCCGCGCCGGCCTGCGCGCGCTGCTGTCAGCCGACGCCGAGATCGAGGTCATCGGGGAAGCGAGCGATGGCGAGCTCGCGGTCTACCTGGCGCAGCGCCTGGAGGCGGATGTCGTGCTGATGGACATTCGCATGCCGCGCCTGGACGGCATCGCCGCGACACGACGCATTGCGCAGGAGCAGCCCGGCGTGCGCGTTGTGGTGCTGACGACGTTCGCGCTCGATGAGTACGTCTACGACGCGCTGCGCGCGGGCGCCAGCGGCTTCCTGCTCAAAGACGCACCCGCAGACCTGCTGCGCCACGCCGTCCATGCCGCCGCTCGTGGCGAGGCGATGCTCTCGCCGCAGATCGCGTCGATGCTGATCGCTCCGATCGCCGCGCAACGACGGCGAGTCGAACCGCCGACGGGCTACGACGAGTTGACGTCACGCGAGCGCGCTGTCTTGGGCCTGCTCGCACGCGGCTGGTCCAACAGCGAAATCGCCACGCAACTGCATGTCAGCCAGGCGACCGTGAAGAGCCACATCACGCCGATGCTAGCCAAGCTCGGACTGCGCGACCGAGCGCAAGCGATCGTGCTCGCCCATGAACACGGCCTCGCCACGACCACCCCCGGGACATAGACCCTTCGCGCCCCTAACGGGACTGACACGCGCGGCGGCTATTAGCCATTAGAGCCGCGCTGGACCCGCTCGAGGGGCGACTAACGTAGGTCGGCGGCGGCGGCGATCTCGTTCCGACCGCGGCCACTACTAGGTTCGCGCCAGGATGGACGGCTGGCGCGACCGAGGATATCCCGTTCGTCGTGGAAGTTCGCGACGACCGTCCCGGTGTGCGAGATCGTCACGGACGTGGTCTGGGCCGAACATCACAATGAAAGGCTGTGGCTTGGGTGGCGGACGAACGCTGATGCGGTCCTGGTCGACAGCCGGGTATACGCAACACCAACGGAACCGCATGGCAGGAGTGTTGACGCCGAACCGACCGGATCTAAGTCGCCAGCGGATGCGCGCGCGGGGCACTCGAGCGCGGCGGTAGCCCTCGCGGGCGCGCGAGGGCGCGTATGATCGACGGGGCAGCTACACCGCCATAAAACTGGCGGCTGGTCGCCAACGGTGACCATCGCCTGGGAGACGCTGGGGAGCGGAGGAGAAGACAGATGGCTGACGAGCCGCAGGACACGACCGCAGATCCCGAGGAAGCAGGCGACGACGCCGCCGAGGAGGCCGCCGTCGAGGAGCCGAGCTCGAGCGGCGAGGCAGACGACGACACGAGCGCCGAGGGCACAGGCCCCGATGTCGAGCAGGACGAGGAGGGCATCGCCGAGGTCACGGACCATTCGACGCAGCTGAACGAGTCCGAGGAGGCCGACCGCGTGGGATTTGGCGTGCCGAAGGGGGTCGATCCAGGCAAACTCAAGGATCGCGACTCCCCGCCGCAGGGGTAGAGCTGAGCCCCAATCCTCCGCATTTTGCGGGTTTGTCGTCCGGTGTGTGGCGTAGTTTGACCTCCTGAGCAGGGAGAAAGCGGCTGATTTGGGCAGCTGCGGCCCTCGCCCAGTAGGTCACCCACACCGTCACGCTGACCGGCCCGGCGTCGTGACGGTGGCCGGCAAGCCGTCGGACACCTTGCATCCGAAGACCTGGGCCAGCATCACCAGACAGGTAGGCCTCGAGGACCAGTGATGACCCAGCGTGGATACCTGATCGTGATCGAAGGCGCTGCCGGCGAGAACCACTCCGCGTACGCGCCCGACCTGCCCGGCTGCGTGGCCACGCCCTCCACCCGCGAAGAGATCGCGTCGATGTCAAGGATCGCAGGCGTCTGATGCACCGCTTCGTCATCCGATACGGCTCTGGCGCGATCGGGGGGAAGCGGCGCGCCACGCGCCGCGTCGATGGGCACGCGGGCAAACGTCGTTGCCGGCGGGGGTAGCAGGGACGGTCCACGGCGCCCTGCTGGTATCTGCGAAGTCGGCCATCTTGGTTGTAGAAAACCTGGCGCGCCGGACGACACGACTTAAGGTTAGGCGGTGCGTCGAGGAGGCCCAGGTTGGTGATCAACGCGCGGATTCACAACCATCCCGGCGGCCCGGCGGCCGGTCGCGGCCGACCGGCGAAATGGCGGCTGGTAACACGATTCTTACCAGCATCCCGGATCCGCATAGGCTCTTCAGGCTATGCGGGACTTCTTTCAGACGGAAACGGCGCGGCTGCGGGCATCGACGCGCTGTGAGCGCTGCGGCGCTAAGCCTCGACAAACGCCTTGAGGTCGCGCAGCGAGCGACGCGTCACCGCGTCGGAGATCGCCCTGCGCAGGAAGCCTGGGACGCGCAGCCGGGGCCGATCCGCAGGTCAAGCCCGGCGTGCGTGGCGCCGTTGGGCGTGGGATTGAAGCGCGACTCCCCGCAGAAGTCGCGAAAGTCGCCGCCGAGATACTTCGCTCGCCAGCCGGCGCGGCTCGTCGTAGACCTCCCGCACGCGGTGGCGCACCGTCTTGAAGCGCACGTCGACCTCGTACTCGACGATCGTCCCGCGGCCCGTTTCGTGGCACTCGAGCACTTGGACGTCGCGCACCGCGCCCTGGCACTGCGGCAGCGCCTGGAAGTTCCGTCAGCGCGTCGAAGCAGGACTGCGGTGTGGCCGCGATGCCGCCGTAGGAGGACATTGCCCCGGGCAGCTACCCGGTGGCCGCACGACGAGAACAACTCGCTGCGCCACCATGTGCGCGTGAACGGCCAGCTGCCCAGCGCGCACCGGCTCGGCTTCGCCGTCAAGGTGCTGGGCGACGCCGGGCTGCCCTCGCACGACACGCGCCGCTGGAGCTCAAATCCACATCTGCGCCGCTCGCTGGAGCGCCTGCGCGACATTTTGGACTACCTCGAGCGCCACGACATCCGCATGTACCGGTTGCCGACGGGACTCGCGCCCTACGCCAGCCACCCCCACATGCCGCAGTTTCATCGTCAGGTGCAGGAGTGCGCCGAGGAGCTGGCCCAGGTCGGCGCGATCGTGCGCGAGCGCGCGATCAGGCTGTCGTCGCACCCAGGCCAATACACGGTGCTGAACTCCGAAAACCCCGATACGCAGGCCGCGGCGATCGCCGAGCTCGAGGTGCAGGCAGCGCTCATGGATGCAATGGGGCTGGGTCCCGAGGCGGTCGTCGTGCTACACGTCGGCGGCGCCGCGGGCGGCCTGGACGCCGCGCGTGATCGCTTTCTCGCCGGCTTTGAGCGCCTCTCCGAGCGCGCCCGGACGCGGCTTGTCGTCGAGAACGACGACCGCACCTTCGGCCTCGTCGACGTGCTCGCGCTATCTGCGCGCAGCGGCGTGCGGATCGTCTGGGACGTGCTGCATCACCGCTGCCACGACCCCGCCGGCATGTCCAACCGCGAGGCGCTCGCCGCGGCGCTCGACACCTGGCGCAACGGCGACGGGCTGCCGAAGATCCACTACTCCTCGCCGCGGCTGGACGTCGAGCAGCGCCGCGTGACGGTCGGTCGCCGGACAGAAACGAAGCTTGTGCTGCCGCAGCTGCGCGCGCACGCCGACCTGATCGATCCGATCGGCTTCGAGGCGTTCCTGCGCGACGCGCCCGCGGGCCGTAGCTTCGACATCATGCTCGAGGCCAAGGCCAAGGACCTCGCCCTGCTGCGCCTGCGCGAGCAGCTCGCCGAGCGCGGCCTTGTCAGCGCGGGCGGCAGCGTGCTCGTCGCCGGTTCCTGACGGCGCGCCCACGGGAGGAGGACGCGCGGTCAGGCACAAACGCCGCGGTGAGCTGGCGGCGGCCCTTGATGCCGAGCCCATGTAGACCCTGCCGAGGTGGTTCTCGACCGTCCTTGGGGTGCCCCAGCGACTCCATCTGTTGCGGTGCGGCAGTCGACCCACTCCGGTGAGCCGGGTTGGAATGCGTCATCCGGTGCTTTTCCGCGGGAAGTAGCTAACTCAGGGCTTGCAGCCAGCCCACGGTGCAGACCCCGGTGGGGCGCGCGACGATGGGCCGACGCGCCCCAGACCGCCCTCTTGCCAGCGCGATGCTCGCCCGCCGTGAGAGCTGTCGCGGTTGATCACCCGCCCCCGCAACCTGGGAGCGAGAAAGACGCCATCGGTAGACGGTCACGGGCGTCTCTTCCCGGTGAGAGCCCCTGGCGGAACGATCGCCGACGGCGCTTCCCGACTTCCTCAGCCGGGAGAGGCATCATGAGGCCGTGATGTTCGAACAGGCACACGCTGACGCTTGACGAGACATCGACCAAGCTGCTGGCAATGGTCGGCGAACCCGTCGACGTGCACCTGATGTCGACCGATCCGGCGGTCGCGATCGTCAACTTCTACGGCACGCTCGACAGCCGCGATGATGTACGCCACCGCTCGCGCGGCAGCGAGGGTGAGGCGTTTGAATTCGTCGTCGTGCGCGCGGCGCCGAAGTGACTTCTACATCGAGCAGAGGACGTTCGGCGGCGGCGCCTACGTTGCGATGGGCCCGTCGGAGGGGCGGCGCGCTGGAGGTCTGCGTGGCTCAGCGATCATGTCGATCGACTGGCGCGCCGACAGGCCGGCGTGGGCTCGCTAGAGCGCCCTGCGGCGCGGCCTGTGATCGCAGCTTTTGTGCGAATCCAACACGCCATCGGGTCGATCGACGAGCTCGCCGAGCCGATCGTTGTAGATCAGGCACGACGACGTAGGGCCGGCTTCGCCGGCTGCGCGAACAGCCGAGCACGCCAACCGAGCTCGTGCCAGGCGGCTGCTCGACGGCGGCGCGCAGCCCGGGCGGCAGGGCCGGATGCATCGATCCGGTCCAGCGCGCCCCGCAGCTGCGCGCCGCGGCGCGGGGGCGCCGCCGCTACTTGACCTTGACCGTCGACTTCATCCAGGGGTGAATCACGCAGATATAGCGGTGGATGCCCTTGGTGAGACCGGTGATGGAGAACGACTCGCCGGGGCGGATCGAGGTACCTCCAGGCACGGTCGCGCCCGGCTGGAACGTCAGCGGGTCGTCGCAGACGGCCGGGAATGCCGTCGGATCCTGATCGGGGAAGACGAGCACGTTGATACTGGGAATGCAGCCAAGGCCGAACGAGGGGACCTCGGTGACCGTGTGCCGCTCGCCCCCGCGCGTCATCGCGATCCTGAGCGGCTCGCCCCGCCTGATCGTGACGTTCTTGCCATCGAATTTCCAGGCCTTTTGCTCGTGCTTGCGCGTCAGGTCGGCGACGAACTCGTCGACCGTGACGTTGCCGCCGCCGTCGCCCGCCGGGCGCACGCAAGCGCCGGGGCCGACGACCGCGTTGAACGTCGCGGGATCGCAGCGATCCTCGACCTCGATGTCGGCTTCGTATGCATCGGACGCAACCGCAGCCGCGGGGAACGCGGCGAGCGCGACCCCAACCGTGGCGATGGCGAGAAATCGGTTCTTGCGAAATTCCATGAACTACTCCTTGGTATGCGTTGGTCCTCGTGGGGAACGGCTGCGCCGGAGCGCCGATCAGACGGTGCGTCGCGGTGGCCTCGTGAACGGACACCGCTGGGCGAAGAAGCCAGCCCGCTCCTGGACATCGCTGAAGTTCGCCTTCGTCGCCTCGCCCGTCGCAGCCAGCAGCAGCGCGTCGGACCCCGAGGGCGAGTCCAGATACGCCGCGAGGGCGCTGTCATTTGTCGTTCGCACCGGCAACGCCTGCGTGAATCGCACCGATGCGTCGGCCACCGCCGCGTTGTCGCGCATCTTGCGAACGGTGCGGATCGCGTCGGGCGACCCGGTCAGCGACTTCGTGGCGGCGCCGCCGAGGTTGTTGCGCGGCAGATGCAGGTGCATGTCGCGCCAGGCGAAGATGAACGTGTGCAGCGTGACGACCTGCCGTCGGATGCGCCGCACCAGGGGTTCGTCTGCCGGCTCGTCGCCAAGCCCCGCGACCGCGTCGCAGAGCTGCTCGTAGAGCTCTGTGAACAGGTGAAACCTCAAACTGACGGAGTGGCTGCCGCTGGTGAGGCCCAGGTTCTCGCGGATGTCGTGGTAGTCACGCGTCGTGAGGTTGTCGACGATCGGCGGCAGGCAGGCCTCGATCGGGTCGGCGAGGCAGAGCGCGCCCTCGAGCGCGTCGAGCGCCACGTCGATGTCACCGCAGCGGATCGCATGGATCGCGATTTCGATCGAGTCGTTGACCTCGCGCGCGAGCAGTTCGGGGATCTGGTGCAGAGCGCGGAACTGGGTGAAGTACGTATCACCGCTCAGCCGGTGCTCCTCGACCGCGTTGCGCAGCCAGTGCGTCGCGAGCAGCGCCTCCAGGTCCTGCGTGCCGGGCGCCGGATGGATAACGCGTTCGAAGTTCACGCTCCACGTGCGGCTGTCGTGGTTTGCGATCCGGGCGGCGTGAAGGATCGTGAAGACCGGATCACCCAAGGGGGCGCGGGCGAACGTGTCGAGCGCGTCGATCTTGCGCTCCTCGTCGAGCCGCCGCAGGGTCGCGTCGAAGCGCTGCAGCGCCGGCAGGTATTCGGCGAAGCCTGGGGTCGCGTCGATGCGCCAGAACTCCTCGGGCGCGGGGCGCCCGGCGGCGTCGCCGGCACGGATGGCGGCCAGGCTGAGCCGCACGAGCACACGATGAAAGCCGCGCGCCCAGCACATCTTCGTGGAGCAGCGGTCGAAATCTCCGGCATCGAGATCGCTGGCAGCCCGTCCGAGCAGGTCGGCGAGGTTGTACAGCGCGATCTCGGCGGCCTGCACCAATCCGAGCACCCGGCTCTCGGGCGTGGCGGCCGCAAACGACGAGGAAGCCCGCGTTGCCTCCACCGAGGCGATGCTGTGGAGGCTGTAGTAGTGCTCTGCGATCACGCCGCGCTCGTTGGCGACGCCGACGTCGTGAGGGTCTGCCGGTTCGAGCGGCGGCTCGGGCGCCGTGACAGGCCCGGAGTCGGTGATGACGTCGATCGCGATCGAGTCCGCGGCGCGCCGGGCGAGCTCGAGAGCCGCGTCCGCGCTGGCGGCAGCGGTCAGGACGCACCCCACCCGGTCCCAGGAGCTGCGCAGCTCAAACGTGCGGTCGCCCGGCTGCACCGAGACCTCCGCGCTCGTCACGCCCTCCATCGAGCGGGCGTCCTCGAGACCGCGGACGCTGACGACCTCGCCCGGCGGCGTGTGCAGGAACCACGCTGCCGCGCCACCCGGCGCGTGCGTCGGGAGCGTCTGCTCCAGCGCCTGTCCGCGCATCACGGTGAGAAACCACTCGACGACGTCGGCCTGCCACGCACGCATGATCAGCGGGACGATGCTGTCGCCCGGCATCCGCCCGGCGCACTCGACGAGGTGGGGGACACCGCCGGAGACGATCCACTCGCAGTGCGCGAAGCCGGTATGGAAGCCGACCGCTTCGAGCACGCGCAGGGTCTCGCCGCGCAGCAACGCCGTCAGCGCGGGCGGGATGCTCGCTGGCACCGTGTGAGCCTGTTCGACCGGCCGCGTTCCCGGAAACAGGACCTTTCCGGTGACGTTGCAGAACAGCCCCTCGCCGTCGCGGACGACGAGCTCGACGCTGAACTCGTCGCCCTCGACGAACTGCTCGACGAGCATTCGCAGCGGCCGCGGGCGGTCGGGCACGAAGATGCCCTCGTCCTGGGCGATGCACTCCTGCCACGCGGACTGGACCTCCGCGAGCTCGCGCAGCACGCGCGTGCCGACCGACGCCTGACGGTTGGCCGGCTTCAACACGACGGGACCACCGTGCTGGCGCATGAACTCGAACACCTCGTCCGGTCCGTTCACCGCGAGCGAGCGCGGGTTCGCGATACCTGCTGCGCCTGCGACCTGGCGCAGGAGATGCTTGTCGCATAGCAGCTCCGCCGCGCGCGCGCCCGCGCCGGGCATGCCGTAGCGCTCGGCCAGACGGGCGGCAAACGGTACGGCGTACTCCAGCACGGGCACGATCGCGACCGGACGCAGGTCGCGATGAGCGAGATAGAACTGGTCGGCGGCGCCGGGCCGCTGGTACTCCCATTCGACGAGCTCGAAGATGGGCTCGGTGGTTGCCAGCGAAGCATGGACGTCGCGCTTGCGCACGACGTCCGGTTCCTCGACGAACGTGACGGAGTCGCCGGCTTGGTAACTACCGATGACTTGCTGCCACGCCATCGAGTAGCCAACGAGGAGGATCGTCGGTTGGTTCATTTCGAGGTTCCTGTGATCGGCGTTGACGAAAAACGAGCTGTGAGCGCCGCCCGCGGGGGCTTGTGGACGGCCGCGAAGGCCGCGATTGCGGCCAGCGCGCCGAGGGCGCCGCAGAGCGTCCAGATGCCGTCGCCGAGCGCCTCCCACAGGAGCACGCCGAGCGGCGGTCCGAGGGCGGTGCCGAGCCCGAACATCGCGTGCGCGGCGCCGGTGTAACGACCCCGTGAGGCAAGCGGCGCAACTCGCTGGGGATGGGCGAACATGGTCGGGCCGCCGACGATCTGGCCGAGGACGCCGACGAGCGTGGCGGCAAACAGCAGCCACAGGCCGCCCGACAATCCGTAGGCGGCGAACCCGATCGCGACCAGCACACAACCTCCGGTCGCCGCGACCACGGGTCGCCATGTCTGCACGCGCTTGGTCACGAACAGCTCGCAGGAGATGACGACGCCGGCCGACATCGCGAGCACGGCGCTGTAGACGATTCCGGGGTGTCCGTCGGCGCGGAGCTTCAGCGGCAGGACCGCGAAGTACTGCATGTAGATGACCGCGCTGGCGAGCATCGCAAACAGGTAGAGCAGGAAGCGGCGGTCGCGCAGCAATGTGCGATAGCCACCATCGGTGACCGGGGACGCGGTATCGCCCTCGCCGCCGGCGGGCGCCGGCTCGGACGCGGCCGGCCGGCCGCCCGGCAAGAAGCGCCAGGCCAGCAGCGCGCAGGCGACGGCGGTGAGCCCGTCCACGAAGAAGAGCAGGTTCCAGGACACCGTCATCAGCGCCGCCGCCATGAGCGGTGCGATCACGGCCCCGGAGTTGAGCGCCAGGCGCGACATCGAAACGCTCATCACCAGCCGCTCCGCGGGCACGAGGTCGGCCAGCATGGCCGCCGCGGCGGGACGCGAAGCCTGAGTCGCCACGCCCGCGGCGATGACGACGACGACGAGCGCGCCGTATGTCTGCGGCGACGCCAGCACGCTCAGCGCGATCGTCAGCGCGGCGGCGCTGAGCATCGCGCCGACGATCGTCGTGCGGCGACCGAGCCGGTCGGCCAAAGACCCGCCCACGAGCGCGCCCAGCACGGTGCCCAGGCCATACGCGCCGAGCGCGAGTCCGGCGCGGCCCTCGTCGATGCCCTCGTGCACGAGGTAGAGCACCAGAAACAGGAGCACGAATGCGCCGATCTGGTTGACGAACATGCAGCCCAGCAGCCAGCGCACCGCGGGTCCCGTCTCATGCACGCTCGCCAGCACGCCCGGCGCCGCGGGCTGGGCACGCGCCGGGTCCGGACGGAAGCTGGCCCTGCGTGATCTAAGTCCTGGCATGTCACCTCCCGTGGTCGTGCGCCCGGGCCGCGGTCGGGCCGGTGTCTATGCGCTGACGGAACGAGTGGGCACCCGTACTTACTGATACGTAAACAAGCTCATACTGTGATGAACATCACACGACGCGGTACCGGTGACAGGTTATGAGTGAAACTCGTCACATCTCTTGTATTCGCAGGGCCCACCCGGCGCTCTGATCCACAGTTCCAACTTTTCAACCAGCGAGGGCAGACATGCGCAAGTTCGACAGCACGACAGCGGCCACGTACGCGGTAGGCGACGTCGACGTGGCCCGGTGGGAGCAGTACGGGCTCGGCGACCGCATGCCGTTTAACGCGATGTGGTACGTCGTGCCGCCCGGTTCGAGCAGCCCCGTGGACTGCCATCCCGAGCTTGAGCTGTCGATCGTCATCAGTGGCTGTGCGGTCGTCCGGGCGGGCGAAGACAGTGCCGAGGTGCGGCAGGGCGGGGCGTTCCTGCTCGAGAGCGACGAGGACCACCAAATCCGCAACCCTTCGACGGACCAGCCGTTGGTCGTCTTCAGCGCCTACTGGATGCCGGCAATGGACGCTTCAGGTGCGCTCGCTGGGCAGGCCGATCGTGTCTGATCGCGGCGTCACCGTGATCATCATCCCGCCCGCGACGGCGAACGGCCCGCTGCACCTCGGGCACCTGTCGGGCCCGTACCTGGCGTCCGACATCGCCGCGCGGGCGGCCAAGGCGCGCGGCGAGCGGGTGCTCGCCGTCGCAGGCGTCGACGTCGGACAGAACTTCATCCCGACGAAGGCCGAGAACGAGGGCCTGGAGGTCGAGCCGATGATGGCGCGCTACCGCGCCGAGATCCTCGAGGCGTATGACCGCGGGCACATCCACTACGACACGTTCGTCGACCCGCAGACGCCCAGCTACCGGCGCGCGATCGCGGACATGGTCTCCGACATGGTCGCGCGCGGCACGCTTTCGATGCGCGAGATGACCCTGTACGCGTGCGCGGACTGCGAACGCACGCTGCATCACTCCTACGTCACGGGCACGTGCGCGCGCTGCGCCAGCGCGTCCAGCGGCGGATCCTGCGAGGGCTGCGGTGGCTTCACGTCCGCCGAGAACCTCGTCGATCCCTACTGCGACCGCTGCGGCGGTCACGCCGTCCCATTCGCCGCGACGGTTCCGGTGATGCGCATCGAAGACTTCCGCGAGCAGCTCACAGCGATGTGGCTGAGAGCGGAGCTGCCCAAACGCGCGCGCGACCTGATCACGCATTACCTGGCCGCCGGGCTGCCCGAGGTCCCGGTCGCGTACCCGACCAACTGGGGGGTCGAGGGGCGCGGTCCGCTGGACGGCCTGCGCATCGACGTCTGGGCCGAGGTCGCGCTGAGCTGGATCTACGGCGTCGGCCGCGAGTCCGATCCGGCTGCCAGGTCGCTTGATGCCTGGGTAGCCGAATGGCGGCGCGAGGTCGGCGACATGTGGCAGTTCGGGGGTTTGGACGGGGCGTTCTACTTTGTCGTCTTCTGGCCTGCGGTCTTCGCGGCCGCGGGCATCGAACGGCTGCCGCTGAGCGGGCTGGTCCTGAACGAGTTCTACACGCTCGACGGGGCGAAGTTCTCGACCAGCCGCAACCACGCGATCTGGGCGCACGAGTTCCTCGCCGAGGAGGATCCGGCGATCGTCCGGCTCTTCCTCGCCTGGGACAGGCCCGATCGCCGCACGACGGATTTCACGCGCGCCTCCTTCGAGGCGTTTCGAGAGCACGTGCGTCCGCTGCTGTACGGGCGGCCAGAAGCCTTCCCGTCGCTTCCGGCGCCGCTCGTCGCTGCAGAACGACGGCGCGGTGAGCAGGCGCTCGAGCTTGTCGGATTCGATCCCGCGGTGGCCGCGCGCAGCATGCTGTCGCTGCTCGCGTCCGGAAGCGAGGCCGGCCCGGTCCTGACGTCGCTCACGGGCATCGACACGCACGCCGCCGCATCCACCCGACTCGAGGCTGCGTAGCCGCCATGCGTGTCTGCATCGCAGGAGGCGGGATCGCCGGCACGCTCTTGGCGTGGCGTCTGACCCACAGCCGTGAGGTCGAGCACGTCGAGCTCTTGCTTGGCGAGGACGGCCGCACGGATGCGACCGAGCTTTCGGGGGGTGTCGTGCGCGCGTACGAGCGCCATCCCGAAGGCCGTCGCCTCGCCCTGGAGAGCCTCGGCGAGCTGCTGTCGAGCAGCGTGCTGCGCGCGTGGTCGCGCTACCGCGAGACGGGGGCCGTGTACCTGCGCGCCGGCGACGACGCCCTTCACGGCGAGCTGCACGCGATCGAAGCGCGACTGCCCGGATCGGCCCGCGTCGCGACGCACGCAGAGCTCGCCGGCATGGGCTGGGCGGGCCTGCCCGCGGACACCGTCGGGGTTGTCGAGCGGCGCGCCGGCTACATCAGCGCGGCGCGGCTGCGCGCCGCGATCCTCGCCGACCTGGCGGCACGCGCGAAGGTTCGCATCGTGCCCGCTGCGACGGGCTCCGTCGTCGTGCACGCCGACGGAACCGTGACCGCCTCCACCACCAGCGGTCGCCGGCGAAGCTACGACGTCGTGGTGCTCGCCACCGGCGCTTGGACGCCCAACGTGCTCTTCGCCAGTGGGCTTCCGTCGGGGGGGCTGCGCACGAAGGCGATCCAATGCGCGACCTACGCTGTCCGTGGCCGGCGGCCGATGCCGTTCGCCGACGAGTCGACGGGCCTGTACGGCAAGCCCACCGCCGACGGGCGACTTATGCTCGGCATGGCCACCGAGGATTGGGACGTCGCGCCGGGCCAACGCCCGCCGACCGAAGTCCTGCACGCGACCGCGGCTCGGATCGCCGTGGCGCGCATGCCCTGGCTGCGGCTCGGCCGCATGCTCGCAACGGTGAACGCGACCGACTGTTACTGCGATCCGCCCGTCCTCGCCCTGCGTCCCGTCACCGGCGAGCACGGCGTCGTCTGGACGTTCACCGGTGGCTCGGGCGGATCCGTCAAGACCGCGCTTGCCGCCAGCCGCGAGGCCGCCGGCCAGCTGCTCGGCGCGCGCCAACTTCAACCCAGCACCCACGGAGAGTGACACGAGCCATGGCAACCACGATTAGCTCTGCCGCGAACGCGTCCTCAGCGACGCGCGAGCTGCCCTGCTTCCACACGATCGGCATCGGAGCGGGTCCGGCGAACCTCAGCTTCGCGGCGCTGCATAAATCCGTTTCCGACGAGCCCATCGCGCTGTTCGACAAGCAGCCCGGGCCGTCATGGCACGACACGCTGCTGCATTCCGGCGTGCGCATGCAGACGTCGTGGCTGAAGGATCTTGTCTCGATCATCGACCCCACCCACAAGCTCACGTTCCTCAACTACCTCGTGAGCACGGGCCGCCTGTTCGCGCTGCTTCACGCGCAGTTCGACTTCATCCCGCGCCGCGAGTACATGAACTATCTCACCTGGGCGTCGGCGCAGATCGACAACATCCACTATGGGGTGACGATCGACCGGATCTCGCTCGCCGACGACGGCTTTGTCGTGTATTCGGGCGATCGCCCGATGGCACGTTCGGAGCACCTGGTCGTCGGCGTCGGGACGCGGCCATCGATGCCGGCCGGGTTCGAAGGCCTGCCGGGCGACCGCGCGTTCCTCGCCGACGACCTGCGCTTGCGTATCGCGGACCTCGCGCTGGACACGAGCGCCCCCGTCGCCGTTGTCGGCGGCGGGCAGACGGGCCTGGAGTGCGTGCTGAACCTCTTGCACGCCGGGATAAGCGACATCCGCTGGCTGGGGCGGCGGCAATGGTTTCAGACGATCGACGACTCGCCCGTCGCCAACGAGTTCTACCGTCCGGCGCACCAGCAGTTCCTGCAGAACCTGCCGCGCGCGACGAGGCGGCGGCTTGTCACCGAGCAGAACCCCACGGGCGATGCGGCGACCCCCGGCGCGCTGCGGGTGCTCTACCAGGCCAACTACGACCGGATGCTGGAGCACGGACGCTTCCCCGCGTCGTTGCTCCCGGGCCGGGATGTCATCGGCGGCGAGATGGACGGCGATCAGCTTGTACTGAACTGCTCGACCCAGCAGGGTGCTGAGCAGCATCGCGTGAGCCGCGCCGTCATCGCGATCGGCCGCGAGACGGTGGACGTGCCCTTCGATGCGGATCTGCGCGACCGGATCGAGACCGACGAGGACGGCGAGATGGTCATGGACCGGGACTACTCGGTGCGGTGGCCAGGTCGCACCAAGCACCGCGTCTACGCGATGAACCGCGGCCGCATGAGCCACGGGATTCCCGACGCGAACCTCACGCTGCTGCCCGTGCGCTCGGCGATCGTGCTCAACGCGATGTTCGGTCGCGAGCTGTTCGAGATCAACGACGACCTCTGCCCGATCTCATGGAGCTGAGCTCGGTGGGATACGACGGCAGAGTCTTCGCGCCGGTCGGCTTCGAGGGCGCCGGCGAGCTGCCGAGCGGCCGCTACTCACAGGACGGCGACCTCGTGTGGGCCGAGTACTCCGGCGCGCACCTGCGCGCCGGCCGGCTCCTCGGTCGCCGCCGTGCCGACGGGACGATCGACGCGGCGTACTGCCAGGTGATGGCCGACGGCCGCGTCGTAGCCGGGCGCTGCGTAAGCACGCCGAGCATGTTGCCCGACGGCCGTCTGCAGCTCACGGAACGCTGGCGGCGCTGCGATGGAACGACGGGCGTCTCGCAGATCGAGGAGGTGACGCCATGAACTCCGTCGACGACCGCCCCGCGCTGCTCGTGATCGCGACCGGACCGCGGCTGTACCGCGAATACCTGCTGCGCTCGATCTCCACGCGCTACCGAATCCACCTGTTCCTGCCGGACCCCCCGTCCTGGGAGCAGGAGTACATCACCGGCGCGACGGTTCTGGAGAGCACGAACGACGTGGACGCGCTGTGCGTCGCGGCGCGGGAGCTGGCCGCCCGCCACCCGGTCGACGGCGTGCTGTGCTGGGACGAGGCGCGGATCCTCCAGACCGCGGAGGTCGCGGCCACGCTCGGCCTGCCCGGCGGCGACCCGGAGATGATCCTGCGCTGTCGCGACAAGCACCTGACCCGCGCCGCGCTCGACGCGGACGGCGTGCCGCAGCCGCAGTCGGTGCTCGTTGCAACCGTCCGCCAGGCGCTCGCGACAGCCGAGCGGATCGGCTATCCCATCGTCCTCAAGCCGCGCGCGCTGGCGGCGAGCCTGGGCGTCGTCAAGGTGCACACGCCTGCCGAGCTCGAGGCCCAGTTTGCGTTCGCGCGCGACACGACCGTTCCCGAGGCGCCGCACTACGACGCGTCCGTGCTCGTCGAGGAGTTCGCCGACGGACCGGAGATCAGCGTCGACTGTGCAGTGAGCGGGGGAAGTGTGTGGCCGATGTTCGTCGCGCGCAAGGAGGTCGGGTACGCGCCGTACTTCGAAGAGATCGGTCACCGCGTCGACGCAGCCGACCCGCTCCTGCACGACGGGCGGATCGACGAGATCCTGCGGGCCACACATCGCGCGCTGCGCTTCAGCGACGGGATGACGCACGTCGAGCTCAAGCTCACTCGCAGCGGGCCGAAGGTGATCGAGGTCAACGCGCGACTCGGCGGCGACCTCATCCCGTACCTCGGCATGCGCGCCAGCGGGATCGATCCGGGGCTGGCCGCGGCGGCCGTCGCCTGCGGACGGGCACCTGACGTGCGCGCCGATCGCGCGCTCGTCGGCGGGGTGCGCTTCTTCTACGTGAAGGAGGACGACACCGTGGTGCACGACGTGGGCTTTGACGACACGCGGTTGCCGGCAGCGATCGATCGCGCCGTCGCGACCGTAGCAGTCGGCGCGAAGGTCTCGCCGCCGCCGAAGGGCACGCTCTGGGGGCGGATCGCATTCGCGACCGTTGTCACGAAGACGATGGCTGAGGCCACGAGCGCGCTGGACGCGGCCGAGGCGGCGCTACGGGTGAACGTCTGCGCTGCGGCCACGGCAGGAGGAGCGGCGGCATGACGCGCTACGCCGTGATCGTCGACCCGGTCTCCACGGGTCAGGACTATCCCCAGGCCTTTCGCGAGGCCGGCTGCTCTCCGATCGCCGTGCTGAGTGCGGCCGAGCCGTTCGCCGCGTGGACGTGGCGTCCGGAGCGCTTCGACCACGTCCACGTCTTCGCAGGCGACCTCGAACGGCTCGCCTGCGAACTGCGTGCGTACGACCCGCAGTACCTCGTCCCGGGCGCCGAGAGCGGCGTCGAGCTCACGGATGCGCTGATCGAGCTGATCGCGCCCGGCAGCGGCAACCGGCGCGAGCTGGGCGACGCGCGGCGCGATAAGGGGGCGATGGCACAGGCGCTTGCCCGCGCCGGCGTCCCGCACCTGCGCCAGATGAGCACCCACGATCCCGCGAAGGTCGGACCATGGCTGAGCGCGACGGGCCTGGAGTCGGCGCCGATCGTGCTCAAACCGACCCGCAGCGGCGGTGGGGACAAGGTCCACCTCGTGCCGCCCGGAACGGACTGGCGCCCGGCGTTCGACGCAATCCTGGGCGCGGTCAACGTGTTCGACGAGATCAACCGGGCCGTGCTCGTGTCCGAGTACGCGGAGGGCACCGAGCTGCTCGTCGACACGTACTCGGTCGACGGCAGGCACGGACTCGTCGACGTCTGCCGTTACACCAAGCGCCAGTTCGACGACCGCATCGGCATCTATGACTGCGTCGACTTCCTCGCGCCCGACGATCCCGACGTCAAGGCCATCTGGCCTTACACGCGGCAGGTTCTGGACGCGGTCGGCGTTCGCAACGGCTGCGGCCACGTGGAGGTGATGCTCACGCCACGCGGCCCCCGCCTGATCGAGATCGGGTCGCGACCGGCCGGCGGTGGGCACCAGTTCATTACCGAAATCGCGACCGGCGACAACCACATCAAGCGCACCGTCGCGCACCGCGAGCGCGGTGAGTTCAAGCCCGGCTACGAGCTCGTCAAATATCTGCGCGCCGTCTTCATCTCTGCGCCGCGGGCCGGCGTCTGGCGCAACGCGGAGATCCTCGACGGGGTCGAATCGCTGAGTTCGTACAACGCAAAGCACGTTCCGTATCGCACCGGCGACCACGTGCCCGCGAGCAGGGATATGTTGACCATCCTCGCGTGGGTGGTCCTCACCTCGACTGACCGCGACGCCGTCGACGCCGACTACCGGTGGATCAAGGAGCGGGAGGCACTGCTCGACATCCGCTGATCGACGGTCTGGCCATCGTCATGCGCTTCCAGCCGTTTGCTGGTGGCGGTAATGATGGTGATAGTGCGATGACGCACCGTAGTTCACCGTGTGACGGATATCACAGCGCGTCCTGTCACACAACACAGGTAATCGCGGTAACCTGGTGTGGTGAACCCGTCGCATATCTCTCTTTGTGCTGCGAGTGAGTGAAAGGTAGCAATCATGATGTCCAAGAGTCTTGTCGGACCAGAAAGCTGATGATGCTGCCGCCCGTCCTTATCGCCGATCGAGAGGTCAGAACCGCCACCGCGTGTTCACCCGGCCACCACGGGGAAATCCTCCAGGGCGCGTTCTACGTCGGCTCGTCGATCCAGCGGGCGCTCGTCACGATGCCGTGTCCCGGTCTCTGGAGCCAGGTAACGGTCGCGTTCCGTCGCGATCTTGGTTGCGACGTGCAGGTGCGACCTTCGTGGAAGACGAAGGTTCGCCGCGCGGTCGAGCTTGCGCTGCACGCGATCGGAGAGGAGGGCTTCGGCGCAAGCGTCGCCGTGCACAGCAACATCGCCCCGGCCCGCGGGTACGGCTCGTCGACCAGCGATGTGACCGCTGCGATCAAGGCGGTGCTGAAGGCCTTCGACCGCTCCCTGTCGATCGATCGCATGGCTCAGCTGGCGGTGGCGGCAGAGGGCGCGAGTGACGGCACGCTGTGGAACCGCCCGGTGCTCTTCGCCCATCGCGAGGGTCGCCTGGTGGAGGACTACGGACAGGCGCTGCCCCGCATGCGCGTTCTGGCATTTCAGACCGCGCCAGATGGCAACGGCGTGGACACGCTGGCGCTGTCGCCGGCGCGCTACGACGCCTACGAGCTGGCCGAGCTGGAGATGCTGAGGTGCCTGCTGCGCGTGGCTCTGCAGCGGGGCGACGTCGGCACCATCGGCGCGGTGGCCACGATGAGCGCGTGGATCAATCAGCGCCATCTGCCCGTTCCCGCGTTCGCCGAGTTGGAGGCGCTCTCGCGTGATTGCCATGCGGCCGGAGTCCAGGTGGCCCACTCCGGCGACGTCGCGAGCTTCCTGTTCGAACCCGATCCGTCGTTGGACCGCTGGATCGCGCAGGCACACGCAGAGCTCGCCGCGCGAGGCTTGGGCCCGTGGCAGTTCGAGGTCGGCGGCGAAGCATGATCCCCGTCGTCGCCAGTCCGTCGGCCGTCGAGGCACTCGAGCTCCCGCGGATCATGCGGCTCGGCGCGAGCGTCTACGGCGCCGCGTTCTCGCTGATGAAACTGCTGCCCGCACGGTTCATCATCGAAGAAGCAGAGCGCAGCGGCGAGATCGAACCCGGCTGCCGCGTGATCGAGACCTCGTCGGGAACCTTCGGCCTGGGTCTCGCGATGATCTGCCGTTCGCGCGGCTACGACCTCAGCATCGTCGGCGATCCGGTTATCGACGCGGTGCTGCGCCGGCGACTGCGCCTCCTGGGCGCGGACGTGACGATCGTCTCCGGCGCTGCGGCGCGGGGCGGCGTGCAGCAGGCGCGCCTGGATCGCGTCGAGCGGCTGTGCGCCCGCCATCCGCGACATTTCGTGCCGCGGCAGTACGACAATCCCTCCAACGCCCGCGCCTACGGACGGGTCGCCGAACTCCTTCAAGACACCATCGGAGACGTCGACTGCCTCGTGGCGACCGTCGGGTCAGGCGGGTCGAGTTGCGGAACCGCGTCGGCGTTGCGGGAACAATTTCCGCAGATGCGCCTGATCGGCGTCGACACGCCGGGCAGCGTGCTGTTCGGAACACCCGACGGACCTAGACTGCTGCGAGGCCTCGGCAGCAGCATCCACCCGGGCAACGTCGATCATCGCCTGTTCGACGAAGTCCACTGGCTCGGAGCCGCTGAAGCCTTCTTCATGACGCGCACGCTCTACCGTGACCACAGCCTGTTTATGGGCCCCACAAGCGGTGCCGCCTATCTCGTCGCGCGCTGGTGGGCCGAACGCAATCCGGGGGCCCGAGTCGTTGCGATCATGCCCGACGAGGGCTACCGCTACGAGCGCACCGTCTACGACGAGCGCTGGCTTAGCCGGGTCGGAGCGCTGCGCACCGATCCGCCGGCGGCACCGGTCGACGTCGAGCATCCGCTTGCGGTGCGCGACGGCTGGAGCCGCCTCGCGTGGGACCGGCGAAGCCTCGTCGAGGTTACGGGCGCCGCAGCGTGACACGGCACGTCGTCTTTATCGAGAGCAACACGAGCGGGACGGGCGAGCTGTTCGCCCGGCGCGCGCTCGAGCTCGATCTCGCACCGACGGTCATCGCCGCGGATCACTCTCGCTACGACTTCGACAGCATCGACGGCGTCGCGACGATCACCGCCGACACCGCGGACGTCGTCGGTCTCACCGCCCTGGTCAGGCGCCTGTCACGGCGAGCTGGGCCGATCGTCGCCGTGATGTCGACGTCGGACTACTTTGTCGGTCGCGCCGCCGACGTCGCCCGGCGGCTCGGGCTCGCAAGCCCCGACCCCGACGCCATCGAGCGCTGCCGAGACAAGACGCGCCAGCGAGGCATCCTGGCTGCCGCCGGGGTCCCGAGCCCCGAGTTTCGCTCGGCGACGTCGATGCCCGACGCACTCGTCATGGCGCGGCAGCTCGGCTACCCGGTCGTGTGCAAGCCCGCGGTCGGCAGCGGCAGCGTCGGCGTCCGGCTATGCGCGGATCCGGACGAGCTCGGTGAGCACGTGCAGCGGCTGTTGGGCTCGGCGGTGACAGAGCGCGGAGCGGCGGTCAAGCGCGAGGTTCTGCTCGAGCAGTTCGTAGCCGGCGACGAATACTCGATCGAGATCGTCGGCGAGCGGATCCAAGCGGTGGTGCGCAAGCGCCTTGGGGCGCAGCCGCACTTCGTCGAGGTCGGACACGATTACCCGGCCCAGCTCCCCGAGCGTGCCGCGCAGCAGCTGACCCGGGCCGCGTGCGACGCCGTGCGGGCGCTGGCGCTCGCCGATGGGCCGACCCACGTCGAAGCACGGATGGGCAGCGCTGGCGTGCGGATCATCGAGGTCAACCCGCGCCTCGCCGGCGGGCGTATCCCCGTCCTCGTGCAGCGATCCGGAGGTGCGGACCTGATCGCGGCGACAATCCTGACTGCACTCGGCGAGCCAGTGGCCGAACCGCCCGACGTCACGCTTCACGGCGCGTTGCGCTTCGTCGTCGCGTCTGGCGCGTCCGTTGCCGGCCATGTCGCATCGCAGCTGGTCGGCGACCACGGCTGGTGGGAAGCAGCCATGTACGTCGCGCCGGGAACGGTGGTGCAACAGCGCCAGGACTTCCGCGACCGCGTCGGCCATGCCATCGCCTGCTGTCCGTCCGCCGACGAGGCCGAGCAGGCGGCCGCGAGCCGGGCGGCGCGTCTGGCGACGACGTTGATCCCGACGCCACCCGCGGCGGTCCGCCGCGCGGCCGAGCGTCTCGCGCGCGCATGACCGACACCGGCAGGCTCAACAGCGCGATCGCTCCCGAGATCGCGGCGATCCTGTTCGCGGATCGGTCGGACGAGGACCATGGCGGTGCCCGCTCGGAACTGGAGCTCATCAGCGAGGTCGACCGCGCGCATCTCGTGATGCTGCACGGCGCCGGCCTCGTGCCGGTGCCGGTCGCGGGCGCGCTCGTTCGCGAGATCGACCGGCTTCGCCTCGAGCGCTTCGACGCCGTCGTCGCGGCGCCGCGCCCGCGCGGGCTGTTCCTCGCATACGAAGGCGAGCTCATCGAGCGCCTCGGGATCGAGGTTGGCGGAGTCCTGCACTCCGGCCGGTCGCGCAACGACCTCAATGCGACCACGCAGCGACTGCGCGCGCGCGTCGCGTGCAGCGACGCTGCGGGCGGGCTGCTGTCGCTCGTGGAGACGCTACTTGGACGTGCGCGGGAGCACGCGACGACGGTCATGCCTGCGTACACGCATTACCAGATCGCGATGCCGATCACGGTCGGCCACTATCTGGCCGCGGTCGCCTGGGCGGGCCTGCGCAATGTCCGAGCGCTGCTGCACGCCGGCGACGAGACGGACCTCAGCCCGCTCGGCGCCGGAGCGGGGGGCGGCACGACGCTGGCGCTCGACGTC
The DNA here is from genome assembly GCA_033855115.1 of Solirubrobacteraceae bacterium. Lineage (GTDB taxonomy): Bacteria > Actinomycetota > Thermoleophilia > Solirubrobacterales > Solirubrobacteraceae > CADCVQ01. Next base: position 47,906 of record JAWVGJ010000040.1, read on the forward strand.
GCCCGCACCGCCAGTCTGCTGGGCTTCGCCGGCCTGATCCCCAACACGATCGAGGCCGTCGCATCACGCGACTACGTATTGCAGCTGCTAGGGGCCGCGACGCAGATCGGCGTGCTCCTCGGCCGGGTCGCCACAGACTTGCTGCTATGGACGACGGAGGAGGTCGGCTTCGTCTCCCTGCCTGACGATCTCGTCGGTTCGAGCTCGATGATGCCGCAGAAGCGCAACGCGTTCGTGTTGGAGCACATCCAGGGTCGGTCGTGCGCTGCCGCGGGCGCGTTCGTGTCCGCCGCGGGCGCGATGTCCGCCGCCCCGTTCACGAACTCCGTGGCCGTCGGCACGGAGGGCACGAGGAACCTCATGCTGACGATGCGCGAGACCGTGGAAACGGTGCGCCTGCTGCAACTGGTGATCGCGGGCATGATCCCGAATCCTGAGCGCATGCATGCACGCGCGGTTGCCGGATACTCCAACGCGACGGCGGTGGCCGAGGCGCTCGTCGCAGCGGGCGTGCCGTTTCGCCAGGCCCACGCCGAGGTGGGCGCGCTCGTGCGGCAGGCGTACGACGCTGGGCGCGCGCCGCTGGAGAGCGTGGCTGGGCTGTCGGCGCAGATGAAAGCCGCCGTGGGCGCGAACGACTCCCCGGATGACGTCGTGCAGCGCAGCGCACTCCCCGGCGGTCCGTCGGAGGCGTCGCTGAAGGCGTCGATCGAACAGGCACGGGACATGGCACAGGGTTGCCGAGCGGATCTCGAGCGCCGCGGCGAACGCTGGCGCAAGGCGCGCGCCGATCTGGACGACGCCTGTGCGGCGCTCCAGCGCGATTTCGCCGCGTAGTTCCGATTGCTGGCGCGTGTCGGGGCGCTCAGGGCGCCGCAGGCTCGGGTGCAAGCACGGTGAGCATCTCCGCGACTGTCCGGTGAGCGTCCGCGACGACCCGCGAGTATCCGCCGGGAGAGGGCACCGCGTGGTTATAGAAGGTCGTGCCTTCGCACAGTGGTCCCAGGATCCATAGCCGTCGGTCGGGCTGCCCGCTGGTGGAGACAGGGTGCAGACACGTGTCAAGGTCCACGGAGTGCACCCTGCTGCTGTCTGGACGGTGCCTGGTAAGCCAGCCGTTCACATAAAGGCGACTGATCAGCGGACTTGCGGATGCACTCACGGAGGGCGAGCTGACGTGAGCCATGCAGAGCCAGTCGACCGGACGTGCGAACGGCCTGCCAAGTCGTGTCGCAGAGATCGTCCAGCGGTTCGCCTCCGCGTCCCACGCCGTCTCTGGTGCCGGTCCGAACGGTACTTGAAGGATGCCGGCTTCGATGAGAGCAAGCAGCTCCCTGTGCCGCTCCTTCTGTGGACCGACGACCGCCTTGTTCATCAAAGGGACCGTCGTGCGCATGAACGACTCCAGCGAGTCCCTGGTAAGTCCGCCGAAGTCCACCGCGTGGCGGACGGTATCCCGCAGGTCTCGGACAATCTCGAGCGCCGCCTTCTCGCAGCTGCGTTCCAGGCCTCTCGTCGCCTGCACGTAGTCGCGCCTGATCTCGTCGGCCACCCATCCCTCATATGCGCTGCTGTCCGTAAGGACCATTGCGCCGGCGCGGTCCCAGGCGGCGTGTGCATCGAACGCGCCGTGCTCCTGATCGAGCTCGCCGAGATAGGTTGTCAGCGCGCCACTCTCTGCAGCCCGCGTCAGCGCAGTCACCAGGCGGTCCTCGTCCCCGCTGAGGGCCGCGTGCTGCCGGCGATAGGCAATGCGCATCTCCGTGAGCAGCAGGGGAAGCACGTCTGCATCGAAGTCCAGCGGCCCGCCGCGCTCTGACCTCAGAGCGTCGATCCGGTCGCACGTCAACAGCAGCGGACGGTACGGTCGCCGCTCCCGCTGGAGGTACGGCCGTGCCCGAAACGGAACCCCCGAGTGGGAGTAGAGGTACAGCTGCGGCTCGGAACCGCCAGGAACGTACCTCACGACATCCCCGCACCTTACAAACTGGCCGCCGCGCCCGACCGTGCAGGCGGCAATGACATCCATGGCCGAAAGCCCGAACCCGTTGACCGCCATGGACTGCCCCGGAGCAACCGCCTGCAGTGCGGCCGGAAGCGGATAAGGGTCGGCGATCGCTTGTCGTGGCGCTGCCGAGCCGTTAGCACGCTTGTTGGGCGTGTGTCCGGTGGTCAGGAAGACGTATTGCGTCGTGATGACGGCGCCGTCCTCAAGCGCGATCGTCAGCCGACCGTCGGCTGACGATTGGAGGTCAACGGCATGTAGACGATGGAAGTTGACCCGTACGTCGTCCGGCGCTTCGCGCAAGACACCATCAAGAAACCAGGTCAGGTACTCACCAAGGATTCGACGGGGCAGGAAGTCTTCCCGCCGGATAGGGCGGCCTTCGCGGCCGACCGTGACGTCATCGCCCGCCAGACGCAGGCCGCGTTCGGCGGCCCACTCGTACAAATTTGGCCCCGGCGCGTCTGTCGCGGTGCCGACCGAGTGCGCCTCGGGGAACATCGAGACCTGTGAGCAGACGGTGTTGAGCAACAGGTAGTCGGGCTGCTGGACTGTATGGATGCCCGTGCCGGCACAGGTGGGATCGATGACTTCGACGCGTATGCAGTCCGGCGTCGCACCCGTCCGCTTGGCCAGCGTCACGATCCTCTCGAGCACGCTTAGACCACGCGACCCCAGTCCGACGATGGCTACCGAAAGCTCGCCCTGCACCGTCAGCCCTCCGCTCGAGGGTGCCGCGTCACTCCGAAGGGTCCTTGCGGATCGTGGCGATCAGGCACTCATGCTCATGGTCGTAGTCGCGATAGCCCACATGCGGCGGCTCCCACCAGCGCTGTAGCTCCACGGTTGTCGGACGCATGCCAACAGAGCTGAAGAGCTCATCCAGATCCGCGCGATCGTAGAATTTGATGTACCAGCCGAAGTGGTCGACGTACTCTTTGGGCGCGAGCTCTTTGATGTGTGGATCGTATGGCTGGCAGTCGCCCATGGTCCACATATTGATGACGATGTGCCCGCCGGGGCGGCAGATCCGGTACAGCTCCCGCAACGCGTCCACCGGGTTTGTCAAGTGACCCAGCATGTCCCAGCAGAAGATGCCGTCAACGCTGTTGTCAAGAAATGCTGTGGAGAAGATGTCGTTCTTCACGAAGACGGTCTTACGGGCGATGCCGGCCCGTCCGGCGACGTCCCGGGCGATCTCCATTGCCTTGGCCGAAGAGTCGCTGGCCACGATGATCGGAGCGGACTGCGCTAGGGGCGGAAGGTTGCGGCCATCGCCGCACGGCAGATCCAAGACCACTGCGGCCGCGTTCTCGGCGAAAAGGTTCGCGGCGGTTTCGGCGTACGGGACCGGAGGGTCACCCCAAAGGTTGGCGGCTTTGAGCTGGGACGGGTCGTACGCGGCATCCCAGATCGGTACCGCGGCTTGGTCTGTGGACGAGACGTTGGGTGGCATGGCCATACCTTTGCGTCGTTGGTGCGAACACTCCACACGTGCCACTGCGCTTCCGCGTCATTGCCGGCGGGGGATACATGGGGCGAAACGCGCCCGGCGATGTGCATGGCTGTCACACGTGAGGACCACATGATGAGCCGTCTGGCCTACGGCGTCTGTGCTGTGCGTCACACCGGCGCCGACGTCGTCAACGTGAATCGAGGGCGCAAGCTCGCCCGATCCTGTGTTGCAAGACCGCTGCGCAATGCAGTGCACAGCGCTCAGCCCCAGTTTGCCGTTTGACGGTCGCGGACGTCCGTTGGAACTTCAGTGCCGGGCAGACGTGCTTCGCGAGGTGTCAGAAACTCCGCGTTCGCATCCCGTCACCCGTGTCAAGCGCGGGTCGATGCTGGATGCTCGCGGCGCTCAACCGTCCCGTAGTGCAAACGTCATCCGCACGCACACGCCGGGACCCGGAGAGCGATCCTCGATCTCGACGCGCTCGGTCACGCGCGCGATCAGGGGGATCCCGAGACCGAGGCCAGGGCTGTCGCTGCGCGGAACCATGCCGCAGCCATCGTCGCTGACGATGACGACGATCCTGCCGAGATCCGTCCAGGCCTCGACGGTCACGTCCCCGCGGATGCTGCCGTCGGGGTAGGCATGGATGACCGAGTTGCTGACCGCCTCGGAGATAGCGAGGCCGATGTCCTCCTGCTGGAGGTCGTCGGCACCGGCGTCTGCGGCGAACTCGACGACAGCCCGGCGCAGCGGCGCTATGTATCTCGGGAAGGCGGGTCGCGACTCGTTCAGCCCGGACCCGGGCTCCAGCACGTTCACGATCTGAGACGTACCCGTTCAGGCCACAACAATGCGTCCGAGTTCGATCGCGGACGCCGCGGAGAGGCCGTTTTCGGATGTCGTCGCGCTTTAACTGGACTGGCCGGTTGGACGGTGCCCGGGGGTGCTGAACGGGTGTAGCCTGCCGCTTCGGTCCCGCGGTGCGCGAATGGAGGACGGATGGCGACTGACGACACGAAGCCCCCGGGGCGCAGGCGTGCCGCGAGCGCGCCCAAGTCCGCTGTGTCCGAGGGGGACGTCGGCGGCACGCGCGACGAGCAGGCGCTCGAAGAGCTGCTGCGCGTCCTCACGGCCGCTCGCGACGGCGACTTCTCGGTGCGCTTGCGCGCGCGGCGGCGCGACGTGATCGGCGATGTCCAGCAGCGCACGAACGAGCTCATCGCGGTCAACGGCCGGATGGCGAAGGAACTCGCGCGCGTGAGTCGGATCATCGGCCGCGAGGGGCGCATGACAGAACGCGTGTCGCTTGGCACCGTCGATGGCGCCTGGAACGAGACGGTTGAGTCCGTCAACGCGATGATCGACGACCTCGTCCGGCCGACGATCGAGATCTCGCGCGTCATCCAGTCCGTCGCCCGGGGCGACCTCAGCCAGAAGATGGCGCTGACGATCGAAGGCCAGCCGGTCAAGGGCGAGTTCTCGGCGATCGGCACGACGGTCAACGAGATGGTCGACCAGCTCGGCTCGTTCGCCGACGAGGTCACGCGCGTCGCGCGCGAGGTCGGCACCGACGGAAAGCTCG
>JAWVGJ010000041.1:0-13133 GCA_033855115.1 Solirubrobacteraceae bacterium
ATCCGCACTGAACTCGGCCACGTGAAGGTCGACCAGTGCATCAAGCGCATCCTGGTGATCGGGAAAGCTGCCGTCCAGTCCCGCTGTGCCCAGTCGCTGCAGGCTGGCCACGTCTGGGTAGCGAAGCAAGCGCAGATCGGTGGCGTTGATCTGCGTGTGGCCGCTGAATTGCCGAACGTAAGCGTCCACCGTCGAAGTGTTGAGGAACGCCGTGAGTCCGCTGGCGAGAGCCGGTGTTAGACCGTGGCCCCCGCAGTGGAAGACGTTCAGATGGTTTTCGAACGCGACGACGCGTGACCCCACGTCGGTGGGGCGGAACGTGGCGGCGACCACACGTCGGCGTTCTTCCTTCGATGTGAACCGCTTGACCAGTGCGTAGTGTCCGACGGGCAGCAGCAGACGCAATGTGTCAGCGTTGATCGCGAGCGCGTTGGGCTTGCGGCCATCGAGCAGCGGCCAGGTGATGCGGCCGCGACTGAGATGGCTCGGGTAGATGAGCGGAGCGAGCGATCGATCGGGGTCGTGGATCAGGTTGTCCTTCGTCCGAAAATCAACGACCCGACCCGTCGAGACCTCGATGCCCAGGTCTTGCAAGGTCGCCGGTAGTGCGGCCATGCGGGCCGCAACCTTCGTTGCCTCTTCGTCTATCGGGATGTGGATGAAGAGGTTCGGGTCTTGTGGATCTACGACGTGGCGGGCCGGAACCCGGCGCGTGGTCCTCGTGTCGACGAGACCGGCGCTCCGCGACAAGGTGATCTCTTCGCATTCGCCGCCGCGGATCGCCCGGAACACGACGTTTTCCTGGAGCACATCGGCGTCAGCGAAGACCTTGCCGCGCCGCTCGTAGACGTGCAGGAAGTCCACGGCCATGCGGGAGAGGAAGAATTGCCGGAACGGGAGGAAGTACGGGCCGTTGGCAAAGCTTCGCGGCGTGATCGCAGCAAGTTGGCCGCCCACCGCGAGGCTCGCGCTAGCAGCGCCAAGGAAGGCTGCGTACAGGTTGGTCACGCGCAGGCCGATGCGTTCCAACGCGAGCCGGTCTGGGCTGCCGGCACTCACCTTCCGATAGGGCGGATTCATGACGCAGGCATCGAAGTGCCGGGATTCGGCAAAGACGGATGCTGACAGCGAGGCCGATGCCCAGGCGAGAAAGTCAAGTTCATGGTGCTCTGTCGTCAGCTCGATCCCTGCCCGCGAGGCCGTGCGTTCGCAATCGCGCAACGTTGCGGCGAGCGGGCCGGTAAGCAACGGGTCCGCTTCGAACGCGACGATACGCACGGCGCACGACGCATCACGAGCGACGGCCTTCGCAGCGACGGCCGCAGCCAGGGACCCCGTGCCAGCGCCCGGATCGAGCACGACGAAGCCTCCGGCCTCAGGCAAGATGATCAAGTCCGCAAGAAACGCCGCCACCGGCGCGGGCGTGAAGAATTGGCCCCAAGCCGCCCGATGCTTCTTGTCGAGCGCGTCCGACACACGCAATCGACGAGCCTCCGCCCGTTCTATCAACCGCTCAGCGTGCACGAGAGGAAGACTGGCAGACACATCGGATTAGTCCGCGGGAGCAAGAAGTTCGCCCCCCAACCAGCCAAATTCCGTCGCGACGAGGCGTTGGCGCCCTTTCTGAGCTCGGACCGCCGGCGCTACGCCCCGGCTAACCGCGCCTTCAACGACTCGATCACGTCGACCGGCGTCGGGTCGGTCCCGCGCAGGACCGCGACGTAGAGCGAGACGAGGTCGCCGAGCAGGACCAGCGAGAACACGCGCTCGACGGTCGTGCGGCCGCGGGACTCGATGACATGCGTGCTTGTCGCCTGATCTCCGATCAGCTCGCTCGTGAGCGCGATGCGCTCCTTCACGCGCGGGGGCGTGTCGCTGTCGTCGAGAAAGACGGCGGCGAAGCGCCCGAGTGCGGAGGCGTCCTGCCAGCCGACGATCTCGTTGTGGTCCAGCTCCGGGAGCTCGTGCGTGAAGGCCGGGATCTTGGCGTTCTCGTTGAACTGGCACTTCCAGCGGTAGGCGATCGCCGTCGTCAGTCCCGCACCCGCGATGCAGGGGACGCTGTCGTGCAGCGCGCGGGCGAGCGTCTTGGCCTCGGAGTCCTCGGCGCTGTCGGCGCCCCACTCCACGACGAGCTGCTCCAGATAGTCCGCGGCGACATCGATCTCCGCGCCCATCCGCGGTCCGGCGCCGCACAGGCGTGCCACCTCGAGCGCGGATACCGTCATGTAGGCGACGGCCGCGCGCGGCTGAAATCCGCCCGCGACGGGGATCACCGGGACGCCATCGGCGCGCGCGAGCTCGGCGAGCCGGCCGCCACCGGTCACCGCGACGCGCTGCGCCCCGAGCGCACCGGCCGCCTCGTAACAGGCGAGCGTCTCCTCAGTGTTGCCCGAGTAAGAGGCGCACAGGACGGTCGTATCAGGCGTCGTCCAGGCCGGCAGGCCGTAGGTGCGCGAGGCGAGGATCGGGCGCGAGGCGTGGTCGGCGAGCATCGCTCGCGCGAGAGCGCCGCCGACCGCCGAACCGCCCATGCCGGCGACGACCATGCCGCCCGGTGAGTCCCACGGCTGCAGCTTGGCCGACTCGACCTTCCACAGCGCATCGCGTAGGTGCTCGGGCAGACCCACGATGTCCGAGAGCAGGTCCGACGTGTCGACCGCGGCAATCGTGTCCGGGTCCAGGCGCAGTTCGGTCGCTTCAGAAGACGAGCCCGCCATCGGGTACCTCCATACCTGGGAACAACCGCGCACCATGCGCAACGACGTTGTCGGCGCCGACCTTGACGCCCGCGCCGAGCATCGCCCCGCCGATGATCTGACTGCGATCGCCGACGCAAGCGCCGGGCCCGACGATGCAGTCACGCAAGATGCAGTGCTCGCCGATTTGCGCGCCGTCGAGGACGACGGAGCGCTCGACGACCGAATCGACTCCGACGCTGACGCGGTCGGCGAGGACCGCCAGGCTGCCGACGTGCGCGCCGGCGGCGACCGCGGTGTCGCGGCCGATGACCGCAGGCGGAACGGCGCGGCCATCCACCTCGGCCGACGGGTCGATGTCGAGGTAGCTGGTGCCGAGCTTGTCGGCGACGGCCGTGCGCACGTTGCCCTCGAGGATGTCGAAGGTCGCCTGCAGATAGCGGTCCGGGGTGCCGACGTCGAGCCAGTAGGCGCTCTCGTCGACGAAGCCGTACAGCCCCTGATCGACGAGGACGGGCCAGACCTCGCGCTCGATCGAGACCTTCTCTCCGGGCGGGATGAGGTCCAGGACGGAGCGCTCGAGGACGTAGGCGCCGGCGGAGATGAGGTTGGTGTCGACGACCTGGTCGGCGGAGGGCTTCTCCAAAAACTCCTTGACCGACTGGTCGTCGTGCAGGCTCACGAGACCGTAGCTCGTCGGATCGAGGACCGGAACGAGCGCCAGCGTGCCCGTCGCGCCGGTCTGCTCGTGCTGGGCGATCTGCGCTGTCAGGTCGAGGTCGGTGAGGACGTCGCCGTTGAGCATGAGGAAGCGATCGTCGAGAAACTCTTCGGCGAACTTCAGCGCGCCCGCGGTGCCGCGCGGATCGGGCTCCTCGACGAAGCGCAGGCTGATCCCCAGCTGCGAGCCGTCACCGAGGACCCTGCGTACGTCCGTCGCCTTGAAACCGCACGACATGATCACGTCGTCGATGCCGTGGCCGTGTAGCCACTCGAGCATGAAGACCATCATCGGGCGGTCCACGAGCCGCACGATCGGTTTGGGAACCGACGACGTGAGCGGCCGCAGCCGCGTGCCTTCTCCCCCGACGAGGATCACCGCCTGCAAGGTTGCTCCAGGGCTGTCATCACGTTAATGATGTCAGCGTTCCGCGCCCGATGCCCTCATATATAAGTCCGGCCGCCGCGATCGCGCCCGGATCCAGCGCGTTTCGCCCGTCGAGCACGAGGCTCCCGGTCATCCGCTCGCCGACCTGCTCCCAGTCCAGCGTCATGAATTGTTTCCACTCCGTTACGAGCACGACAGCGTCCGCGCCCTGCACCGCGTCGAGCACGTCGGTCGCGAAATGCACCCCGCGAATCAGCGCGCGCGCCTCGCCCTCCGCGATCGGATCGAACACGCGGACGTTCGCGCCGTCGGCCTGCAGCCGGGCGCTGAGGACGAGCGACGATGCCTCGCGCATGTCGTCGGTCTCGGGCTTGAATGCCAGGCCGAGCAGCGTGATCGTCTTGCCGACGAGCGAGCCGAGGTGCTTCTGCAGCTTGCCGATGACGCGCCGCTTCTGCAGCTCGTTCACCTCGATGACGGCGTTGAGCAGCTGGAAGTGGTAGCCGGAATTGCCCGCTAATTGCTTAAGCGCGTTGACGTCTTTGGGGAAACAGCTGCCGCCGAACCCAATGCCTGCCTGCAGGAATTTGTGTCCAATCCGATCGTCCAGCCCCATCCCCCGCGCGACCTCGATGACGTCGGCGCCGGTTTCCTCGCAGACGTTCGCGATCTCGTTGATGAACGAGATCTTCGTGGCGAGGAACGCGTTGGAGGCGAGCTTGACCATCTCGGCGGACGCGAGGTCGGTCCGGACGAGCGGGGCGTCGAGCGGGGCGTAGAGCTCGACGACGGCGTCGCCGGCCCAGTCGCCGTCGTCGCCGATGACGACGCGGTCGGGATTGAGGAAGTCGCTGACGGCCGAGCCCTCCTTGAGGAACTCCGGGCAGGAGACGTAGCACAGGCCGGACTTGCCGTCCTGCGCAAGCACGCGCTTGATCGCCGCGCCGGTGCCCGCAGGCACGGTCGACTTCATCACGAGCGCGTGGCGGTCTGACGCCGGGATCGCTGCAACGACGGCGTGCACGGCGCTGAGATCGGCGTCGCCGGAGTACGTCGGCGGCGTACCCACGGCGACGAACAGCAGCCGCACGCGCTCGAGCGCGTCGGCGATGTCCGTCGAGAAGTGCATGCGCTCGCGGTTCTCCGCGACCATCTCCGCGAGGCCGGGTTCATAGATCGGAATGTCGCCCGCCCGCAGGCGTGCGACCTTGCCCTCGTCGATGTCGATGCAGAACACCTCGCTGCCGAGGTGGGCGAATCCGGCGGCCGTGACGAGGCCGACGTATCCGGTTCCGATGACGCCGATTGGCTCGCGACCGTCGTTCATGGCTGCGGCACGTTACTTGCCGGTAGGCCACGGCGGCCGGCCGATGCCCATGGCGCGCGCCGCCACGCCAACGCCGGTGTCGGCCCCGCCCCGGCTACTCGCCGATCCGTTGCAGCGAGCGCGCAATGCCCATCATCTGCGTGTTGGTCAGCTTCCGCGACAGCGTGTTGGAGACCCAATACACGGCGCGCGGGGTCTCCCAGGAGATGAGCCTGATCTTGTGGCCGTCGAAAAAGCGCTTGTAGGTACGCTTGCGCATGACGACCTCGTCGGTCGGGTTGTCCAGGATCGGCGGCGCTCTCCACGTCGTGCCCTGAACGCCGTAGTACTGGCCGTTGTCGCCCTGCGCCAGCACGATCCGGTACGCCTTGTACGCGTTCTTGTTGCGGTCGTAGATCTCGTACGCCCGCGGGCTGTCACGAACGTAGCCGCCGCGTCCCAGACGCGCCTTGGGAAAGTAGACGGGCAGCGAGCGCAGCTTCGTCGTCATCGTGAGAACGTGGTTCTCACCCTCCTCCTTGCGCACGACCAGGCCCGGCGCCAGCCGTTTGCTCGACTTGATTCGCTTGGGCCGCGCGCGCTTCTTCGGCTCGGTACTCGCCGAGTTGGCGGACACACCGAGCCCGACGTCGATGAACTCGTCGATCGTCTTTTGCAGGTTCTCGATCGAGACCTCGACGTACTCGCCGTCGGCTGACTGGCCGCCGCGGAACTTGATCTCGCGAATCGGATGCTTCGAGGACTCGTAGGCGAGCTTGATCAGCCGCAGGATCGCCGCGTCGTTGTCACGCGCGATGTCGGTCTGCGTGTAGCGACCGAAGATCCTCAACAGCTCGTCGCGATCGCCGAAGACCTTGCCGAGGCCGATCTGGTCCTTGGCCTGGCGCAGGAACTCCTGCTGGCGCGCGGCGCGGACGAAGTCGTCGTCGGTGTGGCGGTAGCGGACGAAGTCCAACGCATCCTTGCCGCAGAGCTTCTGATAGCCGGGCTTGAGGTCGATCGTGGCGTAGCCCCCGGGGCCGCCGTTGGCGTTGAAGTAGCGCCGGTCGATGTCGACGTAGACGCAGCCCAAGCGGTTGACGGCGCGCTGGAAGCCGCCGAAGTTCACGTTGACGACATGGCTGATCGGGACGGCGAGCAGCTCCTTGACCGTCTGCACGGTCAACTTCGGGCCGCCCTCGGCGTAGGCCACGTTGATCTTGTCCATGCCGTGGCCGGGGATCTCGACGCGCAGGTCGCGGGGGATCGAGAGGATCGCCGTCGCGTTCTTCTCGGGATCGAGACGCACGACGATAATCGTGTCCGAGCGCGCCGGGATCCCCTTGCCGTCGCCGTAGCGGCGGTCCGAACCGAGCACGAGGATCGTCTGCGGGCCGCCCGGATCGACCTTGTCGAGCTCGTTGCGGATGCCCGGTATCGGCGTCGACTCGCGCTGGAAGATCTGGACGCTCTCGTGGACCTGCAGCAGGAGCCCGGTGGCCACCGCGGTCGTCGTCAGCAGCACGACGAGGATGCCCCCGATCGCGAAGCGCTTCCACATGTCGCGGCCGAGGCGCGGCGTTGCTTCGCTTTCGTAGACGCTCATCCGAGCCCACCTTCGACGGCTCGCAGCGACGCGCCCTCGCGCTGGGCGGCCCGTGCCAGCCAGCCCGGCAGGTTCGTGATGAACTCGCCCAGTGCCTGGCGGTATTGACGCAGCGACGAGATCGACACCCACTCCTCCGGGCCGTGGTGACCGCCGCCGACAGGGCCGAACTCGACCGCCGGCACACCGGCTTCGAGAAAGGAGATCGCGTCAGAGGCGCCGTCGCGACCGACCGACAGCGCGTCGCCTTCCAGCGACTTGGAGACGGCCTCTCGCAGCGCGCGCACGTAGAGGTTGCGGCGCGACACGCGGGCCGGTGCGCGCTCGAAGGTCTTGACGATCCGCACGTCGCCCAGTGCGCGGATCTCGGCGAGGATCTCGCCGGAGTCTTGGTCGGGGAGGTAGCGGATGTCGACGTCCATGGTGCAGCGGTCGGGCACCTTGTTGAAGGCGTCGCCGCCGACGATGCGCGCGACGTTGATCGACGGGCGGTCGAAGAGGTCCGACGACTCGCGGCTGAAGCCTAGGGTCTCTATGCGACGGAACACGTCGTAGGCCTTGAGAATGGCGTTGTCTCCCAGCCACGGCGTCGAGCCGTGCGCGGCGATGCCGCTGATTTCGACGCGAACCGCCAAAACCCCCTTCGCTTGGACGCCGATGTGCAGGTCCGTCGGCTCACCGGTGATCGCGAAGTCGGCCCGCAGGCCCTCCTGCACGAGCGCGTCGGTGCAGCGGCGCTCGAGGTCATCGGATTCCTCGTCGGGAACGCAGACGAAGCGAACGCGGACCTGGCCGTTGTCGGCGATGTCGCGGACGGCGCACATCATCGCCGCGAGCGCGCCCTTCATGTCGTAGGCGCCGCGGCCGATGAGCCGGTCGCCCTCGACGCGGGGCGTGAACTGCTCGTCGTGCGCCGGGACGACGTCGACGTGGCCGTGAAGGATCACGCAGGGGCCCTCGGCGGGACCGACGTCGGCGAGCAGGACCGGCAGGCCACCGAACTCCCGTCCCGTGACGGGGATGTCACGGGCTTCGAGCCATCCCTTGACAAAGCCGACGGCTGCGCGCAGGCCATCGCTGGTGGACGTGTCATAGGTGATCAGCCGTTCGGCCAAGACCCGTTCGTCCATCGGCCCCACCCTAGTCGATCGTCGGCGGTCGATCTCCGTACGCGCGAAGCCGGCAGCGCACGGTAGCGTGCCGCGCATGGCCGGCCGCATCGTGCTGTTCGGAGCCACCGGGTACACGGGCGAGCTGACCGCCCGGGCGCTCGTGAAGCGCGGCGCCCGCCCGGTGCTGGCGGCGCGCTCGCGCGAGCGCGTCGAGACGCTTGGCGCCGAGCTCGGCGACCTGCAAACCGCGGTCGCCGACGTTGCGCGGCCGGCAACGGTCGCCGCGCTCGTGCAGCGCGGCGACGTGCTCGTCTCGACCGTCGGGCCGTTCTCACGCTGGGGAGAGCCGGGGCTGCGCGCCGCGATCGCCGCCGGCGCGCACTACATCGACTCCACCGGCGAGCCGCCGTTCATCAGGACGGTCTTCGAGCGCCACGGACTGCATGCGCAGACGGCCGGCAGCGGCCTGCTGACGGCGTTCGGCTACGACTACGTGCCGGGCAACCTCGCCGGCGCGCTCGCGTTGCGCGAGGCGGGCGAGCGCGCGGTCAACGTCGACATCGGCTACTTCGTCAGCGGCGCTGGGGGCGGGCAGGCAAGCGGCGGGACGCGCGCGTCGGCGGCCGGGATGCTCGTCGAGCCCGGCTACGGATTCCGCGGCGGCCGCCTCGTCGACGAGCGCCCTGCCCGCAGCGTGCGCGACATCGACGGAAAGCCCACGATTTCGATCGGGACGAGCGAGCACTTCACGCTCCCGCGCATCCACCCGGGGCTGCGCGACGTCGGCGTGTGGTTGGGCTGGTTCGGCCCCGCATCGCGGCCGCTGCAGGCGATCTCCGCCGCCACGGCGCTGGCGACCAAGCTTCCGGGCGTGCGCGCGGCGATCGGCGCCACGACCGGCATGCTCGTCAAGGGATCGACCGGCGGGCCGGACGCCTCGGCGCGCGCGAAAGCGAGGTCGCACATCACGGCTGTGGCGTCCGACGCAGCCGGCAATGCATTGGCGACGGTCCGCCTGCAGGGCATCAATCCCTACGACTTCACCGCGGCGATGCTCGCCTGGGGCGCGATCCGAGCCGCCGAAGGCGGGCTGCTCGGCAGCGGCGCGCTCGGTCCGGTCGATGGGTTCGGGCTCGACGACCTCGAGCGCGGGGCGGCGGACGCGGGGATCGGGCGCGCGGGCTGAGACGCTGATAGCAGCTGAGCCTGGGCTCACCGTCAGCCGAAGAACACGAGCACGTAGATCGACGCCCCGAGCAGCGACACCGCCGCCAGCCGCGTGCCCTCATCGCGGTCGTTCTCGACGAAGCGAGCACCCGCGAGCAGGAAGCCGGCCAGCGGCAACAGCAGCGCGACGATGTAGACGAAGCTACTCCGCAGCTGATCGAGCATGGGCGCCAGCGTCGCAGATCCTGCTCTGCGCGCTCGGCGTCGCTACTGCTGACGGGATGCTCTCCTAGAGTCCGCCGTGATGGCGTCACGCCCCAAGACGGCCCCCGGATCGTCCCCACGCTCGCGCGGACGGGGACGTGGGATCGGGGTCGTCGCGCTCTTCGCGGCCACGCTATTTTTGAGCGCCGGGCTCACCTTCCTCGTCCAGCCCATGTTCGCGAAGTTCGTGCTGCCTTTGTTCGGCAGCACGCCGGCCGTCTGGAACACCTCGATGCTGTTCTTCCAGACGACACTCCTTGCCGGCTACCTCTACGCGCACGAGAGCACGCGCCGCCTTGGAGTGCGCCGGCAGGCAGTTGTGCATCTCGGGGTGCTGCTCGTGCCGCTGCTGGTGCTGCCGCTCGCCGTTCCCGACGGTTGGATCCCTCCCGCTGACAGCAATCCGGTGCCGTGGCTGCTCGGCCTACTGGCGCTCGCGGTCGGGCTTCCGTTCTTCGTGGTCTCGACGACCGCGCCGCTCCTACAGCGGTGGCTGGCCGCCACCGATCATCCCGCGGGCGCGGATCCCTACTTCCTCTATCGCGCGAGCAACCTAGGCAGCGTGCTGGGCCTGCTCGGATATCCGGTGGTGGTGGAGCCGTCCATGCGCCTCGCAGAGCAGGGACGGCTCTGGTCGGGGGGCTATGGGCTGCTCGTCCTGCTTGTGGTCGCGTGCGCGGCCGTGCTCTGGCGCTCGCCGCGCGGCTCACAGGCCGCTGGGGCGGGCGGCGACGTGGTGGGCGCAACCTCCACCGAGCTGCCGCTCGCCCCCCACCGGGAGATTCCGGCCGGCGGCACAGATGCTTCGCCGGCACCGGCCGCGGGGGTTGCGCCGCCGCCAGCAACAGGGGCTCCTGAAGCTGCGCCCGCAACCGACTCGGTCGCTGCCCCCGCAGCGTCCCGTCCAACGCTCAGTAGGCGCTTGCGCTGGGTTGGGTTGGCCTTCGTCCCGTCGAGCCTGATGCTCGGCGTAACAACGGCGATCACGACCGACATCGCGCCGATCCCGCTGCTGTGGTCACTGCCGCTCTCGCTCTACCTCATCTCGTTCATCCTCGTCTTCGCCCCGGGCTCGCGGGTGGGCAGGCTGCAGCGCGCGATGGTGGTCGCGCTGCCCGGGGTCGTGCTGCTGATCTGCGTGATCCTGCTGCTGGAGGTTCGCGGCCCGCTCTGGATCTCGCTCTGGATCATGGTGCCGCTCCACCTCGCGGGCTTCTTCGTCGTAGCAATGGTGTACCACGGGGAGCTGGCGCGAGACCGCCCGCCGGCGCGGTGGCTTACCGAGTTCTACCTCCTGATCTCACTCGGGGGCGCGCTCGGGGGGGTGTTCAACGCGATCGTCGCGCCGGCGCTGTTCGACTCCCTGGCCGAGTACCCGATCGCGCTCGTGCTCGCGGCCCTCTGCCTGCCAAGGCGCCCGCCCCGCTTCCCCCCGGGCCGCTACGCGCGCCGGCTCGATCTCGCGCTGCCGCTCGCGCTCGGGACGATGGTCGCCCTGACGGTCTTGCTGATCGAGCTCGCGCAGACAGACAAGCAGCAATACGCCAAGATGTTCACCATCGGCGTGGCGGCGGGAGTCGCCTTCAACTTCATCCGCCGGCCACTCCGCTTCGGTCTGTCACTCGGAGCGATCATGCTGGCGGTCACGCTCGCCTCGGCGCCCGACGAGCAGGAACTGCATCGCGAACGCAGCTTCTTCGGCGTCTACCGCGTGACGGCAGCCGAGGGCGGCGATCTGCACCGGCTCATCCACGGCACCACGACGCACGGAGCCCAAGACTTCTCGCCCGGCCAGGAGCGCACCCCAATCAGCTACTACCACCGCGCCAGTCCGATCGGTCAGCTGCTCAGCGCCCTTCCCACGAGCGTGACGACGCGCGCGGCGATCATCGGCCTCGGTACGGGCTCCGTCGCCTGCTACAGCAAGCCCGGCGAGCGATGGACCTTCTACGAGATAGACCCGACCGTCGAGCGCATCGCCCGCGACCCGCGCTTCTTCACCTACCTGCGCGTCTGCCCTGGGCATTTCGACGTCGTCCTCGGCGACGCCCGACTCAGACTGCCCCGCGCCGCCGATCGGCGCTACGGGCTGATCATGGCCGATGCGTTCAGCTCAGACGCCGTCCCCATCCACCTCATCACCCGCGAGGCGCTCGCGCTCTACCGCTCAAAGCTGCGCGAGCACGGAATCGTCGCCTTCAACGTGTCAAACAGCTACCTGGATCTCGAGCCAGTCCTCGGAAACCTCGCACACGACGCAAGGATGGCCTGCGTCGCTCAGGAGGACCGCACGAGCGCGAACGACGGGGTGCCGGAGACGGACGCCTCAGACTGGGTGGTGATGGCAAGGCACACGCGGGACCTGAGGACGGTCGCTCCCGGCCATCGGTGGCACGACTGTCGGCGCTCCCCGGGCACGGCTGCGTGGACCGACGACTACTCCAACCTGCTCGGCGCGCTCGACCTGAACCGCTGACTTAGCCGAGCCGGGTTAGGCTCACGAGCTGCCCTCGGCAATGCGCAGGAACGTCTCCCATCGGCGCTTGTCGGTTGCCGCACGGCGGCGTTCCTCGCTGTTCGGCTCGGCCGCGGCCATCGCATCCTCGGCCTTGCGCACCTTCTCGCGCAGATCGGCGACATCGAGCTCGTTGGGCGGATGCGCCTCCTCGACGAGCACCAGCACGCCGTCAGGCGAGACTTGGATGTAACCCTCGCCCTGCGCGTAGGACACGACCTCCGACTCGCTGCGGTACAGCCGCAGCTCGGTCGGCTCGAGCATGCCCAGCAGCGGCTGGTGGCGCGCGAGGATGCCGATCGAGCCCGTCGTGGTACGCGTCGAGATCATCTCGACCTCGTCGTCGAAGGTCGAGCCCTCCGGCGTGAGAACCTCGACGCGAAATGGAGTTCGAGCCATACGGCTAATCCGACTTCTTGCCGCCGGCGGCCTTGACGACGTCGTCGATCGAGCCCTTCAGGAAGAACGCCGACTCCGGCACGTCGTCGTGCTGGCCATCGATGATCTCCTTGAAGCCACGGATCGACTCGGCGATCGGGACGTACTGGCCGGGCGTGCCGGTGAACTGCTCGGCGACGAAAAACGGCTGCGACAAGAAGCGCTCGACGCGGCGCGCGCGGCCGACGATGAGCTTGTCCTCGTCGGAGAGCTCGTCGATGCCGAGGATCGCGATGATGTCCTGCAGCTCCTTGTAGCGCTGGAGGATCTCCTTGACGCGGTTTGCGACCGAGAAATGCTCCTCGCCGAGGATGTCCGGCTTGAGGATCGTCGACGTCGAGTCCAGTGGGTCGACGGCGGGATAGATGCCCTTCTCGGAGATCGCGCGGGAGAGGACGGTCGTCGCGTTGAGGTGGGCGAACACCGACGCCGGCGCCGGGTCGGTGAGGTCGTCGGCCGGCACGTAGATCGCCTGCACCGACGTGACCGAGCCGTCGCGCGTGGAGGTGATGCGCTCCTGCAGCTGGCCCATCTCGGTCTCCAGCGTGGGCTGGTAGCCGACCTGCGACGGCATCCGGCCGAGCAGCGCGGAGACCTCCGAGCCGGCCTGCACGAAGCGGAAGATGTTGTCGATGAACAGCAGTACGTCCTGGCCGCCCTGATCGCGGAAGTACTCCGCCATCGTCAGACCGGACAGCGCGACGCGCATGCGCGCGCCGGGGGGCTCGTTCATCTGACCGAAGACGAGCATCGTCTTGTCGATGACGCCCGACTCCTTCATCTCCAGCCAGAGGTCGTTGCCCTCGCGCGAGCGCTCGCCGACGCCGCAGAAGGCCGACAGGCCGCCGTGCTCCTGTGCGAGGTTGTTGATGAGCTCCTGGATGAGCACGGTCTTGCCGACGCCGGCGCCGCCGAAAA
>JAWVGJ010000042.1:0-7830 GCA_033855115.1 Solirubrobacteraceae bacterium
CGTCGAGAAACGGTGCCAGCGCCGCGAAGCGTGTCTGAAGCGCGGTTTCGTCGACCACACCTCAGGATTCCAGCAGGGCGACATAATCCCTCCCAGTCCAGGGACATTATTTGCTGACGAACCCTAACTCGTGTTGATGGATGACTTTGTTTGGCCGTCTTGCCGCGGTTAGTCAGACGACCCCAACGCTCGTAAGCGCCTTCATCCAGGACGGCAAGGTCACGATCAGCCGTGCCCGACGGTGAGCGTGAGGATGCGGATCGCGGGAGCGAGAACCGCGTAGCGCCAATAGCGTGGCCGGCGCAACCCATGCTCGACTGCTCGCAGCACCAGCCAACGCGCGAGCTCCGCACGCTCGATTTCGTCCATTCGGCGCCACCTGGGGTGCCTGAGCACGAGCTGGACGTGGTCGCTGCGCGTCTGCGCCCGTGCGCCGTAGGCCAGAAGCTCGTACGACGCGGCGTCGACCCGCCCGCGACGAATGCCGGGGGCCTCGTCGGGAAATCGAGGCGATGTCGTCCGGCACGAACCCCGAAGAACCGCAGGCACACAGCGATAAGGTCGTCGGGCGATACTCGAACCCGAGAGCACACGACGCCGTCATGAGCGGCTTCGGCGCGCCAGCGCTGGGCAGGCGGGGCATCCCAACGATCGCTGATCGAGCACGCTGCGCTCTCGTGGCTTCTGCTGTACATCTGACCGCCGGCATAGCTGACGACGTGCGCTCGTCGTGGAACTTCACGACGGCAGTCCCGATGTGATGGTCAGTCGGTAACGAGCGTAATGTGCTTTCCGGTCGGGTCGGGGTCGGAGCGGTCTGCTGATCGAGGTCGCGCTCGATTGCGGGGGCGAACTGCGGCGAGGTCGGCGTAGCCGATGGTGCCGCGGAGCTGGCGCACGGGACAACCTTCCGCACGAGCCCAGCCCAGCCCAGCCCACCCAGTGTGGTGTTTAGAACTGTTGGGACTCTTGGGGGTGAAAGTAGAAGTATTCGTTACTGGCGCCGGGCTGGTAGGGCCATTGGCCGACGGTGGGCCGTCGCCTTGGGCGTCGCCGAGGACGTTGGCGTACTGGTTGGTGGCGTTGTCGCGGATCATGGTGAGGTTGGGCTGGTAGGGGTCGGGGTGCTCGAGAGTGAAGTTCTGCGTGTCGCCGGTCGGCCCGCCCGGGTTGGGCTCGCCGTTGGGCCCATGACAGGTCCAGATGTTCAGGTAGTCCCCGGCGTGGGACTGCTGGCCGTTCTTGGCGAACTGCGTGACCGCCTCCAGCGCGCCGTCCTCGCCCCACCCGGCGACATATGGCACCGACTCGCCGGCGACGTTGAGCCCAACGCTCGCGCACACCAGATGCGCCGCAGTGTCCACGATCACTTCGGCCCGTTGGCGCCCATACTCCGCATACCGACCTCGACGCCGTGGATCGTCTCGTGGATCAGGGTGCGAAGCCGCGCGTTCGCCGGCGCGCCGGCGTCGACCACGATCCGCCGGGCCTGCTGATCGCACCAGACGCCCGCGGACCCGTGCATCGGCTCGAACGACACGGTGAACCCGAGAGACGCCGCGAACCGCTGCATAGGCCCGATTTGGTGCGCGTGCGAGTCACCGGTCAGCGGCTCAAGCGGCGCCGGCGTTGGCGCCGTCCAGCCCGTAGCACGCTGAGCCTGAGTGCGGGACGCCGATGAACGATGTTCACCCGTCTGTGACGCCCAGAGGACATGCCTTGGACTCGAAAACTCGCCCGCAGCCGGCGGATCGCGGCGCGGCGCTGGTTCAGCAAAAACCATCGCGACTTCCAGACGCTCGGTCGTCTGACCGCCTGGCGATCGAGCAGGTCCCGGACGGGGAGCCGGCCGGCGATGCTCGCGCAGTGGACCAGCGCGGCACATCTCCCAGTCCTCAGCAGCATCGTCGCGATGCGCCGCGAGGACGCGGTCCTTTATGTCGAGTTCCTCGCACGGTCGGTGGCGTTCGACGGAAGGCCACTGGTACACGCGCGAGACGCAGCCGGCGCAGCGCCCGCCGGCGCCAACCCCGACCGAACTCAGGACGCCGGCGCCGAAGGACGGACATGGACCGTGACGCTGGCGTTGAACTGACACGCCGCGCGTCACACCTACTCCAGCGCGTCCGCCGGAACCACGTAGTAGATCTTGGTCGGCGCCTTGGGCCTCAGGTTGAAACCCTTGACCGCACTGACGCCGAAGGACTTGTCGGGATAGCCGCCATGCGCCCGGACCCACTCCAGCACCTCGTCGGGATCGCCGCCGGCGTCCACGATCTTGTCCTTCATGATCGCGACGGTGCCGGCGGGGTTGCCGAGGAACATCGCCGGAGGGATACCGGCGAGCAGCTTTGCAATCGGATCTTTTTTCTTCTTCGCCACGGCGCGCGAGGATACCGATGACGGCATGCCACCATTCACGTCCATGAGCGAAGACGAAACACCGGCAGCCGCACCGCCTCTGACCCTCAAGCCGCCCTCTCCGTCGCTGGAGCTCGCCCTGCGCCCGCCGGAGCCCGTGCCGGTCATCCAGGAGCAGCAGGCCGAGGGCATGATGCCGGTCGCCGCCGAGCGTCAGGTGCAACTGCGCGCGATGGCCGATGCGTACGTGTCCGATCTCGAGGCGCTCGCGCCCAACAGCCCGGAGCTCGCGGCAAAGATCGACGAGATCAGCCAGGTCGGTGCCGCCGAGCTGACGGCATCTTCGAACGTCACGAACCGCATGCTCGAGCGGCCGGGCTCGGCGCTTGCCGGCACCTCGGGCAAGTCCGACGCCGGGGCCCAGGCCAAGGTCGGCAAGTCCCTGTCGGAGCTGCGCACCACCGTCGTCGAGCTCACGCCGAACCGCGCAGACCTCGAGGGCAAGCGCAAGGTTCTCGGCTTCATCCCGGGCGGCAGCCGCATCGAGCGCTACTTCGATCGCTACAAGTCCGCGCAGTCCCAGCTCGACCTCATCACCAAGGCACTCGCCGCCGGCCAGGACGAGCTGCGCAAGGACAACGCCGCGATCGAGCAGGAGCGGGCGAACCTTTGGGGCCTGATGGGCGAGCTCAGCGAGTACACCGTGCTGCTCGCCCAGCTCGACGAGGGCGTCGAGCGTCGTCTCGCCCAGCTGGAGACGAGCGATCCGCAACGGGCGACGTCGTTTCGCTCCGAGGTGCAGTTTGCCGTGCGCCAGCGCCGCCAGGACATCCTCACACAGCTCGCGGTCGCCGCCCAGGGTTACCTCGCGATGGACATGGTCAAGCAGAACAACGTCGAGCTCATCAAGGGCGTCGAGCGCGCGCGCACGACGACGCTGTCGGCGCTTCGCACGGCGGTCATCGTCGCCGAGGCGCTGACGAACCAGAAGCTCGTCCTCAACCAGATCACGGCCCTCAACACGGCGACGTCCGACGTGATCGCCGCCAACGCGGCGATGCTGCGCCAGCAGTCCGGGGAGATCCAGAAGCAGGCCGCCTCCTCCACGATCGACATCGCCAAGCTCGAGCAGGCGTTCACCGACGTCTTCGCGACCATGGACTCGATCGACACGTTCCGCGGCGAGGCGGTGAAGTCGATGGCCCAGACCGTCTCGGCGCTCGAGGGACAGCTCGCCAAGGCGAAGCCGTACCTCGAGCGCTCAGCGGGCCCGGACCGCCAGGACAAGCCCGCAGCCGGCGCCTAAGATCGATACCGCGGCGCCCGGCGCACCCGTCATGTGGAAGTCCGTCTTCAAGCGCGATCGCCCGCCCGCACCAGCCCAGGCGCCGGCGCCCGCCGTCCCGGCCGAGCAATTCGGTGAACGCATGAAGGCCAGGCTCGAGGAGATCGGCTGGGACGCGCGGCGGGCCGGTGGTCGGCTGCCGATCGCCGCGCTGCCGCAACTCGGGCGGATCGAGGACGTGCTGCATCCGCTCCTCGATCACCTCGTCACCAACCCGCCGTCCGTGGACGAGGAGATCGCCGTCCAGGCGATGCTCACCGACTACCTCCCGACGACGATCGGCACGTACGTCGGGATGAACCGCCAGTTCGCCGAGACACCCCGCGCCGACGGCCGCACGCCGGGCGACGACCTGCTCGAGCAGCTCGTCATGCTCGAGGGAGCAGCGCACGAGCTCAGCCTGGCCGTGTACGCGCATGACGCCCAGCAGCTCGCCACGCACGGCCGCTTTCTCAGCACGAAGTTCAGCGGTTCGGATCTGGACCTGTGACCGCGGCGGCCGTCAAGCTCGTCCGCGGGTCCAACACATCGCTCAGCGAGCTGCTGCCGATCCTTGGGACGGTGGTGGTCGGGTTCGGATGGAAGGTGATCGAGGGCAAGGGACCGATCGCCGAGATGGTGCCGTCGGCGATCGTCTGCAACGCGGCCGGGCTCGCGCTCTCCGACGAGCACCTCGTGTTCTTCAACCAGCTTGCCACGCCGGACGGCGCGGTCGAGTACGTCCAGGGCGACGAGGAGCAGATCGAGGTCGACCTGGCGGCGATCCCGGAGGCCGTCGACAAGCTCGTGTTCGTCGTGTACGCCGACCCGGATCTGCGCCATCCCGGCAACTTCGGCGCGGTGCGCAACGCGTACCTGCGCATCTGCGATCGAAGCGGGGCCGAGATGATTCGCTATGACATCGAAGACAGCGCGGACATCGACGTGACCGCGATGATTTTTGGTGAGATCTATCGTCACCGAGATACGTGGAAGGTCCGCGCCGTCGGCCAGGGCTACAAGACCGGGCTGACGGGCGTCGCGAAAGACTTCGGCGTGACGATCTGACGATGGCGTTCAGCCGGACCGCGCCGCGCCACGAGATCACCTACCTGCGCCGCCGGCCCAAGGTGGGGGAGAGGCTTGCGACGCCGCCCGCGCGCACGTCCTCGTCTCTCTCGCTTGCGGGCGCTGCACAGCAGGGATCCAAGATCGCCGTTGCGCCGGTCCGGCGCGTGGCCGGCCGCGCCATCCTGAGCGCGGACGCACCGACGGTCACGCTCGATCGCCGCCAGTCGGCGATCGGTTCGCTCGCCTTCGACCTCTTCGACGGCGCCGGAGGCGCGCTCAGCTGCGCCTGGGAGCTCGTCGAGGGCGAAGCCGGGCTCGTGTCTGCCGCGCTTGACGTGCGCGTCTCCCCGGAGTTCGGCCGCCGCCCGATCGTGCAGTCCAACAAGGAGCAACTCATCGTCGGTCTGCGCCATGTGCGCCGGCTGCGCCGTCTGCTGCTGTTGGCGAGCGGACTGGACGCCAGCAAGCCGGCGCGCCTGGTCGGCGAACTGCATGACGGAGCCACCGTCGAGAGCCCGCACACCGCCATCGCGCCGGTCGTCGCGGCGCTCGCCGTCTACCAGGTCGACGGAGAGCTCGTGATCCGGCGCGAGAATTTCGGCTTCCCATCTGCTGAGGCGGCAGCCGCCGCCTACGGCTTCTCGTTGACCTGGCTACCGCCGGTCAGGCGCTGACGATCGGGACGAGCTCGCAGCTCGTGCCGCACGGGCCGGAAACTCGCTGCAGGAGTTATGTCCGCAGCCTGCTCGTCGACGCCGCTGCCCGCCGACCCGTGAAGGACGTCCATCGCGTGCTCGGCCTTGGGATGTTTACGACCGAAGCCATGGGGAAGCCAGGAGACAAGGCAATTTCGATCAACGCAAGCAGGCGGAGGCCGCACGGCGCGGCGCCGACGCAACTGGCGCCCGCGAGCCCGAGCCAGCTGGGGCGAGAGCCTGACACCGGCTCTCTGTGAGGCGTCCACCCGCGGGTGTTTCCCCTGTGCCAGCGGGCGGGCGGCATCACAGTGCTGAATTAACCGGCACACCGCGGCGGCAGTCAAGTCGGGACGACATTCCCGCCAGCTCACGCGAGGCGCCGCGGGAGCAAGATCACACACGGCACACGGGATCGGCGAGAAGATCGTGTCGATGGACACGATCTCCAAAACGCCGGCGCGAGTCGCTGGCGACGACGACGCAGTCCGTGCGCGAGCCGGTGGGTCGAGCCTCGCTCCTGTGCCCCAACGAGTTGATATCGATCGGTTGTTGTGCGCCTATCACGCCGTGCTTGGGCTGGCGCTCGATCCTCCCGTATCGGTGAAGGCTGTGGGTGGAGATCGCCGGGTCAGCCAGCTGACCACGCACGCGCTGATGAAGGTGCGACCGACGTTCGCGCATTCGACGTTTCTTGTGCGCCATATCCGCGGCAACCTGCAGGTCATCGGCCGCGCATACAGCCGGCGCTTGGCGACAGGGCAGCTGGACGAAAACGGCCGGCAAGAGCTGGTGCGCATCCAGCGCTTCGAAGACTCGCTGCCGCCTGCGCCGCCTCGCTTTGTCGCGCTGAGCCTGCTGATCCTCACGGTGCTGCTCGCCCAGACGGTGCTCAGCCTCATGACCTCGTGGGTCGAACTGAACCCGTTCGGTGCGCAGCTCACGCGTCTAGCCAGCGCGGACGCAAGTTCCGCTTATGACCTCGCCGGAGCATTGCTGCATGCGGGTGGCGGGCAATTGTGGGTTTTTGTGATGTCGCTGTCGTTGGCGGGCTACGTCGTGCTGCGCGGACCGATCTCCGGCTTTCGGATGGCACGGATGCTGCTCAACGCTCCACGCGCGTTGACTCGACGAAACCGCAGCAGTCCGCTGGCCGTCAGAGCCCAGCATTGGGACGTCTACAACCAAGAGCAAGCGCTGTTCGCCAGCTTGAGGAACGTCCAGCCGCGAGCCCCGGCGATCGACCTACTCGTCAAAGCACTGTTCGTCGCCGGATTCTGGTTCTACGGCGTCTACGTACTGCGAATCGGTGGCGCCGATGTCCCTAGCTTGATCGTGCTCGGGTTGGCTGCGTTGCGCTTCCTGTGGCTCCTGACCGCAGCCATGCGCCGCAAGCAATGGGTCGCGTTGCTCGCCGGCATCGCGGCGGCGAGCGTCATGGCGCTCGCTGCGCGGGAGGAGCGATCAGGCGAGGCCCACCAGCCGCCAGCACAACCCGCTCGCTCACGCGTCGAGGACAGCAGCAACGTGAAAGAGCTGGCAAACGCGATCGACAGGGTGTGGACGACGCGCGCTCTACGCGGCGTAGACCTGCGGGAACGCAACATGACTGGTCTGGACCTCGCCCAGGTGGATTTCAAGGGCGCGCAGCTGACCGGCGCAAACCTCGCGTTCGCCGACCTCCGAGCGAGCTGTCTGCAACATGCCACCTTGCAGCGAGCAAATCTTGCCGGCAGCGACCTGCGCTACGCCGACCTGCGCGGCGCCAATCTAGGATCGGCAAATCTGCACGGAGCCAAGCTGGACGGAGCAGGATATGACGCACTGACCGCCTGGCCCGCGGGCTATCCGTCTGGGTCCGGGGCCGTTGGGGTACAACCCCGCGCTCGCTCGCGCTGCACGCTGCCTGTCGGCTAGGACGTGTCTCCTTGTTCGGCGGCCCACGTGAGTGCGGCGGCCTCGCGGTTCAGGTGATGCCAGCCGGATGATTCGAAGACCGTGCTTGACGGCTGACCGGAGGGACGAGTCGAAACAGATGAGAGAACTCGTCGCACGGTGTCAGCGAGGGGCCTCGGTCAGGTGCCGACGTAGGCCGCGAGGTGCTCGCCGGTGACGGTGGAGCGGGCGGCGACGAGGTCGGCGGGTGTGCCCGCGAAGACGATCCGGCCGCCGTCGTGGCCGGCGCCGGGACCGAGGTCGATGATCCAGTCGGCATGCGCCATGACCGCCTGGTGGTGCTCGATGACGATGATCGACTTGCCGGAGTCGACGAGCCGGTCGAGCAGGCCGAGCAGCTGCTCGACGTCGGCGAGGTGCAGGCCGGTGGTCGGCTCGTCGAGGACGTAGACGCCGCCCTTCTCGGCCAGGTGGGTGGCCAGC
>JAWVGJ010000043.1:0-30384 GCA_033855115.1 Solirubrobacteraceae bacterium
GCTGAGCTGAGGTCAACCCTCCTCGTCGGGCCAGCGCCCGTGGTCGTCGAAGTACGTGCGTGCCTGCTCCTCGCGGTCGCGCTCGGCGTCGCCGGAGACGCCGACGCGGTAGAGCACGTTGAGCAGCAGGACCGAACCGGCGACGCCGATGAACAACGCAAAGCCCTCGAGGCCGTTGATCGAGTGGTTGAAGATCAGGACGAGCACGCCGATGAGCGCGATCGCGCCCGGCAAGACGTAGCGCACAGCGAGCTCTGTCCGCGACTGTCGCTTGGCGGGCGCGGGGGCGCTCATACCCTCATGCTCGAATCGCAGCCAATGTTGTCACGCTCGGACGCCACGTGTCAGCCGGCTCGAGCCGGACAAATCGATTGCGTCTTCTTCGTCTCGGGGGGTGTTCCGCGTTTGTCGCTGTATAATCGACAAACCCGGAACAACCCCGCCCACGAGTCCTCCCGCTGACCACCAGCGGCGCATTCAGCCCCCGGCGCGGACCGACACGTCATCGACGGCGATGGCGAACTGCGGCGTCGCGGTGTCGTTGCCGAGTTGGAGCGTCTTGACAGCGCTGGCCCGGAGGTTTGCCCTGCTCGTCGTGTAGACCTGAGCACCGTTGACCTTAACTTAACTTAGCTTTCGCCGGTTGAGCTTGCGCCAACCTCCGGCGCGGGTGTCGGCAATGATCTGTTCGAACATGGCAGTGAGCGCAGACGTTTGACAACGCGCGCACCAAGATCCGTGCGGTCGTGATCGGCGTGGCCTATCGCGTCTTGGGCGGAACCTTAGGACCCCGGTAGGCGTACATCGAGACCGAGCTGCGCGTGCTGTGCGCCGGCAACCGACCAAGGCCGGTGCGTCGACGTCCGCCTGTCCCGGCTGCTCGCGGCTGTGCGCCCCGCGCTTACTGCGCCGCCACCACGCGCTCGAGCACGTCCGCGTCGACGTCGAAGTTCGCGTGGACCGCATCGACGTCGTCGTTGTCCTCGAGCGCGTCGATGAGACGCAACAGCTTGGCGGCGTCGTCCTCGACCACGGGCACGCGCGCCTTGGGCAGCCACGCCACCTCGGCGGAGGTGATCTCGATCTCCGCCGCCTCCAGCGCGGCGCGCACCGCCGTCAGGTCGGCGGGTTCGGTCAAGACCTCGAAGACGCCCTCGTCCTCGGCGATGTCCTCCGCCCCGGCCTCGATCGCCGGCAGCAGGTCGTCCTCGCTGTAGCGCTCGGCGTCGACGAGGATCAGGCCGCGCTTGTCGAAGAGGTAGGCGACCGAGCCGGGCTCGCCGAGGCTGCCGCCGTGCTTGCCCAGCACATGGCGCACATCGGCGCCCGTGCGGTTGCGGTTCTCCGTCATCGCCTCGATCAGTAGCGCGACGCCGCCGGGCCCGTAGCCCTCGTACATGACGTCCTCGATCGCTGCGGCGTCGGCGCCGGCGCCGGTGCCCTTGGCGATCGCGCGCTCGATGTTGTCCTTTGGCATCGAGGCGTCCCGCGCCTTCTGCACGGCGAGCTGCAGCGCGGGGTTGCCCTCGAGCTCGCCGCCGCCGTCACGCGCGGCGGTCGTGATCGCGCGCGCGAGCTTCGTGAACAGCTTGCCGCGGCGGGAGTCGACGACCGCCTTCTTGTGCTTGATCGATGCCCACTTGGAGTGACCGGACATGGGGCGATTCTAGAACGCCGGCCGGCCGCGGGAGCATCGGTCGCGTGCGGGCGCCTCCGTGGAACGTTCTGCGCGGCGGCCTCACTACCATCCTCAGGCGATGCCCGCCACCATTCCCGCAGAGATCTTCAAGGCCTACGACGTCCGCGGCCTGTACGGCGACCAGATCGACGGCGACGTCGCCGAGGCCGTCGGACGCGGATTTGCTCAGGTGCTGTCCGAGCTGTCGGGCAAGCCGACCTCCGAGCTGCGGATCGGCCTGGGCCGTGACATGCGCCTCACCGCACCGGAGCTCGCCGGGCGCTACCGCGACGGCATGGTCGCCGAGGGCGCGACGGTCGTCGATGCCGGAATGGTCGGCAGCGAGATGCTCTACTGGCTCGTCGGTGCACGCGAGCTCGACGGCGGGCTGATGTGCACCGCCTCGCACAATCCGAAGGCCTACACGGGGGCGAAGCTCGTCAAGGAGGGAGCGATCGCGCTCAGCGGCGACGCCGGCATCCAGGACGTGCGCCGCAAGATCGAGGCCGGGCTAGGCGACGCGCCCGGCGGCGGCAGCGTCGAGGAGGTCGAGATCTACGACGACTTCCGGGCGGCCGCGCTGCGCTTCATCGACCCCGACCGCGTCAAGCCGCTGCGCGTCGTCGTCGACGGTGGCAACGGGATGGCCGGCCCGATGGTCGGTCCGCTGCTCGAGCGCCTCGGGCTCGACCTCGTCACCGCCTACTGGGTGCCGGACGGCGAGTTCCCCGACCACGAGCCCAACCCGCTGCTCCCCGAGAACCGCGAGTTCATCATGCGCAAGGTCGTCGAAGAGGGCGCCGACCTCGGGATCGCCTGGGACGGGGACGCCGACCGCTGCTTCTTCATCGACGACACCGGCGCGTTCGTCGACGGCGACTTCCTCACCGCGCTGCTCGCCGACTCGCTGCTTCGTAAGAGCCCCGGCGAGGCGATCCTGTACGACGTCCGCGCGAGCCGCGCCGTCGCCGACACGGTGCGGCGCGAGGGCGGCACCGCGCACCCCAACCGCGTCGGCCACGCGTTCTTCAAGACGCGGATGCGAGACGAGGGCGCCATGTTCGGCGGCGAGGTCTCGGGCCACTACTACTTCCGCGACTTCTACTGCGCCGACAGCGGCACGATCCCGGCGCTGCTCATCCTGGAGCTGTTGAGCGTCGAGGACGCCAAGCTGAGCGAACTGCTTGAGGACTACCGCTCGACGTACTTCATCTCCGGCGAGATCAACTCCGAGGTCGAGGACGCCGAAGGCCGTCTCGCCACGATCGAGGAACGCTACGGCGACGCCAAGATCGGCCATCTCGACGGCGTCTCCGTCGACTACGACGACTGGCACTTCAACGTGCGCACGTCGAACACCGAGCCGCTCATGCGCCTGTGCCTGGAGTCGCTCGTCTCGATGAAGGACATGGAGCGCCGCCGCGACGAGGTGCTGGCGATCATCCGCTCCCCGACGTGAGCTCCGAGCAAGCGGCCGCCGCACTCGCGCGCGCCGCCGAGGCCGGCATCCACTGCCTGCCGATCCCGACGCCGTTTCAGGTCGGGCGTGTCAACGCGTACCTGATCGACGACGAGCCGCTGACGCTGCTCGATACTGGGCCGAACTCGGGCACCTCACTGGACGAGATCGAGCGTGCGCTGGGCGCTCACGGGCGCCGCGTCGAGGATCTAAAGCTGATCGTCATCTCGCACGGGCACATCGACCACTTCGGCCTAGCCTCGATCCTGCAACGGCGCTCGGGCGCCGAGGTCGCGGCGCTGGACGGGCTCGCGCCGTGGCTGGAGCGCTACGCCGAGGGAATGGACGCCAACGACGCGTTCGCCGAGCAGATCATGGCCGAGCAGGGCATTGCTGCGGACGTTCGCCACGCGCTGCTGGCGGCATGGCAGGGCTTTCGCGGATGGGGCGCACCCGTGACGGTGACGCGGCGGCTGACGGACGGCTGCGAGCTTGCGCTGCGCGACCGCACGCTGCGTGTCCTGCACCGACCCGGCCATTCGACCTCGGACACGATCTTCCACGACGCCGAGCGTCAGATCGTCCTCGGCGCCGACCATCTCATCAAGCACATCTCCTCCAACCCGCTGATCTCGCGGCCGCTGGACTGGATCGACGGCGGCGAGGAGCGCGGCGAGCCCCAGCGCGCGCGCTCGCTCGTCGACTACACGGCGTCGCTGCGCGCCACCCGCGCGATGGAGAACGTCGAGCTCGTTCTGGCCGGCCACGGGGAGCCGGTCGTCGACCACGTCGCGCTCATCGACGAGCGCTTTGCGCTGCACGCACGCCGGTCGAAGAAGATCCGCCGCGTGATCGCTGCGCAGCCGCTGACCGCGCACGAGATCGCCCAGGCGCTGTGGGGTGACGTCGCGGTGACGCAGGCCTATCTGACGCTATCGGAGGTGCTCGGGCACATCGATCTGCTCATCGACGAGGGCCGGGTCGTGGAGCGGCGCGAGGATGGCGTCGTGCGCTACGCCGGCTCCAGCAATAGCCGCAGCTGAGTCGGGATTTCGATCGAGTCCTAGCACGAGGACTCAAACCCGCGAGTGCGGCTGACCGCACCCCAAGACACCAGATCTCCGTATCACCGGCGGGACGGCGCACCTCCAATCTGGAGTGGTGCAGACGATCCCAAAGGAGCTCCCCGTGCAACCCAACCTCGCGGCGCGCGCCGGCCGCTGGAGCGCGCAGCATAGAAAGCAGGCGATCCTCGGATGGATCGCGTTCGTCGTCATCGCGACGATCGCCGGCGGCGCGATCGGGCAGAAGCAGCTCAACCGGGAGGAGACCGGCAACGGTCAATCCCGCATCGCCGAGCAGGCGATCGCAGCCGGCTTTCCCAAGCAGGCGAGCGAGCAGGTGCTCGTGCAGCTCACAGGCGCCGCCGCCACGGCTGGCGATCCGCAGCTGAGCAGTGCCGTGCAGGACGTCGTGCGCCGCTTGCGTGCAACGACGCATGTGAGCGACGTGCAATCGCCCGATCAGGCCGGTGACGAGGGGCTCGTCTCCAAGGACGGCCGCTCGGCCCTCGTGACGTTCAAGATCGCCGGCGACCACAAGCTGGCCGCCGACCGCGTCGACGCGACGCTCGCCGCCACCGCCGCCGCGCAGCGAGCCCATCCCGGGGTGCGCATCGAGCAGTTCGGCGGCGCGAGCGCCACGAAGGCGCTCACGAATGCCTCCGAGAAGGATTTCCAGCGCGCCGAGTACCTCTCGCTGCCGATCACGCTCATCATCCTCGTCGTGGCTTTCGGCGCACTCGTCGCCGCCGGCCTGCCGCTGTTGCTCGCGGTCACGGCCGTCATGGGCACGATCGGCCTGCTCGGGCCCGTGAGCCAGCTGATGGCGCTCGACGAGGCGATCTCGTCGGTCGTGCTGCTCGTCGGGCTCGCCGTCGGCGTCGACTACTGCATGTTCTACCTGCGCCGAGAGATGGAGGAACGCGACGCCGGCCGATCGCCGGAAGCCGCGCTCAACGCCGCCGCGGCGACATCGGGGCGAGCGGTTCTCGTCTCCGGCTTCACCGTCATGGTCGCGATGGCCGGGATGTTCCTTGCCGGCAACGCGGTCTTCGAGTCCTTTGCCGTCGGGACGATCCTCGTCGTCGCGGTCGCGATCCTCGGCTCGCTGACGGTCCTGCCTGCGATGCTCTCGTTTCTGGGCGAGAAGGGCTGGACGGAGAAGGGCCGCGTGCCCTACATCGCCAAGCTGCGTCACCGCAACAGGGGCGAGTCGCGGGTCTGGGGCGCGATCATCGGGCGCGTCCTCGCCAAGCCTGTCGTCTTCCTCGTGGTCGCGGGCGGGCTGATGGTGGCACTCGCGATTCCCGCGCTGGGCCTGCACACGATCAACCCCGGCCTCGCCGGCCTGCCGCGGTCGCTGCCGATCATGCAGACCCACGATCGCATCGAGGCCGCGTTCCCCGGCGGCTCGGAGCCGGCAGTCGTCGCGATCCAGGCTGACGACGTGCGCTCGCCCGACATCCAAGCCGGCATCGTCGCGCTGAAGGAGAAGGCCACGACGACGCCGGGGCTCGGCAGAGCCGGCACGGTCACGACCAACCCGGACAACACGCTGGCGCTCGTCGACATCCCACTCGCGGGCAACGGAACCGACGCCGCGTCGGAGGCCGCGCTGGCGCGGCTGCGCGAGGATGTCATCCCCGCGACGATCGGCGCGACCGAAGCGCAGGTGAACGTCACGGGCATGACGGCCGGCTCGAAGGACTT
Organism: Solirubrobacteraceae bacterium; assembly: GCA_033855115.1. Lineage (GTDB taxonomy): Bacteria > Actinomycetota > Thermoleophilia > Solirubrobacterales > Solirubrobacteraceae > CADCVQ01. Next base: position 5,909 of record JAWVGJ010000043.1, read on the forward strand.
CAACGACACGATGAAGTCCCACCTGCCGCTCGTCTTCGGTTTCGTGCTCGGCCTGACGTTCCTGCTGCTGCTCGTGACGTTCCGGTCGATCGTCATCCCGATGGTGGCGATCGTGCTGAACCTGTTGTCGGTCGGGGCCTCCTACGGTGTCCTGAAGTTCGTCTTCCAGGACGGCCACGGCGAGGGCCTGCTCGGCTTCCAGTCGATCGGCGGTGTCACATCCTGGCTGCCACTGTTCCTCTTCGTGATCCTCTTCGGCCTGTCGATGGACTATCACGTCTTCATCCTCAGCCGGATCCGCGAGGCGGCTGGTCGCGGGCTGAGCACGCCCGACGCGATCGCCCAGGGCATCAAGCAGACGGCGGGCGTCGTGTCGAGCGCGGCGATCGTCATGGTCGCCGTCTTCGCGATCTTCGCGACGCTGAGCTCGCTGGAGTTCAAGCAGATGGGCGTCGGCCTGGCGGTCGCGATCCTCATCGACGCGACGATCGTGCGCGGCGTGCTCCTGCCCGCGACGATGAAGCTCCTCGGCGAGGCGAACTGGTACCTCCCGCACCGGCTGAACTGGCTGCCGCGGGTCCGCCACGAGGTCGGCCTGGAGTCTGCGGGCTCCAACGCCTGAGCCCGAGACCGCGTCGCACCCGGTGGCCGCCCATCGCGGGCGGCCACCGGCGTTCGCGAATCCGAACGCCGGCGACCGCGCGCCGGCCTATGTGTTCTGCTGATAGGTGTGTGTGATCGTCCGGCCGGCGCGCTTGCAGGTCACGCGGGCGTCGATCTCCGTGGGGATCGAGTTGCGTTTCTCGGTGCAGCCGTAGCCGAGCACCTTGTTCGTACAGCGGCCCTTGCGGCCGCCGGCATGGATCCGGCAGCGGTAGTAGGCGAACGCGAGCTTCGAGCCGGTCGCACAGCCGACGCCCTTGACGGTGAGCGACGTGAAGTAGCCGTTGCCCGGATATCTCGGCTCGGCGCAGACGCGCGTCTGGCTGGCGGCGGTCGCCGTCGCCTGCATGGCGACGAGCGCCGATAGCGCGAGCAGGGTCACGAGAACGAGCGTCCGAGCGTGCATCTCGCTCGGAACCGTACTCGGGACCCCGGATATGGCCGTTACAGCCATGATGTCGGCGCTGTGGCGATCGCTCTCGACCACCGGCTGCGCGGCCGCGCGACCGGCCTGCTCGTCGTCGTCGTCGCGCTGACCTGTGCGCCCGCCGCTGCGGCGCCGTCCGTGCGCGATCCCAGGCCGCATGCGGACGCGCCCGCCGAGGTCGCGGGCGGGCCGCTTGACCTCGTGCAGGTGACGCTCGGCCAGGTCGGCACCGACCTGCTGCTGCGCGTCAGCACCGCGGGCGACTGGAGCGCCGACCAGCTCTCGACACGCGCCGGGCGCGCGATCTGCGTGCGCTTCTTCTTCGGCATGAAGGCGCGCGAGCGTTCTCGCATCTGCGTCGTTGCGCGGCAGGGCGAGACGGGCCTGCGCTACTCGCGCCTGGACGGGCGCGGCAACGCGCTCACGGTTCGCCCCGTGTCCGCGGCCGTCAGCCGGCCCGACGCGCGGACCGTCGAAGCGACGTTCAGGCCCGCGGAGGTGAACCTCAACATGGGCCGCTACGCCTGGCAGGTCGAGACGCGCTGGCGCGACGACACGCTATGCGCCCACGTGTGGACCTGCACCGACCGCTTCCCGAACAACGGCCCAGTCATCGCGGCGATCAGGCCGCTCGTCGAGCCGCCCTGCTTCGGCGCCGCGGCACGCAATCCGCGCCGTCGCTGCGACAACCCGGCGCTGCGTCTAGCGGTCGTGCCCGAGCCGATGGACGCGCTGATCGCGCCGAACGCCCGCTGCACCCCGATCCAGAAGAGTTCGCCGTACGCCTGCCTATTCGGCGCCCGGGCGGTGGCGGCCAGGAGCACGATCGCGCTCGTCGGCGACAGTCACGCCCAGCACCTGCGGGGAGCGTTCGAGGTTGTCGCACAATCCAAGCGCTGGCGCGGCGTGTCGCTCACGCGCGCGAGCTGCCCCTTCTCGACGGCGCGATCGGCCCTGCCGCGAGCGCAGCGGGCGGGCTGCACGCGCTGGAACGCGTCCGTGCGCCAGTGGTTCGTCGACCACCCGAGCGTACGGACGGTGTTCGTGGCCCAGCGGGCGACCGCAGGAGTGATCGCCCCGAAGGGCCGCAACGCGTTCGAATATCAGGTGCGGGGCTACATCGACGCGTGGAACCGCCTGCCACGGTCGGTCAAGCACATCGTCGTCATCCGCGATACGCCGCTGAACTCCCGCCGCGCCGTCCGCTGCGTGCTGCGGGCGATCGCCGCGCGCCGTTCTGCGGCCGCCAGCTGCGCCGTGCGTCGCAGCAGCGTGCTGAGGCGTGACGCCGGCGCGGTGGCGGGTCGCCGGGCGAGATCTGCTCGCGTCCACGTGGTCGATCTCACGCCGTTGATGTGCAGCCGGCGCCGGTGCTTTCCGGTCGTCGGCGGCGCGCTGGTTCACAAGGACACGACGCACCTCACCGAGGTGTTCGCGGCGACGCTCGGCCCGTTCTTGCTGCGGGCCGTGAGCCGGTTCGGGGACTAGCCTGGATCCCCGCCCGCCGGCTGCGGCTTGCGAGCCTCGATCTCGGCGCCGGTGTAGAGCGTCTTAATCTTCAGGTGACGGAAGCGCTCGTCGAGCGGATAGCCCATCCGAAAGACGAGGAACAGCGCTTTGTTGAGCGGGCGCACCCAGCGGCGGGGGTGCGTGCGCGGCAGCAGGAAGTGAACGAGGTTCGTGAGTTGCAGGAACGCGCCGGAGTAGGGCTTCTCGTCGATCCGCGTGACTTCGAAGCCGGCGCGCTCGAAGAGCTGGCGCATACCGAACGTCGTGAAGCGGCTGACGTCTTCGGGGAAACCGTGCACGCCGAACGTGAACGGGATCCACGCCAGCACCGGGGCGCCGGGTTTGAGCACCCGGAACATCTCGCGGACGACCTGGTAGGGATCGTCGACGTGCTCCAGGACGGAGATCGCGAGCGCCCCGTCGAAGCGGTCGTCGTCCATCGGCATCGCGTGCGCATCGCCGACGATGTCGGGGCCTTGCGATTCGTCGGCGTCGAACTTCGTCAGCGTGCAGCGAAAGAGCGGCCGGTGGTCGTAATGTCCGGCCCCGACCTCCAGGACCTCGGCGTCCTTCGGATGCGATGCGGCCCACGACCGGAGCGTCGGCATGAGGATGCGCCGCGCGGCGCCGTGGTTCATGTCGTAGCGAACGTCGCGCAGGCCCATGGGGGCGGCAGCTTAGAACCTGTCTTCGGTTGCGGCTTGCGCGACCAACATGACGACGCCAGGCCCCAACGCCTCAAGCCACGCGGACGACGTGCCGACATGCGTCGTATGTAGCTCCGGTCGGCTTGGATGGTGCTCAGGACTGGTCGTTACAGCCTCGACGCATGGTATGGGCGCGCATGACGGCATGGGCCGTCGCGTCGTCACCGGCGCGTGGCCTCCCGAACGAGAGGACGCCAAACGCCATGGCCGCAACGGTAACCGGGGCTGATGAGATGACCACAACACGAGGGGCGGCCGCGCGGATGGAAGAGTTGCCGAAGACACCGACAGGCATCAGCGGGCTTGACGAGGTGACGGGCGGCGGTCTGCCTCAGGGGCGACCAACGCTCGTCTGCGGCCCGGCCGGATGCGGCAAGACGCTCCTCGCGATGGAATTCCTCGTCCGTGGAATCACCCAGTTCAACGAGCCGGGGGTGTTCATGGCCTTCGAGGAGTCCGCCGACGACCTGATCGCCAACGTCGCCTCGCTGGGATTCGATCTCGCTCAGTCCAAGGACGACGGCATGCTCGTGATCGATCACGTCAAGGTGCCGGGCGGTGAGATGCAAGAGACGGGCGACTGGGACCTCGACGGGCTGTTTCTGCGGCTGGGCACGGCTGTGGACACGATCGGCGCCAAACGCGTGGTGATCGACACGATCGAAAATCTCTTCGGGGCGTTTTCGAACCGTGCCGTTCTGCGCTCCGAGTTGCGGCGCTTGTTCGGCTGGCTCAAGGAGCGAGGGGTGACGGCGGTGATCACCGGCGAGCGGGGCGACGGGACCCTGACCCGCTTTGGCATCGAGGAGTACGTCTCGGACTGCGTGATCGTTCTGGACCACCGCGTGACCGAGCAGACCTCCACGAGGCGACTGCGAATCCTCAAGTACCGCGGGTCGCTGCATGGGACCAACGAGTATCCGTTTCTCATCGGTGAATCCGGTATGTCGGTCCTCCCGATCACGTCACCGGGTCTACGCAACAGCGCGTCCACGCAACGGCTATCCACGGGCGTGGCGCGCCTTGACGCGATGCTCGGTGACGGTGGCTTCTACAAGGGAAGCACCGTCCTGGTCAACGGCACCGCCGGCACCGGTAAGTCGACGTTGGCGGCGCAGTTCTGCGACGCCACCTGCAGGCGCGGGGAACGAGCGCTGTACTTCGCATTCGGAGAGTCCGAGGCGGAGATCGTACGGAACATGTCCTCCGTTGGAATCGACCTGTGGCAGTGGGTGAACGCCGGGCTGCTGCAGTTCCGCTGCTTTCGCCCCAGCGTCCTCGGCCTGGAGGCGCACCTCTTCGCGATGCAGAAGTTCGTCGACGAGTTCGATCCTGCCGCAGTTGTCATGGACCCCGTGTCAGACCTCCTGCGGATCGGAACGGGAGCCGATGTGTCGGCGATGCTTACCCGTCAGGTCGACTTCTTGAAGGCCAAGGGCGTAACAGCCCTGTTCACGAGCCTGACCTCCGACGCAGAGCCGGCCCTAGCCGACCAGCAGATCGCTTCGCTGGTCGACACCTGGATTCTGCTCAAGACGATGGAGGGCAACGGAGAGCACAACCGGGTCTTGTACGTGCTCAAGTCGCGCGGGATGGCGCACTCAAATCAGATCCGCGAGTTCTTGCTCACAGACCAAGGCATCGAACTGGCCGACGTCTACGTCGGTCCCCAAGGCGTGCTCACCGGGTCGGCCCGCCAGGCCCAGGAGGCGCAGGAGCGCTCCGACGGGACCGCGAGGCTGGAGGATCTCGAGCAGCGCCGGGTCAACCTCGAACGGCGTCGGGAATCGGTCGAGGCACACACCGCGGCCCTGTGGCGTGAGTTCGAAGACGAGGCCGACATCGTCGGACGCCTGCTGAGCCACGGTTCGACGGGTGTCGAAGATCGAGCCGGGCAGCGCGCCGAGCAGGGCCGGCTGCGGCGGGCCGACACCGACGAGTACATCGCCCATATCGGCGAGCTGGACGTGGGTGCATTGTGAACGCGGTCAACGAACCCGCTGTTGTCGCCGCCACCGCAGACGAGGTCTGGCACCTGCGGTTGTATGTCGCAGGTCAGTCACCTAAGTCGTTGCACGCGCTCGTCAATCTCAAGAGCCTGTGCGAAAAGCATCTGGCCGGGCGCTATGAGATCGAGATCATCGACCTGGTCGAGAACCCGTCGCTGGCGCGGACCGATGACATTCTGGCCATTCCGACGTTGGTTCGCCGCCTTCCCGTGCCGTTGCGCAAGATCATCGGCGATCTGTCCGACACCAAACGTGTCCTCGTCGGTCTGCAGATCCATCCGGACTGCCTGTCATGACCGCCAAAGCCGCTCCGGCACCGCTCGGCTAGGCGCTGCATGCCGCGCCCGCCCCCTACGATGCGACCTCTGCCCCTGGCTGCACCACGGGCCGACGGGATCGATACCGGTCCCGTCGAGATGCTCGCCGCGACAAACCGGGCAGACCTGCACACAGCGACGCGCTCGGACGCTCTCCTGCGCTTGGCGGAGGCGGAGGACACGCTGCGAGCGATCCGCCACGGTGAGGTCGACGCCCTTGTCGTCTCCGACGGCGAATCTGGTCAGCGGGTGTTCACGCTGTCGACCGCTGACCGGCCGTACCGGATGTTCGTCGAGAACATGCGCGACGGCGCGGCGACGTTGTCGTCGGGCGGACTCATCTTGTATGCCAATCGCCGACTGGCAGAGATGCTGTCGTGCTCCAGAGAGACGATCGTGGGAGCGGCGCTGGCGACGTTCCTTGCCACCGGCGCCCCAATCGGCTCGGAGGAGATCCGCGGCCCCGACGGGCTCGGTGCCAACATCGAGTTCGATCTCATCGACGGCAACGGCGCGGCCGTTCCAGTCCAGGTGGGAAGCTCGCCCCTCGTGGTCGATGGCGAGCATCTCACGTGCCTGACATTCACCGACCTCACCGCTCTGAAGGCCCAGGATCGGGAGATCGCCCGCCTCAGCCAGGCGCAGAGCGAGCGGATGGCGGACTTGCAGGATGCTCAGGTCGCTCTCACGAGGCAGGCTACGCATGACGCGCTGACCGGCCTGCCGAACCGGGCTCTGCTCGTGGACCGCATCGACCAATCGCTGGCGCACGCCAAGCGCTCCGGCCGGTGTACGGCTGTCCTGTTCGTCGACCTCGACCGATTCAAACAGGTAAATGACACCCAAGGTCATGCTGCGGGCGACTGCGTGCTGCGACAGGTCGCCGACAAGCTGGTCGCGGTTCTGCGGCCGATGGACACCGTCGCCCGCATCGGCGGCGACGAATTCGTCGTACTCGCGCCCGATGTCGAAAGCCAACTGCAGGCCGTAGACATCGGCGCGCGGCTTGTCACCGAATTGTGCCACCGTAGCGTGGGATCGGAGGATGGTGAACGTGTTGCAGCGAGCGTCGGCATCAGCGTCTCGATTGCCGGACGAGGCACGTCGGAGACCCTGCTCAAAGAAGCCGACACGGCCATGTACCAAGCCAAGTCGCATGGTGGAGGGCACGCCGAAGTGTTCGACGCGGCCCTCGGACGTCAGGTCCAAGAGCGATCGATCGCACTACGAACGCTCCAATCGGCCCTGGACGACGATCGCATCATCGTCCACTACCAGCCGATCATCGACCTTGCCAGCGGAACCGTCGCCGGCTTCGAGGCCCTCGCTCGCATCACCGAGCCCGACGGCTCCGTCACCCTCCCCGCCGCCTTTGTCCCCTCCGCGGAGGACAGCGGTCTCGTCGTGCCGCTCGGCGCGCAGGTCCTCCACATGGCCTGCCTGGAAGCGTGCCGCTGGCAACCAGCCGACCTCCCGCAGCGTCGGCTGACCGTCGCGGTCAACCTTTCCTCGCGTCAGTTCCAGGCCGGCGACCTGACGAGCGTCGTACGCACGACCCTTCAGCAGACCGGCCTGCACCCGAACTGCCTGCATCTCGAGCTCACCGAAACGGCAATCATCGACCTCGACGCGGATTTCCTCCAACAACTCGGTCGCATCGGAGAGCTTGGCGTACAGATCGGCCTCGACGACTTCGGCACCGGCTACGCCTCACTCACCCACTTACGTCGGCTGCCCCTCACGTTCGTGAAGATCGACCAATCCTTCGTCCAAGGTCTGCGCACCAACCCTGAGGACGACCGCATCGTCTCGGCCGTGGTCGACCTCGCCGCCAACCTCGGACTGCGCTCGATCGCCGAGGGGGTCGAAACCAGCAGTCAGCTCGACCGTCTGCGAACGTTGGGCTGCGACCAAGCCCAGGGTTACCTCTTCAGCCACCCGGTAGCGCCAACCGGCATCCCGGCAGCGATCCAGCACCCTCCGTGGTGAACGCGGCGGGCTTCGCTTCGCGAACGTCCCTACCGGCGCCCGATCCCGATCACCTGGTAGCCAAGTAGGCCCGGCCAGCGCCGCCCAAGGGCTTGCCATGCCGGTTCAGCACGATCGGCGACCCGTCGGAGTCCGAGGTGATTGCGCAACGCGGGGACGACCGCGTCGAGTTGCACATCGCCGAGGCCGGCGCTCGCCAGCAGCTGTGCCACCGACGCGGGCGTGAACCAGCGCAAGTGGCTGGAATCGAACGTGCCGCTCTCCTCCTGCGGCCAGCGCCCGCGCAGCAACTCCAGCCGCGCGCGCCAGTGCGCGACGTTGGGGACGCTCAGGAGCACGAACCCGCCCGTCCGGCACCATCCGACGGCGCGCCGCAGCGCCTCCGCGGGATCGGACAGGTGCTCGAGCACGTCGGCGAGCACGACGAGGTCAAACGAGTCCAGCTCGAACGGCAGGTCGGGATCCTCTAGCGCTCCCGTCACGACGTCGTGGCCGATCTGGGCCGCGGCCTGCGCGGCGGACGCCGACAGCTCCAGTCCGGCCATGTAGCCCGCCCGGGATGCCAGCAGTGCCAGCAAGCCGCCGGACGCGCAGCCGATGTCGAGCACGCGCCCGTGCTCGGGCAAGAGCCGCAGGGCGTGGGCGGCGATCGCGCCGTTGCCAAAGGCCGCGTAGGTCGGCGCCTTGGCCTCGTAGAGCGCCGCCAGAGCGGGGTCGGCAGTCATGCGCCTGCGAGCGTACCGGCCGGCGCCAGGCGCGGCACTAGACTGCGAGCGATGCCGAGCCTGGTCCGAAGCGCGACCTCGACGGCCCGGCGCGCGATCCACGAGTACCGGCGACTGCAGGCCCGGGTCCATGCCGTTCAGCACCTGCGCAGATCGCTGAACAACGCCGAGGGCACGGTCGCGCTGCAGGAGGAGGCCCAGCGTCACATCTCCGAAGGAACGCTCGTCATGGGCCGGATGAGCTATTACGCGCCGCGGGTCGTCAAGTACAAGGGCGACACCGGCCGGGTGATCGTCGGCAACTTCGCCTCGGTCGCCCCGGACGCTGACTTCTACGTCGGCGGCCTGCACCGCGTGGAGTGGGTGTCGCTGTACGGGCTTCGCGCGATGCTCGAGCTGCCGGGCGCCTACGAGGACGGCTTCACCCACGGCCGCGGCGACATCGTGGTCGGCAGCGACACGTGGGTGACGAACGGCTCGACGGTCATGTCGGGCGTGACGATCGGCGACGGGGCGGTAGTCGGCACCAAGGCGGTCGTCGCCAAGGACGTGCGCCCGTACGCGATCGTCGTCGGCAACCCGGCGAAGGAGATCGCCCGGCGCTTCACCGACGAGCAGGTCGAGGCGCTGTTGCGGATCAAGTGGTGGGAATGGCCGACCGAGCTGGTCAAGGAGCGTGTGGACCTGCTCTCGAGTCCCGACATCGACGGGTTCATCGCGCGCTTCGACCCCGCCGCCCGCGGATGAGCTCCGGCGTCGCGGTCGTCATCGTCAACTACGACGGCGAGCAACTGCTGCCCGAGTGCCTCGAGGCGCTGGCCGCCCAGACGCTCGCGCCCGACGAGATCCTCGTCGCGGACAACGGCTCGAGCGACGGTTCGCTGGCGTTGCTCCACGGTCAGCACCCGGCCGTCGCAACGCTCGCGCTCGGGCGCAACTTCGGCTTCGCGGGCGGCGCGAACCGGGGCGTTGCGGCTACCGCGGCGCCCTGGGTCTGTGTCCTGAACTCCGACGCGACGCCGGCACCCGACTGGCTGCAGGTACTTCGTTCCGCCCCGCGGAGCGGTCGCACGTGGGCGCTCGGCAGCGTCCTGGTCAGTGCTGCGACCGGCCGCATCGAGAGCGCCGGCGATCAGTACGCGCCCGAGGGCTATGCGTACAAGCTCCTGCGCGACCGGCCGCTGCACGAGCTGCCGGCCGACCCCTACCCCGTGTTCGCGGCGCCGGGCGCGGCACCCGTGTTTCGGCGCGACGTCTTCGAGCAGCTCGGCGGCTACGAGGAGCGCTTCTTTCTGTACTACGAGGACGTCGACCTTGCGTTTCGAGCGCTCCTACGCGGCTATCACGCGCTGCTCGTTCCCGGCGCGCGCGTCACCCACCAGCTCGGCGCCACGACCCGGTCCAGAGCTCGCGCCCGCTTCTACGTCGCTCGCAACAGCGCCTGGTGCGCGGCGCGCTGCCTGCCGCGGGCGCGGCCCGCCGTGCTGGCTCGCCGGATGGCCCTGGAACTGCGCACGAACCGCCCGCGGCATCTCGTCGCCGTCGAGATCGCCGGGCGCGTCGCGGCGCTCGCCGGCCTGCCGCGGACCCTGAGAGAGCGCCGCGCGATCCAGGCCACGCGCACGGCGCCGCCTGAACACGTCAACGCGTTGCTCCAGCCGCCGGCCTTTATGTGAAACGCCGGCGCAAGTTAAGGCGGTGACGTTGACGCCGGTGGTTCGCGCCGGCAGCTTCCCGCGCCAACTGGGCGCTCGGCGGGTGCTCTGCGTTTCGTCGTTACGGCCAGTCGAACTGCTCGGCGAGCTGGACTGGTCCCAGCTCGATCAGTCCGCTTCGTTGGAGCGGGTGGTATTCGCCGTCACGTAGCTCAAGCCACGTGACCACCCGTCGGTCGGGTCGACGATCAGGATTTCGTCGACGTGGTGGGCGGCGTAAAACGGGAGCTTTTGCCAGCTCTCGTCGCCCGGGGAGAGGATCTCCACGACGAGCGCGGCGGTCGAGAGCCACATTCCGGCCGCTCCGGGCCGGTGCAGACCTCCGTCGGGCACACGGAAATCATGCTCGGACTCACCGAGGTTGAACTCGTGCATCGCGAGCAGCAGTCCACCGTCGCGCGCCGGCGCATCGAGCAGGAGCGTCAGCTGCGTGGCGACAGGCGCGTGCTCGAAGCTGGGGCCGGGAACGATGTGGTGGACACCCTGCCAGACCTCGTCGAGGCGGTCGGCGCCCGCCCGACGGCGGCGCTCGAGCAGCGCTTGGAGCTCCGGTGGAGGGCTGCCCAGCACGAGCGTTGACATTTGGGCAAGGGTACCGCAGGGGTCCCGCCGCTCAGCGCGCACCATGCGGCACGAGTCGGTCCGGATACTTGCGATGATCGCACATCAGATCGACGGCTCGACCCTGTCGGTCATGAACAGCGCGACCCGCAGGCTCCTCAAGAGATCGCCCTGGGTCAGGCGGCCAGCACCCTGGAGAAGATCACCAGGCTCCCGTCGCAACACCGGTGCGGGCCGATCGACAACAACCCGGAGGCCGGGACCGAGCGGCCCGCGTCAAGATGCGCGGTATTGACGAGGGTGTCATCGCTGCTGCTCCTCACATCGGCAGCGTTACCGTGACATCGCAGATCGCCGTGACGTGGGTGCCTGCAGATCGGTAAATCGCGACGCCTTCCGGCTCGAGCCCTACGATCCCATCTCATCCGCACCGGCCGGGCGTGACAACTCAGACACCGGCTGTGCATGGAAGCACATGCACCCAGATCACCACGCCGCTTTCCGAGACCGACAAGACCGAAGGCACTCATCGAGTTTGCGCTCGCCGGTCTGGGCGCCGGCGTGCTGGGAGCGAGCGGCGCCCCCGCATACATCCCGGTCTGGATCTGCGCGGTCGTCGGGCTGCACTTCTTCGCGCTGGCCTTACCGCGCTGGCCTTACTGTTCCAGGCGCCCGCGTTGCGCTGGCTGGGCGCCGCCGTCAGCGCGGTGGCCGTCGCGGCGCTCCTCGTCGGTCAGTTGACGGACGTGACCCCGGGGGGGGCAGCGTGACCGGGCCCGGTGCCGGGCTTGCGCTGTTGGCCTACGCGACGTTCGTGCTCGCCCACCGCGCCCAACCGCGCTGACGGCTCGGGCCGGCGCAGGCGGCCCGCGTCGCTTGCCTTGTGTTTGCCGTCGTCAGGCGCAGCCGGCACGTCGCGGTCGGCACGGAGGTCATCAATAACGAGCCAGAGCCTGAAGTGCCAACGGCAACCCTGAAGTCGGCGGTTCGTAACATCTCAGGGCGGCCATGTCCACGCATGACAACGACGCACCGGCCTTCTGGAAACAGCCCGCATTCTGGGGGCCAGCTGCGATAGTGATCGCCGCCCTCATCGGCTTGATCGGGCTCTTCATCTCCGCCGGGAACTCCAAGCCGCCCTCAGCGACGCCCGCGACCTCTACTCCCACGCTCAGCGAATTGGCGGGAAGCATCTCATCGCCGCAGCCCGGCGAGCGGGTGCCCAACACGTTCACGGCACGCGGCACACTGACGAGCGCTCCATCCCGCTTTCGTCGGCATGTCTGGGTTGCTGTCAGGACGTCCGGCGGGCTGATCCCGAAGACGGAGGTGGCCGAGGATGACGGCGGACGCTGGACCGTCTTGGTCTACGAGCCCGGCTGCGGACTCGCCGAAGACCTGAATTTCTCGCTCGCGTTGATCTCGGTCGGCAACGACACAAACGCGAAAATCAAGACGCGAAGACAACAAATGCAATTCGCTCCGGTTTCGCTCCAGGGCCACATCGTGCTCGACGAGACCCAGGATCTCGGACTGACGCGGAAGTCCGACGCCTGCACTTCGTGACGGTCTATTCCCGCAGGACCGCGCCGCTATGCCGGCTCCCCCAGCACCGGCCGGCGGCGAACGTACGCGAGGATCTCCCCTAGCAGCCGGCGCTCGAACAGCGCCGTCGCCGCGATCGTCGTCACGACGTAGAGCGCGAACAGGCCAAGCGCCTGCACGAGCGTTTGCTCCTCGCCGAGCAGCAGCCGGATCCCGATGACGATCGCCACCGCGGGAACGCTTGGCAGCAGCGCGCGGGCGGCGTGGCGGACGAAGCGAAACGCGGCGAACAGCCGCCGCAGGTAGTACATCCGCACGCCGAAGTTCACCCCTTCGACGAGCAGCGTTGCGAGCGCGAGGCCGCGCAGACCCTCGGTTGACAGCAGCGGCAGCGCGATCGCCACGAACGCGACGATCGCGATCGCGGCGGCGACGCCGACCGGCTTCGTCCTCCCCATCGCACGGTAGAACGCGTCCCAGTTAAAGCCGATCTGATGCACGGCGACCGCGACGCCGATCGCTTGCATGAGCCCGATGCCGGGCCGCCATTGCTCTCCGATCCCGAACCGGACGAGATCCTCGGCGAAGAGCGCGAGCCCCAAGCCGAACGGCGCTCCCCACATCAGCGCCAGGCGGTTGGACTTCACGAAGGTCTCGAAAAGCAGGTCGGCTCGATCCTGTACCGCGCAGATCGTCGGATAGATCGTCTGTGAGATCGCCTGGTCGGCGCGGTCTGAGTACTGCGAGATCGTGGACGCGAGGGTGATGATGCCGACGCCCGCGAGTCCGAGCTCGGCCTCGCCGACGAGCAGCAGCCCGTAGCCGACGACGACCGCGGCGCCGCCGGCGAGTGCCAGCGGCCAGCTGAAGGAGGCGTAGGAACGCAGCGTGTCGCGATCCCATGCCAGCCGCAGGGGGTACGGACACGCGCGCAGCGAGACGAACGCACCGATCCACGCACCCGCGACGACACCGGCGATCAGAGCCCAGTAGTCCAGGCCCGCAACGAGCAGCGCGACCGCGATGACGAAGCCGGTCAGCGGATCGAGGATCTGCAGCTTGCGCTGGCGAACGAAGTCCATCTGGCGGTAGAAGATCCACAGCGGCGCCTGCAGCGCGGTCGCGGGGATGACGAGCAGCGAGACGAGGCCGGGCGCGATCACCTCGGCCCGGCCGACGACCACCGCCACCAACGGGACGATGATGACGCCGATCCCCAGCGCGATGCCGGACACAGTCAGCTCGAACGTCATCGCCTTGCGAAACGCAAGCTCTTGATCGGCCTCGTCCTGCTGGATGTACTTGTCGCTGATCCCGACCTGGCGCAGAAACTGCAGCGTGTAGAGGACGACGAGCACGACGCCCCAGATGCCGTACGCGGCCGGAGCAAGGAAGCCGGAGGCGAGGAACCCGCGCACGAGAGCGAGCGTGTTGACGCCCACGAGGAAGGCAGCGTTGACGATCGTGCCGCGGGCAGCGCGGATGCGCAGCCCGGAGCCGGCGCTCGGGCGCTCGCGCCCACCCGGCACGGGTTCGATCGAGCCGGCACTCATGTCCGCTCCCGCCAGGTCGGCGTGAGCAGCGGCGCAGGTCCGCCCGGCAGGCCCAGGCCGCCAAGCGTCCCGCGCACCTCGCGCGGATCCTCCCGGCGCGCCAGGTACAGCGCCGCGCCCGCCGCCGCGTCGGCGAGCAGCAGGGCGGGGAGCGCGGCCCGCGCGGGCGTGGACCAGTGGCGGCCCGCGTAGCGACGCAGCGACGCGACCCACTCGGCCCGCATCCGCGCTGGGTCGGCGCGCTGCGCGCGCGTCACGCTCGTGCCGTAGCCGTGTGCCGCCGTCGCGGCCGGAACGATCTCGACGCCGCGGCCCGCCCGCGCGAGGCGCGCGCAGAGTTCGCCGTCGTTGAAGAACAGCGGGAACCGCTCGTCGAGGGGTCTCGGCTCGAGGTCGCGCCGCGAGGCCATCACGCACGCGGCCGCCGGACAGAAGACGGCGACCGGCTCGCGTGGCGGCCCGGCCGCCCACAGCTCCTCGTAGCGTCGCCGCGCCCGGGCGCGGCTGCCACGCATCCGGTCCAGCCGGCGCCCGACCGTCGTGAACGCCCACAGCGCGCCCACGAGGTCGAGGTCGCGGCGGGCATGTAGCTGTGGCGACCCGTCTGGATCGTGCAACAGCGCCGCGGCAAGCGCGACGCGTGGCGTGCGCTGAAGATGCGCCAGCAGCGCAGCCGCGCAGCCGGCGTCCATGACGCAGTCCGGGTTGAGGATCAGGACCTGATCGCCGGTCGAGGCGTCGAATGCCGCGTTGACCGCGGCCGCGAAACCGCGATTGGAGCCCATCTCCAGCAGCTTGACGCGCTCACCGTCTCTCCTCGCCCGCACGCGCTTGGCCGTGTCGTCGCGCGAGGCGTTGTCGGCGACGACGATCTCGACTCTCAGGTCGGGAGCCTCCTGTGCCAGCGCGCCGTCCAGGCACGCGTCGATCTCGTCGCCGTGGTCGTAGGTGACGACGAGAACAGAGATCTGCGCGGCCCGTGACACAGCGCCACGATACGGGCCGGAGCAGCGGGTGAAGCGGCTAGCCTGCCCGCCTCATGCCCCTGGAGGACTTCCTCGCCGGACTCGCCCTCTTCGCCGCGATGCTCGGCGCGGTCGCGGTGGTGACCGCAATCGTCGTGCGGCGCCGGCTGCAGCATCTCGATGTAGTGCAGAAGGCACTGGCGTGCATCGTCGTCGGCTCGGCCGTGCTGATCGGCGTGCATCTCGTGCCGATGACGCTCGGCGTCCTCGATCGGTTCACCGTGCTCGTGGCCTGCGCGACCGCTGTCGGGCTCACCGCGCTCCTGAGGCCTGCCGTAGCGCCACAGCGCGCTGAGGAATGTTCTCCGACGCCGCCGCCTAGCGGACCGGTGTCGTGGGCGTTGGCGGCGCTCGCCTCGGCGTTCGCCGCCGTCGCCTTCCTCGCGGACCTCGGCCGCTGGGCGGGCGACGAGCTCGTCGGGGTCGATCCGCTGACATTTCACATGCCGAACATCGGGCGCTGGATCCAGACCGGTTCGCTGTGGCAGATCGACCAGTTCGTACCGCTGCAGTCTCAGGGCTACTACCCCAACAACGGCGATGTCGTCCTGCTGGGAACCGTCCTTCCGTGGCACAACGACTTTCTCGCCCGCTTTCCGACGGCGTTCTTCTTGCTCGTCACCGGAATCGCCGTCAGCGCGATCGCGCGCGAGTTCCGCGCGCCGCCGGCCGCGGCGATCCTCGCGGGCGCGGCGTGCGTCTCGATCCCGATCGCCGGCCTGGCGTCGATCCCGCGCGCGCTGCCGGACTCGCTGCTGTGGGCGATGCTCGCCTGCGGCGTCCTGTTCCTCCTGCGTCACGCGCGGACGCGCCGGCGCTCGGACCTCGTCTTGGCGGGCGTCGCGCTCGCCGTCGCGTGTGGGACGAAGTGGTACGGCCTGACCTCGCTGGCGGCGGTCGTCCTGGTCTGGATGCTTGGGCGGGCAGCGCAGCGAGAGCCCGCGCGGGTCGTGCTGCGCGACGCGCTGCTCGTCGCGAGCCTCGGTGCGCTGGGCATCGTCGTCTGGCTTGTGCGCAACCTCGTCGAGTCCGGCGACCCGCTGTTTCCGGTCAACATCGCGCCGTTTGGGATCACGATCTTCGATGCTCCGCCCGACGTGCTGCGCGACCTCGCCGGCTTTACGGTTGCTGGGTACCTCGACCAGCCGCGGATCCTGCCCCAGCTGGCGCGCGAGATCTTCGAAGGGCTGGGGCCCCTGCCGATCGTCTGCCTGCCCGGCGTGCTCGCGGCCGTGCTGCGCGCACGCCGGCCCGGCGATGACCGCCGCGTAATCGTCCTGGCGATCGCGGCGATCCTGCTCGCCGCCGTCTATGCGGTGACGCCGTTCAGCGCGCTGGGCCTGAGGGATGACCCATCGCTGGCGAGCGTCAACACCCGCTACGCCGTGCCGGCGTTGCTGCTCGCTGCGCCGCTGGTGGCATGGGCCGCCGGACGCCTCACGTCGCTGCCGGCGCGGGTCTTGGAGGCTGGACTGGCGGTGGCGGCGATCTGGGGCGCCTACGAGGGCTTTGAGGTGTCAAGCCCGCGCGAGATCGCGCTGGCGCTCGTGGCGCTGGGCATCGTCGCGGGCACGGGCTGGATCGTATGGCGACTGCGCAGCCGCCCGCCCGCACTCGCCGCAGCGGCGGTGGTCGCCGCGCTGATTGGCGTACTGGGAGTGCACCGCATCGAGCAGCGCGTCAACGGCGGGCGCTACCTCGAGGACGATCCGGCTGTGGGCGCCCTTCTCCGCCTCGCGCCGACAGGCAAGCGGATAGGCCACGCCGGCGACTGGTCGATCGGCGGCCTCTCCCCCATCTGGCCCAGCTTCGGCACCCGGATCGGCAATGCCGTCGACTTTGTCGGCTACTTCGACCACGGCTGGCTGCGCCGTTATGCGAACGCGGCAAGCTTCGCAGCGGCGCTGAAGCGCGGTCGCTACGACGTGCTCGTCCTCGGGCGCGGCTTCTACCCACCGCAGCACACCCCCGAGCAGCGCTGGGCGATGGCCGCCGGTTGGCGGACGGTCGCGCTCAGCACGCGGCTGAGGGTGTTGGTGGCGCCCGCGGGGTAGCCGTCAGCCACCCGACCCCGGCGACTGTTGCCGGAGTCGAGCACCGATCAGGTCGTTAGGACTGCGGGCTGTCCTCGGCCGGGGCGCGATGGACCGGAGTGCCGCCGCTCTTGGGGTCGTCTGTCTGCTCGGGATCGGCGGGAAGCGGGCTCGCCCCGGCGCCCTGGCTCGCGGAGTCGCCGCTACCAGTCGGCGTGTCCTCGTGCAGCGTCTTGACATCGGTTGTCTCTGTGTCCGTGTCCGACATATGCGCCTCCTTTTGGGGGGGGTTAGCTTTGGGCTACCCGATCGAGCCCGAATGAACCGGACCCATCGGGAGACGCTCAGTTCTCCCGCCGAGCGCGCTCCATGGCGTTGTGGGGGCTCCACCGCAGGTCGCGTGCAGACTCATCGGTCCGGTCGATCACCGCGCTCATACGGGCCGTCTGGGAGTCGACGTCGGCGTGGCGCTTGACCCACGCACGCGCCTGATCGCCGGCTCGGATGCGCTCCTGCGGCCCAAGCGCGAATGCCCGGCGCAGCGCCTGAGCGAGCGCCCGCGGGTCCCCCGGGGCCGCGAGAAAGCCCCACGGTGCCAGAACGCATTCGGGCAGGCCGACCTCGTCGCTGGCGACGACGAGCAGCTGCATCGCCATCGCCTCCTTGTCGACGACCGGCATCGAGTCGCGATCGCCGTCGCGCGCGACGACGCACGGCATCGCCAGGACGTCAGCCTCCTCCAGCGCCTGGCGCACCTGCGCCGGAGGCAGGCTGCCGAGCAGCTCGACAGGGGCGCCCGACGCCTCGATCCGCGCCACGAGCTCGCCGCGCAGCGGACCGTCGCCGACGATCCGGACTCGCACTCCCTGCCCCAGCAACGCCGCGGCGTCCACCAGCACGTCGAATCCCTTCTTCTCGATCAGCCGACCGACGGCGAGCACCGTGCGGCCCCCGGGCAGCGCGGTTCGGCGCGCAAACGCCTCGGCATCGACGCCCATGACGACCTCGTGCACGCGTGCGCCGGGCGCCGCCGTTCGCAGGTACTCGACGTTGTAGTCGCAGCCCGTGAACACCGCGTCCGCGGTTTCGAGCTTCGCGCGCAGGTTTCGCGGCGACATGAAGATGTCGTAGGCATGGGCGGTGACGCTGAACGGGCGCCCGGTGAGCGCTGCGAGCCGGAGCGCGTCGAGGGCCGCGCCCGCCGCGAAGTGCGCGTGCAGGTGCTCGATGCCGTCGCGCTCGAGGCGCCGCGCCGCCGCGGCGAGCGCTCGTAGCGGCCGAACCCATTCCTCACGACGCCAGCGCCGACGACGTCCGAGATCGCGCAGGCATGCCAGCGGATGACGGCTCGCCAGCCAGGCGACGTCGAGCAGCTGCCGCCGGCGACCGTCCTGCGACAGCACGAAGAGCTCGACGTCCTCCGGAGCCTCGGGATTCGGATGTTGCGCGCGCCGCGCCGCCTGCACGTACACGACGTGTCCCATGCGCCGCAGCGCCTGCAGTTCGTTGACGACGAAGGTCTCCGACAGCTCGGCCCATTGATCCAGGACGAAGAGCAACCGCATACGATGGCTGTTCACCTCGGCTGCGGGCAGCGAACCGGATTACGGGTGCCTCGGCTGCTTCGCCGGGCTGCGTGGCTCTGCATGGCCGCCGCACTGTAGCGGCGACGCCCGTGCCACCCGGCGTGCAGATCGGCACGCCACCGGCTTGTGGCGGTAGCCTGCTGGCTGATGCTCGATGCTAGGACACCCATGTCCACCTGCCCGCGCCTTTCCGGCGGGGGTGTGTGCTAAGTGGTTGCGACGGCTGTCACGCCCACCGGGGTGCGCGACGGGGATCCCGAGGCGCTCGCCGGGCTGTGCGCTGCGCGAGGCGACGCCGTGCTCTCGTACTGCGAGAAGGTGGCCGGCAACGAGGCCGCTGCCACCGCCGCGGCCGAGGCGTTCGGCCGCTTCCGTGCCGCGGTCGTGGCGACTGCGGATCTCACGGCGCTGAACCCCGAGGAGGTGCTCGTCAACGCGACGCGCCACGCGGCTGCAGGCCACGCCAGCGTCCAGGCCGCCGGCGTCTGCGGCGAGGTTCCCGCCCTGCTCGCCGCGCGCGCGGATCGCAGCATCTCGCTCGGCGACCTCGAGCGCCTCGACAGCCATCTCGAGAGCTGCTGGGCCTGCCGCGCGCCGGTCGCGCGCTTTAAGGCCGCCGAGCGCGCGTACCGCGACCCGCCCGGAGAGCCTGTCGCGCCGGATGTGGCCGGGGCGATCATCGCCGCGCTAGCCGCGGCAGCGCCCGTGCGCGGCCAGGAGCCCGAGCCGGTGCCGCAGAGCGCAAGCAACGGGGCAGGCGGGTTGCCGGCGACCGAGGCCATGCTGGCGCTCGCCGACAGCGCAGAGGCCGGCAGCGAGCACGCGACCGCCGAATATCGCCCCCGTGATGGCACTTCGTCCGGCACGACCGATCAGCCGCGTCACGAGCTCGAATCAGGCGACGTCCGTTCCTCGCGCGACGGCAGCAGGCGAACCCGCCAGGGCGTCGTCGCGTCGCTGCTCGCCCGGCTGGGCCTTCGCTCGAGCGGCGAGCAGACGCTGGCGACGACCGCGCCGGTCACTGCTCCAGAGCCGCGCCTTGTCGCCGGCACGCACCTGCCACGCCGCCAGCGCGGGCCCGACTCCGCGCTGCCCGCCGCGCGCGCGACGGCCGCACCGCGCCCGACCGTCCTGCTGCCGATCGCGCTGGTCGCAATCGCCGTGACGATCGCGCTGCTCGTCGCGGGCGTCTTCACCGCGGGCGAACCGGCCTCCAGACCGCTGGGCCCCGCGCCGGCCGTCGACTCGAAATCCACGGGGGCCGTCCCCAAGATCGTCGTCGTGCCCGGCGCCGCCGACGCCAGCTCTGCGGCCGTCGAGCTCGCCAAGCGGCGCGCCCGAGCCAAGCGCCGCCGCGAGGCCACGCTCGCAAGCCAGCCGGCTACCCCGCCGGCGGCGGCGGCGGCGACGACGCCGGCGCCAGCGCCGGCGCCCGGAACCGCGCCGCCGGCCGCTGGAGTCACGCCGCCGGCCACGCCTGCGCCTCCGCCACCGCCGGCCGCCGGCAACGCCAGCAAGCCGGCCCCCGCCAAGGGCACCGGCGGCTCACGCGTCGGCACGGGCGGCAACGGCGCCACCGGAAGCGACCAGCTGCCGTCGCAGGACACCTCCAGCGTGCCCGAGCTGGCGCCTCCGGACGACACCTCGCTCCCGCCGGGGTAGCCCAGCGGTGGACGCCACCGCCGTCGAGACGGAGATCCAGCGCGTCGGTCAGGCGCTCGCCGACGCGTTTCCGTCCAAGCGCGGCCATCCGCTCAAAGCGATCGACGACCGCGCGATGGACGCCGCCGCCCGGGACGCCGAGCTGCGCGCGGCGCTGTTTCGCTTTGTCGACGTCGTGCCCGCCTGCCGCTCGCTCGACGACCTCGCAGCGCATCTGGCCGGCTTTCTCGAGAACGTCCACACCCAACCGCCGCCGCTGCGCGCCGCGATGCGGATGAGCGACACGAAGGCCGGGCGCAAGGCGCTCGGGGCGGCCGGCGCCGCGGGCGTGCGTCACATGGCGCACCGCTTCATCGTCGGCGAGGATCCCGCAGCGGCGCTTCCGACACTCGAGCGGCTCTGGCGTGAGGGCATCGCCGCGTCCGTGGACCTGCTCGGCGAGGCGACCGTCACCGCCGCCGAGGCCGACCGCTACGGGGCCCGCTGCGCCGAGGCCCTTGACACGCTCGCCGACGCCTATGCCGACATGGAGGAGCGACCGCTGCTCGAAGCCGACGCGATCGGAGCGCTGCCCCGCGCGAACCTGTCGGTGAAGGTCTCGGCGCTGACGCCGCTGCTGCGTCCCGAGGCGCCCGCGCGCGGCCAGCGCGACGCCGCCCCGCGCCTGCGCGAGCTCCTGCGCCGGGCCGCCCGCCTGGGCGCGCACCTGCACATCGACATGGAGTCGCTGGACTCGCGCGAAGCGATCCTCGAGCTCGTGCTGGATCTCCTGTCCGAGCCCGAGTTCGCCAGCGGTCCCAGCGCCGGGGTCGTCTTGCAGGCGTATCTGCGCGACTCGCCGCAGACGCTCGACACGATCCTGGACTGGGCGCGCAGCAGCGAGCGCCCGCATCCGCTGGTCGTTCGGCTCGTCAAGGGCGCGTACTGGGATCACGAGGTCGTCGAGGCGCGACAGCACGGCTGGAACGTGCCGGTCTTCGAGCGCAGGGCCGCCTGCGATGCGAACTTCGAGGAGCTGACGACGAGGCTGCTGGAGGCGCAGCCGCTCGTGCGGGTCGCGATCGCGTCGCACAATCTGCGCTCGGTCTCGCACGCCGTGGCGCGTAACCGGCTCCTCGGAGGCCGAGACGACGACATCGAGTACCAGGTCCTGCGCGGCCTCGGCGACGACCTCGGCCACGCCCTCGCGGCGAACGGATTGCGCGTGCGCGCGTACTGCCCCGTCGGTGACCTCGTCGCCGGGATGGCCTACCTCGTGCGCCGCCTGCTCGAGAACACGGCGAACGAGAGCTTCCTTCACGACCAGGCGACCGGCGTGCCGCTGGCGCAGCTGCTCGCCGCTCCGGGCACGGAGGCGTGATGAGCCTGACGTTGCCGCCGTTCGCCAACGAGCCGGTCCTCGAGCTGCGCCGGGCGACCGAACGCGCCAAGCTCGCCGTAGGCCTCGGCGAGCTCGTCCTCCCGATCCGCGTGCCGGTCTGGATCGGCAGCGACCGCCGCGCCGGGGAGGAGTTCGTCTCGACCGATCCCGGGCGGCCCGAACGGATCGTCGCGCTCGCCGCGCGCGCGACGCCCGAGGACGCCGGCGCCGCGGTGGCGGCGGCGCGCGAGGCCTTCCCGTCCTGGGCCGCGACGCCGGTGGACGACCGCGCCGCCGCGCTCCTGCGCGCCGCCGACTGGATGCGCGAGCGCCGCGCCGCGCTGGCCGCGCTCGCGGTGCGCGAGTGCGCGAAGCCCTGGGCGGAGGCCGATGCGGACGTCTGCGAGGCGATCGACTTCCTCGAGTTCTACGCGCGCGGCGCACTCGAGCTCGCGGCCGGCGCGCCGCTGCTGCAGGTTGCCGGCGAGCGCAACGAGCTGCACTACGCGCCGCGCGGCGTCTGCGCGGTGATCGCGCCGTGGAACTTCCCGCTCGCGATCCCGACCGGGATGACTGCCGCAGCGCTCGCCACCGGTAACACCGTCGTGTTGAAGCCCGCCGAGCAGGCGCCCGGCTGCGGGCTGCGCGTCGTGGAGGCGCTGCGAGCGGGCGGCGTCCCCGCGGGCGCGATCTCGCTGCTGCCGGGCGAGGGCGACGCCGGCGCCGCGCTCGCTCGCCATCCCGATGTCGCGACGATCGCGTTCACGGGCTCGGGACCGGTCGGCCTCGAGCTTCTGCGCAGCGCTGCGGATGTCGCCCCGGGGGCGCGCCAGCTCACGCGCGTCGTCGCCGAGATGGGCGGCAAGAACTGCATCATCGTCGACTCGGACGCCGACCTTGACGAGGCGATCCCGGCGATCGTCGAGTCGGCCTTCGGCTACGCCGGCCAGAAGTGCTCCGCGGCCGCGCGCGTGCTCGTTCACGACGCGCTGCACGACACGCTCGTGGAGCGGCTCGCCGGGGCTGTGGAGGGGCTCGAGCTCGGTCCAGCCGACGCGTTTGACACCGACGTGCCTCCGGTGATCGAGCAGGCGGCGCAGCAGCGCGTGCAGCGTTACGCCGCGATGGCCGCCGAGTGGGGGCAGCTCGCGGTCTCCCGAGCACAGGACGTCCCCGTAGAGGGCTGGTACGTCGCACCCGTCCTCGCGACTCACCTGCCGCCCGACTCCCCCGTGCTTCGCGACGAGATCTTCGGCCCGCTGCTGACGGTCGAGGCCGTCCGCGACGTAGACGAGGCATGCGATCGCGTCGACGAGCTGTCCGTGGCGTTGACCGGCGGCCTCTTCTCCCGCAACCCCCGTACGGTCCGGCGCGTGATCGCCCGCTCCCCGGTCGGCAACCTGTACGTCAACCGCTCGACGACCGGCGCGATGGTCGGTCGCCAGCCGTTCGGCGGTAATCGCCTATCGGGCACGGGGACGAAGGCCGGCGGTCACGATTACCTGCTGCACTTCGTCGAGCCCCGGGTCGTGACGGAGAACACCGTCCGTCACGGGCTCGTCGTGTAGCCCGGCGCTACGTGCGCTCGACGCGCGTGACCCCCCGGCCGTGATGCCACGACTCGACGATGAGGTGGTCGGGCGGATCTGCGAGGCGCACCAAGGCGAGCTCGGTGATGTCGCATCGGAACAGGTGCATCGGGCCGGGCGGCGCGTGCCCGGCGACGATCCGCTCGATCCGCTCCTGGTCGGTGATCTCCTCCACATGCCCGGCGAGCTTCGCGTCTCCCTTCCAACCGGCCTCGGGATCGAGCGAGCCGCTGTGCAGCGCAAAGCGCGGGTCGCGCTGAAGATCCAGCGCCTTCATCGACCTCCACATGCTGCCGACCCACAGCTCGCCCTCGGCGAAGATCACCTCGCTGCCGCTGATCCGCGGCGACCCGTCACGGCGCAGGGTCGCGAGCGTCTTGTGGACGAACGCATCGAGGAACCCGCGTGCGGCAGCACAGAGCTCCGGGGCCTCGGCTTCGACCTCGCTCCAGGAGGGCATCTTGCGCGGGACCCTACCCGCGGTGAAGCTCGGCAGGCTTCGCTGCCGCCCGGGAGAGATTTTCTGAGCGGGACTACGCCGCGGCACGGCTTGTTGCCGCGCTAGTAGTGCCGGCGCAGCGGCCTAGCTAGGCTGTTAGCCAATGCAGATCAACATGCACGATGCCAAGACGCGGCTCAGCGAGATTGTCGCCGCTGCGGAGGGCGGCGAGGAAGTGATCATCGCGCGCGATGGAACGCCGGCGGTGCGCCTCGTCGCCGTCGCTGTGGACTATGCGCCGGTGCGCCTGGGTGCCCTGGTCGGTCAGATCGAGATCAGCGAGGACTTCGACGAGCCGCTGCCCGGGTTCGAACCGTATCTTGCGTGAGCGGAGTTCTTGTCGACACGCACATCGCGTTGTGGGCGTTGGGGGACCCCTCGCGTCTGAGCGAGGCGGAGCGCGCACTGCTCATCGACCCGTCCGTCGACCGTCGTTTGAGCCCGATGTCGATCTGGGAGGCGGCGATCAAGCGTGAAAACGGACGATTGCGTGCGCCCCGCAACCTCGCGGCCGTGCTCGCCGCCGAGTTCCGGCTGCTGGACATCACGGCGTCGCTGCTGGAAGCGGCCGCCGAACTGCCGCGACACCACACCGATCCGTTTGACCGCGTCCTGATCGCTCACGCACTCGACGGCGACCTCAGCGTCCTCACCCGCGATCAGGTGTTCGCGGCCTACGGGGTACGACTCGCCGCCTGAGTGCCGTCTCGGCGGCTGCGCACGTCGCAGGCGTCAGGACCAGAACGCGTCAAAGGCATATTGGTCGGTCGGGATGATCGACAGTTCGGTGGCGTGGCCGTCCGACAGACGCCACAGATGTACGACGGTCATGTCGAAGACGTCTGCGTCGTGTTTGCCGAGTGCCCGCAACAGACCGACCGCGCGAACGTCGCTGGCGAGCACGTCGATCACTTCGACGCGGTGTGTCCCACCGGTGTGCTCTGCAACGATCGAGAAGTATCTAGCGACTTCTTCCTTGCCGGTGAACCTGCCCGATTGGAT
>JAWVGJ010000044.1:0-49182 GCA_033855115.1 Solirubrobacteraceae bacterium
GCGGTAGTCGTGGCGACCGTCCTTCAGGGTCCTCCCGATCCGCCGACCAGCGACGAGACGTCGCAGCAGCCGGCACGGCCGGCACGGTCACGCCCCCACTTCGAAGACGTCGTCGAGGAGGTCCGGCTGCCACGGTGGATCGAGAGCCTGGCGCTCTTTTTGATCGCGGCCGGGATCTACTTCTGGGTCGGTTACCAGACCGTCGTCGAGGACGGCGTCGTCGTCTTCGACGCGCTGGATCGGCTGACCCGCGCCTACATGGTCTGGCACAACGAGCCACCCAAGCTGGCCGCGATCGGCTTCGTCTTCCCGCCGCTGACGACGATGAGCTTCCTGCCGTTCACGGCCGTCAAGCCGCTCGCGACGTCGCTCGTCGCGCTGCCGCTGGTCTCGGCGATCTTCGGCGGGACGATGGTCGTATCGATGAACCGGCTGTTCGCCCGCTGCTCGATGCCGGGGCTGCGGCGCTGGCTCATGATCGCCCTCTTCGCGCTGAACCCGCTGGTGGTCTTCTACGCCGGCAACGGCATGAGCGAGGTCGTCTACCTGGCGCTGCTGACGGTCTCGCTGTACTGCTTCATGTCCTGGTTCTTGACGGCGCAACCGCGCTTTCTCGTGGGTGCGGCGCTGGCCTTCTCGCTGCTCGTGCTGCTGCGCTACTCGTTCGGCATCTGGGCGATCGTGATCGCCGTGATGATGGCGGTGGGCCTCAGCCGCCGTGGCGCCGCCACCGACGAGGGTGAGGGCACGCTGGTGGCCTTCCTCGCGCCGCTCATATACGCCGTGGGCGTCTGGCTGCTCTTCAACTGGCTGATCGTCGGCGATCTGCTGGGCTGGCTGAGCAGCTCGGGCGCCTTCGCCGTCAACGCGCCGCAGGCCAGCGCGGCCGGTCACCTGAGCCTTGTCGACGCGCTCACGCGCGGCGGCGAGCTCACGCTCGGCGTCTTCGCGCTCGGCATCCTCGTCGTACCCGCGCTCGTCATGACGGCCGTCAGCAAGCGCGACGAGATGTCCTGGTGGCTGTCGATCCTCGCGCTGACAGGCATCGTCGTGATCGGCGCCGGAGCGCTGATCGCGCAGGACTTCAACGTCCTTGCGATGCGCAACGCGCTGCCTGTGCTGATCGTCTGCGTTGCGGGTGCCGGGTGGCTCTACCAGATCCTTCCCAGCCTCCGCACGGTCATCTGGCTGGCCGCGCTGGTGGGACTGGTGCTGACGGCGATCGGGTCCTGGTACGCGATGCAGCGCTATCCGTTCCAGAATCAGGAGCAGGCCTTCGCACACGCGATCAGGAGCGGCGACGACCAGAACGGCTCGAACTCGATCGGCGGATATCGCGTCGGAACGAACCCCGAGCAAGCGATGGCGGCCTACGTCAACGCGAACGTCCGCCGGCGTTCGACGATCCTGACCGACAACGCCCAGACCTTCGGCGTGATCCTGCTCAGCGGACGTCCGCAGCTGTTCTTCGATCGCGTCGACAAGGGCGACAGCACCTTCCAGCAGTCTGTTCTGCGCCCTTACGGGCGTGTCACGCACATGCTGATGGCCAAGCAGGCCAGCGGGGACCTGATCCGGCGCCGCTACCCGACCGCGGCGAGCCGCGTCGTGGCGGGGTTGACGCCCGTCTTCGAGACCGAGCGCTACCTGCTGCTGAGGCTCGCCGAGCGCGATCCGAGGCGCCCGCGCGGCGTAGTCTCGACGAGCGGCAGCGGCGAGGTCGGCGGCCAGGTGGGCGGTCGGGCAACACCCGCGACGGGCCGGAGGGCGTCGCCATGAGCTCCGGCACGCTTGACGGCGAAGCGGCGCGCGCCGACGTGATCGAGTCCCAGATGGGCTCGCACGTCGACGAGATCATGTCCGCCGCGCGCAAGGCGGCGGCGCAGTTGCAGGCCGAGGTCGAGCGGGTTTCGACCGAGCGCGCGGCGCAGATCGAGGCGGTGGCCGCGCGCCGGGCGCACGCGGTGCGAATGGACGCCGAGGCCGAGGCGAAGCGCCTGCACGCCCAGACGCGGGCCACAAGTCAGCAGTACGTGGCGGCATCGAAGCGGCTCATCGACGAGTTCGCGAAGGAGCGGATGCTTCGGATCGCCGCCATCGGCGACCGGCTCGCAGTGCAGGCGGAGGCGCTCGTCGAGCGCCTGACGCGCAGTGACGAGGTCGCGCGTCAACTCGACGAGCTGCGTGCCACGCTCGGCGCTGCCTGCGAGCTGATCGCGATCGAGGCAGGGCGCGACAGGCCCGACCTGCCCGATCTCCCGTGTTTCGACGCGAGCGCTGACGCGACCGCCCAAGCCGATCCGGCGCCGGCCAACCCGAATCCCAAGGAGCACAGCGATGACGCCTGATCGCGCACGCCGCCACGTCGCGGTCGTCTGCCTGCCACTGCTGACCGCGGGCCTGCTCGCCGCGTGCGGATCCGACGGCGGTAACAGCGCCGGCGCACGGACGACGACCACCACGAGCACGACCCGGGCCGCCGTGACGACGACCCCCACAGCGGCGGCGGCGAAGACGACCGCGGCCGCCACGACCAGCGCCGCGGCCCTCGACGGTCAGAGCATCACGAGCACGACCGGCGCCGCCCAGGTCTGCTCCAACGCGATGGCTCCGCGCACCGACCTGACCAGCGCCGGCGCCCCCCTGCCGGCACGCGGCCAGGCAGTCCTGCCGCGGCCGTTCTCTGAGAGCAGCCCGTGGAACACCCCGGCCGACGGCCGCGCCGTGGACCCGCGCTCCGCTGCCTGGATCCGGAGCGCCTCGCGGCGCGTGGCCGTCGTCGCCGCCGCCAACCAGCGCAGCGTCAGCACGGCCCAGCGCAAGGCGCGCGACCTGCGCCTGTACGTCAACACCTGCGCCTGGACGCCCGCGATCGTCGGCGCAAAGGGCGGCGAGCAGGTGCGCCTCGTCTGCCGGCAGCGCAACTGCGGGCCGGTCGCCAAGGAGGTCAAGACGCTGCGCGTGGCGCCTGGCATCGAGCCGTTTCCGGAGTTCGACGGCTGGTACAGCGTCATCGACCAGTCCGCCGGCGTCGGCTATGACATGTGGCGTGCCCGCCGCGTCGGGAACGTCATCTCCTATCAGTTCATCAAGCGCTGGCGGCTCGACGGGCCCGGCTTCAGCCCACCCGCGACGGAGGACCCGATCACCGCGGTCGGGGCGCGCGGCTCCGGGCTGCCGCTGTTCGCGGGCGTGATCCAGCCCGACGAGCTGCGTCAGGGCAGGATCGAGCACGCGCTGGCGATCTCCGTTCCGGGCGCCGCACAGCGGATCTTCGTGCAGCCGGCGTCGGTGACCAACGGAAACAACGTGATCGGCTCGCTGCCCGAGGGAGCGCGGATGCGCCTCAAGTCCGCCTATAGGACGCGCAAGCTCCCGGGCGGCGCCAACCGCCGCTCGGCCGAGGCGATCATCACCGCACTGCGCACCTACGGGGCGATCGTCGTCGATCGCTCGATCACGCCGGCGCTCTACGCGCGGCGCAGCAGCGACTACGGCGGCTTGCTGGTCGGCAACGAGCTGCAGAACATCCACTTGTCAGATCTCGAGGTCGTGCAGGCCGGCCCGCTGCTGCGCTTCCCACCGCTGGAGAGCACCAAAGAGGAGGTCCAGGGATGAGCCGCGCGAGCAGACAACTGGCGGTTGGAATCTGTGTCGGCGTCTTCGGCGTCGCGCTGGCCGGCTGCGGAGTGCAGATCGGTGCCAGCGGGTCCGGCGGCGAAGCGACGACGGTGCTGCAGAGCGCCCCGGCCGAGCAGCGCCAGAATCCTGCCGCGAACCTTCCGAAGCGACCCGCGGGCCAGCTGACGGTCGCCGGTGAGCAGCAGGGTTCGCTGACCAGCAACGCGGTCACGGGCTTCTCCAAGGCACAGAAGCAGGTGCAGTCGCGCTACAGCGCCGTCGGCGCAACCGAGGGCTTCGCCCGCCTGTGCCGCGGAGAGGTGGACGTCGTCGACTCCTCGCGCCGGATCTCACGCGCCGAGCTCGCGGTCTGCAACAGCAACGGCCTCGAGATCCGCACGCCGATCCAGATCGCTTCGGATGCGATCGTGCTCGCCACGCGCAACGAGTCAGACGTCGGCGGCGACTGCCTGACCGTCGCGGACGTCGCCAAGATCTACCGCCGCGGCTCGACGACCGACAACTGGAACAAGCTCGGCTTCGACGACTTGCGGCTGAAGGCCACCGGCCCTGGCCAGAACGCGAACGCGTTCTCGAACTTCGCCTCGCAGGTGCTCGGCGTGCTCAGCAATGCGACGCTCGACGATCTGCGCAGCGACTACGAGCCGCACAGCTCCGACGACCAGATCCGCACGGCGATCATCGGACAGGACCGGGCGCGACGCGTGCCCGCTCTCGTCGAGGCAGAGGTTCGCAAGGCGCGCAAGGCCGTTGCCGGCCAGCGCCGGATCTATGTCGGCAACGCCGTCGTGCACGCTCGCGATCGGGTGCTGCACTCGATCCGGGCGGCTAACAGCCGGCGAGCGCGGAGCAAGAAGGCGGTCGCAGATCCCGCCGCGCTGGCGCAGCGAAACCTGCGCCGTGTCGAGAAGGCCAAGCAGCTTGCCCGCAACCGCGCACGCAAGAGCTTCGACCGCCGCTTCGACCTGCTGCGCGCCACGCGAACGCGTGAGCTGCTCGCCGAAGCTCGGCGTAACGGTGTCGTCGGGTTCGTGCGCTTCAGCTACTACGAGGCCTACGAGGACCAGCTGCGCCCGCTCGAGATCGATCCCGGGCCCGCGCGTGACGCCGCGGTGGCCGCCGCCGACAAGCGCACGCGGGCTGCGGGTAGCACGCCTCCGCAGCGGCTTCCGGCGGTCGGCGAGGACGGCAAGAGGACTCCGAACTGCGTCTTTCCCTCGCAGCTGACGATCACGACGGGCGAGTACCCGCTGTCGCGCCGGATCTTGCTCTACACCTCGACGCGGGGCTTGCAGCGTCCGGAGGTTCGCGCCTTCCTCGCCTACGCGCTGCGCAACGCACAGCAGCTGGCGACTGACAGCCGGCTCGTGCCGATCACCAACCGTCTGCGAGCCGACCAGTACAAGTTCGTGACGGGCACCGCGATCGAGCCCACGACTGCGCCGCTGCCGGGTGAACAGACAAGCGGCACAGCCACGACCCGGACCACCCCCACCACTCCGCAGCCGTCCGCAAACCAGGGCTCGGTCCGCGACAAGAAGCCGGCGGCTGTTCCCGCCAGCAGCGTCCCGGGCATCTCCAGCGGCGCGTCCGCCACCCCAGAGGAGTCACCGTGAGCACGACTCAGAGCGCCGTGGGCGGCGGCGCGGGCATGGCCGCTCGCCCGCCGAGACGGATCGAGAGGGCTGCCGTCGAGGTTGACTGCGACACGATCGCGACGCTGACACCCGCCCTGGCCGAGGCCGAGCGCCGAGCGGTCGTCGCGGAGGACGATCTCGCCTACCTGGCGAGCGACACCGGGCGCTCGCTGCAGGCGGCCCGCGCAGACGCGGACGCGCGCGTGACGGCGATGCACGAGCACGCGGCGGCAGCGATCCGGCTGGCGGAGCAGCGCGCATCCGCTGCGCTGCGCGGCGCTCGAGAGTCCGTGCGCCAGGCGCAAGTCGACGCCGAGGCGCGCTGGCAGCTTGCGATGCAGGCGCAACTCGACTTGCGCATGAAAGCCGAGGCGCTGGCCTGCAAGCTGGGCAGCGAGCTCGAGTACCTGCGCCGCGAGTTCGAAGCCGAGCGCAAGCTCGCCGACGATGCGGCACGGTGGGCCTCCCGGGTCGAGGGTGAGCTTCTGCACGGGACGCCGGCTGCCGCGGACGTTGTCGCCGGCACGTCGCCGACCGATCCACCGAACTCGACGCCGGCCCGGCGCGAACCCCGCGTGCGGGTACGGCATGCGAGCTAAGGAGAGGTGCCTGGATGCGATCGACACTGACCTCACCGACGAGTCGCCCATGCTCACCGAGCCGATGCAGCACGGGATCGCGCGCGGCGGCAGCGCTGCTGGCCGGCGCCTTCATGCTCGCAGCGCCACAAGCGGCGCAGGCGGCCTGCATGACGCGCTTGCCGGCGAAGGTCTCGCTGCCCGATGGCCCCTACGCGGCCGCGTACACGAAGCAGATCCCGGTGCGCGTCAGCTCGCGCGGCCCACGGATCCGCAACCTGCGCGCCGAGCTGTACACCTTCAGCGGCGAGCGCCTCGCCGTCAGCCCCCCGCGCCGCGCGATGCGGGTCGCGACCACGCTGAAGCTGCGCCTGGACGACGTCTTTGGGCCGCTGCAGGTCGGAGGCTTCACGCTCGTGCTGACGGGGGAGCCCAACCGCGATCGTTCGTGCGGGCCGAAGAAGACGACGCGCATCCTTCGCTTCAGCGCATGCAGCGACAAGCTGCCGGTGACGTTCCCGGACCTGCCTGGGGGTCACGCCTCGGATTACGGCGGCTTCCTGTCGGTGCCGATCCGCAGCAACGGTCCGCTGATCCGCGACCTGCGCAGCTCGGTCTACGGCTTCGACGGCCAGTTGATCGGCCGCGCGCCGAGCCTGGGGGCGC
The DNA here is from genome assembly GCA_033855115.1 of Solirubrobacteraceae bacterium. Lineage (GTDB taxonomy): Bacteria > Actinomycetota > Thermoleophilia > Solirubrobacterales > Solirubrobacteraceae > CADCVQ01. The sequence goes on from JAWVGJ010000044.1 coordinate 6,524, forward strand.
TGTTCGGTCAGCAGATGCTCGACCACGCGCTCACCCAACCGCTGCTGCCTGGCCGCTACAACGTGATCACGGAGGGCCTGATCGGCGATCAGCCACGCTCGTGCGGGCGGGCCAAGGCAGAGGCGGCGATGACGTTCGAGTAGCAGCGCCCGCGTTGGTGTACCGCAGGGCGGTTGGTGTGCCGCTGCGCTCCCGTGCGCTCGTGCTGGCGGTCGGTGCGCTCGGCGGCCTGTTCGTCGCGTCACCGGCGCTGGCCTCGAGCTGCCCGCGCGAACTGCCGGTGCGCTTGGCGCCGCTGACGGCCAATGCCGCCGCGCTGCAACGCGTCGGCGTGGTCAGCGTGACCGCCGCGGCCGGCGCGCGCGTGCACGGCCTGCATGTGGTGCTCAAACGCGGCGGAAGGATCGTCGCCCAGGGCGCGCACCGTGCGGAGTTCGCGGGCACGATGCCGGTGCGACTCTCCTTCCGGCGCAATGTCAGACCGGGGCCCGTCAGCTTCGTCGCGTCCGGTCGCCAGGCGGGCTGCGCGATCGCACGACGAATGCGGCGCACGCTCCCGCTCGATGGGCGCGATCTCCCGCTCGCCGTGGTGGCCACCGACGTGCGCGACGGCCGGGTCGTGGTGACGCTCCGCGCCGCCGGCAAGCGATCGATCTCGAACGTTCGGGCCCGCATGCTGGACGCGAACGCGAAGACGATCTCGCAGGTCACGCGACGCTCTCCGTTGCCGGCGCGCGCGCAGCTGCGGTTCGCGCTGCGCCACCCGCTCGTCGCGGGGCGTTACTGGCTGATCGTCACCGCCAGCGTGCGCGGCGAGGCCGGTCGGAGCGTCTTCGCCGAGACGGTTGACCTGAAGGCGGTCTCAGCATCCGAAGACGTCGTCCCCGCTGCGCCCCCAGCAGCCCCCGTCGCGCCTGCGCCGCCGGGGGCCGTCGTGCAGCACGTCGCGCTGGATTGGTCCGCCGGTCGCTGGCAGGGCAGCGACAGCGCCGGCTTCTTTGCTCCCGGCATCGGCGACGGCCAGATCGTGTGCCGGCCCGATACCCAGTGGGTCCGCTTTTTCCCGGCCGACCGCTCGCGCGACGTCGCGATGACCCTGTGGACCTTCCGCAACTGGGACGCGGGCAGCGAGGTCGCGCTGCGCGAACCCGAGATGACGCAGTTCACCGGCCCGGACTTCAACGAGGGCTTAAACAAGTTCACGCCGAGCGAGAAGCGCTCGCATGGCAGCTTCGTGGGGATCGTGGGCGATGGGCTGCCGCCCGCAGGAACGTTCGGCAGCTGGCGCGTGCCGACCGAGATCCGCCTGACCTGGAGCTGGGACTTCACCGACCCGGCGGACGCGCGCTGCAGCGTCACCGCCACGCTCACGAGCCCGGGACCCGGCAGCGCAGGCGCGGTCGCGCGCGGGCTCTCGCTGGCCTGGCGCGAAGAGACTGCCGTGCCGGCCGACACGACCGTGGCGACACCGGTCCCGGGCTTGGGAACCGTGCGTCTGCGCTGCGACGCGCGGCCGGAGGGAATCCGCCAGCTCGTCGTCGAGCCCGACGCGACCCTTCCCGGACTCGCGCTGACGACCTACGAGGGCTCGGACCGCAGCGACCGCATGCTCGGGAACGCGCCCTACACCCTGCCGCTGCCCAACAGCGGGCTCGTCGAGGCCGCGACACCGTCGGGCGCTGCGCTGCGATTGCTCGTATCGTCGCGCTGGAAGGTCAACGATCCGGACCCCGCGCAGAACTTCTGTCGGGTGTCGGCGATCGTCGTCGCGGGCTGAGGTTGGGGCTGCGGTGCTGCGGTCGATCGTCCGCTTGACGAGGCTCGGGATCGCGCTGCTCTGCATGCTCGCGCTGCCGGCTGGGCTCGCGTGGCCCGGCACGATCGCCGCCCAGTCGACGTTGCAGCGGCTCGGGCTGCCTCAGGGGTTGCAGATCGGGCTGCGCGACCCCGAGCACGGAGCCGCCGCGCTGCGCGGCAGCGTGCCCGTCGGCTACCGGTACCACTACCTCTCCGGCGGCGCGAACACCGGTCTGGGGTGGACGACCTGGGCCAGCGGCAGCGGATCGTTCGTGACCGACTACGTGCAGGACTCGGTGAGCCACGGGTTCGTCCCGGTCTTCTCGCTGTATCACCTCCAGGAGACCTTGCCGGGCCGTAACGCTGCGCAAGAGCCCGATCGGGTGCGCATCAACCTCAACGATCTGCAGGCCATGCGGGCGTGGTTCGCCGACCTTCGGCTGTTCTTCACGCGCGCCGCGGCGTTCGGCAACACCCCGATCGTGCTGCATGTCGAACCCGACCTCTGGGGCTACGCGCAGCGCGACGCTCCCGGCGACGACCTCGACCACGTACCTGCCATGGTCGCCGCGACCGGCATCGCCGAGCTGGCCGGGTTGCCGAACACCGTCGCCGGGCTCGCGCAGGCCGTCGTGCGCCTGCGCAACTCGACCGCGCCGAACGTCGTGCTCGGCTACCAGCTGAGCATGTGGGGCACCGGCCAGGACATCGCCTACTCCGACCCCCCGGACAGCGAGGTCGACGTGCTCGCCAGACGTGCGTCAGCCGCCTACGCATCGCTGGGGGCGAACTTCGACCTGGTCTTCGTCGAGTACACAGACCGCGACGCGGGCTTTCGCGCCATCCGCGACGGCGTCACGACTGCATGGTGGGACAGCGAGGACTTCCGGCGCAACGTCCGCTTCCTCTCCGGCGTGAGCAGCCACGTCAGGCTTCCACTGGTGATGTGGCAGGTGCCGCTCGGCAACACGCTGATGCGCGCGATGAACAACACGCCGGGCCACTACCAGGACAACAAGGTCGAGTGGCTGCTTGGCGCGCAGCGCGACGAGCACCTGGACGCCTACGTGCGAGCCGGCGTCGTCGCGTTCCTGTTCGGCCACGCGCTGCCCGAGGCCACGTGCGCCTGCGACGAGCGGCAGGACGGAATAACGAATCCCGAGCCGATCAACGGCAACAGCGCGCTGTCGCTGAGCGCCGACGACGACGGCGGCTTCGCGCGCGACCGCATCTCGGCCTACTACGCGGCCGGGCTGCGGGGTCTGCCGGGCAGCGCTCCCCAGCCGCAGTCCGCAGCGCCTGCGCCTCCCGATCCCCCTTCCGGCGGGTCCGCACCAGCAACCGCGCTCGCTGCGCCGGTCGAGACTCCGCTGCCACCAGTGCGGATCGCGCCGACCGCAGCGAAGCGGCGACCGGCCGCCACCGTCCGGCTCACCGTCTCCGGCTCGGCACGACCCGGCTCGCGGTTGCGACTCGCGCTGCGCCTGCGCGTGCCGGCGACGGTCCGCCGGCTCGTCGACCTAGAGGTACACGCGCCTTCGGGCAAGCTGGTCTTCCAGCACGCCTGGGACCGTCGCCGTCTGCGCGCCGGCACGACCCACATCTTCGCCACCACGTGGCACCTGGCGCGGGGCCTTCGCGCCGGACGCTACACGGTCAAGGTCGGCTTGTTCGACCCCGGCTGGCGGCGCCTTCGCATTTGGGTGTACGACGCCGCCAGGGTGTCTGTCACGCGCGCGCCTTCGTGATCGATTCCGTTCGCGAACGCTCCGCGGCCAACAATATGGCTGGGTTCAGCGATGTCTTTTCGGGGCGCCTGCTCTACGGTCAGAGTGGCTGCAGAACGCGCATCGAGGAGCTGTCCCAACTCGCCTCCGCGCACGCAGCATGGTTCGTCGTAGCCCGGCTTCAGGTCGGTATCGCTGAACCGCAGTACGGGGATTCCTGATGCGGGCGCCCACCGGATTTTCCGACAACTCGGTGCCTTTTGAGGAGACACATCATGAACCGCCTTCACCGCCAACCCGCGCGTCGGAGGATCGTCGCCGCCCTCACCGGAGCCCTCACGCTCATGGTCGTGGCCACAATCGCCCCACTGAGCGCTCAGGCGTCTCTCTTGTGCACCCAGACGATCAGCGGCCCCCACAGCGGCCAGATCACCGTCGCCGGCGGGCAGAAGCTGTGCCTGAACGGCGCTGTGCAGGACGGCGCGGTGGACGTGAACGCCGGCGGCGCGCTCTCCGTGACCAACAAGACGATCATCACCGGAGCGGTCACGCTGAAGTCGGGCTTCGACGACCTCGAGTTCTGCGATAGCACGACCGTACGAGGCGCCATCTCGGCGACGGGCAGCCTGGGATACGTCCACATCGGTGGCAACGATCTCTTGCTGCTTGCCTGCGCGGGCAACACGATCGATGGCGCGGTGACCGTTGACTCCAACCACGGCGCCGTGAAGGTGGCCAACAACCAGATCGCAGGCGCGGTGGTCGCTAGCGGCAATGTCAACCTATCGACGACGATCTCCGGAAATGCGATCGGGGGCGCCCTGACCTGCAGCGGGAACGTCCCGCCTCCGAACAACGGTGGCGTGGGCAACGCGGTCAGCGGGAATAGGTCCGGCCAGACGTGCGCGGTGAGCACCTTCTGAGAGCGGACTGCCGGCGGCCTCGACGCGCGCAGCGCGCGTTGAGGCCACGGCCTGCGGCTGACGGAGCGCTCGTCGCGAGCTGGGCCGCCTTGTCTCTCTCGCGCGCCGCGGGCTTACCGATCAGGGCATGAGCACCGCTACCGCCGCCCATCACTACGCGACGACCGACCCGTACACCGGCGAGACCGTGCGGGAGTTCGACACGCTCAGCCGCGAGGAGGTCGACAGCGCCGTCGCGGGGGCCGACGACGCGTTCGGCCGTGGCGGCAGCGGCCGATCGGCGAGCGTGCCGCGATCGTGCACCGCGCCGGCGAGCTGATGGCCGAGCGCTCAGACCGGCTCGCCAGCCTCGTGACGCTCGAGATGGGCAAGCCGTTCGGGCCGGTCGCCGTCGTTCACCGCGTCACGGACGATGACGAGGCCGTCGCGCTGGCCAACGACTCGCCGTACGGCCTTCGGCGGGTCGGTGTTCGGCGCCGACGTGCAGCGCGCGCGCCGGGTGACGGATCGCATCGACATCGCGTGCTCGGACGAACGTAGCCCAGCCCTTGAAGAACTAAATCTGAGTCAGCTAGACTCAGATCTATGCAACCCGACCGCTTCACGATAAAGACCCAGGAGGCCCTGCAGGCAGCGCTCAAGCTCGCTCCGGCGCGCCGCCACGCGCAGGTCGCTCCGCTCCATCTGCTATCCGCCCTCCTCGACCAGGAGGACGGCGTCGTGGTGCCCGTCCTGGGCAAGATCGGCGTCGCCCCCGATGCGTTGCGCGGCGATGTCTCCGCGGCGCTCGGCGAGCTGCCCACGTTGAGGGAAGAGGCTGAGCCGACGACCTCGCGCGAGTTGATCGCGATTCTGCGCGCCGCCGAGCGCGAGATGCGCGAGCTCAAGGACGAGTACGTCTCCGTCGAACATCTGCTGCTCGCGCTGGCGGCCGACAAGGGCCCCGCCGGTCAGGCGCTCCGTGGCGCCGGCGCGACGCGCGAGCGCCTGCTGCAGGCGCTCGCCGAGGTGCGCGGTTCGCACCGCGTGACCGACCAGTCGCCCGAGGAGAAGATCCAAGCGCTCGAGCGCTATGGCCGCGACCTGACGGCGGCCGCGCGCGACGGCGATCTCGACCCGGTCATCGGCCGCGACGACGAGATCCGGCGCGTCATCCAGGTGCTCAGCCGGCGAACGAAGAACAACCCGGTCCTGATCGGCGAGCCCGGCGTCGGCAAGACCGCGATCGTCGAGGGCCTCGCGCAGCGGATCGTCTCCGGCGACATCCCGGAGTCGTTGCGCGACCGCCGGGTGATCGCCCTGGACATCGGCGCGCTGCTCGCCGGCTCGAAGTACCGCGGCGAGTTCGAGGAGCGCTTGAAGGCCGTGCTGAAGGAGGTCTCCGACGCCGGCGGCCAGGTCGTGCTGTTCCTCGACGAGTTGCACACGATCGTCGGGGCGGGCGCGGCGGAGGGCGCGGTCGACGCCGCCAACCTCCTCAAGCCGATGCTCGCCCGCGGCCAGCTGCGCGCCGTCGGCGCCACGACGCTGGACGAGTACCGCAAGCACATCGAGAAGGACGCCGCCCTGGAGCGCCGCTTCCAGCCGGTGACGGTCGACGAGCCGTCCGTCGAGGACACGATCGCGATCCTGCGCGGGCTGAAGGAGCGCTACGAGGTCCATCACCGCGTGACGATCCAGGACGCGGCGATCATCGCGGCCGCCACGCTCAGCCACCGCTACATCGCCGACCGCTTCCTGCCCGACAAGGCGATCGACCTGATCGACGAGTCCGCCTCGCGGCTGCGCATCGAAATCGACTCGCTGCCCGAGGAGATCGAGCAGCTCGAGCGCCGCGCGATGCAGCTCGAGATCGAGCTGACGTCGTTCAAGAAGGAGAAGGACGACGCGTCCAAGGCGCGTCGAGCCGTGCTTGAGCGCGAGCTCGCCGAGCTGCGCGAGCGCAGCTCGGGCATGAAGGCGCAGTGGCAGGCCGAGAAGGCCCAGATCACCGCCGTCAGCGACCTCAAGGAGCGCCTGGAGATCGCCAAGCACGAGGCCGAGCGGGCCGAGCGCGAGGCCAACCTGCAGCGCGCGGCCGAGCTGCGCTACGGCGAGATCCCCGAGCTGCAGCGCGAGCTCACCGAGGCCGAACGACACTCGGACGGCAACAACGGCTTCCTCAAGGAGGAGGTCACGCCCGAGGACATCGCCGAGGTCGTCGCCCGCTGGACCGGGATCCCGGTCAGCCGCCTGCTCGAGGGTGAGGTCGAGAAGCTCGTGCACATGGAGGATCGTTTGCACCAGCGCGTCGTGGGCCAGAACGAGGCGGTCTCCGCGGTGTCCAGCGCGTTGCGCCGCTCACGCGCCGGGCTGCAGGATCCGGACCGGCCGATCGGCACGTTCTTGTTCCTCGGCCCGACCGGAGTCGGCAAGACCGAGCTGGCCCGGGCGCTGGCAGAGTTCATGTTCGACACGCAGGAGGCGATGATCCGCCTGGACATGAGCGAGTACATGGAGAAGCACTCCGTGTCGCGGCTCGTGGGAGCGCCGCCGGGCTACGTCGGCTACGACGAGGGCGGCCAGCTCACCGAGGCCGTGCGTCGGCGCCCGTACGGAGTCGTCCTGCTCGACGAGGTCGAGAAAGCGCATCCCGACATCTTCAACACGCTGCTTCAGGTCATGGACGACGGGCGCCTGACCGACGGCCACGGCCGCACCGTCAGCTTCAAGAACGTCGTGCTGATCATGACCTCGAACATTCCCGGCGGCGTCGAGGGAGCCGAGCTGCACATCCGCCCCGAGTTCATCAACCGCCTGGACGACATCGTCGAGTTCGACGTCCTAAACCGCGCCCAGATCGGCGAGATCGTGGCGCTGCAGACCCGGCGGGTGATCGACCGGGTGGCGGAACGCGGCATCGCCGTCGAGCTGACGCCGGAGGCACGCGAGCTGCTCGGCGACCTCGGCTACGACCCGGTGTACGGCGCGCGGCCGCTGAAACGAGTTATCCAGAAGCGGCTCGTCGACCGGCTGGCGCTGTCGATTCTCCAGGGCGAGTTCAGCGAAGGCGACACCGTCCGAGTCGACGCCGCCGACGGCGAGATCGTGCTGACGAAGGCGATCGGGCTGAAGAAGGCAGACGTCGCGGCCTGAGCTCGCGCAAAGCCGCGCACAGTGATTGATCGCCCCGGGAGGCGCGGCTACTGTCCGCGGCCCGGGGCGCCAGTCGGTCGACGAGGGCGCCCAATCCAGCGAGGGGGGATTGCTTTGTTCGAGCACATCGCCACGCCGCCCGACGGCGTGCACCCGAAGTCCAGCGGCGTCGACTGCGCGGCGGACCCGATCTCCTCGCTGAAGACGATGTTCGTCGACATGGTCATGGGCCGGAGGATCGGTGGCGGCCAGGATCCCGCGCTGCGCCCGGTGTTCCTCAAGCCGCACGGGATCGCGGGCGCGACGTTCACCGTCCGGCCCGACCTACCCGAGGAGTTGCGCGTCGGCGTCTTCGCGGGCAAGAGCTACCGCGCCTGGGTGCGCTTCTCGTCGGACACGGTCCCGACATCGCCCGACCTGGAGACGACGTGCGGGATCGCCATCAAGCTGTTCGGGGTCCCGGGCCCGAAGCTGCTCGCGCCGGACGAGGACGCGACGACGCACGACTTCCTGCTTCAAAACCACGACGTCTTCTTTGTCGACACGGCTCGCGACATGTGCGAGTTCACCCGGGCCGGCGTCGTGGAGGGCGACTACGGGCCGTATCTCGCAGCGCACCCGAAGACCGCACGAATCCTCGACGAGATGGCGAAGCTCGTCCCGAGCGTGCTCGAGATCGACTACTGGAGCGGCCTGCCCTACGCGTTCGGGACCGGCCGCCACGTAAAGTACAAGCTCGTTCCGGCGGGCGGCGGCGGTGGCGATCCGGTGCCCGGCCTGTCAACCGACGACCCCGACTACCTGCATCTGGACCTGCGCCAGCGTTTGCTCGCGGCCGACGCGAGCTTCCATTTCTGCGTGCAGTTTCAGACCGACCCGAAGCGGATGCCGCTGGACGAGGCGACGATCCGCTGGAACGAGGACGCAAGTGCGCCGGTCCACCTCGCCACGCTGACGCTGCCGCGCCAGGACGTCGACCTCAACGGCCAGGCGCAGTACGGCGAGAACCTTGCATTCAACCCGTGGCACGCACTCACCGAGCACGCGCCCGAGGGCAGCGTCGCGGACGCGCGCAAGGTCGTCTACCAGGCGGCCGCGAACCTGCGCCGCGAGCGCAACGAGGTGCCGCTGGAGGAGCCGACCGAGCCGCGGCCCGTCGAGATCGACCCCGAGGGTCGTGACCTGCGGGTCGTTCGGGCGGCGATCCATCCCTCAATCGGCGTCGCGCGCGTCGGCGACAGCGAGGAGCACTTCTACATCGGTCCGGAGACCGACCGACCGCTGCCGATCCCGCCCGGCGAGATGAAGGACCGCACCGGCGCGCTCAAGCGCGAGGCCGCGCGCTTCCGGATCTACGGCTACAACGCGGCCGGCGAACCGGTCTGCGAGCTGACCGCGCAGACGGCCGAGATCGAGTGGACGGTCCACGTCGCCAACCAGAAGGCCGCCTGGTATCAGTTTCAGATCGCGCTCGACATCCCCGAGGCGAGCGTGCACCACGACGCGCCGCCGTCGATGCTTCGCAACGCCGGCGTTACCGGTGGCGCGCGCAGCCAGCTCGTCATCGATCCCGGCTCGCGGACGATCAGCGGGGCCGGCGCTTCGGGACCGCAGTATCGCTTCGCGTCGGGGGAGTTCTTCGGCAAGAAGGTGTACCTCGGCGAGCTGCGCACAGACGACGCCGGGCGGCTGCTGTTCCTCGGTGGGCACGGCAAGTCGGCGTCCAACGACGGCTCGCCGGCGACGACGTTCGCCAACAACGACAAGTGGCACGACGACGTCTCCGATGGCCCCGTCACGGCGCAGGTGACGATCGACGGGCGGCCGGTGCCGGTCGACCCGGCCTGGGTCGTCGTCGCACCGCCGAACTACGCCCCCGAGGTCGTCGGGGTACGGACGCTGTACGACCTGCTCTTCGACGCCTACGTGCAGTCGGGCTGGCTGCCGTTCCCGGACCGCGTCTCGTTCATGCGCGACGTCTTCCCGATCCTCGAGCGGCTGACCGGGATGGGCTGGGTCAACCAGGGATTCGCCGCGAAGTTCGGCCCCGGCGGACGCGAGCACTTCCTCGACCCCGACTACCTCGCGCGGCTGGCAAGCGACCTGCCGGAGCACGCGGAGCTGCGCAACGGCATCTACACGACCTTCCGCGACTGGGAGCGCGACGACGAGTCGCCCGTCCCGTGGCCATGGATCTACGGGGACTCGATGAGCTTGCCGCCGGTCTCCGCTCGCCAGCACTCGACCCTCTCGGGTACGCAGATGCGGATCCTCGAGCTCTGGGCGGCGGGTGACTTCGACCCCGACCTCGACCTCGGCGCGCTCGCGCCGACCGAGCTCGACGAGCTGCCGCTGTCGCGCCGGCCGTCGATGCTGGACCGCGCCGCGCTGACGTTCTGCCTCGCCGACGCGTTTCACCCAGGCTGTGAGATGACCTGGCCGATGCGCCACACGACGATGTACATGGCGCCCTTCCGCCTGCGCCATCGCACGATCGGCGACCCGGAGCCGAACGTGGGGTCGCAGCTGACGCCCTGGGCGGCGGCGCAGCTCGACGGCCCGCTCTACGGCCAGTCGCCGGGGTCGGTGTCGCGCTGGATGGCGGTGCCGTGGCAAACCGACACCGCGAGCTGCCGTTCGGGCTACTACCTGGGCTACGGCCCGCGCTATGACCCCTACGTGCCGACGTTCTGGGCCGCGCGGGTTCCCAACCAGGTCCTGACGGAGCGCAACTACAAGATCGTGATGGACGAGTCGCGTCCGCTGGCCGAGCGTGCGGCGGCGTTCGAGCTGCGGGCGTTCTGGTTGCGCTGGCTGACGGGCGGCTACCTCCATCAGATCAACGAGATGATCAGCTCGTTCGGCAAGCTCGGCGTCGTGCAGACGATGCCCGGGCCGGCCGACGGCGCGTTCGGACCTTCGCTGCTCGTGGAGACCGACGTCGGCTTCGAGGGCGAAGTCGACCCGCAGCGCAACATGCTCACGATCCACGTGCCGGAGGCAGGCGACCCGCAACGCGCGGAGGTCGCGATCGCCGCGGCGGTCGACGCAAGCGGCGAGGACCCCGAGCACGTCACGGCCGGCTATATCGAGAAGGTCGATCGCTTCGGGCACGGACGGCGGCGGTAACGGCGCGGCGGGCACCGTGCGCCCGCAGGAACTCGACGTCGACGTCGTCGTCGCCGGCGGCGGACCGGCGGCCAGCGCGGCGGCGATCGCGCTCGCCCGCGCCGGGCGGCGTGTGCTGCTCGCCGACTTGAGCCTCGCGCGGCCGTCGGCGCTGAAGGTCGGAGAGACGCTGCCGGCCGTGGCGGCGGTCGCGCTGCGGGATCTGGGCCTGCACGAGCTGATCGAGGACTCCGGCGTGGGGATCCCCAGTGCCGGCACGAGCGCAGCTTGGGGCGGCGAGCAGCCGCTCGAGAACGACGCGATCGTCGATCCGCACGGGCACGGCTGGCATCTGGAGCGTGCGCGCTTCGACGCCTGGCTGCGCGAGCAGGCGCGCGCGGCGGGGGCGCAGCTGTGCGTGGGGCGGGTCGCGGCGCGGCTCGTGGACGCGAGCGAGCCCGCCGTCATACAGGTGCAGATCGGCGAGCAGGCGATGACGGTGACATGCCGCTGGGTCGTCGACGCCACCGGCCGCCGCGCCGCGATCGCGCGTGGCCAGGGTGCGCGCCGCGAGCGCCGGGACCGCCTCGTGGCGCTCTACGCGCCCGTGCAGACGCGACGGGGCGATGTCGACGCGCGCACTCGCGTGGAAGCAACGCCGGCGGGCTGGTGGTACAGCGCGCTCGTCGGCGATGGCCGCCGGGTCGTGGCCTTCCTGACGGACGCCGACCTCGTCGAGCCCGAATGGCGCACCCGGGCCGGCTTTCGGGCCGCGCTGGATGGAACCGTCCACCTCCTGCCCGCCGGGACTGTGACGCTCACCTCAGACCCTGCGACGACCGCGGCCCACGGGACGCGGCTGACACCTGCCGTCGGCAAGGGCTGGCTCGCCGTCGGCGATGCGGCGCTTGCGTTCGACCCGCTGTCGTCGCAAGGCATCCTCAACGCCCTGATCACCGGTGTGCAGGGTGCCATGGCCGTCGATGCCTTGTTCCGTGGCGATGGCGCCGCGACGCTCGCCTACGAGCGCCGGCTGGCGGGCGTGTGGTCGGCGTACGAGCTCAACCGCGCACGCGCCTACGCGCTCGAGCGGCGCTGGCCGCAGGGGGAGTTCTGGGCGCGGCGCGCGGAGCCCGGTCAGGCAGGCTCGGTGAGGTCCGAGGCCGGCTCGTCCCCGGGCGGCGGGCTGAGGTCATGGCGTCTGCGGCACGTGAGATCGTGAGCTGCGACAGAACACAGCGTGAGGAGGGGTTGTGTATGGGCAAGGTGCAGCGAAGCGGTCGAGTGGCGGTCGTGTGCGCGGTCGTGGCAGCCCTGTCGCTGGGCGCCGGCGCGCAGGCCGCGGCCTCCCCGCGGCCGTAAGTCAAGGACGCCGGCTTTCACACCGGCAGCGCCGAGTTTGACTTCGAGATCCAGTACTTCCTGCGGGTCATCTTGGCCAACATGTCCGGCGGCGGCACGGTGCGCATATGCGTCAGCGGCGTCTGCCGCAAGGCCCCGGCCACCAACCGGATATTCATGAACGACGAGCAGTTCGGTCAGACCTGGATCGCGCGCCAGACCCGCAGCGTCGTCATCGTCGCGTGCAACCGCGCGGGCTGCATGCGACCGCTGCGCAGACGCCTGACGCTGTCCTGAGAACACACGAGACCGAGGCGGGGCGTCATCGCCAACGGCCAGCGCACACCCGGAGCCGCGGAGCCCGGTCAGGTAGGCCCGGTGAGGTCCCAGGCCGGCTCGTCGCCCGGCGGCGGCTCGTACACGCAGAAGGTCCCTGTCCGGATCGCTGTTCCCAGCCGCCGTCCCAGCTCCTCGTCGTGATCGGTCACGCGCCTCAGAGCGGTGCGAATCGCGCGGGTGACGTTGACCCGCGCACGTTCGGCGTCTGAGCCGGTCTTGCGGTCGCGGCCGTGAAGGCCGACGGCGCCCGCCAGCTCGCGGGCGAGGAACGCCAGCTCCTCGCGGGCGCGGGCGGCGCGCTCGGGGTCGTTGAAGACCTCGGCCTCGTCGATCTCCTCTTGCAGCTCCGCGACGCGCGCACGGTAGGCAGTCTTGGCCTGGCTGTCCAGGATGGGACCTGCATCGCTGTCGCCGCGCGCCCTGATCTCGATCCCCGCGTCGGCCGCGACGGCGGGCGAGCCGGCCCGGGCCTGCGGCCCGGCGACAAGATCGAGCGCGTGAAACTCGACGTGCGGCGCCGCGAGAAGCCGCGCGATGTGCGTCAGGCCCTTGGCGTCGCGAAGCTGGATCTGCCTGCCCGGCGCACCGATCGTCCAGATGTCACCACGCCGGTAGAACGCCAATGTGCGCGGTGCCGCGCTGCTGGACACCTGCGCCAGCAACGGGTCGGCGGGGTCGGGCGGTGGCGGCGGCGGGATCCCGGCCCAGCGCTGCTTGAGCCCCGCAAGCTCCAGGCGCTCGGCCATCTCCAGGCCGTCGGCGCGCAGCGCGCGTGCCCGCGGACCGTTCGCATCCGCGTCGGCGCGCTCCAGTGCGTCGGCGAGCTCCAGGCGGATCCAGGCGACCAGCGGCTCGGCGCCCCAGCGGCGCGCCATCTCCAGCGCGTGCTGCAGGTGGATGACGGCGTCGTCGAAGCGCCCTGCCGTCGCCGCCGCCAGCCCGGCGAAGCGAGCGACCGGCCCAAGGCAGATCGCCCCGCTCCCGGCGATCACGGCGCGGTCGAGGTATGGCTCGAGCAATTGGCCGAGCTCGCCGGTGCGCCGAGCATCCCCGATGCGCTCGCCGACGCCGATCAGCAGCGCCACGGTGGCCAGCCACTCGGCGTCGCGCGGGACCTCGGCCAGCCCGCCGGCGCTCAGGGCCTCGAACGCGCGCCGCGCGTCCTCGGTCTGGCCGATCATCGCCAGCGAATACGCCGCCGCGGCGCGCCAGACAGGCGACGCCGGGTAGCGGCGCCCGAACTCCTCCAGACCCTGCTCTACCTCGCCCAGCCGCGCCTGCTCAGCGCGCAGCAAGAACAGCTGAACGGCGTACATCTGTGCCGCGTTCTGCGGCTGCGTGCGACGCCCGACGGCCAGCGCCTCGCCGGCGAAGCGCTCGGCGTCGCCCAAGCGCCCTTCCAGCAGCGCTCGCGCCGCCTCGTACAGCGGCACGTACCAGAGATGCAGCGGGTCGCGCAGCTCGGCCGCCAACCGCGCGTGGACGGCCAGCTCGATGTCGGCGCCGACCCAGTCGCCGAGCTCCATCATCGTCACGATTCGCCAGGAGTGCCCGCGCAGAACCAGCTCGCGATCGCGGACCTCCTCGCCCAGCGCGACGACGTCGGTCGCGATCTGCAGGCGCTCGTCTGAGTTCTCCGGTTCCCACAGCGTGATGAACCGCGAACCGATCGTCGATGCGAGCGCCGCGCGATCCCCGATCCGGCGCGCCATCGCAACCGCCTGCTCGCTGAGCTGGCGGCGCTCCGCCGTACGATCGGAGAAGTACAGCTCGATCGCCAGCCGAGCGAGCACGCGCGCAAGCAACGTGCTGTCGCGCTCGCCGAGGCTTTCGCGCGCCTCCTGCAGCAGCGCGACGAGCCCCTCGTCGACGCGACCGAACTCAAAGCCACCGAGCCCCGCGCCGTAGCCCAGCGCGGCGCGCGCCAGCCGGTCGGGCGATCCCAGCTTGCGGGCCAACCCGGCCGCGCGCAAGAACGTCTCGCGACCGCTACGCGCCATCCCGGCGCGGTTCTGCGCCTGGCCGAGCGCGAGCAGCAGATCGCAGCGGCGCGGGACATCGGCGCGCTCCTGCAGCCCGTAGGCCTGCAACGCGCGCTCAAAGTGATCAGACGCCTCCTCATACGCGATCAGCTCCATCGCCCGCTCGCCCGCGCGGACGGAGTAGTCGATCGCCTTCGTCAACTCGCCCGCCGTCACGGCGACGAAGAAGTGATGGGCAAGCTCGGCGACATGCGGCTCCAGATCGGCGACGTACAGCTCCTCCAGCGCAAGCCCGACCGCGCGGTGCAGCTGCCCGCGACGCTGCGGACCCAAGTCGTCATACAGCGTCTCCCGGATCAGTCCGTGCGAGAAGCCGTACGCGCCGAGCGCGGTCGTCCGTTCGATGATCACCCCGCTGCCGACGGCCTCGCTCAACGCGTGATCGAGCTCGGTCGCGTCGAGGTCTGAAACGCGCTGCAGCGCATCGAGGCGAAACTCGCGGCCGATCACCGAGGCCGTACACAGCAGCGCGCGGGTGCGGTCGGGCAATGGATCGAGGCGGTGGCGGATCGTCTCGCGCACGCCGTCGGGAATGCGCACGCCCGCGACCTGCTCGGCATCGTCCAGCCGGCCCTCGGCGCTGAGCAGGCGCACGACCTCGTCGACGAAGAACGGATTGCCGTCCGTCGCCTGATGGATCGCGCGCACGACGCGATCGGCCGGACGCCGGCCGGCCACGCGCTCGACGACCTCGGCGACGTCGCGCTCGCGCAGGCCACGCAGCGGCAGGCGCTGGCCGTGGCGGATGATGTCTCCCAGCGTGCCGGCCAGCTGCGGATCCAGGCGCGCCTCCGCCTCGCGGTAGGTGCCGATCACGAGGATCGGCGAGTCGCGCACCTGGACGGCCAAAAAGGCGAGCAGCAACAGCGACGGGTGATCCGCCCCCTGCAGGTCGTCGAAGATGAGCACCAGCGGGCCCTGGGACGCCGCCGAGCGCAGCAGCGACGTGACGGCGTCGAAGAGCTGAAAGCGCGCGGTGTCCGACTCGCCCGGCTCGGGCGCGTCGGGCGCAGGAAAATGCTCGGGCGAGCGGCCGAGGGCCGGGATCAGGCGCGTCAGGCGCCCGGCGGCCGCGGGACCCAGCGCGTTGACCGCGGGCGTGAGGTCGCGCTCGGTGGCAAGCCGCCGCAAAATCCGCAGCCAAGGCCAGTACGAGGGCGCACCGCCCCCATCCCAGGCACGGCCCCACAGCACCAGAGCGCCGCTGGCCACGGCCTCTGCCCCGATCGCATCGGCGAGCGCCGTCTTCCCCACGCCCGGATCGCCGGCGACCATGAACAGGCGCCCACGCCCCGCAAACGCTCCTTCCAGCCCGTGACGAAGCTCGCCCAGCTCGCGCTCACGCCCGACCAGATTCCCCGTCGCTTGCGACACGCGCCGATCTTACGGACACTCCGCTCTGCTCAGGAACGGCTGCTGAAAACCTCGACAGGTTTACGGACCCAAGGGAACCTCGACCTTCCCGTCCCTCGCACGTAGGTCCTGTTCGTGTCGAACTGCAAGATCCAGTTGCCACGCTGCGGATCGAACGGGAACAGATGGCGCTCACGCGTTTGGCGGATGAGGCCGCAGACCCCCGTGGCCATGCCCAGGCGCACCGTGCGCCGCGCCTTGCCGCGGGGACCGACGTAATGCAGAAACACCGACGGACGCCGGCTCACGAGGCCGAACCCGTTGACGGAGAAGCGCACCTTCAGCGTCTTGGGATTGCCCGTGGGAGGCACGAAGTCGGCGAAGACCTTCGTCGCGCGGTAGCGCGTGTAGGCGACGTTCAGCGGGTCCGTCGCCGATAGCTCGTAGAGCTTCTCGCGCGCGTTGCGAGGCAGCTCGGGCGTTTCGAACTTGCGCTGAAACGCCCCGTTGGCATCGGTCTCGGCGGTGCCGAGCGGCTTGCTGTCACGCGCGACGCTGACCGTCGTCAGGGGCGTGTAGCCCGCGCCGGAGAGAACGACCTCGCCGGTCTCCTGGTAGCAGCCGGTGTCGGTTGTCAGCGTTGCGGCAGAGGCGGTCGCGGGCGTCGTGGCAACGGCAAAGCAAAGGACCAGAACGCGGCGCATCTCGCAGCGAAGGTAGCGGATCGCCCCGCGACCGCGCGCGGGTAGCGGGCGACGATCGACGCACGTCCTCGCAACGACTGCGCGCCGTCGCTCGACCGCATGAGTGGCGACCATCGGCGCACGTCCTCGCAATCGGATACAACGCTCCTGAAGCCCGTCTGCAACCGATGGAGGCGCCATGCCGACGTACCTCATGCTCTCGACGCTGACGCCCGAAGGCGTCGCGACGGTCAAAAACAACCCGCACCGCATCAAGGAGGTCAACCGCGAGGTCGAGCAGCTCGGGGCGATCGTCAAGGCGCAGTGGAGCACGCTGGGGCGTTTTGATTTCGTCAGCATCGTCGAGGCGCCCGACGAGACCACGATGGCCCGCGTCTCGCTCGAGCTCGGCTCGCGCGGCACCGCCCACTACGAGACGCTGCCCGCGATCCCGATCGACGAGTTCATCGCCTCCATTTGAGTTCACGGCGCATGCGCGTTCTCGTCGTCGGCGCCGGAGGGCGCGAGCACGCGCTCGTGCGGGCGCTCGCACGCTCGGATGGCGCACCTTCGGTGCTGTGCGCGCCAGGCAACCCCGGCATCGGCGCCGAGGCGGAGCTCGTCGACGTCGCGGTCGACGACATCGCGGGGCTCGTGGAGGCGGCCGCGAGCTGCGACCTCGTCGTCGTCGGCCCGGAGGCGCCGCTGGTGGCGGGGCTCGTGGACGAGCTCGCGGCGCGCGGCATCGCGGCGTTCGGGCCCAGCGCTGCGGCGGCCCGGCTCGAGGGATCCAAGACGTTCGCCAAGGAGGTCATGGAGGCGGCGGGCGTGCCGACGGCGTCCTGGACGGCGGTCGACGACGTCGAGACAGGGATGGCGGCGATCTCGCAGTATCCGGTCGTGCTGAAGTTCGACGGGCTGGCGGCGGGCAAGGGCGTCGTCATCGCCGTCGACGAGGAGCAGGCGCGCGCGACGCTGGAGGATTTCCTCGTCGCGCGGCGCTTTGGCGCGGGACGCGTCCTCGTCGAGGAGCACCTCGACGGCGAGGAGCTCTCACTGCTCGCGCTCTGCGACGGCGAGCGCGCGGTCGCGATGGCCCCGGCGCAGGACTACAAGCGCATCTTCGACGGTGATCAGGGCCCGAACACGGGCGGGATGGGCTCCTATTCGCCGGTGCCGGGCATCACGCCGCAGCGGGCTGCTGAGATCGCGGCGCTCGTGCACCAGCCAGTGGTCGATCTCCTGCGCGAGCGCGGAACGCCGTTTCACGGTGTGCTCTACGCCGGCATCATGCTCACCGCGGACGGTCCCAAGGTGCTCGAGTACAACGTCCGCTTCGGAGATCCGGAGACGCAGGCCGTGCTGCCGCGCCTGCGCTCGGATCTGCTGGAAGTGCTCCGCGCGGCCGCAGTTCCCGGCGGCCTTGCGGGCGTGCAACTGGATTGGAGCGAAGACTGGGCGGTGACGCTCGTGCTGGCGAGCGCGGGCTATCCCGCATCGGTCTCGAAGGGCGACGCGATCTCGGGGCTCGCCGACGTGCCGGACGGGGTCGAGGTCACACACGCGGGCACCGCGCTCGCGCAGGACGGCGCGGTGGTCACGGCCGGCGGCCGCGTGCTCAACGTCACGGCGCTCGGTGCGACGCCGGCAGCTGCCCGCGACGCGGCGTACGCAACCGCACGGGGGATCACGTTCGAGGGCCGCCAGCTACGAAGCGACATCGCGTTACGAGCCGTCGAGCGCACGGAAGACGACGGCCCGTCACCTATTCTCCGGCGCTCCGAACGCAGATCTGAGAGGACGAGCCCATGAACGAGCAGGCGGGGCCGGCGACGGAGACCGGCGTCGAGACCGTGGCCCAGATGGAGGAGATCGATGTCGGCACTCCGCTCGTCGGGATCATCATGGGCTCCAAGAGCGACATGGACGTCATGGACGGGGCCGCCAGCGTGCTGCGCAACGCCGACGTGCTCCATGAGGTGCGGGTGATGTCCGCTCACCGCGAGCCGGAGGTCGTCGCCGACTACTGCGCCAACGCCCGCATGCGCGGCCTGCGCGTGATCATCGCCGGCGCCGGGTTGTCAGCCGCGCTGCCGGGCGTCGCTGCGGCGCACAGCGACCTGCCGGTCATCGGCGTACCGCTCTCCTCGCGGCTGTCTGCGATGGGCGGGATGGACGCGATCCTGTCGACGCTGCAGATGCCGCCCGGCGTTCCCGTCGCGGCCGTGGGGCTGGACAACGCCAAGAACGCGGGCCATCTGGCGCTGCGGATCCTGCGGGCGTAGCCGGGCCGCGTCAGTCGACTCCGAGCGCGAGCGCGAGAGCGGCGCCGAGCCGGCGACGACGGCCTACCAGCTCACCGGCTTGCCAGGCCGATAGAGCCAGATGTCGAAGAACCTGTCCAGCTGCCGGTCGCTGACGTCCTCGGCGAGGTCGATGAAGTCCGCCGTGGTCACGTTCCCGTTGCGGTTGCGGGCGTACCACTCGCGCAGCAGCTCGAAGAACTTCGCGTCTCCGATCTTCCCGCGCAGCGCCTGCAGCGTCATCCCCCCGCGGTCATAGGCGGGGCTCGTAAACAGGAACTCGGGACCGCCGAGGTTCGCCGGGGGGCGCGCCCAGAACGGATCGGTCGAGTTGCGCGCGTAGAGCGCGTCGAACGCCTGCTGGGCCGGCGGCCCGCCATGGCGCTCGTCGTAGATCCACTCCGAGAACTTCGCGAAGCCCTCGTTGAGCCAGATGTCCGGCCAGACCGTCAGGGAGATGGAGTTTCCGAACCACTGGTGCGAGATCTCGTGCACGACCGTCGATGCGTCCGGCGTCCGGTCGTACTGCGACTTGGTCTGCGACTCCAGCGCGTACCCGACCTCAGGCGCGTGATCGACTACGCCGCCGCCACTGGAGAACGGATACGGACCGTAGAGCTTCGAGAAGAAGTCGATGATCTCCCCCTCGGCCGCAAGCCGGTCGAAGGCGCCGCTGGGAACCTCCGCCGGGTCGACCGCGTGATAGAGCGGCACACCACCGGCTCGGCTGGTCCGCAGCTCGAACACGCCGTTGGTCGCGGTGGCGAGGTAGGACGCCATCGGCGAGGCCTCCAGCCAGCGCCAGGTCGTCTTGCCGCGATGCGTTCGACTGGAGATCAGCCGGCCGTTCCCGATCGCCGTGATTCCCTCGGGCACCGTGATCGCGAAGTCGTAGGTCGCCTTGTCGCGCGGGTTGTCGTTGGCCGGATACCAGCCAGGCGAGCCCTGCGGCTCGTTGACGACGAAGGCGCCGTCGGCGGTCAGCACCCAGCTCTCGCTGCTGCCGTCGGGATCCACGACCTGTGCGGGCTGGCCGGCGTAGTCGATCTGAACGACGAACGGCCGGCCGGCACGCAACCCGATCCGCGGCGTGACGATCAGCTCCTGCCCGTCGCGCGTGAAGCCGGCCGGGAGGCCGTTGACCATCAGTCGCGAGATCTCGAAGCCGCGCAAATCGAGGTCGAACTGCCTCAGGCTCTGCGTCGCGATCGCGAAGATCGTGGCCGTCGCGTCGAGTTGGTTGCCTGCACGCTGGTAGTCGAGGTCGAGCGAGTAGTGCTTGGCGTCATAGCCGCCGTTGCCGGCGAGCGGGAAGTACGGATCGCCGAGACCGGGCGGGCCCGCGACGAATGACTGCGCGGAGGCTGGCGCGGCGACCGCGACCGCGACTGCAACGGCGAGAGCAAGGGTGCGAAGAGCGGGCACGGAGTCCTCCTGACGAGAAACGATCACGCAATCCTCTCGCCAACCGGCGGCGCCAGGTGTGATCTTGCTCCAGCGCGATAATCCCGGCGTGATCGCTCGCTACACGCGACCGGAGATCGGCGCCCTCTGGACCGACGATGCGCGCATGCAGGCCTGGCGGCGCGTCGAGGTCGCGGCCTGCGAGGCGATGGACGGACCGACCGAGGAGGAGCTCAGAGCGATCCGCACGGCGACCTTCACGGTCGAGGCGGTGCAGGAGCGTGAGCGGATCACCGACCACGACGTCGCGGCGTTCGTCGATGTCATCAGCGCCTCGGCCGGCGACGCGGGACGCTGGATCCACTACGGCTTGACGTCGAGCGACGTCCTGGACACGGCGCTCGCGCTGCAGTTACGCGCCGCGGGCGAGATCGTGCTGGCGGGCGCGCGTGAGCTCGTCGCGGCGCTTGCCGAGCGCGCGCGGGAGCACGTGCTGACCGTCTGCGTCGGGCGCACCCACGGCGTACACGCCGAGCCGACGACCTTCGGCGTCAAGCTCGCCGGCTACGCGATGGAGGCGGCGCGCAATGCCGAGCGTCTGGAGCGCGCGTTCGCGCAAGCGTCGGTCGGCGCGATCTCCGGCGCGGTCGGCACATACAGCGCGACATCGCCCGAATTCGAGCTGCTGATCCTCGAGCGCCTGGGCCTTGAGCGGGAGCCGGTGTCCACGCAGGTCGTGGCGCGCGACCGCCACGCCGAGTTGCTCCAGGCGATCGCCCTCGCCGGTGCCGGCCTGGAGCGCTTCGCCACCGAGGTCCGCCACCTCCAGCGCACCGAGGTGCGTGAGGTCGAGGAGCCGTTCCGCGCAGGCCAGAAGGGCTCGAGCGCGATGCCGCACAAGCGAAACCCGATCACGACCGAGCGCATCACCGGCCTCGCGCGGGTCCTACGGGGCAACGCGTCCGCGGCCGTCGAGAACGTCGCGCTGTGGCACGAGCGCGACATCTCCCACTCCGGCGCCGAACGCGTGATCCTGCCCGACTCGACGATCCTGCTCGACTACCTCCAGCACCTTGCGATCCGGGTCGTCAAGGGGATGGTCGTCCACGAGGACCGGATGCGGCGCAACCTCGATCTCACGCACGGCGCGCTGTTCAGCCAGCGCGCGCTGCTCGCCCTGGTCAGCAACGGGATGGCGCGCGACGAGGCCTATCGGATCATCCAGGAGACGGCCCAGCGCGCGTGGGACGAGGAGACGCCGCTGCGCGACCTCCTGGAAGAGCGAGACCTCGATATCGACCTTGACGTCGTGTTCGACCTTGGCGATTACACGCGTCATGCCGAGGAGATCGTCGGGCGGCTGGACGGCGTTGTCGACGGCGAGGCCAGACGACGATGAGAGCCCGGCACTCGCACCGGACTCTCATCGACGCCGTGTGGCGAACGGCGATCAGCCGCGCCTGATGCGCTCGCAATCGCCCAACTTATTCCGGTTTCCGATGACCCCACCGTCGACCTTGTCCCTGCGGTCTGCGATGACCGAGTCGTTCCCGGGACCGCAGTCGATCGTCTCGCTGCGCCCGTCGCGGGCATTGATGACGTCGTTGCCCTCACCGCCGGAGAAGGTGTCGACCCCCGCGCCACCGGTGATGGTGTCGTTACCGGAGTCGCCGTTGATGCTGTCAGGGCCGCTTCCGCCGCTGATCCTGTCGTTGCCGCTGCCGCCGGTCAGCCGGTCGGCGTTGGCTTGGCCGTAGATGTGGTCCGCGCCAGACTCGCCGTCGATGTCGTCGATCCCACTGTCGCCGTAGAGCCTGTCGTTGCCGAGGCCGCCCTCGATGGCATCGTCGCCGGCACCGCCGGTGACGACATCGTTGCCGCCCTCTGTCTCTGTGTTGGACAGCTCGGTGCAGTACCGGGGATTCGTGGTGCCGACTGGGCACGGAGGCGTGCCGTCGCCGTTGACGAAGTCGTCGCCGCTGCCGCCGCGGACGGTGTCGCCGCCGCCGAATCCGTACAAGGTGTCATTTCCGCCGAGGCCGCTGATCTTGTCGGCCCCCCGCGTGCCGAAGAGCCTGTCCTTGTTGCTCGTGCCGTTGATCGTGGCGGCGAAGGCGAAACTGGCGAGGATCCCGACCACGATCGCGGTCATCATCGAGCTGGATAGGACAAGCGTCGGCTTTCGGCGCCGTCGTGTCGGGCTGGGCTTCACGGGTTTCTCCTCTTTACGAAATCGCGCTGGATCTCGTATACGTGTCGCCCCAAACCGGGCTGACGTCAAGCAGATGACGTCCGTCGCGGACGGGAGTTGTGCTGCGGACGAACAAGCCGCGCTCGGGGCGTTACATGCCGCGGCGTGCGAAGACGTAGGCGATGGTGCGTAGGAGGATTTTGATGTCCAGCCATAGCGACCAGGTGGCGACGTAGAGGTAGTCGAGTTTGATCATTTCGGCGAGTGGGGCGCGGGCGTCTTGGATCTGCCAGTGGCCGGTCATGCCGGGGGTGAGGTTCAGGCGGCTGCGGTCGTGGCCGGTGATCTGTTGGTCTTCGTCTGCGATCAACGGGCGCGGGCCGACGAGGCTCATCTCGCCGCGTAGGACGTTGATCAGTTGGGGCAACTCGTCGAGGCAGCTGCGGCGTAGGCAGTGTCCGACGCGTGTGATGCGGGGGTCGTCGTGCAGTTTGAACAGGCCGATCGTGGGGTCGCTGTGGGCGCGCAGTTGGCCTGTGAGGTGCTCGGTGTCGTGCCGCATGCTGCGGAGCTTCCAGATCTCAAAGGCGTGTCCGTCGCGGCCGATGCGTGTTTGGCGAAAGATGACCGGGCCGTGGCTGTCGAGCTTGATCAGCACGGCGGCGAGCGCCAGCAGCGGCGCGAGCGCGAGCAGGCCGATCGTCGCGCCGGCAGCGTCAAAGGCGCGTTTGATCTGTTTGGAGGTGCGCGTCAGGCCAAAGCGTCGCACGCCCAGCAGGGTCAGGCCGTTGAGGTCGTCGACTTCGATCGTGGAGCCGACGACCTCCAGGATTCTGGGCAGCAGGCTGACGCGCACGCCGATCGACGTGGCCTCGCGCACGAAGTCCAGCGTGATCTGCGGCGACGCGTCGCTGGGCTCGATGATCACGCGATGCACCCCCAACTGCTCGATCAGGCGCTGCAGCGCCGCGCTGCTGACCGCGACGCGCTGCTGGTCGGCGACCTGGTTGAGCGCCATGCGCCCGACCAGCCGCGCGCGCCGATCGCCGTCGTCGGGAAGCTTGCTGTGCAGGCGCGCGTAGGACTCGTCGCTGCCGACAAACAAACAGCGCTCCACCGACGTGCTCAACGCGGCGACCCAGCGCGCGATGCGCCGCGCCACCAGCGCCGTCACAAACAACGAGCCCCACAACCCGACCGCCTGCGCCGCCCCCAGCGACCCGTCTATGAACGGGTCTTGCAAGACCACGACCAGCAGCGCATACAGCGTCGCGCATTGAAACAACGCCGGCGCCTGATCGATCGTCGTCTTGTTCAAGACCAACTCATCACGGTCATACAAGCCATGCGCCTTGCCCGCAACCACGACCAACGGCAACGCCAACGCCGCCAGCGGACGCAACCCATCATCACCCAGCACATCCACGCAGACCACCAACGCCAGCGCCGCCGCACCAACATCCGCGACCGCCAAACTGCGCCGAAACACCACCTCACGAACCCGGACACTCCCAACACCCACACCCTCCCCAACCGACAACCGCACCGCACGACGCCACGAACGCCGTCCAAACGACGACCTCGTGAGCGTCGAACGATCCGCCACCCTGGTGGTGGGCGCCTCAGCCGGCATCGAGCCGTCCCGACCCTCGACCGACGCGCCTAACCCTCATCGAGGCCCGACGAACCCTCGTCCTCGGTCCATGATCGCGGGAGGGCCGAGCAACGGCTATCGACCGCAAGTCGCGCTGGACCAGATGGCGACGTCCGGTGAGAAGGTGCCCGGAGCCAGACCGCGATAAGGCTGGTGGTGTTGGTTGAGGGATAACACATAAACAGACCATAATCTGTAGAACGACGATACGACACACCCGTCCTCACCGATTAGACAACCTGTAACCGGTGGCCCGTTCGATCTGGATCAATTTCTTGGCAAGAGACGTCATGGAGGCGCCGCGTACTGCTACACCGAAACTATGAGTACCGGCGCAACGAGCTTCACGCCCCGACAGTCAACCCGGCGAAGAGCGAGACGGGAGCCCGGCCACTCCGCCGGGCCCCCCAATCACGTGCCGAAGCGCGCGGGCCCTCAGGCAGGCTCAACCCGCGTAACGTGCTCGCAGTCGCCGTCGCGGGACCGGCCGCGGTCGCGATGATCGCCGTCGCCGCGACCGACGAAGACATCCTTGCGGTCCGCGGTAACCGTGTCGTCGCCGCGGCCACAGGTGATCTCGTCTCGGATCCCGTCACTCGCGTCGATGACATCCTTGCCTGGACCGCCGGAGATCTCGTCGGAGCCGTTGCCGCCGCTCAGCTCATCGTCGCCGCTGCCGCCGGCGATCTCGTCGTCGTCGTCATCTCCGAAGAGGTGGTCGTTGCCGCTGTCGCCCCAGATGCGGTCGTCTTGGCTGCCGCCGTGGATCTGGTCCGCGCCGCTGCCGCCGTAGATGCGATCCGAGCCATCGTGGGAGCAGTAGTCGCTGTTCCTGTCTCCGTGCGGGCAGGAGCGGCGGGAGCTGACCCCTTCGTCGTCGAATGCGGACCGCGTGCTCCGCGGCTGGCCGGAGGGCACGTTGGGGCAGTAGTTGATGATCTCCGACCCGGGCGCGCACGTCCCATCTCCGTTGATCTTGTCGTCGCCCGCTCCGCCGGAGATGCGATCCCCGCCGCCCAGTCCGAAGATCGTGTCTACACCCCCGAACCCCCTAATCGTGTCGGCGCGCTTGGTGCCCACCAAGAGGTCGTCGCCCGCAGTACCGTTCAAGGTCGCAGCGAACGCCGCCGCCGGCACCACCACCGCCACAATCGCGAGGAGGATCGAAATATGTCTTCCAGTTTTCCTGCTCTTCGACGTCTCGGTCATCAGATGTACCTCGGTGACGTGGTTGGCCGTGTCACTGTGAATACGCGCGTCGATGCTGCGGGCTGACAGTGCGCGTCACATCCCGCGACGCGCCAGGACGGCTCAGGACGCCGCGCGTCGTCGCAGCAGCACGAGCACGATGACCGCGAGCAGGGCCGCGAGCAGGATGGCGGGCAGGACGAACCCCATGCCGTTCCCGCCGTCGCTGCCGGTCAGCGTGCCGGCCACCTCGCCCACTGGCGAGCGTCCGTCGCTCTTGGGCACCGCCTTCTCGCCTCTGGCCACTGGCTTGCCATTCTTGGGCAGCGCCGTCGCCTTCTTCGGCGCCTTTCTCGGCGGGACCGGCGAGGTCGCCTCGACAGCGTTGGCAAGCGACTTGCCGTCGGGCCCGAGCCGTTCCAACCGCGCGCGCTGAGCTGGGGTGAGCGCGCCGGCGCCACCGCTCTGTCCAGGTGGCCGCGGCCGTGCGTTGCCGGCCGCATCCGGAACCGTTTCCAGGTACTCGTCGATCGCCGAGTTGCCGGGCGGCGCGTTGGTCTGCGGCGTCTGGGCGACGGCTGCGCCCGGCAATGCCATGGCGAGCGTGACGAGCACCACGAGGGCGCGGTTCATGCTTGACAATGTACGCGCGTCATCGCGACAGCTGACATTCCTCGCCGACCGTCAGCGTTTGCCGCGCTTGCACGTATTGCTCAGCGATGGAGCTCACAGCCTCCAGACCGGCAGGAGCTCTGGCACTGCCGCGTCGCCTGGCCGCGCGCGTCGACCCGCCCGCGGTCGCGGCGTGGACGCTCGCGTTCGCGATCGTCGCCTACCTCGCCCTGAGCAACGGGGGCTACGACACGATCGTGCGCAGCCAGGTGGGCGTTGCGGTCTGGTGGATCGTGCTGCTCGGAGCGCTGGCCGGAATCCTGCCCGGGCGAATCGGCCGTGCCGGATGGGTCGCGATCGGGCTGCTGGGCGGGTTCGCTCTCTGGACTGGGCTGGCCACCGGTTGGTCGGAGAGCGCGGAGCGCAGCACGATCGAGCTCGGGCGCATGGCGACGTACCTCGGCGTTCTCGTACTCACGCTCGCCCTGCAAGGGCGAGCGGCCGCCCGCCACACGATCAACGGTCTCGCGTGTGCGATCGGGCTCGTGACGCTCCTGGCGGTGCTGTCGCGGCTGCATCCGCAATGGTTCCCCGCCAACGACCACCTCGAGTTTCTCGGTGCAAATAACGCACGTAAGCTCAGCTACCCACTGAACTACTGGAACGCGCTCGCCGCGTTTTCGGCGATCGGCGTGCCGCTGCTGCTCGGCGTCGCGGTGGGCGCGCGCACGCTGGCTGGGCAGGCGCTCGCTGCGGCGATGCTGCCGCTGTCGGCGCTGTGCATGTACCTGACGATCTCGCGCGGTGGAGCGCTCGCGCTGGTGGTCGGTCTCGTCGCCTTCTTCGCACTCGCGCCGCTACGGCTGCACGCGCTCGGTTCCCTGCTGGCGGCCGCAGCCGGCTCCACGATCCTGATCTCGGCGGCCTCCCAGCGCGACGCGCTCCAGGACGGCGCGACGACCGCGACGGCGATCGGACAGGGCACCGAGGTGCTGTGGCTCGTGCTCATCGTCTGCACGGGAGTCGCTTTTCTCCAAGTCGCGATGGGGCTTGCGGCGCGGCATCTGCCGCGTCCCGCGGTGCTCCAGAGCGGACGGCGCGGCACGGCGCTGCGTGCGCTCGCAGTGCTCGCGCTGGCGGCCGTCGTCGCCGTCGGTGCGGGCGTGCCTGGCGCGGTGGGCGACCGCTGGCAACAGTTCAAGGCCGTGCCGGGAACGGTTGCCACGGGCAGCCAGGACAACGTCTTCAGCCGGTTGGGATCGGCAACCGGCACCAGCCGCTACCAGTACTGGCAGTCCGCCCGCGACGCTAACGCCACTGCTCCGTGGAAGGGCACCGGTCCCGGGACGTTCGAGTTCTGGTGGGCGCGCAACGGAACGCTCCCGGACTTCGTGCGCGACGCCCACTCGCTGTACTTCGAGACGCTCGCCGAGACCGGATTCATCGGCCTCGCGCTCCTCGGCGGCCTCCTGATGTGGCTCGTTGGCACCGCAGTGGTGCGGTCGCTGCGGGCACCGCCCGGGCTGCGCCTCTGGATCGCGGCCGCCGCGGGCGGCTTGGCCGCCTTCATGACGACCGCCGCGCTGGAGTGGGTATGGGAGATGGCGGCCATCGCCGTGGTGGTGCTGGCGCTCGGGGCCGTGATCGTCGCCGGCCGCGATGAGGTAGCGATTGCCGCCGACGGCGACGAACCGCGTCGCCGGATGGCGCCGCGTGCTGTCGTCGCGCTGCTCGCCGCCGTCTCTCTCGGCGCTGTCGCCGTGCCGATGGCCGCCGCTCTGGCGACCGAGAACAGCCGCGACGAAGCCGCAAACGGGCGCCTGACGGCGGCGCTGGAGGACAGCCGCACGGCCGAGCGACTGCAGCCCTATGCCGCCACGCCGCAGTTGCAACGCGCGCTCGTGCTCGAAGCGTCCGGCGCGCTGGACGCAGCCGCCACGGCCGCA
Source organism: Solirubrobacteraceae bacterium (assembly GCA_033855115.1). Classification (GTDB taxonomy): domain Bacteria; phylum Actinomycetota; class Thermoleophilia; order Solirubrobacterales; family Solirubrobacteraceae; genus CADCVQ01. The sequence continues at coordinate 34,270 of JAWVGJ010000044.1, forward strand.
CGCGCAGCGACCGCGGACGAGCCGACGAACTGGCGCACGTGGCTCGTCCTGGCCCGCATCGACGCTCGGCGGGATCGCTCTGCCTCCGCTCTACGTGCCCTGCGCGAGGCGCGTCGGCTGCATCCCCACTCGAGGCTGTTCGCCCGATGACGCCAGGACGCGACATCCGCAGCGACCTTGGGCCCGATGCCCCGGACGAGCTCGTGCGTCTCGCCGAGCGCCTGCAGCGGGAGCGGCCCGTTCCCGCCGCCGGCTTCCGCGGCGAGCTGCGCCGGCAACTACTGGCCGGCGGCGCGCGACACGCGCGGCCGCGACGACTCCGTGCGCTCATCACCGGCTACGCGACCGCCGGATCGCTGCTGCTGCTCGTGGGAGCGCTGAGCGCCGTCGGCATCGGCCCGCTCGGAGCCTGACCGCGGCGGGCGAGCGGCATCTGCGCCGGCGCGTGACGCGCGCCCGATCTTCGAGAATCTCTGCGCGTCCACCGCAGCTCAGCAGCAGCTGTCGAACAGGCCGTGGGCAGGGGGCGGCGTTGGGGGCGGCGGAGGCGTCGTCCGACGCTGAGCCGGCGGCGGAGGCGGTGGGGGCGTCGACGGACGCCGAGCCGGCGGCGGAGGCGGCTGCCGAGGCAGGGGCGCCACGCGCGGTGGCGGTGGACGTGGCGGAGGGTAAGTGGCGGTGCGAGAAGCAGTGCGCCGCCCAGTTGTGGTCGGGACGCGCACGGGGCGACCGCGTGTCACCGAGACGGTCACGTTGCGGCCGGCGATGGTCAGGCGGACGCGACGCCGCTGCAACACCTGCTTCTCGACTGCATCCGCAATCTCGAATCGGAGCCTGAGCCCCTCGGTTGCTCCACGATCCAGCACTCGAAGCTTCGTGGCGCCCGTGCCCGCCTTGAGGTCGGTCTGAACCCGCACGTTGCCAGACACCAGCACCGGCCGCGACATGATGATGCGACGACTACCGCGGTTGGCCAGGCCCACGTGCACCGTGAGCAGCGCACGCTGCCGACGTTGCCCGGAACGCGGTGCGGGGTGCAATACCGCTGAGAGGATGCGCACTCGGACGCCATGCGCGGGCGTCTGGCGAGCGCGCTTCTTGCCGGCGACCGGCGTCGTGGTCGGGGTCGTGAACGGAAGCGACGCTCGAGGCGGACCCCCAGTCGGGATCGACGAGCTATCGCCGTCGCCCGAAAGCTTGGCGACCGCGGCGCCGATCACCAGCCCGCCGACAGCAGCCACCACGACGGTTGCGACGAGCTTCGCGAGCCCGGGAAGCGCTCTTCTGAACATCAGGCCGTATGGTGGGCGCGGTCGACCACCGGGATCGCGCCTGGGAAAACGCGGTCGCACGTCAGCCAACGCGTAGCTTGCCCACCACTGACGGGTTCACTAGCACGTCGGTTCGGTGCGAGCGCGCCCGGCGTGCGCGACGCTGGGCGAGGCTGTGATCCCGAGGGCTCCAGTCGATCGGAGCCGTAGCGATCGATTACGCGCCCTTGCGTGGGCTATGGGTTGTTTCATGAGGTTGGCGCTGCTGTCCCTGTAGCGCAGATTTGAACCGCCGCATTGCCGGGAGCGTCAGCCTTCAGGCCTCCGTCCAACGTAACAGACGAAACGTCTGCTTTTTGGCGGATAACGGAAAGTTGAAGCGATATCGGCTCCCAGCGGCGCGCATGTTCGGGCCGCCGTCGCAAGGACTGGACGCCCGCCGACCTGAACTCGGGACCTCGTTGTCGCAGCGCGGCACCGACCCGATCAACCTCACACCCTGCGGCCGTCCGGGTCGACGCGGATCCGCTCGGCTTCCTCGATCACCGCGCGCATGCGCCGCAGCGAGCGCGACAGGATCTGCTGCACGTTGGCGAGGCGTAGGCCGGTCGCCTCGGCGATCTCAGGTCCGGTGAGATCGCCGCCGAATCGCAACGCGATGATCTCGCGCTCTCGCGCCCCTAGACTCGCGAGCGCTCGCTCGAGATCGGGCTCGAGCCCGAGGTCGGGCTGATCGGAACGGTCGACGAGCGCGTCGTGCCCGCCGTCGAGCTCGTCGAGCGGCTGCTGGCTCGCGCTGCGGTCGGCGCGCAGGTGATCGACGAGCAGGTTGCGCGCGATCACGAACAGCCACGTGGCGACGCTGGCGCGGCTGGGGTCGTAGCGTGCCCATGACCTGAGCGCGCGCTCGAACGTCTTTTGCGTCAGATCCTCGGCGTCTGCACGACTGCGCATCCGGTACGCGAAGAAGCCGTACACCTGCCAGACGTGCTCGTCGTACACGGCTGCGAAGTCGCGCGCCGGCATCAAGGATCGAGAAGCGTGAAGGCCACAGAGATGCCGGCCGCTGACCTCATCGGTGGCGCAGCGCGGCGCGCAGGCGCCTGAGACGCGGCGGGCGCTGCAACGGCGGCGCGGCAGCAGGCCGTTCGCCGGCGAGGATCGCCGCCGGACCGTCGTCGCACAGCGTTGCGACGAGCGCACCGAGCCCTGCCTGCTCGAGCGGCTCGCGCAGCAGCGGGGGGCGGCGAACGGCGTCGTGGGAGTCGCTGGCGACAACGTGCACCAGCCCCCGCTCGAGCATCGCCCAGGCGGAGCGCTGTGCCGTAGAGCCGTAGGTCCCGCAGAGCGAGGCCGCCGTGACCTGCACGAGCATGCCCTGATCGACGAGCCGGCCGAGCAGCTCGGGATCCTCGTGGAACGGGCGGCAGCGCTCGGGGTGGGCAAGCACCACCGGCTGCACGTCACCGTGCATGCTGAGCAGCATCTCGGCAACCTGGGCGGTCGCCGTGAACGGCAACTCGACGAGCGTGTAGGGACCGTCACCGAGACAGAGCCCCGGCAGTTCGTCGGCGTGGAGCACCTCGCGTTGCATGAGCTCGAGCTCCGCCCCAGCCACGAGGCGCACGTCAATGCCCGCCGCGTCGGCCTCGGCCTGCAGCGCCCGCACCCCGGCGCCAACGCCTGTGGCGCGGTTGCTCGGATATTGCGCCGAGACATGTGGCGTGGCAACCATCGTTCGAATGCCCCCGGCGGCGGCGAGGCGCATCATGGCGAGCGACTGCTCGGTCGATGCGGGCCCGTCGTCGATCCCCGGCAAGGGGTGGCAGTGAAGGTCGATCACGCGGGCGTCCCACCATGCGGCGTGGGGCCCTACTCGTTGTTAGCCAGTGCCATCACGCGTAGCGCGCTGAGACATGCGCCACAGTGATCGTCCGGCCTGCGGGCTGGCTCACACCAGACGCGGATTGAGCCGTTCAGGCTATCGAGTGGCGCGAACTTCCACGCTACCAATGATCGCCCACAGCCAGTTCACACGTGCTGTCGTCCGAGGTCCCAATGCTCGGAGACAAGCTCACAGGTACTGCGAATGTTGGCCCGGCTCGACGCGCCGAACACGATTGCCTCGATGTTCGGCTGGGCGCAGACCCACGCTATCGCTTCGCGCGGGGCGATCGCGCCGGACGCGTACACCGACATCGCCACGGCGCGGAACGTGCGCTCGCGCAACGCGCGCTCGTATGCATCCAGACCGCCGCACATGCGAAATCCGATCTTGTTGATACTCGAGCATACGATCGGGTTCTCGATGCCCAGTCTTTCCAGTGTGTCGAGGAGCATCGGCATGTTCATGGTGATGAATCCGGGCTCGGCGTCATAGTGCTCCGCCACGTGATCGGCGAAGATGCGGAGCGCCACGTCGAAGCCCAGGCCCAGCAGCAGATCGACGACGACGTTTTGCAGCCAGATCACCGGCGTGCTGAGGCCGTCGAACATCTTCATCTCGGCGTCGATCAACAGGGTCGTCAAACCCTCGATGTCCTTCTTCGCCACCGACGCTCCACCGCGAAACGCCGCATCGAGCAGGCCCTCGTCAGGCAAGAAGCGCTTTACGGCTCCGATCGTGCCGTGCTCGGTGACCGCGTTGGCGTATTTGTGCGCGTACGGCATTCCCGGAAAGAATGTGAACCCTTGGTAGGACGCGGGGTTGGCGCGCACGTGATCGCACACCTCGGCTATACGGTCGTGCGTCGTGCACATGAACGTCCGGACGCCCTCGTCGTATGCCGCGTCGAGCACGTCGATCACCGCGCCGACGTCCTGAAAGCGGATCGCCTGCGCGCGCGCCTTCTCCTCCGACATGTGGTTGACACCGAAAAACTGGTTATCTCCGAACAACAAACGATCCATCACGAGAACCTCTGGAGTCGAGTTGACGAGCGTCGCCTCAACGACGGCGCCGAAATCGGGCAAAGATGCCGCCCCGCCTGCGCCGCGGTGTTGCCTTCTCGGCGGTGACCGCGCCCGCCGGGCCGGTGGTCGGCCCCTTGGCAGCGTCTCGAATCATCATGCCGATGACTCGGTCGGTGGCCGTCGCACTGCTGAAATCGTTGATGGCCTCAACTCGGCGCTCGGCGATCGCGCGGGCAAAGCCATCGATCTGAGCGCTGTACTCCTCCCCCCGCAGATAGAACCACACGGGCGCGGTCAGCTCGGTCGTGTAGCGCATGTTCCATCCCTCGGTGTAGCCATCGGGGATCTTCGCGGTATCGCGCAGATAGACCTGACATTCCTGGCGATCGACGAAGATCCGTCCCGCTGTGCCCCAGAGCGACACGCGAGTCGTCATCTTCCGGTACGACTCATCTGACCAGTTCACCGATACCTGTGCCGAGCGGCCCCCATCGAAGTACAGGGTGCTGAAGACCTCGTCGTCGGTGTCGCGCGAGAATATCTTGTTGAGGACGGTTCCTCCGACGCCGGTCGGCTCGCCGATATACCAGTTAAGAAGGTTGATGACGTGCGCCGCGTAGTCGTATAGACAGCCGCCCCCCGCGGTGCTCTGCGTGCGCCAGGTCGAACCCTTTGGCTTGAGCACAACTGGTCCGTAGGCTTCTCCGAGCGCGTGCGTGATGTCCCCGATCGCCCCGGCGTCAAGCAGTCGCTTGACCTCCGCGAACGCGGCGACGTAGCGATTGTGGTAGCCGACCTGTGTGCTGAGCCCGCGCTCACGACCGAGCGTCGCGAGCGCCTCCGAGTCAGCCACGCTGAGCGTGAACGGCTTCTCGCAGAACACGTTGATATCGCGCTCCAGGGCGGCCCGAACCATCTTCGCGTGCGCATCGGAGGGCGTCGCGATGAACACGGCATCGAGGTTCGCGTCGTCGAGCATCGCTTGATAATCGCTGTACGTGACCACGCCGGTGTACTTCTTCAGGATGCTCAGCACGTAGCTCGACGCATCGCATACGCCGACCAACTCGATGGCCGAGTGAGTTCGGATCATCGAAAGATGAGACAACCCCATCTTGCCAAGTCCGACAATGCCGGTTCTGATCACAGCATAGCTCCATCGTTGGTGGGCGCCATCGAGCAATTTCCTACGCGGGTGCGGCGGATCGCGGTCGCCTCGGGCCGTTGACGATCAGGCTCACGGCCTGAAACAACTCGTGGCCGCGTCCGCCGGTCTCCACCCTGCGGATGCAAGCGCGCGCGACGGCAGCCTCCGCGTCCTTGTCTCCCAGCGGCAAGACAGCTACAAGACCGCGCTCTTGCAGTCGGCAAGCAAGATCCAGCTGATGGTCGTCGATGTGTTCTCCAAAGCGGCTGTCGCGCGGAATGACGATCGGCGTGACGTCCTGCATCAGGGACGTGATGACCGAACCGACCCCGGCGTGGCAGAAAAATGCGCGCGACTGACGGATAGCCTCGATCAACTCGGCGTACTCCATGAACCTCACCCACGCGATGCCTGGTCTGCCGTTGTCGGGCCTCGTCAGCCCGTGCTGAACCAAGACGGCCTCGCCGGCATCGACGAACGGTGCCATCAGGTCGACGGCGCGCATGAACGGCTGCTTGGTCGTACCGAGGCTAAGAAAGATCAAAGATCGATCCTGCGTACTTCGCGCGGGGATACCGCTCGAGTAGGTCCGGCCATTGGACGAAGAAGTCGTGTGCGAATGGATAGATCATGCGCGCCGACAACGACAGCGACGTTATCCGGGTCAAGCTCTCGATGAACACCACGTGGATGCCGAGCAACCGACCGAGCACACAAAACGGAACAGCGACGCCGGAGCCCGTGGTCACGATCGCCCGCGGCCTGACACGCCTCAGATGACGCCAGGCGAGCACGAGATTCAGCGCAAGATTCTTGATACTGCGGTCGGTCGGATGGAAGGCACATTTGACGTCCTCGCCATCGAGCATCGACATCGCGTCCGGCCGGTCGAACGTGACCCAACGGCGATGGTCACGATCCACGATGTCGCGAAGCGGCATGAGCTCGAGCAGGTGACCTCCGCTCGACGCGACAAGCAGCACCGGCGCGTCTGGGCGATCATTCTGACGGCGGCGGAACCTCATTACCTGGCCGAGGTTAGCGAGCCGGGCGCTTGCCGGTAACCCGCGACAGTGCGTCGCGCTATCATTTCGTAGTCCCGAGCGGTCGCCGAACTGTTTACACCGCACAGGGTCAACGGGCGCACACTCGAATTGCTGAGGCTGGCCCCATGGATCTATCAACGTTCCTTTCGCGTGACCGGAGCACCAGATTCTCGACGTGACCCATTTTGGGCCGCATGTCCATAGCTTCGGTGGCACACAATCGGTGATCCGGACGCTCCGCGACCACTCGATCGGCGCAGACCGTGTCCGCGCGATCGCAACATGGAACGGCAGCGACCACATCGCGAACGCACGCCTCATGGCACGCGCGGTCGTCGTCATCGTGCGGCGCAAACGAAAAACCATCGCGCACTTTCACATTTCGAACGGCGGCGCCTGGCTTCGAGAGGGAACGCTGATCGCGCTTGCGCGTGCTCGCGGCCTTGGCGTAGTCGTCACGCTCCACGGGTTCGAGTTCCCGACGTTCTCCCAATCACATCCGCGCGTTGTTCGCGCCATACTCGCTCGGGCGCATCGCATCATCTGCCTCTCCGAAGAGTCTCGGGTCTCGGTCGCCGTGCTGCTCGGCGATGTGAACGTGACGATCCTCGCAAATCCGGTTAATGTCGACAGGGAGTCGCCTCCCGCGGATGAGACCGCCCCGATCGTGCTGTTCGCAGGCGCGATCGGCAAGCGCAAAGGGGTCGACGTGCTCGTAGCGGCGTGGCGCAGCCTGCTCGAGCAGGGCATCGACGGCGAGTGTCACATCGTCGGTCCAGCGGAGGACTTCGTTCCTCCCTCGCTTGAGCGGTTAGTGGTGAACGGCCCCGTTCACCCGACGGAGGTTGGAGCGCTCGTTCGGATCGCCCGGTTGGTGGTGCTCCCCTCCAGGGCCGAGGGAATGCCAATGATCCTGAGCGAGGCGTTGGCGGCCGGTCGACCGTTCGTGGCGACGCCTGTCGGCGGTACGCGCGATATCACTCCGGACGAGGACATGATCGTGCCGGTGAACGACTCCGAGGCCCTCGCCACGGCGATCGGCCGATATCTGCGCGATGGAGAGCTCGCGGCCGTCGCGGGCGAGCGCGGCCGGCGGTACATCATCGAGACGCGAAGCCCCGAGGTGATCGACCGCAAGCTGCGAGCGATCTACGAGTCGATCTAGTGGACCACTAACGATGGAGTCGGCACGATTCCCTCACGCAGGCCTCGAGCTGACGCGTCTTGGCTTCGGCTGCTCGGGGCTGATGCGCGTGACGTCTGCGCGGGCACGCCAGGAGCTGCTCGGCGCGGCGCTCGACGCAGGTATCCAGCACTTCGATGTCGCGCGGATGTACGGGCTGGGCGCCGCCGAGGGAGAGCTCGGCCGGTTCGCGCGCGGCCGGCGCGACCAGATCACGATCGCCACGAAGTTCGGGATCGAGCCGGCTGCTGGTCTCGGCCCGCTGGCACGCTTCCAGCAGCCTGCGCGGGCACTGTTGAATCGCCTGCCTGCCCTCCGGCGTGCACTTAAGCGCAGGGATCAGAGCTTCAACGCGCCTCGACGCTACGACGCCGCAAGCGCAAAGCACAGCCTTGAAACGAGTCTTCGTGAGCTGATGGTTGATTACGTCGACCTGTTCTTCGTCCACGACCCGGCACCCACCGACGACGTTCGTGTCGATGATCTGATCGAGATCCTCACGAGCCTGCGCGAGGCGGGAAAGATCCGCGCCTGGGGCGTCTCGCAGGACGCGCATCCCCGGCTGCGCGTGATCGACGGCCTCGGGCCGACCGCGGTGCTGCAGGTTCGCGACGACGCCTTCTCGCGGATCTCGCATGACGTGCCGGCACTGACCTTTGGCGTGCTCAGCCGTGCGCACGAGCGCGTCCGTCACGCGCTGCAATCTGACCCGGCGCAACGCCGGCGATGGCACGACGCGCTCGGCGCCGACGTACTGCAGGGAGACGCGCTCGCGCGGTTGTTGCTTGCCGACGCGCTGGCGGCCAACTCCGAGGGCACCGTCCTGTTCAGCACCACCAGACGCGACCGTCTCGAGTTCGCGGCTGACGTACTGCGGGATCCGCCGGCGCCAGACGAACTCGGAAGCTTTCGAGCGCTCGTCGCGGACAGCACGTTGACAGCGACACCCGCGGCCTGATGCGACGCAAGGCGAGCACGCTCCCCGCGGAGGCCGAGATCGAGGCGGACGTGGCGATCGTCGGGGCAGGGCCGATGGGAATCGTCATTGCCCTCGAACTCGCGCGCGCCGGACGTCGCGTCACGCTGATCGAGAGCGGAGACGATCGCTTCAATGCGTCCGCCCAGGGGTTGAGCGACAGCGAGGGTCAAGGCGAGGACTACTTCCATGTCGCCAAGGATCTGGCGGTCCGCCGCCAGGTAGGCGGGACGTCCGTGCTTTGGGGTGGCCGCTGCGTACCATTCGACCCGGTCGACTTCGAGCCTCGGCCGGCGGTGCCCGACCAACTTTGGCCGGTCAGCTACGAGGAGTTCTCTGCGTACCTGCAGCGCGCGTGTGACTGGTGCGTGTGCGGAGCGGCCACGTTCAACGCCCACCAGCTACCGGGGCTTGCTGAGCGTGAGCTCGTTCCCGGCCTTTCGGACGGTGACGTCCGCACCAGCGACCTCGAGCGCTGGTCGCTCCCGACGCGCTTCGGCCGGACCTATGGCCCTGCGCTCGACGCCAGTCCATCGCTGGACCTCATCACCGGCCTGACGTGCACTGACATCGTCTGCACGCCCGACGGCACATCGGTCCAGCGACTCGAGCTGCGGACAGTCGACGGTGCCAGCGCGACCGTACGCGCGAGGCGCTATGTCCTCGCCACGGGCGGTCTGGAGGCCACACGGTTGCTGCTCGCGTCCAACGCCGTCCATCGTGAGGGCATCGGCAACCACTCGGGGCATCTGGGCCGGTGGTACATGGCGCACGTCGAGGCACGCATCGCGCGCATCCACCTGAGCACGCCGCCGGAGCAGACGATCTTCGACCACGAGCGCGACCAGGACGGTGTCTACGTGCGACGACGCTTCACCTTCGCACGGGAGTTCCAGCACCGCGAGTCGATGAGCAATGCGGCAACATGGATCGTCAACCCCGAGCTCGGAGACGCCTCGCATGGGAGCGGGATCCTCTCAGGTGTCTACCTGACGCTCATCTCGCCGATCGGTCGATTCCTGCTCGCAGAGGCTATCCGTCAGGTCGGTACGAAAACCTCGCGACCAACCACGATCCGAGCGCACCTGCTTAACGTCATCCGCGACATCATGCCGGCGACGCGATTCGCCGTGAGCTTCACCTACCGGCGCTTTTTGCGGCGCGGTCGGAAAGCTCCGGGGTTCTTCGTCGCCAGCCCCACCAACGTGTACCAGCTGCACTACCACGGTGAGCACCTACCACACCACGAGAGTCGCGTGGAGCTAGGCGAGGAGTGCGACGCGCTCGGCGTGCCGCGCCTGCGCACCAAGATGTACTTCTCCGATCGCGACGTGCAAAGCGTCCGTCGAGCGATGGAGCACATCGACAAGCATCTGCGAGCACACGGGGTCGGGCACCTTGAGTATCTCTACGACGATGTCGAGTCCGCGGTATACACGCATCTCGGCGCCAACGCCGGGTATCACCAGACGGGAACCACTCGTATGTCGGCATCGCCGGATGACGGCGTAGTCACGCCCGATCTTGCAATCCATGGGATGGAAGATCTCTTTGTGGCGAGCACCTCTGTCTTTCCGACATCAAGTCAAGCCAACCCCACCCTCACCGGCGTGGCGTTCGCGGTCAGGCTCGCAGACACGTTGAACGCTCAACTGGACCATCCGAGGCGCGGCGCAGCGAGTGCTCCGCTCCGCGGCGCTCACGCACGCTGACCGCTTCTCCCAGCAAGCCAGAGGAGGCGTGGTGCGGCGGCTTGAGGAGCTCCGCGCGGGTCGCCTGTCCTGCGGCCTCGCTCTCGTGGATCGACCGACTCAATCGACGGATGCCGGCGGCCGACGCAGAGCCCGGTCCCGGACGCGATGTAAGCGGCGTCGTGTGCGATAGCGGCGCGCCGTCCTGGCGGCAGTCGCGAGCAGGCCGTCGAAGTCGTGGTCGGTGGCGATCAGGTTGCCCCATGCGGCCTGGTCATCAAGCTCGGTGGGATACGGTCTGAATCCGCGCCACCGGTGTGTACCGCCGTAGCTGACGACCGGGTACCACTCGGACACGATGACTCCGTATCCGCGAGAAGTGAGATCGTCGGCTAGGTCCTGCCAGCGATACCCAAGCGGAACCGTCTTGCTGTCCTCGAATTCCAGCTCGATCACCCCGGCCTTGGGCGTCCATTCATAACCGGCCAGCACGTTTCGCTCATACCCTTCGACATCGATCTTGAGAAAGTCGATCCGATCGATGCCGCTCGTGTCGAGGTAGTCCTTCAGGGTCGTGACCTCAACTTCGCCCGCCGGCTCGTGAGTATCCCTGAACGGAGCGAGCGACGAGATCGTGGCAGATTCCGAGCTCTTGTAGAAGGTGAGCGAGCCCGGCGCATCGGAAAGCGCCTTGGGCACTATCTTGAGGTTCTGCCGATGTCCGTGGACACGTACCAACCGGTCGCGGTTCACCGCATCCGGCTCGAAAGCGTGAACTTCCCACCCATCATCGGCGAAGGGCTCCAGCGCCAGCCCGAACGCCGCGCCTACATCGAGCATCACGCCGCGTTTCTTGCCGAGAAATGTATGAACCACCTTGGTCTCGTCGAAGACGTAGGGCCCAACGGCGCGATCCAAGAATGTCTTGACGAGAGGCCCGGCCATCGACGCGATGGTAGCGAACCGACCCGAACGGACATTTCACTGTCGATCGCCGGTTTTCCGGTTCAGTTGGCGCTGCGCACTCAGTGGGAGGGTCGGTACCCACGTGAACGTGGGCGGACGGTCGCCTTTACACGCCGCGTCTCGCGCGACCTACGCGGGGACAGGCTCCGGGGCGCCGCGCTTGCGCAACGCCGGAATCCAACTCGGCGCAGCCGCGTGGAAGACCTTGCCCGCCCGTTCTCCTGTTTTCATCAGCGATTCGACCTGCTCGCTATGCAGGTCATAGTAGTCGGCGTAGTCGCGGTCGCGAAAGAACGACGGGTGGGCATCGAAGACTGTCTGCATCAGCTCGTCGGAGTACTGCAGTTGCGGGTTGTGGCTCCAGAAGTACTTCTCGGCTGGATGGCGGCCATCCGCCCCGGCGATCGAGATGTCGTCAGCGAGCATCATGGCTACCGGGAGCATCAAATTGATCAGGACGCTCAGCCCCAAGCGGACCGTGGGGTTGCGATCAGTCGGCCACCGCCATGGGCCAGACTGCTGCGTCGGAAGCACTACGAGCCGATCGCGCAACTCGGGCGCGAGGCCAAGCAACGGCCCGACACAGTCGTGCCCGGACAGGACCACAGCATCCACTTCCTCGACCGCTCGGACGAGGTCTCGTCGGAACCCGGTGGCATACCGACTCGGGCCAAAATGGAATACCGGATCGGTACAGGCGATGATGTTGGGCCGATACTCTCGTATACGGTCGATGTCGCGAACCGCCGAGTTGCACGTGATCCTCACATCCGCGGTGACGGCACGCAGATCAACGGTGAGAGCCGCAGGCCCGGTCGCGAGGATGAAGGCCGACCTGGCGGGTCCGACTGCGGCGCGAAGCCGCTGGAGCGCTACCTCGACCGGAGCATACGTCGGCCACGAAGTCGCGTTGCGTAGGAAGAAGTACTGCATCTCTGAGAATGCGTGGAGCCGCTCATCCACGACCGTGACCGGATCACGGCTGGACACGAGCATTCCGGCAGCCTCGGGCGTCAGTCGGTGGACGACGAGGTGCCGACGACCCGCCGGCCGCTCGGTGATCCATCCAGGATCGCGAACCAGCGAACCCTCGAACCATGGCACGAGCGACGGATCGATCTCGAAACGCGTGCCGGGCAAGTACAGCGGCAAGCCGGCATCCGCGAGGTAGGTGCTCACCCGAGTCGAAAGGTCTGTGAACTCCGCAGCGTCCCTGGCAGCGGGTGCGAACTCGAGATAGTCCGGAAATCCCTTCGTCGGCCGCCTGCCCGCGAGCGCGATGAGCCGCTGCGTCCGGTGGCGCGCCTTCGCCAACCGTTGATGCCGTTTCCCCAGCGCGGCCTTCGTACCGTGGGAAGAACCCATTCCTCTTAGCAGCCTAGCGAACGACGTGGGGATGTTTGCGCGGATGCGCCAGATCACGCCGGGGCCGCACGTGGAGCCCGAGCCTCTGGCGCTCGGCCGTGGCAGGCGTCACCCGCTCCGGCCGCGCACGCCGGCGCCCATCTCGGTGACGAGTTCTCGATCGACTCGGCGACCACCGCAAATCCCCGCGAGGTGAAATGGATGTTGTCGATCGTCTGCTGCTTGATCTGCTCTGGCGACCATCCCTTCAGATCGACCACATTCGGGAACTAGCCAACCATGATCTCCTCGAATCTGGAAACGAACTCGTGGATTCGCCAGCCTGCCCCGACTGTAGTTGCCCTCCCAACCGGGTATGAAGTGGTTGGAGTCGATCCAGACCGGTTCGATGTCGAGAAGTCGCGGGATGATCGACGATCGCAGGTAATCAGGCGAATACAGATTGGTCGTCGGCTTACCATCATGTTTCACCAGGACGGACTGGCGTGATAACCGGCGGTCCGTGAGAACAGCTCGTCGAACTGTGGGAGGCCGTGCTTACCAGCTCGCACCTTTGTCGATGTTGCTCACCGGCCGAGGCGAGAGGCGAGCCGTAGGGCGATCCGGCGCGGCGCGTTTCCTTGAAAGCTCAACTGAAGTGGCGTCCAAACATCGATTTCACGTCGTGGCGCCGACATCGTGCCACGCCGTGGGCGGTCCGCTCACCGATGAGAGAAGCTCGACGTACTTGTCGACCATGCGCTCGAAGGTGAACCGGGCGCGCCACCGCTCCCGCGCCATGCGTCCCATCCGCTGCGCCAGGCCCGTGCCGGCCGCAAGCCGCTCTAGCGCTCCGGCGAACGCCTCAACGTCCCCGGGCGCCACGACAAAGCCGCTCTCGCCGTCGACCACGATCTCCCGTGTCCCGCCCACGTCGGTCGTAACGCACGCCCGCCCGCATGCGGCCGCCTCGATCAGTGCCATGGGCAAGGCCTCAAAGCCACTCGTGAGGCATGTCACGTCCGCAGCGAGGATGTAGCGACGGGGGTCTTGTTGAAACCCGACGAATCGAACCGGCGCATTCGTGGCCTCCGCCTCGCTGCGCAGTGAGGAATCCTCCGGACCATCCCCGACGACAACCCCTTGAACACGTACGCCCCTCTCCGCGGCCGAGCCCACCGCGCGGATGAAATCCGAGACGCGCTTCTCAGGTCGTAGACGAGCGACAAGGACGGCAACCAGGATGTCGGCCGGGAGATCCAGATCCGCCCGAAGTGCCGCGCCAGAATCGTCGAGATCGATCGGATCCGGTACTCCGTTGGGTACCACCCGCACGCGCGAGCGTCCGACACGGAGGGTGTCGAGATCCGGGATCTGGGTGTCGCTGACCGCGATGGCCCCGGCCCCCAGGCATCCTGCGAGTTGCGTAGCTCGCTCCTGAATCCCGCTGCCCAGAAACCCCGGCTGACGGTGCCAGTTGATGACGTGCGGAGTCCCGGTCAGACGGGCGAAGAGGCCGGCAAGAGCGTGTGCGTTGTAGGACCACGAGACCACGACGGTCGGCGCGGCTTTGCGCTCGGCCAGAAGTGCAGGAAGGCGAACGAGACCGGCCGCAGCCCCTTCGCCGCCGAGCTCGCGAACGGGGATCCCGCTCTCGCGAAGCTCCGCGAGCGCACGTCCCCCGGAGCCAATCGCAACAACACGAACACCCACTCCCCGCGCCGCCAAAGCAGGTATGAGCGCCGCCCACTGACGCTCAGCTCCGCCGGCGTCAAGCTGTGGGCACACAAACAGTGCCCGCGTCGTGCACGAGCCACTCAACTGGGATCGCCCGTCCCCCACCGCGATCCAAGCGACGTTCCCGTTGTGAGAACCGTGGTCGACGGCGAGCGCGTCGGCTCTGACTTCCTATCGCGTCGCGCCATAACCATCTCCAGTGAAATGCAGGAATGCAGGATGTTGAGCGTAGACGACGCCGACCACACATTGCTGGACGGTGCAGGTCAACGCGAAGGACGCAGGGTTCGCATGGCCGTCCTCGGAGACATCCTGAGTCGCCGGACGGGGACGCCGGCCGCTACTGCGAGGACCACAATCGAGGCAAGCGCCAGCACCGTGCGCAAGACGAAACCCTCCAACCCATTCGCTGGGATCAGAGTCGCACCCACCGAGTAGGTCGCGGCCGCCACCGCACACACCCGCAGCAGCGCTGGCCAATCGAGGCTCAGGCTCACTCCGACCCGCTTCGCATAGAGCGAAATCGCGACGAACTGGACGAGGTAACCGACGGCAGACGCTGCGGCAGCGCCCACGATCCCGTAAGGACCGACGAGCGCCCAGATCGCTCCCAGATTGATCGCTGCGGCACAGCCGGTG
>JAWVGJ010000045.1:0-3786 GCA_033855115.1 Solirubrobacteraceae bacterium
AGCGGGCTTCCCACTCACGTTTCTCATTGCCGGATACGACGCCGACGGAATCGGTCACATCCACGAGGTCATGATCCCCGGCCCAGAGCGCGGCAACTACTCGCCGAACACGACCGAGCGCGGAACGATGTGGCGAGGTCAAACGGACGTGATTACTCGCATGCTCAAGGGCGTGGATTCTCGCGCCCAGTATCTGTTACCGATCGACGAACTGTCCGAGGAAGCGCTTCAAGCGATAAACGACGGTTTCAACGCACTTGAATACGTGCCGATATTGCCGATCACGGTCCAAGACGCGATCGACTACTCGTCGTTTCTCATTAGAACGACGATCGACATGCAGCGCTTTAGCGACGGGACGGTGGGCGCGCCGGGCCTAGTTCCCGGCTGCGGAGGTCCGCTGCAAGTTCTCGTCGTTGAGCGCAGTACGACGCGTGGGGCCACCAAGCCGGATCTTCACGTCGCCTGAACGTCCGCATCACCAGTGGTGGCGCTTCGCCCGGCCGAAAGCCAGCGCCACCGTCCTCCATCGCCCACGACAAGGGGCGCACAACTCGCCGTGAGCGCGCCGCGCGACATCCGCGTGTCAGAGGTGCCAGGGGTTCTGAGTCGCTCCCTCGGGAGCGTCGCTCAGACGCCAGGTCGGGCCATGGAGGCTCCACGACGGCGATTTCACACTGCCGTCGTGCACTATCGGCAAAATGGAGTTCGGCATGGGCGCACTCGCTGTGGCGACCGCTGTTCTAACCCTGGCACTCGTCGCAATCACCGCCTGGTACGCGATCTCGACGCGCCAGATGGTCGACGAGATGCGTCGAGGTCGCGAACAGGCGCAGCGTCCCGCGATGGCGCTCGACGTGAACACGATCGGCCCGAAGTACGGACTCGCGCGAATCACGAACGTCGGCGCCGGCGCGGCGTTCGATGTGCGTCTGACGCTCCGACTCGAACTGCGGGGCGGCGGCGTGGATGAGCGCGTGTGGGAGGCCCCCGTCATCCTGTCGGGCGGCGGCGAAAGCTTCTTCGGCCCGCCGGACGATCGGAACGTGCTCTCGGGCGCGGTGTCCAGGATCGGGCTCACCGGAACGATGCGAGACTCGCTCGGTCAGACCGTCGAGGTCAGCGAGCAGATCGCCGATCTCGTCGGCTGGTGGACCCGGCGAGAGAATGCAGCCAGACATCGGCCCCTGCAGGGGGGCGAGCGTGAGCGCCAAGAGCAGATCATCGAGGCGCTCAACGGCATCAAGTCCGAGATCGGCAGGGTGCGTCGGGGCGGGTAGGCCCAGCCGCGCCACCGAACAAGTAACTATTCGGGGCCGGCGAATCACTTCCCGACCGGCCAGCGTGGGGCTCTACTGCTACTGGCGCTGCGGTGCCACGGCGACGGTTGCGGCCGTTTTCCGCCATCTTGGACTGAAGCAAGGGCGAGGCTCAATGACGACGGCGCGGAGTCCTCATGCGCCGCGCCGCGCTGGGCCTCCGCCAGCGGCGAATTGCTCAGACACGAATCCTTTAGGTTCAGCCCTCGGGAGGGAGGTCCGCACTCAGGAGATTGGCCACAAACAATTCTAGCTCCGCAGCATGCTGATCTACGTCGCCGCGTGATGGACGGGGGTAGCCCCCGTGCACAAGCCGGCTTCGGAGGTCGTAACACTTCCCGAAGAATCGAGGTGGGTCGTCGCCCATGTACTGACGATCTCCGAGGCGCGTCGCGAGTTCACGGCCGGCTTGGCCGATCGACTGCAGGAGCTGATATCGAAGGGAACCCACGAGCGAGTCCTTCTCGTTCTTGGGCAGGTCACTCTGACGGGTCGCGGCGATCAAACCCTCGACGTGTTCGACGACATCAGGCGGACGCGCTCGCGGATTGAGGAGCGTCTCCACCGCCATCATGAGCATGACGAATCGCGCATCCGCTGACGGCTGGGAGAACGAGGCGCTGTAGAGGTCGTACGCGAGTCGGTCTCGATCAGACATTGTCGTCGCCTCGCCAACCGCGTTGGCGACCGCCTCAAGGACGGCCGCCTCCGGTCTGCCAACCGAGACCTCTGCGCTTGCTGAGGCGAACCTTGGCCACGGTTCACATTCGAACGCCATCAGACCGTGCGCGTCGTTCAGAAATCGTCCTCCGTGCTGTTCCGTGAGCTCCCTCAGTCCGAACTCTGTGAACGCCCCGGTTACAGCACGCTCTCCGAAGTCGGCGCCGATGTTCAGGCCCGCGAACGCTCGTGTGAGGATGCAGCGCCACCGGGTGCCGGCTTCCATCGCCTCAGCTTCCGAGTCGAACGGTCGACCTATCACCGAGAGTCGATCGGTGTCCGCGATGTGTGAAGCCCCGGTGGGCGCACGTGGCGTGGACCCCGTTGGTGTTGACGGTCAGGCCGCTGGGATTGATTGGTCTCGGTGATCCTGCCAGGTGGCGGCGACCTCGCGTGGGGTGCGGTAGGCGAGGCCCTGGTGGGGTCGGTGGTGGTAGCGCTCGATGTAGGCACCGATGACGGCGCGGGCCTCGTCGAGGGTCTCGAACTCCTCGCGCCAAACGCAGCGCTGCTTGAGCTTGGCGAACCAGGACTCGATGAACGCCTGGCTCTCGGGGTCGCGATAGCCGCCGCGCCGATGGCCGACCTGGTGCTCGGCGAGCCGGGCTCGGAACGCGCGCGACGTGAACGCCGTGCCGTTGTCGGTGCCGAGCGTCGTCTCGCCCGGACCGATCCGCCGGGCGGCGACCGCGACGTCGATGACGGCCGTGGCCTCGGCGGCACGGCAACGGATGTCCAACGCCCAGGCGACGATCTCGCGGGTGCAGCAGTCGATCGCGGCGTTCAGGTAGCACCAGCCGTGCTCGGCGACCCACACGCTGGTCATGTCGAGGTGCCAGAGCTCGTCGGGGCGGGTGACCTGGAAGTAGCCGGGCCGCCGCCGGCGCCCCTCGGAGCGCTTGGGCTGCAGCAGGGCGTGCTCGCGCATCAGGCGCTGCACCCGCTTGCGATTCACCGGCCCGCACGCCCGACGAGCGGCCAGCGCCGCGACCATGCGGGTGCCGTCGGTCGGGTTGGAGCGTGCGACGTTGAGCACGATCCGATCGGTGGCGTCCAGCGGCCGCCGCTGCCCGGTCGGAGGCCGGCCCGGGCGCCGGTAGATCGCCTGGCGGCTGATCCCCGCGACGCGGGCGACCAGCGCCGGGCTTCGGCCTTGCGCGACGAGCTCGCGGGACCGGGCGACGCGCACGCTCACTCCCAGCCCCGCAAGAGTTCCCCCGCGACCTCGACCTCCATCGTCTTGCGCCCCAACGCCCGCTCCAGCCGCGCGATCTGGCGACGCAGCTCGTCGGCCTCGGTGCGCTCGGTGCGGCCCTGCAGGCGCTCGGCTCCGGCCGCCAGGAACTGCTCACGCCACTTGCGCAGCAGACTGTCGGCGATGTCGTGCTCGCGACAGAGCTCGGCCATCGTCTTCGGGCCACGCAGCGACGCGAGCACGATCTCGGTCTTCTGCTGCGCGGTGAACTTCCGGTACTTGCGAATCTCGCTCAACGACTGCTCCTGCTCGATTGAGCGGCCCATCCTCTGAGCGACCCCGGACAGACGGCCGGCTTCGCCGGCGTATCTATCTCGACTGAAATCGACTCAGAAGACCGTCAACGCCTGGCCGGGGTCCACGCCATCGGGCCCTTCCCGGTCTCGACGTGAAACCGAGCGCAGTGCGCCGGCTGTGCGGCCCTATTCCACGCCGAACTCGATGCTCGAGCGGCGCTGTGCTGATGGCCGCGGCGGCGGCGCTGGAACGGTC
>JAWVGJ010000046.1:0-8509 GCA_033855115.1 Solirubrobacteraceae bacterium
AGCTGCGCCACATGTGCTCGTAGATCCTGAAAGGCCCGCGTCTGAACGACGCCGGGGCCCGAGAGGGCCCCGCCGAAACAACCTCGATGTCGACGGCCCGGCGTCTCAGGCGACGTCGCGGAGCTTCTGTGCCTCTGCGAGCGACTGGAGCTTCTTCAGCGACTGGTTCTCGATCTGGCGGATGCGCTCGCGCGTGACGTTGAACGTCCGCCCGACCTCGTCGAGCGTGCGCGGATGCTCGCCGCCGAGGCCGTAGCGCAGCTCCAGCACGCGGCGCTCGCGGTAGGAGAGGTTCTCCAACGCCTCGCGCAGGGCCTCCTTGGTGAGGATCTCCGCGGCGCGCTCATATGGCGACTCGGCCCGCTCGTCGGCGATGAACTGCCCGAACTCGGACTCCTCTTCGTCACCGACCGGCTTCTCCAGCGAAACGGGAGCCTGCGCGGAGCGCTTGATCGAGTCGACCTCCTCGGGATCGATCCCCGTGACCTCGGCGATCTCCTCCGGCGTCGGCTCGCGCCCCAGCTCCGTGACGAGCTTGCGCTCGGCCCGTCCGATCTTGTTGAGCTTCTCGACGACGTGGACCGGAATGCGGATCGTTCGCGCCTTGTCGGCGAGCGCACGGGCGATCGCCTGGCGGATCCACCAGGTCGCGTACGTCGAGAACTTGAATCCCTTGCGGTAGTCGAACTTCTCCGCCGCACGAACGAGACCGAGCGTGCCCTCTTGGATGAGGTCGAGGAAGGGAAGTCCCTGGTTTCGGTAGTTCTTCGCGATCGAAACGACGAGCCGCAGGTTGGACTCGACCATCTTCTGCTTTGCGTCGAGGTCGCCGCGCTCGATGCGCTTGGCGAGATCGACCTCCTCCTGAGCGGTCAGCAGACGGACCTTGCCGATGTCCTTCAAGAACAGCTGAAGGGAGTCGGTCGTCATGTCCGGCTTGAGATCGATCGTGGCCTTCTTGCGCGCGCGACGCTTGTCGGGCGCCCGCTCGACGGCGTTGGCCGCCTGGACTGCCGGATCGATCTCCTCCACGAGCTCGATCTCCGAACGCTCCAGGTAGCCGTGCAACTCCTCGATGTCGGCCTCGTCGAGATCGATCTCGGCGACCGCGCCAGCTATCTCCGCGTACGTCAGCACGCCCGTTAGCTGGCCCTTCGCCAGAAGCCCCTTGATCTCTTCGAGTTCCTGCAGTTCGACTACGGACATTTAATTCGCTTTCACGCCGTAACGGCCTCGTTTCAGCCCCAGGCACCATTCTTGACGGAGGGCCGGCGGGTCATCCTTTGAGCAGTACCTCGCCCAACCTAGACCTCAAACTCTAGCGAGCCAGGGTAGGCGCTTCACTTTCTGAAGTCAACGACGGCCGGATGGTGCTGGACGTCGAGGTCGCACCATCCACTACGTCCAGCCGCACGCTTCGTTTCAAGCATCGCACGCAGCGCGTGCCATCATGGGCGAGTGGCCGACCGCCAGGACTCCGATCGCGAGGTGCTAACGAGCCTACCCCGCTCGCGGCCCGTACGCCGCAGCGCCAAGCGCGGTGCGCAACCGGCGGCCGCCAACAGCGCGAAGAAGGGGCGGGCTTCGTCGAAGCCGGTGCCCGCGCAGAAGCCGGCGACGACGCCGCGCGGCAAGGCCGGCGCGGGCAAGCCGCGGCCGGCGGCGGATGGCGCGAAGGCGCGGGCCAAGCCGGCGACGACGACGTCCGCGGCGCGCAAGCGCGCAGCGGCGGGTGACCGTGCAAGCGCCGCGCGGCCACGGACCGCAGAAACGCGTCCGCGACGCGAAACCGCGCCCCGGCGCGAGCGCGAGCGCGTGCGCGAGCGCGAGCCTGAGCGCGTGGCGCCCGCGCGCAAGGTCCCGCCGGCGGGCTACGCCGCGCCGGCCACGCGCGGCGAGCGCGACAGCTCGGACGCCGCAAAGCTGCTCTCGACCGCGGTTCAAGCGGCGAACGAGCTCGCGCAGATCGGCCTGACGGTCGGCCGTCAGGCGCTGCAGTCGATGCTCGATCGCCTGCCGAAGCCGTAGCCGCCCCGGAGGCGGAGCCGGCCGCCCCCCGCGCGCCGACGCAGCCGCGATAAACGCTGTAACCTGCGCGCGTCTGCCGAGTCTCCGCGCGCCCTGCGTGCGGAGAGCGGGGGAACCACTGCGGGCCGGACGGACGTCGGACCGCCGGGGCGAATCGACCCGAATCTGGGTCGTAGCGCTTGGAAAGCGCGAGCCCGTCAGCTCACCCCGTAGGCCGCCACAACGAGATGCCGAAGCTCAGCTGTGATCGCGCCCTGTTCGCCACCGTGCTCTGCACGGCGATCGCGTGCTGCGCCACCGCAACCAGCGCGTTGGCGGCCGACGGGACCGGAGGCGCCTCGATCCCGGTCGCGGTCGCGCCCACCACCGGCGCGATCGGCTATGGCGAGCCGGGCATGCGCGCGCTCGTCGTCCCGCCGACGGGCCTGGTCGGCAGCGTGCTCGTCGCGCGCGGGACGATGCCGCGGGCGGCGGGCCGGCAGGTCATCCTCCAGCGCCTGGATCCGCTCCGTGGATGGCGCAACGTCGGCCGCACGCGCGTGCACAGCACGACGCGCTTCGCCGCCGGGTGGCGGCCGGACGTCAGCGGCAAGATCACCCTGCGAGCCGTCGTCGCGCGCCGCGGCGCGCAGGCGGCGAGCACCGCGCCCGTCGCTCAGACGACGGTCTACAGGCCGGCGATGGCGACGTACTTCGGGCCCGGTCTCTACGGCCGCGAAACCGCATGCGGCATCGTGCTGACGCCCGAGTTGCACGGCGTCGCCCACAAGGGCCTGCCCTGCGGGACGCTCGTGGCGATCCTCTACGCCAATCGTGAGATCGTGGTCCCGGTCGTGGACCGCGGCCCGTTCAACGGCGGGTACAACTGGGACCTGACCCAGGCCACCGCCGATGCCCTGGGCTTCACCGCCTCCGGCGGCATCGGCTACGTTCGCGCGCAGCCGCAGCCGCAGCCGGCACCGCAGACGTAGTTAGCCCGCGGCCTCGAACGTCGGCCGGATCGTCGCGCGCGCGAGCGTGTGGAAGGTGAGGTTGAAGCCGACGTACGCGGGCGTCGCGCTCTCGTCGAGCTCGAGCGCATCGGTGTCAAGCGCGTACACGACGAACACGTAGCGGTGCGGCCCGTCGCCGCCCGGAGGTGCGGGCCCGCCATAGCCCTGCGCGCCGTAGTCGCTGCGCGCTTGCACAGCGCCCTCGGGCAACTCGCCGCCGCTCGCTCCACGCGGCAGCTCGGTGGTCGAGGCCGGCAGGTTGAAGAGCACCCAGTGCCAGAAGCCGCTGCCCGTCGGGGCGTCAGGATCGAAGCACGTCACCGCAAAGCCCTGTGTCTCCGCGGGGAATCCCGACCAGCGCAGGTGAGGCGACACGTCCTCGCCGCCGGCGGAGCCGTGTGCGAACGTCGCAGCAAGTGGCTGGCCGTCTTCGATGTCGTCGCTCTCGACCGAGAAGGACGGCGCCGGCGGCAGATGATCGAGCGGATCAGGGGCAGTAGCGCGTTCGAGTGACATGGCTCGACCATATCCGAAACATGCGCCGCCGCGGCGACGCCGGGTACCGTGTGCTGATGGCTGTCATCGCCGTCTCCGTCGCCGCCGCCACAGCGCTTGCGCTCGCGTGGCTGACGGGCGTGCGGCGGCTGCGCAAGGGCGCCTCGCGCATGGCGCGCGCGGTGCTCGTCGATCCAGACCAGCACACGACGATGGACGAGCGCGGCGCCGTCCGCTCGGTTCAAGCGGCAGACGTCACGCTGCCGCTACGCGCGCTCGAGGAGATCTGGACGCCGATGCACCTCGAGCGCCTCGCGCGCACGTACTGGCGCTATCTCACGCGCTGGACGCTCGGCCTCATCCGGGTGAAGTACGAGGAGGACGAGCGCGCCGTCGTCTTTCTCATGCGGCCGTTCGTGCTGCTGCGCTTCCGCGCCCCGGAGTACGAGCTCGACGCGTGGCGCGGGATCGTGCGCTGGCGGATCGCAAGCGGCCTGCTCGTGTCGCGCACGGGACGCGATGGCGACGGGTACTTGCAGATCGACGTGCGTCGTTGCAAGCGCGTCGACCCCGAGACGGGCCGCGTCCACATCGAGGTCGAGGTCGCGAACTTCTATCCGGCGCTGGCGAGCGCCATCGCGCGCTGGTTCTACACGGCCACGCAGTCGCGGATCCACGTCATCGTCACGCACGGCTTCCTGCGCTCGCTCGCGCGGCTGGACCTCGCCCGTTCAGTCGTGGGCCGCTACGAAACGCCGGCAAACGCCGATGCGGTACCCGACCCGCCGCCGTTGTCACAACCCGCCCGGCCGAGCGCCGCGGACAACGCCGAGGGCCCCTCGCCCGAGCAGACCGCGGCGTAGCGCGGTGGAGATCGACGCCGGACCGGTGCTCCTGCGGCCGATCGCCGCGGAGGTGGCGCGCGCGCTGCTCGACGGCCGCGAGCCCGCGGGAATCGTGTTCGCCGAGGGCTACCCGTCGCGCTTCTCGCTGGAGGTCATGGACATCCTGGCCGGACCGCGCTCCGAGACGCGCGATCACGCGTTCTCCCCGTGCTTCGTCGTGCGCCGCTGCGACGACGCGGTCATCGGCGAGATCGGCCACAACCTCGACGCCGAGACCGGCACGGCGCAGGTCGGCTATTCGATCGTGCAACCGGCTTGGGGCCGCGGCTTTGCGACCGCGGCGCTGCGGGGCCTGATCGAACACCTGGGATCGGACCCACGCGTGGGGCGTGTCGTGGCCGAGACGCTCGTCGAGCACCGGGCGAGTCGCCGGGTTATGGAGAAGGCCGGCATGCGCGCATGCGACGAGCGCGTCGGCGAGGAGGATGGAAAGCTCGTCACGCTCGCCGTCTACGAATGGACGAAGCCCGGTCGCTCCTCTCAAGCGACCGGGCCCCGGTGAAGCGGGTGGTGGCGCTAGTGCGCGTGCGTGTGACGGCCCGTGAGGTGCATTCCCTCGAGCAACCGCGGAACGCACATGAGTGCCGCGATGCCGACGAGGACGTATAGGACATCGGCTGCGGTGCCGCTACCGAAGATCTCGGATACGACGTTCGTGTCGAACAGCGCGATGACGGCCCAGTTCAGGCCGCCGATGATGAGCAGTGCGATCCACAGTGGATCGAGCCGCCTGAGGAGATCCATCACGCCTCCTTTATTTGACGCGACGGGTTTGTATGGAATGTGACGTAGTACCCCACGGGCTGCGTGCGGTTTCAGCAGCGACCGTGGATCGCTTCACCGCGCGCGCGAGACCGACGCGACGGAATCGGCGAGCGCGACAAGCTCGTCGAGCTCCCACGGGCCCTGGCCGGTGAGCCGCAGGTGCAGGCCATCCCGCTCCCATGCGAGCTCATGCACGGGCCGCAGCGCGGGCTCGGCCTCTGCCAGCGGCGCGGTGCGGTGCGCGTAGGCCCCGAGCGGCGTCGGGTCCGGAAGGCCGCGCTCGGGCGGAGTTTGGTGGCTGACATAGAGCGTCAGCCGGCCCGGCGAGCTTCGTCGCGTGTCGTCGAGGTTCCACTCGACCTGCACCGCGCCGGATCCGACCGCGACGACTTCGACCCAGCGTGCGAGCGGCAGCGGCGCCGCCGGGAGCGGCACCGGACAGCCGAGGTGCTCATCGGCAGCCTGGATTCCGGCCAGCGGCATGCGCTCCTCATCCATGACCGCCGATCGTATAGCGCACGAACAGCTCCCCCTCGTGCTCCAGCAGCCAGAGCAGCCGAGTCCGAACAGGCTCCGCCGGCTCGCCGTCGCCGATGATCGTCAGCGCCCCCGCCGCGCCCGCGAGCAGCGGCACCGTCGTGAGAAACAGCTCGTCGATCAGCCGGTCGGCGAGCAGGGATGCGTTCAGGCGCGGGCCGCCCTCGCAGAGGATCGAGCGGACGCCATGGTCGCGGCGCAGGCGCGCAAGCGCCAGCGGCAGGTCGACGGTGCGCAGGTACTCGACGCGGGCCGCACAGCCCTCGAGCGACGCTTCGGAGCCGGTGATGATCACGACGCGCGAATCGGGGTCCTGCAGCAGCGGAAGGTCGGCCGGGAGGTCGAGGCTCGCGCTCACGACGATCGCGAGCGGATCGGGGTCCAGGCCGGCGGCGGCGCGCTGCTCGCGCCGGTGCGGGTCGCGGACGAGGCGCCCGTAGCGCTCGGCCCGCAGCGTGCCGGCCCCGACCATCACCGCGTCGACGCGGGTGCGCAGCGCATGGAAGAGCTGGCGGTCGGCAACCGAGGAGATCGGTGCGGTGCGACCGGCGACCGAGGCGCGACCGTCGACGGTCTGGACCATGTTGACCGCGACGAACGGCCGCGCATCCGAGGCGAGCTCCCAGAACCGCAGCTCGGCGACGAGCTCGTCTGCCGTGACCGATCCGCCGGCGGGCAGCAGGCGCCGCAGCGCCACCGGCGCCTCGTTGCGCGCGGCGGTCACGGGGGGTGGCCGGGATCGACGTCCTTCACCTGCTGGAAGTACAACACCTCGCCCGGCACGTACCGGGCCTCGAACGGCTCGAGCAGGCAGCCGACGTGGTCGCCGAGATCGATCCGCGCGCAGATCGTGCCCGCGAACCAGCTCGGACAGTCGTCGAGGATCGGCAGCCCGCGCGGTCCGTCATGCCACGAGCAGCGCGCGAACTTGTCGATCTCGTCGCCGGTCTCACCCCCGAAGAGCTCGACCAGGTCGCGCCTGTCGCGCGGGATCAGATGCACCGCGAGCGCGTCCACGTGCTGCGCCAGCCGGAAGGTGCGGTTCTTCTGCGAGAGGCAGGCCAGAAACCGCGCGGGGTCGAAGCTGGTCTGGGTCGCGAAGCCGATGACACAGCCTCCACGCCGCTCGCCGTCGGCCGCGGTCACGATGAACAGCGGATAATCGAGCGATCCGACGAGTGTCAGGAATGTCTTCGCTGCCTCCGAGCTCATCCGACGCGAGCTACCCGTTGTGACATGCTCGAAGACACCGGCTACCAAGGGAGCGCATGACCGAACGGCTGATCGGCGTCGATGTGGGCGGCACCAAGATGGCGGTGGCCGTGCTCGACGGCGCCACGCTGCACGAGTCCCACGTCCACCCGACCCAGACGGAGTCGAGCGAGAAGCTGATCGAGCAGCTCGTCCAAGCCGTGCGGGCGGCCGGCGAGGCCAGCGCGGTCGGCGTCGCCGTCCCGTCGGTCGTGGATTTCGAAACCGGCCGCATCCGCTCGTCGGTGAACATTCCACTGCAGGACGTCCCGCTGCGCGAGGTGCTCCGCGAGCGGCTTGGTATCCCTGTCTTCGTCGACAACGACGCGACGTGCGCCGCGCTGGCAGAGGCCTACAACGAGGATGGTGAGCTCGTCGCACGCCACCTCGTGATGTTCACGATCGGCACCGGTGTCGGCGGTGGCATCGTCATCGGCGGGCGCATCTACCGCGGCGCGACCGGCGCGGCAGCGGAGCTCGGGCACACGATCGTCGGAGCCGACCTCAGCCGGCCGCCGTTCGCTCATAGCGAGCACTTTCCGCAGCCCGGCTCGCTGGAGTCGCTGGCCTCGGGATCGGCGCTCAACCTCGTCGCCGAGCAGTACGGCGTCCAGGCCGGGCACGTCATCGACGCCGCCCGCGACGGACAGCCCGGCGCCTGCGCCGCGATCGAGCTGCTCGGGCGGCGCATCGGCATTGGGATCGCAAACGCGATCAACACGTTCGATCCGGATCTTGTCGTGATCGGCGGCGGGGTGTCGGCCGCCGGCGAGCTGCTGCTGGCGCCCGCGCGCGAGGAAGCCAGCCGGTTCACGCTGAGCGGCGTCGGCACCAGCACCGAGATCAAGCGTGCGCGCTACGGGCCCCTTGCGGGCGTGCGCGGCGCGGCCCTGCTGGCCGAGCACGAGCTGCAGGCCGAGCGCGAGCATCAGGCGGCGGCCGGATGAGGATCGCCGTCGCCGTCGACCACGCGGGCGTCCCGCTGCGCGACACCGTGATGCAAGCGGTACGTGGCGGCGGCCACGAGCTGCTGGAC
The DNA here is from genome assembly GCA_033855115.1 of Solirubrobacteraceae bacterium. Taxonomy (GTDB): domain Bacteria; phylum Actinomycetota; class Thermoleophilia; order Solirubrobacterales; family Solirubrobacteraceae; genus CADCVQ01. The sequence continues at coordinate 8,010 of JAWVGJ010000046.1, forward strand.
GTCGGCGAACATGACGACTACCCCGACGTCGCGCTGGCGGTCGGCCGGGCCGTCGCCCGCGGCGAGGCCGACCGCGGGGTGCTCGTGTGCGGCTCGGGCGCCGGCGTGTCGGTCGCCGCCAACAAGTTGCCCGGCATCCGTGCGAGCGTGTGCCACGATCACTACTCGGCTGGACAGTGCGTCAGCCACGACGACTGCAACGTCCTATGCCTCGGAGCCCGGGTTATCGGGTCCGCGATCGCCGAGGAGCTGACCGCCGCCTTCTGCGCGGCGCAGTTCAGCGGCGAGGAGCGCCACGTGCGGCGACTGGGCAAAATCTCGACCATGGAACGCGAAGGACTGGAGGCACGCTGGTGAGCCAAGTGGTCAACCTCAATGAGCGTCTGGCTGCGTTGACTGCGGCTGGGACGTCGGTGTGGCTGGATCAGATTCGTCGGTCGTTGACGCGTGAGGGTGAGTTGCGGCGCTTGGTGGTGGAGGATTGTTTGCGCGGGGAGACG
>JAWVGJ010000047.1:0-28968 GCA_033855115.1 Solirubrobacteraceae bacterium
CGTGATCGCGGACGTCGATGACGCTGGTGCTGAACAGACGGTCGCGCTGATCAACCAGCGCGGTGGCGAGGGCTTGTTTGTGCACACCGACGTCACGCAGGCGCGCGACGTCGAGGAGCTGCTGGCACGCGCGGTCGACGGGTTCGGTGCCCTGCACCACGCGTTTAACTGCGCCGGGATCGCCGGCGAGATGGCGCCCACCGCCGACTGCGACGAAGAAAACTGGGACCGCACGATCGCCATCAATCTCAAGGGCATCTGGCTGTGCCTGCGAGCCGAGATCAAGCAGATGCTCGCCGGGGGCGGAGGTTCGATCGTCAACACCTCGTCGGTCGCCGGACTGCGCGGCTTTCCCGGAATAGCCGCCTACAGCGCCTCCAAAGGCGCCGTCATCCAACTGACCCGCACAGCCGCGCTGGAGTACGCCGCCGCGGGCATCCGCGTCAACGCCGTCTGCCCAGGCGCGATCGACACCCCGATGCTCGCCGGCCTGGTGCAAAACCAACCCGAGCTGCAAGCCGGCCTGCTGGCGCTTCACCCACTCGGCCGCATCGGTACCCCCGACGAGATCGCACAAGCAGTCATCTGGCTGTGCTCAGACGCCGCCTCCTTCATCACCGGACAGGCGCTCGCAATCGACGGAGGCTGGACCGCCGGGTGACCGACCCTGACGCCGGCTCGCATGCGACCCGAGCCACCGGCTCCTAGCGAGCTGCCGCGACTGGCCCATAAGCCATCGACCGAGCAAGTGCTCGCGCGGATCAGGGAGCGTCCGGCGGTCGGCGGCCTCCCGGGGCGGACTCGCCGCGCGCAGCGACGTCGCGGCGCTGCTCGTCAAGTGACGCAATCGCACGCGCGTTCGCCACGAATGATCTGAGCGCTCCACGCCTCCGACGGTTGCGAGAGCTTGGCTGACGGTCAGTCTGACTGCACCTGCGGCGGACGCACGTGAGCGCGCAGCGCCGCGAGCATGCCAGCTCGCGCGGCAAGACCGCCGGCCGGGCTCGCCGTCTCGAGCTTCACGCCCGCTGAGGATCGCTCGACCGATCGCTGGCAGTTCGTGTTGCCGCGCGGAAGCACGGCCAGCGGACGCAGACAAATCGCCCACAACGCCCCGCCCGGAGCAGTCACGCGCCGCGGCAATCGCCAACGCGCCGCGCTGGCCGTACGCCATCCGGCGTACCCGGGGTGGTCGCCATCAAACCAAAAAAAGGCGCAGCATTGCGGAGCACTAGTAGCCGGCGGGGCGCCGCGGGCTTGGAGCTCGCCGGCCGGTCTGCCGGCCACGCCTTTGGTAGCCGGGAGCGGCGGCTGCCAAGCGCGTGCGCCGCAGCAGGGCCGTTGTCAGCGCTGCGACGAGCAGCGCGCCGATACCGGAGACCGCGAATACCACCCGCGAGTCGCTGAGCGATGCGATCAGGCCGCCCACGACGAACGCCATGCAGAACGCCATCGCGTCGAGCGAGTCCTTGAGCCCGAAGACTCGCCCTCGGATGGCGTCGGGGGCCAGGCGGGCGACGAGCTGATGGTCGCTTGACATCACGGCGCCGGCGAACAGGCCGGTCGCGAGGAACGTGAGCCCCGCGAACGGCAGCGACTGCGCGAGCGCGGAAACGCACAGCAGCAGCCCGCCACCGGCCAAGCTCGCCAGGAGCACCCGCAGGTTCGCGCGACCGTACAGCGTCCCGATCGTGGATCCGACACCGAACAGGCAGATCAGCAGCGCGAAGCCCACCCCGCCCGCATCCAGCTCCTCGGTGGCCAGCAGCGGCTCGGCAACGTTCATGAGCGAAAACGCGAGGGTCGCGCCGATGCCCGCGCCGACGACCGCGCTCAGCTCGTTGACGGCGCGGGCGGCGCGCACACCGGCGCGCACGCCGTGGGCGACGGGAGCATCGACGTCCTGCACGAGGCCGCCGGCGGCGATCGGGAGGACGACAGCATCGGACGCGAAGGTGGTGGCAGGGACGCTCCCTTCGCGGTCCAGCGCCAACCGGCTCAAGACGACAGCGGAGATCAGGAACGTCGCCGCGTCGACGAGCAACAACGCCGACGGCGAGAGCACGAGCAACAACGCCGAGGCCAGTGCCGGGCCGACGACACTCGACGCCGACCAGATGGTCACCAGCGCTCCCATCGCGGTGTCGCCGTGCGGCGCGGCCAAGCCGGCGAGCGCCGCTTTCGAGGCCGGATGGTAAAGCGCGCTCCCCATTCCGGCGACGAGCGCGAGTGCGAGGATCGCCGTGAACGAGCTCGCGAAGGCGAGCCCCACGAAGGCGCCGCAGCGCACGAGGTCGGCGCTGACCGTCAGCAGGCGACGGGAGTAGCGGTCCGCGAGCGCGCCCAACAGCGGTCCGAGCACGATCGACGGCAGGAAGTCTGCGAGCAGCACGAGACTGACGGCCCAGGGCGAGTGGAAGCGGTCGTAGGCCAGCAGCAGCAGCGCCACGTACCCGATGGCGTTGCCCACCGATGACTGCATCGAGGCGAGCAGGAACCGGCGAACCGGCCCGGGCGTGCGGATGAGCGCGAGCACGAACGGACCCTAGACGCGGCAACGGACCTCGGACGGCCAGGAGGCGTGAGGTGGAACATTCGTGACGCGCACGCTGCTTCTTATGAACAGCCTTCCGTCGTGGCTGCTCGCCGTCGTCACTCCTAACCTGGATCCGTCTGCTCGCCCAGCCAGGATCGTCGACGTGAAGAACCTCACGCATGAGGCGATCGGCGCTGCCGTGACACTGGCGGTGTGCGCCGCGGTGGACAGCGGCGCGCTCGTCGCGACCGGCGCCGTCTGCGCCTCGCTGCTGGGGTCACGCCTGCCCGACGCCGACCAGCTCGGCACGCGCATCCACCGCCGCACGCGTCTGGAGCGCCGCAGCCTCGTCGCCGCGCTCGCCGGGGGCGTGCTGCGCCTGCCGATGACGATCTTCGCCAGGTTGGCAATCCACCGTGGCGCGACGCACTGGCTGCTGAGCGGCGTGGCCGTGACGATCATCCTGGCTGCTGCGGCGGGAGCACTGTGGGCGTCGCTCACGTTGCCGGTCGCGCTCGGCATGGGCTGCGGCTACGGCGGCCACCTGCTCGCCGACGCGTGCACGCCGCACGGCGCACCGCTGCTGGGCCCTTTCAGCGTCCGCCGCATCCATCTGCTGCCGGCCGGCCATCGTGTGGCGACAGGCGGCCTCACCGATGCTCTGATGCTGATCACAGCGATGATCACCGCCGTAGTGCTGGGCCTCGTCGTCCTGCAGTCTCCATGAACACGCGGCTCCGCCCCGGGCGGGCTGGCGACAACCGGCGGTCACGCTTCAGCCCGGCCGGCGAGCACGGCGCTGCGCCCGGCTGGGCCGCCGCGGGCGCATGTATGGGCCGTCGAGCGGCACGAGCAGCAACTCGGAGCCGACGATCTCCGCGGTGTCGGCGAGGATCGCTGACGTCCGCTCGATCGCCGACCGCGGGTGCTCCCGCGCAAGCGCTCCGCCGAGGGCGTCGCGCAGCAGGCGTGACAGCACCTCCTCCACCGGCGGCGCACCGGGCGCGGAACGCCCGGAGGCCAGCGAACGCGTCATGTGTTCGACGATCCCCATCAGCGTGGCGGTCGTGCGGATCAGCTGGGCGACGTAGGCGGCAAGCGCGTCCTCGTCGCTGTGGAAGGCTGGTTGTGGGTCCATGCTCTTTATAGGCGCGGGCGCCGGAAGTTCGCCCCCGGCTACGCCGCCCGAGAGGGCTCGGACTCGATGATGACGCGACACGGCCGCTCGGCGAGCACGGTCTCGACCGTCTTTCCGAAGAGCGTCGTGCCCGTGCGCGGCGGCAGCGGCATGACGATCGCCTGTGCGCGGATCTGGCGGGCCTCGTCGATGATCACGCGTCCGCCCTGACCCGCACGGATCTTGACGATGCGCCCGCCGACACGCCGGCCCAGCTGCAACCGGGCGCGCTCGATGACCGATTGGGCGGCGTCCTCACGATCTGGCAGCTCGGCATCGATCGGCGAGGACTGCGGCACCGTGATCGTGACCATCACGTAGATCCCGCGGCTGCCTCGTGCTGCGAGCTTGCCGGCGGTCGCCACGATCTCGGGCGTGTAATGGTCGACTTCCAACGCGATCAGCACCGACTCGTACTCCGCCTCGGTCTGGGTCACCGGCTGCGGGAGGACGATCTTCACCGTCGTGGTCCAGTCCAGCCCCTGACGGTGGCGATAGACCCCATAGACGGCGATGCCGATCGCCAGCCAGAGCGTGCCGACGACCGCGACATCGGGGTGCAGCGCCGCCACGTCGACGAACGCCAGCAGCGTCGCGGTACCGCCGAACACCGCGAAGCCCGGCAGCTCGCGCCCGCGTATTCGAAGAGTTCCCGGGCCTCGATACGGCCGCTCGCGATCGGGGGCGACGTTGCGCAGGCGGATCACGGCCGCGTGTGCGATCGTGAACGACAGCATCGCGCCGAACGCGTACATGTACCCGAGAAACTCGGCCTGGCCGGGAAGCAGCGTCAAGCAGGCGACGAACCCGAACAGCACGATCCCGATCCACGGCGTGCCGTACTTCGGGTGCAGCTGGCGCAGCCGGTCGGGCACCTGGCGATGGATACCCATCGAGTAGACGAGGCGCGAGACCCCGATGATGCCCGCGTTCGTCGCAATCAGCAGGATCGTGGCGGCGAGCAGACCGACATACAGCTCGGCGGGATCCTGGAAGAAGCCGAGATGAAGGTGCGTCACGACGCCGAGGATCGGGTCGCCGGCGTACCCATGCTGCTCCTCGGGGACGCCGAGCAGCGTGATGTAGTCGCCCGTCTTGGGATCGACATGCACCGGGAGCACCGACAAGGCCACGGCGGGCAGCGTGAAGTAGATCGCGTAGACCGCCATACGCACGCGCGCGATCGCCTTGGGGATCGTGATCGCCTCGTCCCTGGCCTCCTCGGCCATGTTCGAGATCGTCTCGATGCCGGTGTAGGCGATCATCCCGAGCGGAATCGCCCGCAGGAACTCAGTCCACGTCGGCGCCACCCCGAGGTGGACGTTGTCGATCAGCGTGGCGGGAGAGAAGACGAGCACGAGGCCGACCGCGACGAGCACGACCTGCGTGAAGAAGTCGACGACGGCGAGCACGATGTTCAGCCCGGCCGACTCCTTGATGCCGACGACGTTCACGAGCGACAGCAGCGCGATGACGATCGCGCCGAAGATGACGTCGCCGGGCGCGTGACGCAGCGGGTCCCAGAACAGCCCGCCGATGTAATGCGGGACGAAGAACGCCGAGATCGCGACCGTGATGACGTAGTTGAGCATCTGCGCCCAGGCGGCGAAGAACGAGACGAACTCGTTGAACGCGTGCCGAGCGAAGCTCGACGAGCCGCCGGCCTCGGGGTACATCGCGGTCGCTTCGGCGTACGTCGCCGCGGTGCAGAAGAAGAAGATCCCGGTGATGACGAAGACGACCGGAGTGAGCCCCAACGCGAGACCCGCGACGAGCCCGAGGGCGTAGTAGATCGACGATCCGACGTTGCCGTAGGCGGTCGCGAACAGCGCGTTGACCCCCAGCACGCGCTGCAGGCCGTGCAGTCGCCGCTCGGCCATCAGCTACGGGCTTGCGCGCGTCGCGCTCGGGCGCGAGATAGCACGAGGTCGGGCATCGGCTTCGCAACCTTACGCCGAGTCGGCGAACGCGAGATTAGTTGCGTGCGCAATCACATCTCGGTATGGTGTTCGGGCGAGCAGGTTGTTTGACTCCCACGCAAGGCAAGGAGCACCATGAGCGACACCGCCACCCTCGTTCCGACAGGCACCTGGAACGTCGACCCGGCCCACTCACGGGTGGGGTTTGCCGTCAAGCACCTCGGCATCGCAACCGTGCGAGGGGTGTTCAAGGAGTTCGAGGGCACGCTCGAGATCGGCGAGGACTTCTCGTCCGCCAAGGCGCGGGGGACGGTGAAGACCGCCTCGGTCGACACCAACGACGCAACGCGCGACGACCACCTACGCAACTCCGATTTCTTCGATGCCGAGAACTATCCGGAGATCACGTTCGAGTCGACCTCCATCGAGGCCACGGGGGACGACGAGTGGAAGGTTGTCGGCGACCTCACGATTCACGGCGTCACGAATGCGATCGAGCTCGACGTCGAGGTCGGAGGCACCGAGACCGACCCGTGGGGCAAGGAGCGCGTCGGCCTGGAGGCCAACGGCCAGATCTCCCGCTCTGAGTACGGGATGAAGTTCAACATGGCGCTGGGCAGCGGCAACATGGCGGTCGGCGACAAGGTGAAGATCATCCTCGACATCTCGGCCGTCAAGCAGGACTAACAGCGGGCGGACCCGGCGGAGACGAAGGCGCTCACCGCCGGGAGTTTCCCGCGAGCGGCCGCCGGCGATGCCCTCCCCCACGCCGCTCGTCGTGCAATGCGCGATCACCGGGTCGACTGACCCGGATCCGCAGCAGCGCCCCAACGTGCCGCTGACCACGGAGGCGATCGTCGGGTCGGCACTGGCGGCATGGCGGGCAGGTGCGGCGGTGATCCACCTGCACGCGCGCGAGGCCGACGGCACACCGACCCAGGATCTCGAGGCCTTCCGCCTGCTCACCGACGGCCTGCGCGGCGCCGGCTGCGACGCGATCATCAACCTCTCGTGCGGCAGCGCCGGCGGTCGCTCGGTCCGCGACGAGCGCTTGCAGCCGCTCGAGCTCGAACCGGAGATGGCGTCCCTGGACTGCGGCTCGATCAACTTCGGCGAGCGCGTCTTCGAGGGCGATCTGCCCTTTCTGCGACGCATGGCGCGAGCGTTCCTCGATCATGGCGTGCGACCGGAGATCGAGTGCTTCGACAGCGGCCACGTCGGCCTCGCACTGCAGCTCCGCGACGAGGGGCTGCTAGAGGACCCGCTCGTGGTCCAGTTCGTGCTCGGGGTGCCCGGCAGCGGCGTGCCGGCGACCGTCGAGATGGTCGAGCACCTGAGGCGCATGCTGCCCGCAGCAACGCCGTGGTCGGTGTGCGCGATCGGCCAGAAACAGCTGCCGCTGAACGCCTACTGCATTCTCGCCGGCGGCCACGTCCGCACGGGTCTGGAGGACAACCTCTTCTATCGCCGAGGCGAACGGGCGACCAACGCCGAGCTCGTCTTGCGCGTCGTCCGCCTCGCGCACGAGCTCGAACGACCGGTTGCGACCCCAGACGAGGCGCGCGCGATCCTCAGCGTCTCACAGCGACACGAGAAGGTGCAGCGATGAAGCCCAGGGCGCGCGCCACATCACGATGATCCCGCGGCAGCTGCGCCTCCGCAACGCGGGAGCGAGCGCGAGAGGATCAACGACGGCCTGCGTGCTGAATCGAGGTGGACGATCGCGCGCAGCCGGACCCGGTGGGCGCGCCTGGACACCCTCACGGTGCCCGCAAACGGCTCACGGACGTCACGACGCACCAAGCGCCTGCCGAGCTTGAAGTCGACACCGTGCACTGCGTGAACATCGCCCGTAAGCGCGATCCGCAGCCGCAGTCCGTTGGCGCAGCGGCGGGTGAGGTGCAAGCGCAGCTGTGGCGGCGGGCAGTCGGCGGCGAATGGACACTGCGGCGCCGGCTCGCGATCGACTTCGGGCGCGGCGGCCATGCGCGCGGTCGCGTTGGCGATGGCGAGCGGTCCGATTGCGGCAGCCTTCGCGAGATCCGCTCCGGGGATGATCGTCTGCAGGCAGGTGGCCGGATCGAACCGCGACGGATCGGCAGGCCCGGGGTGCACCAGGGCGTCGAGCGCCAGAGCGTAGGCGACGGCATCGGCCACCAGCAGATAGTGATCGACCGGGCGGGCGGGGCACAGATCCTGGATCACGACGTTGCTGGCGCCGTCGAGCCGGGCGGCCTGCGGCGCCGGGGTGACGAGTTCGTCGAAGTTCGTCGCGATCGCAGTGAACGAGGGGCCCGCCGGGCGAGACGCGGCGCGGTATGCGGCGTTGAGGTTCGATCCCGTCCGCAACTGCCAAGCGAACACCGGGCACGTCCCGTCCGCGCAGGCGGCGTCGGCCGTCGTCGTGCCTCGGTCGGGACCTGCGAGGCCGATCACGTCATCGATCTTCGCGGGCAGATCCGGCCAGAAATACGGCGCGTAGGTCACCAGCACCGCGCCCTGGCTGTGACCGATGAGCGACACCTTGCGCTGGCTGATGCGAGCTATCTCCCGGACCGCGTACACGACGTACTGGAACGAGCGCTGCCTATCGACCAGGCCGTGTCCTGGCAGCTGTACCGTGCAGACCGCGTAGCCGAGCGTCGGCAGCACATGCGCATAGCCGAAGGAGAAGCTCTCCTCCGCAGACGAGCCGGCCCCGTGCACGAGCAGCACCGCCGGCCGGCCCGCGACGACTCCACGACAGTCCAGGGCGCGTTCGAGCGCCTGGCGCGGCTCGGTCAGGGCGGCGTCCGGCGCCTGGGCATGCGCGCCGGGGGCGCCCATCGCGAGCCCTGCGACCGCTGCAGCGATCGCTCGTGTGAACCCGCTCGCGCTCAATCCCGCCGCAGCACGCCCTTCAGCTTGTCGGCCGCGTTGCCGACCGCGTCCTTGAGCTTGCCCGACGCGCGGTCGACCTTCCCCTCGTCCTTGAGATCCTGGTCGCCCGTCACGTCGCCCGCCGCTTCTTTCGCGCGGCCCTTCGCTTCGTCGATCGTGCCGTCTGACATGAATGATCTCCTTTTGAGACGCGAATGTTGCGGAGGCTTACCCGGGAGACCGACCAATGATCCCCGCCCCGCACCTTCTGAGTGGGTGGCTACGCTGCCGCAGGAACCGCCGCGAGCAACGCCAACTCGTCGGCGAAGCGCTCGACCGGATCGCGGCCGCGATCGTCGTGCTGGTGCTCCAGCGCACCGCTGAACGCGACCGACCGGTCCGGGGACCAGCCCGTCTGCGCCATGAAGTCGCGGAGGCTGCGTTGCAGTGCCGCCTGACTCTCGTCACCACGGCCGCTGTCGGAGAGCGCCACGGAGAACAGCGCGGTCGGGCGGTCCGCCAACGCCAGGCGGTGCGTCATGACCCACCCGACGATCTCGTCCCGGTCCGGCTCGCGGTGCAGCGACGCGCCGACGACGACGACATCGTGGCGGACAGGGTCGACATCACCGGCATCAGCGACGTCGCGTAGATCCACCACCAGCCCCTCGGCGCGTAGCCCCTCGGCAATGCGCATGGCGACCGTGGCCGTGTGGCCGTGGGTGCTGAAGTAGACGAGCAGGACACCGCCCCAAGCGGTGTTCGAGCTCGGCGGTGGCGCGTATCTCATGGCTGGCCTTTCCGCGCGGTGTACTTAGAAAAAACGACAACACGCATGTAGCAATCGTTACGTTAGCGCTCGGGGCGGCTCACAGCAATCAAGATGGCGCCGCGTCGGCCAGCGCGCCACCACGTCCGATCACACCGATAGAAACACATCCAGATCGGGGCCAGGCGCGTAAGCGTTCCCAAGAGCACACCGATGCAGCGACCAGGAGGTCGACATGTCATTCGACGACGAGACGGCCGAAGCGGCCCAGGACCCCACCGCTGCCGCGCGGGCAGCCATCTTCGCGGCCCTCGACGGAAGCACGATCGCCGAGGCCGAGGCGGGAGAAGCCGCCGAGAGCGAGGACGACGCCGCGTAGTTTCACCGCGCCTCGGGCACCGTCCACCGCGGTGACCGAGACCGAGTCGTCTAGAGATATGGGCGCTCTGCCCACCGCCTCCTAAGCTTGGGGCGTGCCGTGGACGGCGACCAACAGCGAGGGGTATCCGGCGCCCGCGGCGCTGGCCACCGATGTCGTCGTCCTGACGGCACGCAGCGGTGGGCTGATGACGCTCACGACCACGCGAGAGGACGGTTCGCGCGCGCTTCCCGGCGGTTTCGTCGGGCCGTCCGAACGCCCCCAGGACACCGCCCTGCGCAAGCTGCACGAGAAGACCGGGTTGGGCAAGCCCTACGTCGAGCAGCTCGGGGCGTTCGCCGACCCCGGCCGCGATCCGCGCGGCTGGATCCCGTCGATCGCGTACCTCGCACTCGTCCCCCCGGATACCGAGGCGCCCGACCCGACGGCGCACTGGATCGCCGCGCGCGGCGCGGGAAGTCAGCTCGCCTTCGACCACCGAGCGATCCTTCAAGCCGCCGTCGAGCGCCTCGAGGGCAAGTTGTGGTGGTCGAACATCACGGTTGGAATCCTGCCGGGCTCGTTCGCCCTCAGCGACGCCCGCCGCGTCTACGAATCGATCGCCTCGACGCGCTACGACCCGGCCACCTTCGCGCGCGACCTGAAGGCGACGGGGCTCATCGAAGCGACTGGCGAGCAGCGCGCCGACGGACCAGGGCGCCCCGCGGCGCTGTATCGCTTCAGCTCGCGTCAGCCGGTCTGGGGAGCGGGGCGGCGCAAGCGCATCGCCGTGGCCTGAGCTGATTCAGGCGGCGCGCTACTCGCTCTCGAGCGCCAGCCGCGGCACGAGACGCTCAAGCCAGGACGGGAACCACCAGGCGCGGCGGCCGAGGAGCTGCATCAGCGCCGGGACCAGCAGACAGCGGATGACGAGCGCGTCGAGCAGCACCGCCATCGCGAGGCCGAGCCCGAACTCCTTGATGACCCGCTCGGTCCCCAGGCCGAAGGAGAGGAACACGACGATCATGATCGCCGCCGCCGCCGTAATCACGCGGCCGGTCGTCGCGAGACCGTTTCGCACCGCCCGCGACGCCTCGCCGGTGCGCAGCCACTCCTCGTGGATCCGCGAGACGAGAAACATCTCGTAGTCCATGCTCAACCCGAAGACGATCGCGAACAGCATCACGGGCACGAACGATTCGACCGGCCCGGTCCCGGCGCCGAGCAGGTCTGAGCCGATGCCGTCCTGGAAGACGAGCGTCACGAAACCCAGCGCCGCACCGATCGACAGCAGGTTCATGAGGGCCGCCTTGATCGGGATCAGGACGCTGCGGAACACGGCCATCAGCAGCAGCGCGCTCAGCAACACGACCATCCCGACGAACAGCGGCAGCTTCGACGCGATCGTCGCCGTGAAGTCCTCCTGCGACGCCGTCTGGCCGCCGATCGATACGTGCGCCCCCGTGGCGCGCTGCAGCGGCGGAATGATCTGCTCGCGCAGGCGGTCGAGCAGCTTCGTCGTCTCCTCTTCCTGCGGACCGGTCTTGGGAAACAGCACGATCGTCGCGATCTCGCGGTCGCCCGAGAGCTGTGGCGGCGTGACGAACGCGACGTCCGGATCGTGCGCTACCGCGGCTGCGACCTGCTGGGCCGACGCCACGTCGCCCGGGCGCGGCAGCTCGACCGCCAGCAGGAACGACCCGTTCGTGCCAGCGCCGAAGCCCTGCGCGACGAGGTCGTATGCCTTGCGCGTCGTCGTCCCCTCAGGATCCAGTCCCGCGTCGGAGCTGCCCAAGCGCATGTGCAGCGCCGGCACGGCCAGCCCGAGCAGGATCAGCAGCGAGACGACGATCGCCGCCCACGGCCGGCGCTGCACGGCCTCCGACCAGCGCCCCCAGGCCGCGCTCTCGCCCGCCAGGGCGACTGCGTCGCGGCGCAGCGCACGCTCCGAGCGCCGCCGCCGGCCGCCGGGTAGCGAGAGGTGCAGCCGGTCGATCCAGCCGCCCGACCGGCTCAGCAGCGCCGGCAGCACCGTCAGCGCAGCGGTCGCCGTCAATGCAACGGCCAGCGCCGACGCCAGCGCCGCGCCTTGCAGGAACGACAGCCCGAGCAGCAGCAGCCCGAGCAGCGCGATCATGACCGTGAGCGCCGCGAAGAAGACCGTCCGCCCGGCGGTGTCCATCGCTCGCAGGAGCGCGTCCTCGCGGCTCAATCCGCGCTCGTGCTCGGCTCGGTAGCGCGTCACGACGATGAGCGCGTAGTCGATCCCGACACCGAGGCCGATCAGGGCAGCGAGCTGACTCGCGAAATCCGGCGTGTCCACGACCTGCGAGATGACCGGGACGAGCGCGAGCGTCGTCCCGAGCGCCAGCACAGCACTCAGCAACGGCACGCCGGCCGCCACGACCGAGCCGAACACGATCAGCAGCACGAGCGCTGCCGCCAGCAGGCCGATGAACTCCGACCCGCCCTGCGACTCGGAGAAGCGGATGAACTCGGCGCCCTGGCCACCGTGCTCGATCTGCAGGTCCGGACCGCGGGCGCTGAAGACCGTGTTCTGCACGCCCTTGAAGTCCTTGACGTCGATCTCGTCGATGGCGTCCTTGTAGGTGACCATCGCCACGCCGATGCGGCCGTCCTTGGTCACCTGGCCGCCGGGCGCAAGTGGGCTGGTGACGTTCACGACGACCGGGTCGCGCCGCACCCGCGCAAGCGCCGACTCGATGCGATTGCGAAGCTCGGGGTCGCGCAGCGTGCCGCGCCGGGCGACGAAGACGAACTGGTCCGTGAGGCCGTTCTGCTTCGGCGAGTGCTTGGCGAGCACGTCGTAGGCGCGCTGGGACTCCGTTCCGGGCAGGCGGAAGTCGGCGATCTTCTTCGTCCCCACCGCCTGGCCGAGGAAGAGCGCGGCGACGACCGCGAGCATCCAGGCGAGGATCGTCTGCCAGCGGTGCGTGGCGCACCAGCGAGCGACGCGGACGAACGGGGACGACGCTGTGGGTGAGGTCATTACGGAGAACTTTGGCAGAGTCCCGCTCCATGACCGCCGCGCGCCTGCGTGCATTCGGGACGACGATCTTCACCGAGATGTCTGCGCTCGCCGCGCAAACGGGCGCGATCAACCTTGGCCAGGGGTTTCCGGACACCGACGGCCCGGCGGAGATCATCGACGCCGTCGAGACGGCGATGCGCACCGGCGCCAACCAGTACGCGCCGCTGGCGGGGGTGCCGGAGCTGCGCGCGGCGATCGCCGAGCACCAGCGCCGGCGCTACGGCTTGGAGATCGATCCACAGGACGGCGTGCAGGTGACCTTCGGTGCGACGGAGGCGATCGCGGCGACGATGCTCGGAATACTCGAGCCCGGCGACGAGGTCGTCGTCCTCGAGCCGTTCTACGACTCCTACCGGGCGACGATCTCGATGGCGGCGGCGGCGTGCCGGCCCGTCACCCTGCGTCCGCCGGACTTCACCCTGGACCTCGACGAGCTCGCCGCTGCGGCGCCCGGCGCGCGGATGCTGCTGCTCAACTCGCCGCACAACCCGACCGGGCGCGTGGCGACCGGGGAGGAGCTCGGGGCGATCGCGCGAGCGTGCGTCGAGAACGACCTCATCGCCGTGACAGACGAGGTCTACGAGCACCTCGTCTTCGACGGCGAGCACGTGCCGCTCGCCACGCTGCCCGGAATGGCCGAGCGGACGCTGACGATCTCGAGCTCCGGCAAGTCGTTTTCGTTCACCGGCTGGAAGACCGGCTGGTGCAGCGGGCCACCGCAGCTCGTCGCCGCCGTGCGTTCGGCCAAGCAGTTTCTGTCGTTCGCCGGCGGAACGCCGTTTCAGCACGCCGTCGCGACCGCGCTCGCCGACGCCGAGCGGCACGTCGCGCCGCTGTGCGCAGCGCTGCGGGCCAACCGCGACCGGCTGTGCGAGGGCCTGACCGCAGCCGGGTTCGAGGTTTGCGTTCCCCAGGGGACCTACTTCGTCAATGCCGATCTCGCACCACTCGGTGTCGACAACGCACGCGAGTGGTGCCGCGCGTTGCCCGAGCGCGCGGGCGTCGTGGCGATCCCGACGAGCGCGTTCTACGCCGACGCGGAGGCCGGCCGCACGCTCGTTCGCTTCGCATTCTGCAAGCGCCCGGAGGTCATCGAGGAGGCCGTCGCGCGCCTCGCCGCGGTTGGCCTCAGCGGCAGGCCGCCAAGCTGATTCGGCGTATCGCCGAGCGCGAGTAGTCGCTCGTCTGCCGAGTCCGGCCACGCACCGGCGCGAGGTCCTCGTCGGGGGCGGACGGCGTCGAGGTCGCTACCGTGACCGGGTCAATTGGGTAGGCGCCGGGCTCACCGAGACTTGTCGCTTAGCCGTCTGGAGGCCCGCTGTGGCCGACCTAGCGTCAGGCGATCGTCTCGCGGATCTCACGAGCGGCGCGATCCAAGGACAGCGGGAGGGCGTCGCGGTGACTTCGCAAGCGCCTCCAGAGAAGACGATGACGAAGGTGGGCCTCCGCGCCAGCCGCGGCGCGGCAACCGCCGCCGCGCTGCTCGTCGGCGTCGCACTCGTCCCGGCCGTCGCGCGGGCAGCGGTGGTCGCGGGCGCGCAGATCGATGTCCCCAGCAACGGGTCTTCCACGGTCACCGTCGGTCAGACCGCAATTCCCGCCACGCTGACGCTGAGGAACCTGAACAGCGTGCCCGACGCCTCCGCCACGAACGAGGTCTGCAATGTGGGTGAGTCATCTCCTCCCTGCACCTCTCCGGAGCGTGGCATCACCCTCGTCCCATCGTGCAAGCAGCGGGCCGCCGGCCAGTGCACGGCGGCGGGCGCCGATCCGGACGTATTCGCCCTCTCGCCGTCGGGCACCGGGCAGATCGGCAGCTCGTGCGGGGGAATGCCCTTCACCATGACTGTCATCGATCCGGTCTTCGGGACCGTACGCTTCACGCCACCTCCGGGCTCGCGCGTGTCCTTGCCGGGATCGGGCTCGTGCGTGATCCGCTTCACGTTCGGCGTGCTGAAGTCTCCGACCGGCGACGAGAGCCCCGCGCTGCCCGGCAACCAGACGGCTCAGGCGGCGGCCCACACGCAGTTCAAGATTCCCTTCGGGCCTGGAGCGCCGAACAGCTTCGCGCGCAACGCCTCCAGCGGGACGACGGTGCTGCGGGCGGGGCCACCGTCGATCACGACGGCCGCCTCAGACGACATCTTCCTCGGCGGCGAACTGGACGACCAGGCGACCGTCTCCTCGCTCGTCAATGCGATCCCCGGCGCGACGGTCACGTTCCGCCTGTACCCGCCGTCGGCGCCGACCTGCACGGGAACTCCGGCGTTCACCGACACACAGCTCGTGGCACTCGCCGGCACGACGGCCACGGCGACGTCTGCGGTCGTCACACCATTGGCAGCCGGCATCTACCACTGGATCGCGACCTACGACGGCGACGCCAACAACCTGCCCGTCAGCGGTACGTGCGCAGAGGCAAGCGAAACCGTAGTGGTCCACGAGCCGCCGACGATCACGACCAATGCGTCGCCGGACATCGCCCTCGGAGCCGGGACACTCAGCGACAGCGCGACCGTGAACGGGTTCTCCACGCCGCAGTCGAATGCAACGATCACCTTCAGGCTGTTCGGGCCCGACGACGATACGTGTATGAGTACACCGGTGTTCTCTCCGGCGCCAGTGCCCTATCCGGACACGGGCGGGGCAGTAACGTCACCGGCGTTCACGCCGGCGGCGGCGGGGACGTACCGGTGGATCGCGTCCTACAGTGGCGATGCCTACAACCCGCCCGCGACGAGCCTGTGCGATGACGCCGACGAGCGGACGGTGGTAGGCAAATCAGCACCGACGATGACGACGAATGCGTCTTCGGACATCGTGTTGGGTACCGCGACGCTGCTCGATACCGCGACCGTGAGTGGGCGCGCGAGCCCCGTGGCGAATGCGACGATCGATTTCCGCCTCTATGGTCCCGACAATGCGACGTGCACGGGGACGCCGCTGTTTCAGTCACCGAACGTGCCCTATCCGGTCGCGGGTGGCTCGGTGCCATCGTTGTCGTTCACTCCGACCCAGTCGGGAACCTATCGATGGGTCGCTTCGTACAGTGGCGACGCCAATAACCTGCCCATCACGGGGTCCTGCGACGGCGCCGGCCAGCGGACGGTCGTTGCTCGGACGACGCCCACGATCACGACGACCGCCTCGCCGGGCATCACGATCGGCGCCGGCAGGCTGACGGACAGCGCACTCGTGAGCGGGCGCGTCAACCCGCAGCCGCCTGCGACGATCGACTTCCGTCTGTACGGACCCGGGGACGCGACATGCGCTGGGTCGCCGGTGTTCGAATCGCTGAACATCGTCTATCCGCCGGCGGGTGATCCGGTGACCTCCGGGGCGTTCGCGCCGACGCAGTCGGGCGCTTATCGCTGGCGAGCCTTCTACAGCGGCGATGCGAACAACGTCCCGGTGGCGGGCGCCTGCAACGAGGCCACCGAGAACGTCCTCGCCAGCGTGGCGCCGCCACGACCGCCGGCGGTGCTGTCCAGATGTCTCGGCAAGATCGCGACGATCGTGCCGGCCGCCGGCCAGACGGTCGTCACCGGAACACGCGGTCGCGACGTGATCGTCGGTCGTGACGCCGGCGAGAGAATCGATGGCCGCGGCGGCGACGACACGATCTGCGCCGGCAAGGGCAACGACACGGTACGCGGCGGGGCCGGCAACGACAAGGTCCGTGGCGGCGACGGCAACGACCGGCTGTTCGGCGACCGCGGCGACGACCTGCTGCGGGGCGACGGCGGCAACGACGACCTGCGCGGTGGCAGCGGCAAGGACCGCACCGGCGGCGGCAACGGCCGCGACCGCGTAGACGGTGGCGCCGGCAACGATCTGCTCGACGAGCAGAAGCTCGGCGGCAAGGGCTCAGACCGGCTCGCCGGCGGCGCGGGCGCAGACCGAGTGCGTTCCGCCGACCGCAGCAGGGACAGCGTCGACTGCGGCCCGGGCCGCGACAGTGCGCGGATCGACCGGCTCGACCGCCAGAAGCGCTGCGAGAGCATCCGTCGCCTGAAGCCACCAGGCTGAGCCGCGGCCCAGCGTGTTCACACGCGCCGCCGCGCACGCGGGTACCGTTCCGCGCGATGGCAAAGGTTTCAGGTAGCGCGAGCGCCGACATCGACGCGCCTATCGACGCTGTGTGGGCGATCGTGCAGGATGTCGACCGGTGGCCGGAGTGGCAGGGCACGCTCGGCGCGTTACGCGCACTCGAGAGCGACGGCGAGGGGCGCGCGAGGGTCTGTCAGATGCACCTCGACGCCAGGGTGACGCAGATCAAGATGAAGCTGCGCTGCGAGTACGGGCCGCCGACGCGCATGTCATTCGAGCGTGAATCCGGTGACCTGGACTCGCTTGCGGGCTCATGGCAGCTCGAGGATCTCGGCGACGGGCGCACGCGCGCGACCTACGAGCTCGTCGTCAAGCCCGGTGGTGTCCTGAACTTCCTGCTCAACGACGCGACGACGACGCGGCTACGCGAAAGCCTGGTGGACGTGCGCCCGCGCGAGCTGAAGGCGCGCGCGGAAAGCGCCTGAGCTCAGCTCAGGCGTTAAGGGACTCGCGCTCGCGCTCCCATCCGGCGCGCGTGCGATCGAAATCGGTCCACGGGTCCAGCGGCGGCTCGCCCAGTGGCTCGGGCGGCGCGGGCGGGAACTTCGGCTTGCGCTGACCGCCACCACCATCGTCGTCGTCGTCGTCGCCGTTGTCGGCCGGAGAGGCGCTCGACATCGCGAACCACATGCTCGCGCCGATGAAGATGATCGCAAGCGCGCCGACGAGCCCGGACTCGAACCAGAAATCCATGAACGACAGCACGATCGCGATGGTGACCGTCACACCCCCGCTGCACGCCAGCGCCCAGCGCGTCGCCCGGACGCGGCGCGTAGCGCCCTCGGCGACCGGCGTGATGATCGCCAGCGAGAGGCTGAGCGCGATCACATACAGCATGGCTTGGAAGATGAGCACCATCAGAATTGTCATTCCCCGGGCGCCAACTATCAAATCCAGAGGACACACGTACGGTACTGGGGTCCGGCCGTGGGCTCGAACGCTTGTCCCGATGCGCCCCGATCGCCACCCAGGCCCGGTTATCGTCATCCGATGGATCCCGGTATCGAGCACGACGCTTCGTCAGAAACGTGGCTGCGCCACACGCTCGAGGAGATCCTGCTGCAGGTGCGCGTGCTGCTCGGCGTCGACGGCTGCGCGTTTCAGACCGTCGACTCCGAGCGCGGGCGCATCCGTCCGGCGGCCATGTGGTTCCAGACGCCTGCCATCCGCGCGACCTTGCAACCGATTCTCGACCGCCCGTATGACCGCGAGCGCGGCGGCGTCACGGAGGCCGCGATCGAGCGCGGCGAGGCGCTGCTCATCAACGACGTCAAGCACTGGAAGGGCGCCGAGGCGCTGCGTGCGCGGCTGAACGAACAGCTGGGCCAGCCGGCAGCCGCTGCGGCGTGGCAGTGGTACGAGGCCTCCTCGTTCATCTCCTGCCCGGTGCGGACGACGGGTGGGCGCATGCTCGGGGTCCTCGCGCTGTCGAGGAGCCCGCCGCTGCAGCCGCTGGGCGAGGAGCACCTGCGCGTAACCGAGGTCTTCGCAAGCCTCGCCGCGCTGGCGCTCGAACGCTCGGAGCTGCTCGACCGCGAGGCGCAGCGCGCCCGCGCGGAGGAGCTGCTGCACAACGCCGCGCAGCAGGTGACCGGTTCGCTGGATCTCGACACCGTCTACGCCGCTATCGTCGAGCAGGCGGCGATCCTCTCAGAGGCGCCGACCGTGCTGCTGCTGCGCCTGGACAGCGTGACGCAAACGCTTCGCACGGTTGCGAGCATCGGCGCCTCGGAGCGCCTGGCGGGCCATCGCTACGCGATCGGCGAGGGGATGATCGGCCGGGCTGTAGAGACCGGCGAGCCCTACATGAGCCGACCCGAGGACAGCGCGCGCTTTTTGTCCTGGGTGACGGACGAGGGCGTGGGCTCGTTCGTCCACGTACCGCTCAGCCTGGGGCCGCGCCGCTTCGGCGTGCTGACCGTCTGCCATCGCGAGGTCAGCATGTTCGGCAATCGCCGGCTGGCGCTGCTGCGGTCGCTCGCGCGACCGGCGGCGGCGGCGATCGCCAACGCGCTCGAGTTCCAGCACGAGCGGCGCGTGGCGAGCGCGCTGACGCGCGGCTTCATCCCGGGCGCGCCGCCGGAGCTCGATGGCTTTGCACTGGGCACCGTGTACGAGCCCGTGGGTCACGATGTCTCCGGCGGCGACATCTTCGGGGTCTGGCGGTTGCCCAATGGCGAGCTTGCGGTCCTCGTCGGCGACGTGAGCGGCAAAGGCTTGGAGGTGGCCGCCGTGAGCGCGATGGTGCGCTTCTTCATCGAGGCACGGACGTGGGACTCAGATCGACCGGCACAGGTTCTCGCGCAGACCAACGCGATCCTGCGCCGGCGCCTCCCCGGGCGCGTCGCAATGGTGACCGCGTTTCTGGCGATCATCGATGGGCCCGTGCTGAGCTACGCGAACGCCGGGCATGTTCCGCCGTTGCTCGTCGGCGAGGTCGGTGCGCCTCGGGAGCTGCTGACGACCGGACTGCCGCTCGGCGTCACCGACGACGTCACCTACGGGCACCGCGAACTGCCCTTCGGCGAGCACGACCTGCTGTTCGCCAGCACCGACGGGCTGCTTGAGGCACGCCGCGGACGCGAGCTGTTCGGGCAGGATCGGATTGCGGCACTCGTCGTCGAGCACGCGTCGCTTGATCCCCAAGCGCTCGTGGAGCTCGCGTATGCCGAGGCGGAGCGCTGGGCGCGCGCGCTCACCGACGATGTCGCGATCATCGCCTTGCGGCGGGTGTGAGCATCGAGCTAGAGATCCGAGAGGAGCCCGCGGACGGACCGGCGGCGCGGCTGCTGTTCGAGCAGTACCTGGCGCTCGTGCGCGACCGGATCGGGCCGGACTTGGTCCCGAGCGAGCGGATCTTCGCCACGCCCGAAGGCTCCGCGGGCTCGACCTGGCTCGTGATCTACGACGGCGCGGGCAGGCCGATCGGATGTGGCGGGCTGCAAACGCTCGCCCCGGGCGTCGGCGAGATCAAACGGATGTTCGTGGCGCGCCGGGCGCGCGGCGTGGGTCTCGGGCGACGGCTGCTGCGCGAGCTCGAGTCGCGGGCGGCTCAGGCGGGGTTTTCGTGCGTGCGCCTGCTGACGACCGAGGTGCTCAGCGAGGCTCGCGCGCTGTACGCGGCGGAAGGCTACAAGCTGATCGAACGGATCCAGCGCGAGGGTCAGCCCGTCGAGCTCTGGCTGGAGAAGGAGCTCGACACGTAAGGCAGCCGAGCGCTTGGCGCCGATCCGACACGGGTAGCGCTGCTGGCAATGGGAACCGTCGCTCTGGTGATCGTCGTGGTGGCCGTCGTCGCAGCCATCGCTTGGGGCCTGCTGCAGCTTCGAAAGCGTCGCGACGGCGTCAACGCGAGCGCTCCCACGCGGCCGCCGAAGGGTGGCAGGCGCGGCCTTGGCGGGCGCAAGGATCCGATGGCCACGGCCGTGGCGAGCCACAGTCAGGCCGTGGAGCCACACGACGCCGCGGTCGAGGAACTGCGGCTGCGGGCGCAGGCCAACCGCGTCGCGGCGGCCAAGCACCAGCGCGAGGCCGATGCGTTGGCACCGTCCGCGACCGAGGAGGCGCGGCAACAGGCGCGGGCTCACCAGGAGGCAGCGGCACAGCATCAGCGCACGGCAGACGAGCTCGAACAGCGCACCCCGCCGGCGTTCTAGTACACCCGTACTAGTCCGCGCCTACGCTCACGCGCTCGCCTGCCCCGCGGTCGACCGCGTACAGGGTCCCGTTTGCTCCTGAGGTTGCAACCAGCGGAAGAAGCTCCGTGATGAGCGCGCCTCCCCAGCGGCTCGCGACGCCAGCCGACGGGCCGCGGATCGCCGCGCTTATGCGAGCCTCCGTGCTCGATCTGTTTCCGCACTTCTACGACGAGCGGCAGACCGTCAGCGCCTCCGTGCATATCGCCCATCTCGACATGACGCTGATCGAGGACGGCACGTACTTTGTGCATGAGGCCGGTGACGAGATCGTCGCCTGCGGCGGCTGGAGCCGGCGCTACAAGCTCTTCACCGGCTCCGGGCCGGGAGCTGACGACGACCGCCTGCTCGACCCCGCAACGGAGCCGGCGCGCGTGCGGGCGATGTTCGTCCGCGGTGGGTGGACGCGGCGCGGGCTCGGCCGGGCGATCCTCGACTCGTGCGAGCGCGCCGCCGATGCCGAGGGCTTCACGATGCTCACCCTCATGGCGACACTTCCCGGTGAGCCGCTCTACCAGGCGTTTGGCTTCCGCGCGACCGGGCGCAGCCTCGTCGCAATGCCCGACGGCGTGTCGCTGGAGCTCGTTGCGATGGAGCGTGCCATCGCGAGCTGAGCAGCACCCCGACCGACTGCCACGCCTTGCCCAAGGCGAGCGCCCGCTACTCGTACACGACGAGGTCTGGCGGCGGACCCAGCGCGAGCACCTGCCGCGGCTGCATGAGGTTCGTGTCCTCTTCGTAGAAGAGCTTGAAGCCGTCGTGGAAGCGGGCGAGCTCGGACGTGAACTGGTCGTACTTGGACACCTTGTTGGCCGGATCCCCGAACCCGTCGACGTTCATCGTCACGGCCAGCCCCGGGCGCCGCACGACGCGATCTTTGTTCTCGATCATCCCGCTCGTGAACTGATGCACGACGAACAGCTTCTCGGGCAGGTTGTGCTCCTCGACGAACTTCGACACGTACGCCGACACGAGGTTGACCTCGTCGGCCGTCACGGAGCCGATGACCTGTCCGGGGATCTCGTCGGGCCCGACGTGCCACTCGGGGTCCAGCGCGATGCCGACGTCCGGCTCGCGCAGCCAGCGCTCCAAGCGGATCGCCTCGCTCATGAAGTCGCCGCGACCCGGCTGGATGTCGAGCACAAGCAGCGCCTTGGTCTTGCGGGCCGCCTGGAGGTAGCGGTCGATGACCTCGTCGGGCTGGTGCATGCGGTGCAGCCCGTCGTCGCCGGGCGCGGCCGCCGCGATCGTCGAGATGAGCTCAAACGCCGGCAGGACGGGCCGTGTCTTGCGCGCGTAGCCGCGCGCGACGCGCCGCAGGCGCCTCGCCGCCTGCGACGGAGGTCCGATCCCAAGCGTCCCGAGCTGGCTGCTCTGCGGCGCGCCGTAGAAGGCGACGACGCGAAAGTCCGGGAAGATCCGCTGACCGCCGCGCGGTAGCTGCGGCGGCGGCGCCGGCGCTGCGGCGTTGGCCTGCGACTTGATGGCGACCTCCTGCGTCCCGCCGTCGCCACCGCACGAGCGAGCGGTGACGACGAGCAAGATCAGCAGGCTCGCGAGCACCGCCAGCGCGGTCGCGCGCCGGCGGCGGTAGACGTGTGTCGGCTCCCGCACGCCGAGCAGTCTGCCGGTCTGACCAGAAATTGTCCTGCCAACTCATGTTGGGCTTGCGACCTGCCGAAGAGGGTCGCGTGCAACATCGCTATGAACGGATCTCGATCGATACGCCGCGACACCGCATCACGGGTATCGCGACGATGGCAAGCGATGGCTACCGGAGCCGCTTGTCGGACCTTCTCAACGCCCCGGAGCGCGAGTTCCTCGCGCTGACGGAAGCCACCGTGGAGTCCCTGGACGGCCTCCCCGAACTCGCCAAGCACGACTTCATCGCGGTGCACCGCCAGCACATCGTCTTCGCAGTCTCGCTCGGGGCGGTCGAGCAGCCCGCGACAAGCGACCTGCTCGCCTGAGTCTCCTCCGAGCTGGCCTGTCTCAGCGCGCAGCTTCGAGGCAGACCACGCCGCCGGAGCCGGCGGTCGCCGCGTGGTCGGTGCCGCGCGCGGACATTGCCCGGAATTCAGCACGGCGGATCGCGACGCAACAGCACCGCGATCTCGCCCGCGAGCTTAAACGGCTCGACGAGCTCGATCCGGTCGCCGCTCCAGAACGCGCCCGGGTCGTACCAGCTCGCGGGACGCTCGCCCGCGAGCAGGCCCATGTGCTGGTAGGTCGTCGCGACGAGCTCGGCGCAGTAGATCGTCTCCAGTGGTGTCGAGCGGCGAAACCGGCCCGTGACCCACTGGCGCGCCAGCCCGAGCGACGTCGGAAACGCGCGGCCGTCGAAGCGCTCGACGACCTCCATCAGCCGATCCTCGCGGTGGCGCTCGATCGTGCCCTCGAGCTGGCGCACCCAGGCGCGCTGGCCGTATTTGCCGGCCCACGTGACGACGGCTTCCTCCAGCCGGTGCAACTGGACGCCGCGGTGACGCTCGCCGGTCCACACGTCGGGCAGCGAACGCCCGAGCTCGGCATGCCACAGCAGCGGCGGCAGGTCGTCGAGCGCGATGACCATGCCGACATGGTTGACCGGACTGTTCGTCACCGTCTGGATCGTGCGGTCGGCGAGCGAGCGGCCGCGAAAGAGCCAGACGTCGCCGGTCGAGGCGCCGGCAACCGCCTGCTCGAGGCTCAGCGCCGAGTCGTGCACGGCCCGTAACCTACGCAACCGATGCGCATTCGCTGGAAGCTGATCGGGCTGGCAGGGGCCGCGGGCGTGGCCGCGACCGGCGTTGCGGTCCTCGCGCGGCAGCGCCGCAGCCACCGCGAGTACGAGCCCGACGAGCTGCGCGATCGACTGCGTCAGCGGCTGTCGGCGGTGCCTTCCTTGGAGAACGAGGGGAAGGACGCCTAAGCTCCCCCCATGTGCCGAAACATCCGAACCCTCTACAACTTCGAGCCACCTGCCACTGACGAGGAGGTGTCCTCGGCGGCGCTGCAGTACGTGCGCAAGATCAGCGGCTTTACGAAGCCGTCGAGTGCGAACGCCGAGGCTTTTGAGCGGGCCGTCGACGCCGTGGCCGAGATCTCCCAGCGGTTGCTGGACGAGCTCGTCACCTCAGCCCCACAAAAGGACCGCGAGGTCGAGGCCGCCAAGGCGCGGGCTCGCCGCGCGCAGCGCGAAGCGGCCTAGCGCGGATGCGGGGCGCGGCGCCATCGAGCACGATCACGGCGCTGACGCTGGTCGCCGCGCTTGCGGCAAGCTGCGGCGGTGACGACGAGAAGACCACTCCGAGCACCGCTGCGGCTCCGATCAGACCGACCGCCAACCCGACTCCGTCAGACCTGAAGATCATCCGGGTCGTGCAGCAGACTGGCGGGCGCCTGCACCTCGACGCGATCCGGCTGTTCGGTGACCGGGTGCTGCTCGACGACAAGGGCGCGCTGAGCACGGTCGCAGCCGCCCGCGTGAAGACCGCCACCCAGCTGGAGCGCGACGCGGCCGCCGCTGGCGCGAAGCTCGATTCGCTCGGAGAGAAGGCATCCGCGGCCGGACAGGTGACCACGGCCGGCAAGAAGGCGTTCGAGCAGCTCGCCAGCTGCGGGCGCAAGGCCGCCGCGTTCTTTCGCCGGGCGGCCGACGGAAGCGCGGGCTCGCTCAGCGGCCCCGACGCGGCATGCAAGAGCGCCCGCCTCGCCTACGGTCAGGCGGCAACCGTCGCAGACGCTGTCAAGGGGAATACCACGGCGCCGTGACAGGCGACGCTCGCGTCACTAGTAGTTCCTTGACTCAGTCGCTGGCGTATCTACTGCAACAACGCCGCCGCTAGCACCTGCGTGATCGCCTGCGCGGGCTGCGGTGGTGCGTACAGATAGCCTTGCGCGCGATCGCAGCCGAACGCGCACAGGTATTCCTCCTGCTGGCGGGTTTCGACACCCTCGGCGACGACTGTCAGTCCGAGGGCGTGAGCCATGTCGATGGTCGCCTTGACGATGGTGCGGTCGTCGGGGTTGGAGTCGACGCCAGAGACGAACGAGCGGTCGATCTTCAACACGTCAAGCGGAAAGAGCTTCAGCCGGCTCAGTGACGAGTACCCGATGCCGAAGTCGTCGAGCGCAAGCGTCAAGCCGTACTCCTGCATCGTTCCCAGGACGGTCACCGGGGAGTCGGCTTCCTCCATCAACACGCTCTCGGTGATCTCCAGCGCCAGGGTGCCCGGCCGCAGCCCGCTGCGCTCGGCGATGCTCGCCGCCTGAGCAGGAAACAGGGGGTTGGTCGCCTGTCGACCGGAGACGTTGACCCACACGCCCAGCCACGTGTCGAACTGCTGTTGCCATGACGCGGTCTGGCGGCAAGCCTGATCCAAGACGTAGAGGCCGAGCTCGGCGATCAGCCCAATCTCCTCGGCTATGGGGATGAACTCAAGCGGCGCAATCATCCCACGCTCGCGATGCTCCCAGCGCACGAGCGCCTCGGTCGAGATCGGCCGGCCCGTCTTGAGGTCGATCACAGGCTGATACCAGACCGTGAGCTCGCCGCTGTCCAGAGCCTGGCGCAGATCGGTCTCGGTGCGCATCCGGCTCATCACCTGGACGCGCATCGCCTCGTCGAATAGCTCGTAGCGTCCGCGTCCGCGATCCTTGGCCCGGTACATCGCCGCGTCGGCGTCGCGCAGCAAGGATCCGGGGGTATCGTGCTCGCTGGCGGCCAGCGTGATGCCGATGCTTACCGTGAAGAGGTGCTCGCCGCTGTCGAGAACGAGCGGGCGGTTGATTGCGGTGGCAAGACGCTCGGCGACCTCCGTCGCCTCGCGGGCCGCATCGACGGCAGGACAGATGACGACGAACTCGTCGCCGCCGATACGCGCAACCGTGTCGGTCGGGCCTACCGCCGCGGTCAGCCGGGGCGCCAGGGCGAGCAGCACCTCGTCGCCGGCTGCGTGACCGAGCGAATCGTTGATCATCTTGAATCGGTCGAGATCCAGCGCGAAGACGGCCACATCGATGCCCTCGCGGCGCCGCCGAGCGAGTGCGTGCGCGAGCCGGTCGAGCGCAAGCATGCGATTCGGCAGGCGGGTAAGCGGGTCGTGCAACGCGGCATGGCGCGACGCCTGCTCCTCGCGATCGCGCTCGACGGCCATGCTGATGAGCCTCGCAACCCCCATGAGGAACTCGACCTCGTCCTCGGAGAACCCTCGAGACTCATGGGCGCACACGTAGAGGACTCCAAACAGCCGATCGTGCCCGTCGATCGCGACGCTGAGGCTGCTGACGACGCTGAGATCAAGCAGCTGCGCAGACGCTGTGAAGCGTGTCTCTGTCGCCAGGTTCTCGACAATCACGGGCTCGCCCGTTCGAAGGATGTGTCTGGCTATCGGGCAATCGGCGAGCGACATCCGATGTGCGGCCACCCCTTGCTCGGGGAAGCCGGCGGACGCCACCAGTTTCACCCTCTCGGCTGGCTCGTCGAGCTCCAGGACGCCGGCCAAGTCAACGCCGAGTGTGGCAATCGCGGTCGTTACCGCCTCGGTCATGAGCATGCGCAAATCATGGCTTTGCAGAGCGAAGCGACCCAGATCGGCAACAGCGTTGTGCTGGCGGGCGTGGCGAGCGAGTTGCCGCCCAGCCTGAGTCTGCTCGGTGATATCACGAGCCATGACAAGCGCGGACTGGACGGAGCCATCTTCGCCGCGCACCGGGACGGCCTGCACCGCGAACGTCAAGCCCGCGCTGTCGAATTCGAATGCTCGCCGCTCACCCCGCAGTGCCGCGCTGTAGTTCTCCAATGAAAGGTGAAGGATGTCATCTGGCACCTGGGCGTACAGTTCGCTGACCTTGCGGCCGTGAAACAGGTCCTCGTCCAACCACGGAAGCCTTCTGATTGCCTCCCCGTCGGCGATCAGGATGCGCAGGTCGTGATCGATGAGGAACACGCTGATGCCCGGCAGGTTGGCGCTTAAAGTCCGGTGCAGTGCCTCGGAGCGGCGGATCAGTAGCTCGGCCTCACGCTGGACTGCGGCGGCCGCGCGCTGGGCGCTGATGTCGCGAAAGAGGATGACGCTTCCGGTGCCGTCGTCCAACTGAAGCGGCGAGCGCGAGTAGGCTATCGGCAACGTCGAGCCGTCCTTGCGCCAGAAGTAGTCCTCGGCGGCCTCGTAAGCGCTGTCCGAGCCACCGACGACTGCGACGTGAGGCGGCGTGCCATTCAGACGGCCGTGGTACAGCGCGGCCTTGACGTCGCGCCCGATCAACTCGTGGGCCTCGTAGCCCAGCATGCGCAGCCCTGATTGATTGACATAGATGATCGACCCATCGCCATCGGTGACGTAGAGCCCATCGGCCACGCCGTCGGTGATTGCTTGCGAAAGGCTGGCGGCGCGGTCGCGTTCCATCTCGGCCGCTGTGGGTTTGGTCACGTCCTCATCCACGCTGTACAAGACGCCCGCCTCGGCGACCGTCGTCCCCAGCACCCACCAAAAGTCCCCGCCGCAGTGCGATAGCAATATTAACGGGCATCAGCTTCGGGCTGTACGGTCGGGACGGCCTTGCGGCGTGCTGCCGCATTGTCTCGCATGCCGAGTAACGCCACGTGCAATATTGGTTTGCGGGCATCGTGCCGAGCATGTCGGGTAATAGCGCTGACAGCCGCTGAACCAGATCTGACGGTGGTCGCTGCGCGTAGCGGGCCATGCCCCTCTTCCACGACCGCTGCGGTTCAGCACAACAGCAAACGCGCCATGCAGCAACAACGGACCCTGCCAGCATAGCGCGACCGTCCGTCCTGGCCAGCCTACGGTGTGATAGCCCGTGTTCGCTGGGTCTGGGTGAACATACGTCTAAGCAGACAGAGCGGTCTCCCCTAGGCGGTTTCAAGGTTCCTGACCGTTGTGTCGACAGCTTGGCGGGCTCTGCTGCGACCGCGCCTTGAGGCCAAACGCCGGCGCGATGCGTCCCGTTGCGGTAGCTGCGGACCCCCAGCGTGCGA
The DNA here is from genome assembly GCA_033855115.1 of Solirubrobacteraceae bacterium. Taxonomy (GTDB): domain Bacteria; phylum Actinomycetota; class Thermoleophilia; order Solirubrobacterales; family Solirubrobacteraceae; genus CADCVQ01. The sequence goes on from JAWVGJ010000047.1 coordinate 27,458, forward strand.
CGGCAAGAGTGGACAGATGTTCGCTTAGGAGAGGGCGTCGGCGGGTCGATCCTCAGAGCAGCAACCCGTTTCGATATGGCCTCCTCCTCTAAAGCAAAGCAAGCACTGGCCGCCGGCATCGATGCGGTGCTGGTGCTCGCAGCCGCAGCCCACGAAACGTTTTCATGGGAGCACTGGCGAGTATACGCCGCTGCGCTCGCCGCCCAGTTGGTCCTCAGCACCGTCTGTACCTGTGTCCGCGTCCGAGTTCACGACGGCAAGCTGCCGCCGGCGCGCGCCGCCGTCGGCTTGCTGACCGTCTTCGACATTATCCTGACCTTGCCGGCGCTCAGTGTCGCCGCGGCGGCGGGCGGCGCGCCAATCGATGCCGCGGTGACGTGGGCGGCGCTGCTGGCAATCGGCGCAGGCGTTATGAGCGAGCGCAGCGGCCAGTCGACGCGAGCGATCGGGCCGAAGCCAGACTGCGCCATGTCGCGCAGCGCCTGCACCCAGAGGCGCTTGCCACGGCGAGCGGCCGCATCGCCACCGTTCTCCCCAGGCTCACACTCCCCGAGTGCTGGCGCGGCGGGGAGGTCACGTCGATCGACCGGCACGGATTCGAGGTGCATTGTTGCGCGCTCCACGCCGCAGGCGACCGCCGGTTCTTCGTGCGCCGCCGCGGCGTGACACTGTTCAAGCCTCAGCTTCGGCCGCGCGTGTGAGGTCGGCGATGAGCGTGGAAAGAACCTGCTCCTCGCGCACAAACCGACCGCTAACACGAAGAGTGCCATCGAGCGCCGCCAGCCCGGGATGAGTCAGGGATGAGTCGGCGGCGGCGCTTGCTGGCGCGCCCGGAGCGGCCGCCCGTTCGTAGTCGGCCACGCTGATCCGCCACAGCCGCCCCCCTGTCAACCCCAGCACGCGATCGAGGATCCGCAGGCCCTCGGGATCCATGTCTCCATGGTGCTGGACCTGCGCGGCGCCCGTGCAGAGCGCACGCAGCAGCACCACGCACGCGATCGACGGCCAACCGCCGGTGCAGACGAGTGCTGGGCAGCGCGGGCCCAGGGCGTCGACCGCGGCGGCGACGACGTCCGGGTTCTCGCAGCAGAAGACCCGCGCTCCGGCCGTCAGGCGCCGGACCGCGCGCAGTTCGCGCAGCGTGACGACGCGCGGCTCACCGGCCGCAGCCGAGGCGCGTAGCGCCACGGCGAGCAGACCGTCTTCGGTGGGCCGCACTCCAGCGCACAGCACCGTGCTCGAAAGCTCGTCGCAGCCGATTCCCCAGCGGTCGTAGAGGCGACGACGTGCCTCTGCTCCGCGGATCTCGACGTCCTGGCCGTCCAACTGTGCGAGCGCGCGGCGTAGGACACGGTCAAGCGCGGTGTCGCGATCCAGCGCGTGCGGGTCGCCGCAATGCGTGGCCGCAAAGCGCGTCAGCGTCTGCGGCGGATCGGCCGGCAGCTTGGCGACCAGATCGAGCACCGAGGCAAGAAGCCCGAACGCGTCGCCCGCCGTCGTACGCGCCGAAC
>JAWVGJ010000048.1:0-13606 GCA_033855115.1 Solirubrobacteraceae bacterium
CGACTACCGCCCCCCGCCCGTGGTCGCCAGCTCGCGCTCAGGCACAGCAGCGACTTGCGGATCGCCGGCGGCCTGCCCCGGGGGCGCGGGCGGCGCGCTCCCCCCACCCTGAGGCACCCGCGGCGCCGCTGGACCGGCCGCGGGCGCGTGCAGCCCATGCTCGGTCTTCTCCCAGTAGAACGGGTTCGTGATCAGCTGGATGAAGCCCTTCCAGGCGGCGATCGACATCAGCCCCCAGTACAGGGGAGAGATCAGGGCGTACTTCGCCAGCCCAAACAGCCCCTTCTGGATCGAGCCGGCCACGTTGAGGTACAGAAAGACGAAGTTGCCGACGAAGAGCATGAACGCGGCCAGGTAGAAGATGAACGTCGGGAACATCGCTTGGATGAAGCCGGCATGGGTGAAGAAGAACATCGTCGTCAGCGCCCAGAAGATCGGGTTGAGCAGGAAGATGAACGTGCCGCCGATGAGCAGCTGGAAGGACAGGAAGCCGCGGAACCCGGCCTGGCGCATCAGCAGCAGCGGGTTGCGCATGTGCACGAGATAGGTCTGGATGTAGCCCTTGATCCAGCGTGAGCGCTGCCGGATCCAGTTCTTCACATCGGAGTTGGCTTCCTCGAGCGTCGTCGAGTCGACCATCGCCGTGCGGAAGCCCGCCCTGTGCAGGCGGATGCCGAGATCGGCGTCCTCGGTCACGTTGAACGGGTCCCACGCACCGAGCTCGCGCAGGCGCGCGGTGAGGAAGTGGTTGGAGGTCCCGCCGAGCGGGATCGGCGCCCCGTCGGCATCGAGGCCGGGCAGCAGCAATTCGAACCACATCGAGTACTCGGTGGTGAACCAGCGCGTCAAGAGGTTCTGGTCGGGGTTGTAGTAACTGAGCTTCGCCTGCACGCAGGTGACCTTGGGATGGGACTTCGAGAACGCGACGACCACCTTCTTGAGCTGGTCGGGGTCAGGCCGGTCCTCCGCGTCGAAGATCACCGTGATGTCGCCGCGCGCCAGCATCAGGCCGTAGTTGCAGGCCTTCGGCTTGGTCTTCGGCTGCGACTCGGGTACGACGATCAGCCGGAAGTGCGGCGGCAGGTCCATCGCCTCGATCGCGAGCACCGTCTCGTCGTCGTCGTCCTCGCAGAGCAGCAGCACGTCGAGCTTCGTCTTGGGGTAGTTCATGTCCTCGATCGCGCTGACGAGCGCCGGCAGCACGCCGGCCTCCTTGTAGAGCGGCACGAGGATCGAGTAGACCGGCAGCGTCAGCTCGTCGAGTGCGTCGATCTCGTCGTCGGAGGTCTCGACCTCGTATGGATTGCCGAGCGCCCTGTAGATCAGGCGGAACTTGTACAGCGACGCGGCAAGGTAGAAGACGCTTGCCAGGCCGACGAGAGCGACGGCCGTGCCGCGCGGAGCGAGCACGAAGCCGACCACGATGACGACCGTCATCACGACCAGGAACATCTTCTGCCCAGGCGTCACGACACGCAGCGCGCAGTTCTCGGGAGAACGCTCGCGGAGGTCGTCGGTGGCGAGGTACGAGTAGTCCTCGCGGTAGGTCGCCTCGAGGATCTCGTCCACCTGGCTCAGCGGCGCCAGGAACCCGACGATCTCCTTGTCGGTGTACTCGCGCAGCCGCTCCACGGTCGCCGCGTCGATCGGGTCGACGACCGCGACGTACAGCGTCGTCTCGTCGGCGGCGACGGGGGCAAGCCGTAGCTCGCGTGCGACCGGCTCCGGGATCGTCTTGACGACGTCCGCGTCGATGTGGCCGCCCTCGATGTCGAGCGCCGGCAGCTGGAACTGCTCGACCAGCGCGTCGATCAGATCCGTCTCGCGGATGGCGCCGGAGTGCAGCAGCACCTCGCCCAGACGCGAGCCGGTGCGCTCCTGCTCGCGCAGCGCGGCCTCGACCTGCTCGTCGGTCGCGGCGCCGTTGGCCACGAGCAGATCGCCGACCCGCGGCGACTCGTGCGGCGCCGGGCCGAGATCCTCGAAGTGCGGTGTCCGCAGCGGGCCGAAGATCCTCGCGATCGCCTGCTCGACATCGCCGGGCTCGGCGAGGACGGGCTGCACCTCGGCGGCCGTCAGCGCGGTGGCCAGCTCGTTGGCCAGCTGGTCGAAGGGGTCGCAGAACGCCACGGCGACGACGCCGTCGCGATAGGCGATCGGCAGCATGTGGAAGTGCCTGCAGAGCTCCTCGGTCAGCAGGCGCGCCGCCAGCGGGTTGATCTCGGTGAAGTCGGGATCGCCGGTCGCCTCCGGTTCGAGCACCACGAACCGCAGGCCGGCGTGGTGGGCGAGGCGCCGGTAGAACGTCGGGTCGTCGTCGCGGACGCCGCGGTCGTCTTCGAAGCCGGCCATTCAGACCGCCGCCTTCAGCGCGTCGTGCAGCTCGGCGATGCGCTCCATCGGTGCGAGGACGAGCTCGATCTCCAGCTCGGGGAAGCGCCCTTGGACGATCTCGAGGTCCGGATCGGGGGATGCGGTGGCCACTTGGAGCAACTCCTCGCTGACGGAGAGGGGCAAGATGGTCTCGCGCTCGCAGATGTCGAGCGGGACGTAGAGCAGCAGTCGTGAGTCCAGTTCGATGTCTCGCAGGCCGCTGTAGCGCATGCCGTAACGCAGCGCGAGCGCGAGCGCGTTCACCGGCGCAGACGGTTCGTGTCCGAGCCCGGCATCGAGGCCGAGATCGGGATCGCGTGTTGGATCGTCGCCGGTCATGACTCACTCTCGGTCAGGGTCGTGGTCGTGCCGGCTGCGGCTGCGGCGCCCTCTGCGGCTGCCTCCTCGCTGTGAGACACGACGGTGATGCGGGTCCGGCGCGCCGCCGGCGCGGCCTCGGGCTCGGGCTCGGGCTGCGTCGCCCAGCGCTGCTGTGGCTGCGGCTCCGGTGCCGGCGCTGCAGAAGCGCTCGAATTCCGCACCGAGTAGATGAGATAGAAGATCGTCAGCACGGCCAGCGGGGCGACCAGAAAGGTCATGAAGAAGGCCGCGAACGCCAGCAGGACGATCACGACGACGGGAAGGACCTTCATCGCGCCGCCCGATCGGTTTCGTCCTTGACGGCGATCTCCAGGCGAATGGAGCTGCTCGCGGCCTCGATCACGTGCAGCGAGCCCGGTGCACGCGCCTGCAACTCGCCGATCAGCGGGCGGGGCTCGACGAGGCGCAGCTCGAAGTGCGCGTGGTGGCGCTCGAAGCTGCGGATGTAGACGTCCTCGACGCCGGGAACCGACGTCAGCGCGGCCTCGAACTCGTTGAGTTGCACGATGTCCCCAAATGGCCCGGCCTCGAGGCTTACCGCGCCTTCGTACTGGCGCCGCTCGGGGGCCGTAGCGGTCGGAGCGCCACGCCTGCGCGAAGGGGAAGGCGGTGTGGCCGGCGCCGAGGCCAGCGAGCGCTCCAGCGAGGCGCGTGTGCGGGCGGCGATAGCTGCGATGCACTGGCGCGCGTCTTCGACCACGCGGCGGGCCTCCTCGTCGGCTTCGAGGATCGTCTGACGCACGATCGAGTCCGGCGTGATGGACCGGGTGGCCGGCCCGGGCGGGCGCGGCGCCGGGTCTGACACGGCGGCGGGAGCAGTCCGCCGGTCCGCGATGGCCGTGATCTGCCGCGTAGCGCGCTTGCGCAGACCGGCCGGAAGCTCGGCCGCCAGCTGCGGGCGCCTCGGGGCGACGGGAGCGGGCTCCGGATCGGCAGCTGCGGCGAGCGGTGCGGGCGGCCGCTCCGCAGCACCCGGAGCGATCGGGGAAGCCAGGGACTCGAGCTCCTGCTGGAGGGTCTCGAGGCGGTTGTCCATCTCGGCGAGCATCGTCGCCAAGTGATCCTGCGCGTCGCGCGAGTTATCGGCAGCCCGCACGTCAACATCCCTCGGCGTCATGGGCCCTGAAGGACTTCAGGGCGTCACGATTAACATAGGTGTCAACGTGCTGTGGGGGCCCATGTACGTCGGCTCCCATCAGGGGTCGCCCGCTCCGTGTGGGAGCAGCAACGCAGTCTGCGACGATCCGTCGTCCCATAGTCGTGCCTCCATGCCCGTCAATGAATGACCTTGCTGTGGTGCCTCGTCCGTGTCAATCGCCCCTCGGCGTTCGAAGCGGTCCCCGGCTCCAGTCCCTGTGTGCGGCGCAATCGCATCCATGCGACGGCCCCACCGCACTGCCTGGGGCAAGCTAGCGCACCCCAAACGCGAGCACCCTAGGACCCCACCCCAGGAAAATCGTCGCGGCTAACACAACTGGTGCGCCGCCAACACAGGCGGCCCGGTGCTTCCTCCTCGAAAGGCTAGAGTTACCGTTAGCGAGCCCGGATTGTGCTTATCCTCCGGCCCGTGCAATGGCAGGGAACGCCAACGCCCCGACGCGACGGGTGCATCAACCGCCGCTGCGCGCGGCGCCCGGGTCAGCGTCCGATGGTGACCGCGTTACCGTGAGATGGGACTCTTGCGCGGGCTACGGCATACGCTGGTCGCACTGCTCTTCGCCGCGCTGACCCTTCAGATCGCTCCCGCGACGGCAGCTGCCGCGGACACGGGGCTCAAGGGCCCAAGCTACCGCGATGTCAACGGCGTCCAGACGCCGACCGAGGACAAGACGCAGAGCAAGCTGTGGCTTCAGGACGGAAGCTGGTGGGGCGTGCTGTACAGCCCGATCGCTCAGGGAACGTCGATCCACCGCCTTGATTCGGCAAGTCAGCAGTGGCAGGACACGGGGAGGGTTGTCGACCGGCGTCCAACCGCCCGGGCCGACGTGCTGTGGGACGGGCAGAAGCTGTACGTCCTGTCGGCGACCACGGTGGTTTCCGAGTTCAGCAGTCCGGCCAATCCCGACGACGTGGCTGCGGGATCATCCGAGCTCTCGCGTTATAGCTACCAGCCGATCACCAAGACCTACAGCTTGGACCCCGGCTTCCCGGCAACGGTCCACCAGGGGAGCACGGAGTCGACGACGCTCGCGAAGGACTCGACGGGAATGCTGTGGTCCACGTACACGCGCGTGGCCCCGGACAACACCAGCCAGGTGTACATCACGCACACGACCGGAAGTGACATGAGCTGGTCGACACCGGTGGTTCTTCCAGGGACCACGGCCTCCACCGTCCACTACGACGACATCTCGGCGGTCATCGCCTTCCAGGGCGACAAGGTCGGCGTGATGTGGAGCAACCAGCTGACACGCAAGATCTACTTCGCGGTCCACCGGGACGGCACACCTGACGGCTTCTGGCAGACGGAGATCGCCTACGGAGGCGGCGTCGGCGGCTGCAGCACCGGCTGCGCCAACGACCACGTCAGCCTCAGACCGCTGTCGACCGACGGGAGCGGGCGCGTCTACGCGGCCGTCAAGACAGCGAATCGCAATGCCGGGCAGGCGTTCGTGGAACTTCTCGTGCGCGACCGGAAGTCGGCCTGGAGCGGGTACGAGTTCGGTGCGGTGCAGGATCTCCACACACGGCCGATGGTGATGATCGACGAGCAGCACCGCGAGGTGTTCATGTTCGCGGTGTCGCCGGAGGTCGGCGGGACGATCTACTACAAGAAATCGAGCATCGACGACATCGCGTTTGCGCCGGGCGCCGGCACGCCGTTCATCCAGAGCAGCGCCGACGTGGACATCAGCAACCCCACGTCGACCAAGCAGAACGTCAACGCCACCACGGGCATCGTGGTGCTTGCCAGCGCCAACATGCACGGAAACTACTGGCATAACACGATGAGCCTGTTGGGCGAGCCCGAGCCCCGGCCGGCCGCCCCGACGAACCTGGCCGTCGCCTCGCCGCTCACCGGGGCAGATACGTCCCTCCAGCTCGGCTGGGCGGACAACAGCACCAACGAGAGCGGGTTCGCGGTCGATCGTAAGACCGGGAGCGCCAGCTACAGCCAGGTGGCGTCGCTTCCGAGCAACGCGACGTCGTGGACCGACGCGGGGCTGTCGGCCGGCAGCACCTACACCTACCGCGTCCACGCGTTCAACGCGGTCGGCAGCTCCACATCCTCCGACGAGGTCAGCGGGACGACGGCGCAGATCGGCCCCGTGCGGACGTTCGCGCCGGTGGCCGACACCTACGTCGACGGCGCCGTTCCGGCCACGAACTACGGCACGAAGACCTTCGTCAGCATCGACGCCTCGCCCGTGCAGGAGAGCTACCTGAAATTCCAGCTCACCGGCCTGACCGGCAACACCGTGCAGTCCGCGAAGCTCCGGATCTACAACAGCGACAACGGCAGCGTCAAAGGCGGTTCGGTCGCGAAGATGAACAACACGTCCTGGGGTGAGACGACCACGACGTACAACAACCGTCCCACGATCGACGGCGCCGCCCTCCAGACGCTCGGTGCCGTAAACGCCGCCACCTGGTACGAGTTCGACGTGAAGCCCGCCGTGACCGGCGACGCCACGCTGAGCCTCGCCATCAAGACTGCCAGCACCGACGGTGCGCACTACGCCTCGCGGGAGGACCTAGCGCACGCGCCTCAGCTCGTGGTCACGGTCACGGCAGGCGACACGACAAGTCCCGAGACGACGATCGACAGCGGACCGACGGGCACCGTCGCAAGCTCCTCGCCGAGCTTCGCGTTCTCCTCCAGCGAGTCCGCCTCGACGTTCGAGTGCCGTATGGACGGCGATTCCTTCGCCGCCTGCACGTCGCCCAGCCAGTACGGCGGACTCCGGGACGGTTCGCACACCTTCCAGGTGCGTGCGATCGACGCGGTCGGAAACACCGACGCAACCGCCGCCAGCCGTACGTGGACGATCGACACCACCGCGCCCTCCAGCGTGCTGACTTCCAGCGTCTCCGAGGCGTCCAACAGCTCCTCGGCATCGTTCTCGTTCTCGGCGGACGAGGGCGACAGCACGTTTGCCTGCAGCCTCGATGGGTCCCCGTACGCCGCCTGCGTCTCCCCGAAGTCGTACACGGGCCTCGCAGACGGCGGGCACACCTTCAAGGTCCGGGCGACCGACGCGGTCGGCAACCAGGAAGCCGATCCGCCGCCGTGGCAGTGGACCGTGGACACCGTCGCGCCCGACACGACGATCCTCACGGGCCCGCAGGGAGCTTCGACGTCCGCCACCGCCGCCTTCACGTTCTCCTCGTCGGAGGCTGGGTCGACCTTCGACTGCCGCCTGGACTCAGCGGCCTACACGGCGTGCACGTCGCCGCAGCAGTACACCGGCCTGTCGGCCGGCCCGCACACGTTCACCGTGCGGGCCACCGACTCGGCGCACAACCTCGACGCCTCGCCGGCAGCGCGCTCCTGGACTGTGGACACGAGCCAGAGCGACACGACGCCGCCCGTCGTAACGCTGACGGGGCCGGCCGCTGGCACCGCGGTCATCCGCCAGACCGTCACGCTGACGGCGGATGCCACGGACAACGTGGCGGTGGACCACGTCGACTTCCTGGTCAACGACGCCGTGGTCGCCACCGCAGGCTCCGCGCCGTACAGCGCACGCTGGAGCTCCGCGACGGTTCCCGACGGCGTCGTGACGATCAAGGCCCGCGCCACGGACACATCGTCCGGCGTCGCCACCTCGCCCGGCAGGAGCGTGACGGTCGACAACAGCGCGCCCGATACGAGCATCGGCTCAGGTCCGACCGGGTCGGTCGCCAGCCGCTCGGCGAGCTTCGGTTTCTCCTCCGGCGAGCCGGGCGCGACGTTCGAGTGCAGCCTCGACGGCTCGGCGTATGCGAGCTGCTCGTCGCCCAAGCCGTACACGGCGCTGGCGGACGGCGCTCATACGTTCCGCGTCCGCGCCAGCGACCTCGCCGGGAACGTCGATGCGTCTGCGGCCAGCGCGAGCTGGACTGTCGACACGGTCGCGCCGAGCACGACGATCACGGCGGGTCCGAGCGGTACGGTCGTCAGTCGCTCGGCGAGCTTTGGCTTCTCCTCGAATGAGCCGAGCGCCGGTTTTGAGTGCAGCCTGGACGGCTCCGCGTTCGCCGGCTGCCCGACGCCGAAGCAGTACAGCGGGCTTGGGGACGGTGCCCACACGTTCCGAGTCCGCGCGATGGACGCTGCGGGCAACGTCGACCCCGCGCCGCCGGCGCGGGCGTGGACGATCGACCCGCTCGTCTTCGGCGACGGCTTCGAGCTGGGGAACTTCAGCCGCTGGTCGGTCCACAAGGCGATCAACGGGACGGCGACGGTCCAGAGCGCCGTCCGGCCGCCCACCGGCGGCAACTTCGCTGCTGCGCTGACCATTCCCTCGAGCGACTCCTACGCCTACGCGCGCAAGATGCTGGCGTCCCCGCAGACCGATCTCACCGTCGCCGGGGACTTCGACATCACGGCCGAAGGCGCGACCAGCCAGGACGTGTCGATCTTCAAGCTCTACGACGCCGTGAACACCCGCCTCGTCTACGTCAATCGCAGGAACGTCTCCGGACGGATCTACGTCGTCTACAACGGCACGACGCAGACGACGCCCGCGAAGCTCGCCCTCAACGCCTGGGCTCGCCTTACCGTGCGGACGGCGACGCGCGGGGCCGCCAGCATCGTCGACGTGACGATGAACGGCGTGTCGATCTGGCACACCGCGACCGCCAGCCTGGGCACCAGTGGAGTCAGCACGATCCAGATCGGCAACGACAAGCAGCTGCCGTTCACGCTGTACGCCGACAACATCGACGCGCGGCTGTCTCCGGTCGGGTAGCGGGGCTAGGCTCCGGCGAGCGCGTGCCGGTCGCCATCCACATAGCGCCGCACCCCGACGACGAGCTGCTCGGGGCGGGTGGAACCCTGGTCGCGCTCGCGGAACATGGGTGGGAGGTCGTCGCTTTCACCTGCTCGCTCGGCCGGCCCGAGCAGCACGCGCGGCGGCGCTCGGAGCTGAACGCTGCGTGTGCCGCGGTTGGATTCAGCCCCGTGGTGGCCAAGGGTCCGCCCAGGCTCTCCTCGGCGGACGATCTGGCGCTGGCGGAGGACGATCTGGCCGATCAGCTGCGCGAAGCGATCGCCGCCGTCGCGCCTGCGCTCGTCGTCGGGCCGAGCCCGCACGACGCCCACCCCGCGCACGAGCTCGTCGGCCGGGCGACGTTGCGTGCACTCGACCACGCGGGGCCGCGCCCGCGCTGGTGGATCTGGCATCTGTGGGGCGAAGCTGCGCTCCCCACGCTCTACGTCTCACTCCAGACGAGCGTGCTCGATCGGGTCGCAGACGCGCTCCGCCACCATGCCGGAGAGCTCGCGCGAGCGGACTACCAGCGGCTCGTCCACGCGCGCGCCGAGGCGGAGGCCGTGCTCGGCGCCGAGCGTGTCTTCGGCTGGGGCGCGCCGGCGACCGGCGCCGCCCGCGCCGAGCTGCTGACGGAGATCCTCACCGATCGCGGCGCCGGGTGGCCACTCGCCGCAGCGCGCTTTCTGGATCCCTCTGACCCGCTTGAGTCGGCGACTGCGCGCGGCATCGACGCTGGTGTTTGGCTGCGCGCCATTGGTCCGCGCGCGTCGCTGGTTGCGCAGCAGCCGCGACGACAGAGCGTTAGACGCACGGCCGCTGCTCCAAGAGCGCGCGGACCGTCGCGGTCACCTGATCGGCCTCGTGGAACACCTGACGCCACGTGAACCGCACAACGCGCCAGCCTGCGAGCATGAGCGCCAGGAACCGCTGCTCGGCGACACCGCGCTGCGCGCTCGCGCGGTCCGCAACCGCCTGATCACGCGGGGGTTTGGCCGCAAACGTCCTCTGCGCCGTCGTTTTCGGCCACACCCTGTCCATGAAAGCGAGGATGCGAGGAGGCTGTGACGGAACACCACACGCGGCGCGTGAACGCGTCACACAGCTGGAACGAGATCGCGCGCGCTAGGGGCGGTGCTCGATCGGGATCGTGAACGGCTCGGCGTCCGACGCCCGCACGATTGCCGATCCGGCGCCCTTCTCGTAGCGGACCAGGTCCGCGCGTACCTGCTCGCGCCGTCCTTCGAGCGCCTCGATCTCGGTCTCCAGTTCGTCGCGGCGGCGTTCAAGCGCGGCCACCCGGCTGCGCGTGCGCTCAAGCTGCGTCTCGAGCTCGAGCACCTTCTCGACGCCGGCGAGGTTGAGCCCGAGCTCGGCCGTCATCTGCTGGATGCGGCGCAGGCGCTTGACGTCCTCGTGCGAGTACAGGCGTGTGCCCTTGGGCGAGCGCTTGGGCTCGATCAGGCCGCGCTGCTCGTACATGCGCAGGGTCTGCGGGTGCATCTCTGCCAGCTCGGCGGCGACCGAGATCATGAACACACCGCGATCGGAGGAAACCTCGATACGTGTGGTCGTACGCCGCCGCGGGCTCATCGCGAGGACCGCCGGCGGAACTTCAGCGCAGGCATGGTGGAGCACCGAATCATGTGAAGAGCTTCTTGCGCGGGTTGCCGTTGAAGACCTTCGCGAGATCGTCCACGGCTGCCTCCTGCTCGGCGGTCAGCCGGTCGGGCAGCTCGAGCGTGAAGCGATAGTGGATGTCGCCGCGGCCAGCCTTGCCCAGGCGCTTGGGACCCTCGCCGCGCAACCGTTGGAGGCTGCCCGGTCGCGTCCCGGCCGGCACGCGCAGGGTCTTGCGCCCGTCGAGCGTCGGCACCTCGATCTCGGCGCCGCGCAGCGCCTCGGGGATCGTCAGCGGCACCTCGACCTCGACGTGCTCGCCCTTGCGCGCGAAGACCGGCGACTCCTGGACGTGGGTCACGACGTAGAGGTCGCCGTCGGAACCGCCGTTGCGGCCGGGCTCGCCCTTGCCGGCGAGCCGGATGCGGCTGCCCTCCTTCACGCCCGCGGGGATGTTGACCTTGTAGCGCTTGACCGTCCGCACTCGCCCCGCCGTGTGACACGTCGGGCAGGGCTCCTCGATGACGGTGCCGCTGCCGCCGCAGCGTGAACACGGCTGCGAGATCGAGAACAGGCCCTGGCCCTCGGATTCGATGCCGCGACCCGAGCACTGCGGGCAGACGATCGGCGAGGTGCCCGGCTTGGCGCCGGTGCCATTGCAGGTGCTGCAGCGCTCGAAGGTGGGAACCGAGATCGGCACCTGCGCACCTCTGATCGCCTGCTCGAAGCCGATCGAGATCTCGGCCTCCAGGTCGCGGCCGCGCTCCTGGCGCGAGCGCGTCGTCGAGCCGCTCGGGCGCCCGCGGGCCTGGCCGAACAGGTCCGACAGGATGTCGCCGAAGCCGCCCGCGTCGAAGCCCGGCTGACCTGTGCCGCCGCGCCCGGTGCCCGAGAACGGGTTGGACAGCGCGCGGTCGTACTCCTTGCGCTTGGCCGGATCAGACAGCACGTCATGCGCTTGGGAGACCTGCTTAAAGCGCTCCTCAGCCTTGACGTCGCCGGGATTGCGATCTGGGTGGTACTTGCGGGCGAGCTTGCGGTAGGCCTTCTTGATCTCGTCCTGCGAGGCCTTGCGCTCGACATCGAGCACCTTGTAGTGATCTTGAGACGCCATCGTTCAGCTCCTATGCGGCGACGACCACCCGCGCCGGTCGCAGGACCGCGTCGTTGAGCCGGTACCCGGCCTGAAGGACCTCGACGATCGTGCCCGGCTCGGCCCCCTCGACAGGCCTCTGCGCGACGGCCTCGTGGAAGACCGGATCGAAGCGCTCGCCCTTGGCGGCGTAGCCCTCGATGCCGGTTCGCTGCAGCGCCGCCGACAGCTCGGCGGTGACGAGGCGAATGCCGTCGGCAAGATGGTGCTCGCCTTCGGACCCCTCCAGCGCGGCGACCGCCCGGTCGAGGTTGTCGAGCGCGGGCAGCATCTCCTTCGCCAGCCGGCCCATACCGCGCGCTTCGGCCGCGCGGACGTCGCGCAGCATGCGCTTGCGGTAGTTCTCGAAGTCCGCCTGCGTGCGCTGGGCGAGGGCGAGGTACTCGTCGGCCTTGCCTGCGCGCGCGCGCAGATCCGCTCCGTCGTCCGCGACCGCGACGTTCTCGACCAGGACGGGCTCGGGTGCCGCATCTGCCGCATCTGCGGCGGTCTCGGGGTCCGGGACAGGCTCGGGCGGCCGAGCCACCTCCTCGACGTCGTCGAGCGGCGGTGGCGCCGGGGAGGTGGTGTTCCCCTCCGCCGGCGCCTCCTGCTCGATCCTCTGCTCCTCTGTGCTCACGGGCTACCGGTGCTTGGAGGTGGCGTCGTCCTCGACGACCTCGGCATCGACGACGTCGTCCTCGTCTGAGCTCGAGGACGCCTCGGCATCCGTCGCGTCGGCGCCGTTGGACGAGGTCTCGCCGCTAGCGCGAGCGCGCTCGTACATCGCCTCGGAGATCTTGTGGAACGCCGTCTGCAGCGCCTCGGCCTTCGCGTTGAGCTCGGCCGCGTCCTCGGACTCCAGCGAGTCGCGCAGGTCCTTGATCAGGCCTTCGATCTCGGTCTTCTGCGACTCGTCGATGTTCTCCTCGAGGTCCTTGAGCTGGCGCTCGGCCTGGTAGGCCGCGTTCTCGGCGCCGTTGCGGGCCTCCGCGAGCTCGCGCGCCCGGCGATCGTCGTCGGCGTGCGACTCGGCATCGGAGACCATCCGCTTGATCTCCTCGTCGGTGAGACCGGAGCCGGACTTGATCTCGATCTTCTGCTCCTTGCCGGTGCCGAGGTCCTTGGCGGTGACGTTGACGATCCCGTTGACGTCGATGTCGAAGCCGACCTCGATCTGCGGGATGCCACGCGGCGCGGGCGGGATGCCGGTCAACTGGAACTTGCCCAGCGACTTGTTGTAGTTGGCCATCTCGCGCTCGCCCTGCAGGACGTGGATCTCGACCGAGGGCTGGTTGTCCTCGGCGGTCGAGAAGACCTCGCTCTTGTGCGTGGGGATCGTCGTGTTGCGCTCGATCAGCTTGGTCATGACGCCGCCCTTGGTCTCGATGCCGAGCGTCAGCGGGGTCACGTCGAGCAGCAGCACGTCCTTGACGTCGCCGGCCAGCACGCCGGCCTGGATCGCGGCGCCGACGGCGACGACCTCGTCGGGGTTGACACCGCGGTGCGGGTCCTTGCCGGTCAGCTCCTTGACCTTCTCCTGAACCGAGGGCATGCGCGTCATGCCGCCGACGAGGACGACGTGGTCGATCTTCGCCGCGCCCTTGTCCTTTGCGTCGTCGAGCGCCTGGCGCACGGGGGCGACGACGCGGCCGAGCAGGTCGGCGGTCAGCTCGTTGAGCTTGGCCCGTGTGAGGCGCACGTCGAGGTGCTTGGGCCCGCTTGTGTCGGCGGTGATGAACGGCAGGTTGATCTGCGACTCCTGGGCCGTCGACAGCTCGATCTTCGCCTTCTCGGCCGCCTCGTACAGGCGCTGGAGGGCCATCGGATCGTTCTTGAGGTCGATGCCCTGGCCCTTCTTGAACTCCGACGCGAGCCAGTCGACGACCGCCTTGTCGAAGTTGTCGCCGCCGAGATGGTTGTCACCCGCGGTCGACTTGACCTCGAAGACGCCGTCGCCGATCTCCAGCACGGAGACGTCGAACGTCCCGCCGCCGAGGTCGAAGACGAGGATCGTCTGGTCGTGCTCCTTGTCTAGGCCGTAGGCGAGCGATGCCGCGGTCGGCTCGTTGATGATCCGCTTGACGTCGAGTCCCGCGACCTTTCCAGCGTCCTTGGTGGCCTGGCGCTGGTCGTCGTTGAAGTAGGCGGGGACGGTGATCACCGCACTGTCGACGGAGTCGCC
>JAWVGJ010000049.1:0-35255 GCA_033855115.1 Solirubrobacteraceae bacterium
CGAAGTTGGTCCACAACAGGCCGCGGTCGTCGTACAGCGCCACGGCGACCTCGCTCGGCGCGGGCAGCACGAACTCGTCGATCCCGCTGAGCTGCACGTACGCCTCCCAGCCGCCGACGAGCACGAGCACGAGCAGCACGGCGATCATGAGCCGAGCGCGTCCAGCGCCCGCGCTCGCAGGGCGACGATCTCGGGATCGGTCCGCCGGCGCGGGCGCGGCATGGTGACCGTGAGCGTCGCGACGACGCGGCCGGGTCGAGCGGAGAGGACCAGCACGCGGTCGGCGAGCACCAGAGCCTCCTCGACATCGTGCGTGACGAGCACGACCGTGCGCGGATCTTGGGCGAGCGCCTCGGCGAGCCAGCCCTGCATCTCTACGCGCGTGATCGCATCGAGCGCTCCGAACGGCTCGTCGAGGCAGAGCAGGGGCCGGCCGGCGAGCAGGGTCCGCGCGAAGGCCACGCGCTGACGCATGCCGCCCGACAGCTCGTGCGGCCGCGCGCGTTCGAACCCGGCGAGGCCGAAGTCGCGCAGGAGGGCGGTCGCGCGCTCGCGAGCCTCGTCGCGCGACATCGCGGAGACTCGCAGCGCGACGGCCGCGTTGTCGACGGCGCTCGCCCAGGGCAGGAGCAGGTCGCGTTGAGCCATGAGCGCCGCTGGTACAGACTCGACGCTGCCCGCGTCGGGCTCGATGAGCCGGCAGATGAGCTCGAGCAGCGTCGTCTTGCCGCACCCGGACGGCCCGACGACGGCGACGATCTCGCCGGTCGCGACTTGGAAGCTGACGCCGTCCAGCGCGGTGACGGCGAGCCCTTTGCGGCGCGCGGGCGCGAATGTCTTGCGGACGCCGGCAAGGCTCACAGCGCCGCTCCCGGTCACCTTCACCGGCGGCGCCGCCTCGGGCGCCCGTATCCGCGTCAGCATCGCTCCCTCCGCGGGCATTACCCCACAGGTTCGAAGGGTCAGCGCCGCACGGTGGACGCTATCTCAGCCGGCCTGCCGCCAGCCCCCCTGGTTATCAGCGGATCCACCGTAGCAGAGCCATATTTTCGGCACCGGGCGCACACCGGCCGGATTTGGGGACGTGTCGAGCAGTCCGAAAGTACCCGCGTTGAAGCTCCGAACGTCCGCGCCGATAACTCAAGCCAAACGCTCGCTTGTGGCGCGGGTCTTCCGACTAACCACATATGAGCCCAACCTAGGCCCGGAGGCAGCCATGAGCACGAGCGACGACCAGACGCTCTGCGCGAAAAGAAGGCGCTGGACCATACAGCTGTAAGTACCGAGCAGGTTGTTCAGGCGGCTGATGGGTGTCTGTCGGCCGAGGGCTTGGTGTCGTCGGCGATGGTTGTACTCGAAGAGCCAGCCGTCAAGGGCGCGTGTGCGCTCGGCTGAGGAGCCGTAGGTCAGGCCGTTGTAGGCCCAGCCGCCGAGCATCGTGCGGATGAAGCGCTCGGCCTTGCCGTTGGTCTGAGGGCGGTAGGGCCGAGTGCGTAGGTGGCGAACGCCGTGCGCGCGGCACGCGATCGCGTGGATCGTCGAAACGTAGGGGGAGCCGTTGTCGGTCAGCACGCGTTCGACGGTGATGCCGTGACGCGCGTAGAACGCGATCGCGCGACTCAGAAAGCCGACGGCGGTGCTGGCTTTCTCGTCGCTGAGGACTTCGGCGTAGGCCAGGCGGGTGGCGTCGTCGATCGCGACGTGCACGGCGTCCCAGCCGACGCTGCCGCGGCGAACACCGGCTGAGTCGGTGCGCAGCGGGCGGCGGTTACGCGCCACCGCAGTGACGCGCTTGCCAGCACCGCCCTGAATGCGGCCGAGCTTTTTGACGTCAATATGGATCAGTTCGCCTGGCCGCTCGCGCTCGTAGCGCACTACTGGCTCAAGGCCCAAGCGGCCCAGCTTGCCCATCCCGATGCGCTTGAGCACCCCGCTAATCGTCGAGCACGGCATCTCGAGCAGGTCGGCGAGCTCGGGCGCGGTGAAGCGCAGCCGGCGCAACGCCGCGAGCAGCGCCACGGTCTGCTCGTCGGTGCGGTTGGCGACCACGTGCGGTGCCGACGAGCGATCAACCAAGCCGGCCGCCCCTTCAGCGCGGTAGCGAGCAAGCCACTTGCGTGCCGTTCGCTCGCTGACTCCCAGCGACTCTGCGACGTCTTGGACCATCTGACTCTCCCTCTCGATCCGATCAACAAGGCACTGCCTGCCTTTCGGACTGAGCGGGGCGTTAGCGTGCAGCTTCATCCGGAACTCCTTGGTGCCGGGGCCTTGAGAACCACCAGCCTCCAAGGAGGACCGGATGAACAACGTGCTCAGGAACTACAGCTAGGTGCAGTCCTTTCGGCTGTTCTCACAGCGAGTCCCGACGACGAGATGACTGAGGAGGCTCGTCTGGGTCACGATGACCTTGCTTTACTGATCCGAGAGCGCCGAGCGGCCGTCTCACCCCCGCCTAAGCACCCCCACCTCGTCGACCACCAAGTACGCGGTACAGAGGTCGCATCGGCACAGCAAACCGACGAGAAGGTACGCGCCATACGACGCGAGGAGCGAACGCGAGCGGAGATCGGTGCCGCATACGGCATTTCCAAGGGCACGGTGTCGTCAGTATGGGCACGGCGCACCTGGAAGCACGTCGAGGACTAAGCCTGGATCCACCGATCTTCGGTGGATCCAGGCCTAAGTCGCAATGGCAGCACTTTGGACCGAACCGGCGCATTTGGAGACTCGTTAGTCCAGCCTCGGTGAGTCAAATGCCGGCGGCCAGTGGGGGCGCACCTCGTCGTGATCGGGCGGTCGGCTCCAGCTCGTCCTCGGCGAGACGTGACTGAGCGTCCTGACGTCGCCCGGCGGCAGTCCAGCGACCGCTCGTGTCCTACTTCTTCTTGCGAGCAACGGCGCGTTTGAGCTCGTCCTTCTTCATCTTCGATCGTCCCTCGATACCGAGCTGGCGGGCCTCGTTGTAGAGCTGGTCGCGCGTCGGCCCCTTCTCGCGGTTCGTGCCCGAGCGCAGCCCGCCGCGCCGGCCGGAAGAGATGTCCTTGACCGATGAACGTGAGCGCGTTCGCGACTCGCTGGCCCGGGCGCGCTCCTTGTTGACCGTCCGCGCGGCGATCTCCTCGGCCGCGTCCTCCGAGCGACCCTGGTCTTTCAGACTGTCCTTGATGTGCTCGTACTGGCGGCCGCGTTTGGTGCCCTTCTTCACGCCGGCAGGTGGCATCAAAACTCCCTTCGATCGGATCTCCGGGTGCTTTACCCGCTCGGCGGCCGTCGCAGGCGCGCGGCGGGGCCGGGCGAAGACTGCCGGCCAGGGTGAGTGACACGCCCAGCCGCGGGTACCCGAACGGAGGACCGGCGCGAATTCGTGACCCTCTCAAGCAGACCATCGATCCCGCGCTGGATCGGGCGCGGCAGCGGGCGACGTTCGACATCGAGCGTCCCTGCACGATCGGCCTGGAGGAGGAGCTCATGCTGCTCGATCCGATCACGCTCGACCTCGCTCCCTGCGCGGCGCAGTCGCTTGCCGCGATGGGCGCAGACGCGCGATTCAAGCTCGAGCTGGTCACCGCTCAGCTCAAGAGCGTCACGTCGCCGAAGCGGACCGTCGCCGGGGCGGCGTCTGCCCTGAGCGGCGCGCGGCGTGATCTACATTCGGCGTTGCAGGGCGCCACGCTCGTCGCGGGCGCAGGCATGCACCCGTTTGCGGCCACGCTCGGCGAACTCAACGACGGCTTGCGCTACGAGGCGCTGGGTGCCGAGTTCGCGAGCGTCGCGCGGCGTCAACTCGTGTTCGGGCTGCACGTCCACGTCGCGGTCAGCGGTGCCGCGCGGGGGATCGCTGTGCACGAGCGAGCGAGGGCCCCGGCGGTCTGGTGGCCTGGCTCGCTGATCGCTTGCTGTGCGCCTGATCAGCCGGATTGGTGCCGGTCGCCCAGGCGTTCGCCGCTGCCTGCCGCGGGGTAGGCACGCGTTGCGTGCTGATCCTGCCTGAGCCGCGCGGTGATATTTCAGAGCTCCTGCTCGGTGATCTGCAGCGCGCGGTACATCCGCTTGCCGCACCGCCGGTCGCCGCGCCCGCGGACCCGCTCGCCGACGAGGACCTGCAGCTAGCGCTCTACCTCTGTTATGAGATGCATTACCGCGGGCTTCCCGGCGTCGCCGACGAGTGGGAGTGGGAGCCGAGTCTGCTGGCCCTGCGCCGCGAGCTCGAGGCCTGCTTCGAGGTCGCGCTGCATGCTGCCGTGCCCGCGCCGCGAGTGACGTCCCCCGCGCCCGAGGAGATGGACCTCGCCCTGCGCGCGGTGGCCGAGGCCAACGACGCGCCGTCGCTGTCGCGCTTTCTCGAACGCCACGCGTCGCTGGAGCAGGTGCTCGAGTTCGTCGCCCACCGCTCGGCCTACCAGCTCAAGGAGGCCGACCCGCATTCGTGGGCGCTGCCGCGCCTCTTCGGCCCGCCGAAGGCAGCGCTCGTGCAGATCCAGGCAGACGAGTACGGTAACGGACGCGCCGAATGCATCCACGCCGAGCTGTTCGCCGACACGATGGACGAGCTTGGCCTGGACGCGCGCTACGGCGCCTACATCGACCACCTGCCCGGCGTGACGCTGGCCACCACCAACCTCATGTCGCTCTTCGGCTTGCACCGCCGCAGGCGCGGCGCGGTCATCGGCCACCTCGCGCTGTTCGAGATGGAGTCCTCGATTCCCAACCGCCGCTATGCGGCCGGACTGCGCCGGCTCGGCTGCAGCGAACGCGCGACGGCGTTCTTCGACGAGCACGTGCAGGCCGACGCGATCCACGAGAACATCGCCGCGGTCGATCTTGCCGGTGGTCTCGCGCGCCAGCAGCCGCAGCTGACCGGCGACATCCTCTGGGGTGCGGCAACGCTCGTCGAGCTGGACGCGCGTGTGGAACGCCACATCCTCGGTGCCTGGGAGTGTGGCGTCAGCTCGCTGCGCACCCCGCTGGCGGCGCCGCTCGAGGCGTAGGCGCTAACCCCGATCCTGCACCACATTCGGCGATAGCCGCCGCCATCGCGTCGGCAGCGACGGTCCGACGATGCGCTACTCGCAGCGATGCATCATCGCAGCGGCAAGCCGAAGAACGGCTCACGCGTGGTGCTCAAGCGTGGTGCGGCTCGTGGGAGTCACTCGCGCCGAACGCCTCGTCACAGCCCGAGCGCGACGGCCACCGCCGCCACGCCAAGCGCGCCCGCCGCGGGGCGTGTGAGGCGCCGGCCGCTGACGGTCAGCTCCTCGGCGACGACGAGGGCGGTCAGCGCGAGCATCCAGACGAGGCTCGAATGGCCGACGACGACCATCACCAGCATGATCGCCCAGCACGAGTTGACGCAGCGCCACCCCTGGAGCACGGCGTAGCGCGTGCAGCCCGCGTCGGCCCGCCGGCCGAGCGGCGGCAGCGGTACCGTGCGCCCGCAGGCAAACAGCGCGCGTCGCTTGGCGCGCGTGAGCTGCCAGGCGCCCGCGACGGTGAGCACGGCGGCGAGCAGCAGCCTGTGGCTTACCCCAAGGTGCACGCGGACGAGGTGCTCGGTCCCGAGCGCCGTGATCCCGAACAGCACCCACACGCCGACGTACACGATCGTGTAGATCGCCATCGCGCGCTGGCGCCGCGAACGCATGCTGCTCATGCCGACGTGCCGTATGGCAGGCAGCGTCACGGGGACCATCATCGCGACGACCATGAGTGACCATCCGGGCAGGCCGGCGATCGGGGCGAGCGCCGCGTGGTGCCTCCCGGTATGCGAAGCGTGCGTCCCCAGGCCCGCGGCCAGCGCGATCCACGTCGCCGCGACGACGGCGGCAACCCGCCACTCCGGTCGCCACCGCAGGGTCAGGGCCAGCCGCTGCGCGAGGGCGTTCAGGACACCATCCACGACGCGGTCGTTAGGCGACGAGGATGCTCACGCGACCGATCTCGATCGGCGGCGCCGCGGACTCCTTGCGGCTCTCGCCCGAATCCCACGTGTCCTCCTCACCGGGCGGCGGCAGCACCTCGGCGGGCTCGAACGTCACGGTCACGGCGGAGGGGTCCCACCGTCCCTCTTCGGCGAGCCGGCCCGCGACCTCCGTGGCGTCGAAGACATGCTGGAAGCCGGGCGCTCCATCGTGTCGCTCGTCGGCGTCGTTCATCTTCTCGATCCCGAACAGCGCGATGTTGCCGATGTGGTACTTCAGCCGATCGCCGTCATCGCCGGGAGCGTTTAGGAAGACCGCGTAGACGACACCCGGGTTGATGTCCGCCTTGATGTCGTCGATCGTGACGAGCACTCGCTCGGGCCCGGGGGCGGCCGCGGTGCGCAGCAGCTCTTGCGTTTCGTCGGGCGCGCTGATCGTGACCGCTGCCGGGCCGCCCACGAGCCTTACGGGTTCCTCCGTCGCGGCGACGAGCTCCGGCGGGCCGCCGGGCTCCGGTGCGTCCTCAGGGGGCAGCGAAGCCATCTTCAATGAGGCTACGTCATCGTAGACGTAGCCAAGCTGAGTGGCGCTGTCGAGGACCTGCGAGCCCGTCAGCGTGACCTTGGTCCCGTTCTCGTCGTAGAAGGCGAACGACGCGTTCTTCCATGAGCTGTCGGGCGGATTGACGCGAGTTCCGCCCAGCGCGAGCCAGTTGTTCCACAGGCGATCGATGTTCGCGTGGTGCAGCCAGAAGATCGGATCCAGCGCGGCGCAGTTGGGATCGATCATGAAGCCGCCCCGGCACTGGCCGACGAGACTTCCCTGCCCGCAGAGCGCCACGTGAATCGTGTTGTGCGGGGTCAGCTCGAGCGCGCCGCTGTCGTTGAAGTTGCCGAAGTGCTGTGGTCCGACCTTGCCACCGCCGAAGCCCGGCGCGGGCGTAGTGAAGCTCGTCTTGCCCATGGCGATCGAGATGTTGGTGACCGTCGCGCTGAGCTGGCCTCCGTTCATGATGGCCTGAAGACGCCTCGGGGACGCCAACGACAGGGGGTTAGCCGTTCCGTCGGGCAACGTTGCGGTGCGGAACCCGAGCGGGAGCGTGTTGGCCGGAAACGGCTTGCTGTAGTTCCAGTACGGAAGCGCGAAGTCGGCCGGGCCGCCGGCGGCCTTCACGGCCGCGCGGACGATCCGCTCGAGGTAGTACACGTACATCCGGTGCCACGGCAGGAAGAACCAACCCTGGTGCTGGCACTGGTTCCAGCCGGCGCGCGGCGGTGGTGCGGCGTATGCGCCATGGATCGCGCCCTGGAAGGTCCAGCTGGTGGGGTCAGTCGCCGCCCGTGCCTGCATGACCTTCACCGCCTTGGCGTAGGCCAGAGTGATGGGATCGAACGCCTCGTTCTTCTCGAGCACCCAGATGTCGCGGCGGACGAAGAGTGAGGAGGCGGGCTGGGATCCGCTGACGGCCACGACTCGAGTCACCCCCCTCGCCGGTCTGGCCTTCGACGTCGCCAAAGGGCTGCCATGAACCGTTGGCGAAGCGCGATCGTGTGCCACAGCTGTCCGGCCGCATTGACCACACACACCTGCAGCTCAGCCACCAACGTTCACCCTCTCGTCATCGCTCACGAACTCAGCGTAGGGACTCACGGTTGCACGTCCATCCGTTAGACCCTTGCGTCGACGCGGACCAATCTGGCACACGATGTGACGGGTCGACTGTAACCGACTGCCGCCTCTGTTACAAGAGCCAGGATTTGAGGCCATCAGGACTTCCGCCCACAGTAGGCGTGATGGTAACCACCCATTGCGACGGACGACACTGTCCGTTTTTCTGTGTAGGCGGGTGGGTGGGTTAGTGGGAGGTACCCGGCGCTCGGGGGTGCTTGGGGAGATCTCGCTTCTGGATAGCTAAGAAGGCTCGCGCCCGGACTCCAGGCCGCTCGGCGCGCGGAAGCGCACGAGCTTGTGGCTGCCGTCGCAGAACGGGCGCGTGCGCGACTTGCCGCAGCGGCACAGCGCGATTGCGGCGCGCTTGGTTTCGATCGGGTTGCCGTCCTGGTCTTCGAGGACGAACGGCCCGCGCACGAGCAGCGGCCCGTCGCGGTAGCTCGTGATGCGGGCGGGATCCATAACGAGCGCTGTCATGCCCCGCGGCGCGCCGTCGCATGCGCCCCCGTCACGCCGCGTGTACGGGGCGTGTCAGCGCTTTGACGAAATCCTCGAGCTGGCCCGTCGTCCAGCATTCAAACGCCTGGCAGTGACGCTCGTAGGTCGCGATGACCGAGTCACCGTAATTCCAATACAGGCGCGGCTCCGGGTTTAGCCAGAACGTTCGGCCGGCGGCGGCCGCCACCTGGGCGAAGATGTCCGCGCGCGGGTCGCGGCCGTTCGTGCGCGCGTCGCCGAGCACGATGACCGTCGCGCGCGGATGCAGCTCGTCCTCGACGAGCGTGCGGAACTCCGACCAGACGCGCCCGTAATCGGTGTAGCCACTGATGTCGGCGACCCCGGCATCGCGGCCGATCGCCTCCGACACGGCGCGGAAGTCGCGCTCGCGCCCGAAGACGTCGGTCACCTCGCTGATGCGCTCGATGAAGACGAACGAGCGCATCTTTCGAAACGAGTCGTGCAGCGCGTGCAGCACGGACAAGAAGAACACCGAGGCGCTCGTCACGCTCGTCGAGACGTCGCAGAGCACGTAGATCTCCGGCCGCCGCGGGCGCACGGGCTTGAACCGCAGCTGCGCCGGGACCCCGCCCGTCTGCAACGAGGCCCGCATCGTGCGCCGCACGTCGACGTGGGCGTGGTGACTGTGGCCGCGGTTCTCCTGGCCCTGCGTCTTCAAGCGCCGCTTGAGCTGTGCGACGACGCGATGCACCGCCGCGAGGTCCTGCAGCGGGCCGGACGGAAGCGCCCGGTCAAGCTCGTTCAGCGGCCGCGAGGGCGGCAGCTTCTCGGTGCGCTCGATCTGGCCGCGCTCGAGTTCGCGGCGCAGGAGGGCCTCGAAGCGCCGCAGCGCGTCGCGCGGAACGCCGTCGCGGCGCGGATCGTCCTCGGGGAGGTCGCGCTGCGGCTCGCTGCGCAGTCCCAGCGCGCGGCGGATGCGCTGGACGTCCACGCCGATGACGCCCGACCCCTCGCCCTGGCGGCCGAACGCCGCGATCGCGAGCCGCGCCAGGTCGCGCATCGTGCCCTCCGCGCCTTCGCGCATGGCCGCGGCGATCCGGCGGCGTAGCTCGTCGAAGTCGATGTATTCGCCAAGCTCCGCGAGGTCCCCGCTTGTCTGATTGCCCTCGCGCACGTTCTCGCGAATCGCGGCCGCCTCTGTCGCGCGAAAGAAGTAGCGCTCGAATACGAGCTCGAAGATGCGCCGGTCCTCCTGCGACTTCGCCAGCGTCGCGGCAAGCGCCTCGCGAAAGTCCTGCGGCTCTGTCCAGGTGATCTGCGCGAGGACCGCAAAAGCGTCGAGCAGCTCGGAGGTTCCGCTGCCGACGCCCTCTCTGCGCAGCTGCTCGCAAAACTCGACCAGCCGGGCCGAGATGCCCGGCGGGCCGGTGCCCTCAGGCGCGCGAACGGGCGGCAAGGCCGGCGGCCGGATCGAGCTTGACCCCGACGCGCTCGGCCACGACGTCGAGGTCGGTGCGGTGCTTGACGATCACCGACAGCGTTTCGCGGAAGACCGCCGCGTCGATGTCCTGCGCCCCGAGCAGCAGCAGCGCGCGCGCCCAGTCGATCGACTCGGCGATCGAGGGCGGCTACATGAGGTCGAGGTCGCGCACCATCCCGATGATCTCGACGAGCTTGCGCGTGACCGTCTCCTGCAGCTCCGGGACGTGCAAACGGACGATCGCGAGCTCGTGCTCGAGTTGCGGATAGTCCAGCCAGAGATACAAACAACGGCGCTTGAGCGCCTCGGTCAGCTCGCGCGAGTTATTGGAGGTGAGTAGCACGACGGGGTGCGTTCGTGCCTCGACGCGGCCGAGCTCGGGGATCGAGATCTGAAAGTCCGACAGCAGCTCGAGCAGCATTGCCTCGAACTCCTGGTCGGTCTTGTCGATCTCGTCGATGAGCAGCACGATCGGCTGCTCGGAGGTGATCGCGTCCATGAGCGGCCTGGACAGCAGAAACTCCTCGCTGAAGATGTCGTCCTGGACCTCGTCCCAGCCGGTGGCCCGGCCTTCAGCTTGGATGCGCAGCAGTTGCTTGCGGTAATTCCACTCATATAGGGCCTTGGCCTCGTCGAGGCCCTCGTAACACTGGAGTCTGACGAGCCGGCGGTCGAGGACCTTCGACAGTGCCTTGGCAAGCTCGGTCTTGCCGACGCCCGCCGGACCCTCGACGAGGATCGGCTTGCCGAGCTTGCAGGCGAGAAACGAGACAAGCGCGGTCGCCTGCGCCGGCAGGTACCCGACCTCCCGCAGACCCTCGGCGACGGCTTGCACGGACTCGGGGGCGGCGGCCATGTTCTATGGATGATAGGAACTTACGCGTGGCCGTTTTCATCCTCGGCGCCTCTGATCCGTCGGCGGCACCGGTTGCGGCGCTGATCGCGTTCGGCGCGATCGTCGGGATCGTGGGCCACCTGGCCGGCTCGCGCAAGACCGTCGTCGCCGGGATCGCGATCCTCTTCATCGCGACGGTACTGATGATCGCCGGGGCGTATGTGTCCTACCAGGGCAGTGGAAAGGACCTGCGGCCCTGTGATGCGCCGCGGGGCTGCTGAGCGGCCGGGCTCTGCGCCACCGCCTACAACGTCGAGGCGCAGATCGCTCGACGCGCACAGCGTCGGCGTCGGCGTCGGCGTCGCCTGCCCGGCGCCGCCCCCCACGTCGAGATCAGCTCGCGATCGTTACGCGCGGGTGGTGCGGGGTTCGGCTACCGGCGCGTGCCGTATAGGGCGTGTGAGAGGGTCCGCGGCTAAGGGATTGGCGCCCTGAAGGTAGGCCTGGGGCGCGCAACGGCACGGTCGCCACGGCTACTGGGGAAGAGTCTGATGTTGCGATCGTTTTGTGTGCTCGCCGGCGCGGTCGGCCTGTTTTTGCTGGCCCCTCATGTTGCCAGCGCTGATAGTTACCTCGTCACGTCGTGCACTGACCCGCTCGGTCAGCCAAACGCCGCCGCGGGTTGGATCGGCGCCTCGACGCCCGGCGGGTTGACTGCCAACAGCTGCGGCACAGCGAACGGCAAGCTCAGCGCAGCCCTGGGGGCCGCAACGCCCGCGGGCAACGCGACGGCGGGCTGGCGATTTACCGCGCCGCCGGGCACGCGAATCGTCCGCGTCCTGGCCAAACGCACGACGCATGGCTTTGGGCCGAGTCTCGAGGCCAAGGATGTCTCCTACCTGCTGGAGACCAACGATCAGCTGCTTGAGAGCTGCGAGCCATCGCTGACCTCCAGCTGTGTCGCGGATCTGACCGTGCCGTTTGACAAGCAGGGACTCAACGGCTCGTATGTCGAGTTCAGGGTTCTGTGCACGAACGTCGCGCGAACCTGCACCCGGCCGGTGAGCGTCGACGCCACTCAGCTGTACGTTGCATTGCAAGACACGTCGCCTCCCGTCGTCACCAATCCGCGGGTGATCGATGACGGCGAGAGTTCCGGCACGCTGCGCGTCAGCTATGACGGCGCGGACGTCGGTGGCGGTGTGTACCGCACGCTGATCAAGGTCGACGGCAAGACGTCGCAGGCGTTGCCGCTTGCGCCGGCTCCGTGCGCCGACGTCAATCCAAACGACAGCGACGCCTACCAGTTCAATGTCCCGGTTCCCTGCCCGGCCTCGGTCACCGCAGCGCAGGCCAGTGTTGACGCCCGTTCGCTGCCAGCCGGTCCGCACTCCGTCGAGATCGCCGTCGAGGACGCCGCCGGCAACCAGAGTGACGTGTTGGCGGCGACCCAGTTTCCGCGCCTGAACATCACCACGGGATCGTCACTTACGACGCGGGCCGCCCTCAGCGGCCGTCTGCGGATGTGGTTCGTCAAGGCCGCCAACCACGGCCGCCATTACGCCAGCCGCTACGGCACGCGCGTCGTTACCCGCGGCCGCCTGTTGACGCGCGGCGGACGCGGCATCCGAGGAGCGCGGATCGACGTCTACCACATCCGCAACGGCAAGCGGCGACTGCTGAAGACGGGCCTGAAGTCGCGCGCGGGCGGGAAGCTGACGCTGATCCTGCCGATGAACGTCGATACGCGGACGGTCGAGTACGCCTACCGCGCGCTACGCCCCGGGCCGGTCACGAGCCGACAACGGCTGCGCCTGACGGTCCGCCGCAACGGTATGACCTATCACCGCAACTAACCACCAGCGCCCCCGCAAGCGGGCCTTACGGGGCGCGCCCGAGCCGGTCACGCGGGTCAGCCGCCCTCGCGAGCTCTTGGGAACTCCCCTGGGCGCACGGGCGGCTCGCGGGGCGGGTCGTCGAACGTCAGCTGCCGAGCGTCGTCGCGCGTGACCCCGCGGTCGCGCCGTTGCTCACCGCGGACCGCGTTCGTCGGTCGCTTGGAGAGCGTCACGACCTCGGTCTCTTCTTCCCCTGGCACCCCGGCCGCGCGCGGCGGCGGCGGCGACGGCGACGGCGACGGGCGTGGATCGCGCGGACGTGACTCGGGCTCCGGCCGGTGGGCCGCCTGGATGCGCCGGCCGGCGTAGGCGAGCGCGCCCGCGGCGACGAACGCCACGAAGAACCCCCACTGGATGCCGACGGTGCCCGCGTCGCCGCTGACGTTCGGGCGATCGAAGACGCGGTAGAAGATCAGCGCGGCAGCCCACAGCCCGGCGCCGAAGATGACCGTCCCGTCGCCGCCGGGCAGATGGAACTGCTTGCGCTCGGCGCGTGCGAACACGAGCACGAGCACGCCCGCCGCGACGAGGAAGATCGCCGCTTCGACGAACGACACCGCTCCGAACGCGTTGATCGTCTCGTGCGCGAAGCTCGTGCTGCCCATGACGACGACCGACTTCTCATACCAGGGCAGGAACATCGTGAACAGCAGCCCGACCGCCGCCGCGGCAGCGAATCGCTGATCGGGATCGAGCGCCTGGACGGCGTCGCGCAGGCGCTGCGCGGCGCGGCTCACGCCGAGACGCCGGCGGCCGCCTGCATGCGGTCCATGAGTAGCGCGGCGTCGGCATCGGAGACGGTGCGCAGCTGACCCTGGAAGGCGAGCTTCCAGTGCTCGGCCGGCCACTTGCGGATGTGCTCGAGGCCGTCCTTGAGCGATTCGGCGACGACCCAGTCCGCTTCCTCGAGCACGAGCTCGGGCTCGATCTCGAATCGCCAGGGGTACGAGTCGGCCTTTCCGGACTTGCCGGGCCAGATCTTCGTGCGGTCCTCGTACAGCTCGCCGGCGATGCGGACCGCCGCAGCGAAGCGCATGACGCGCGTGAGGTACAGCACGATCCGGTCGCCGGGCGCCATCTGCAGCGCCTGGTTGCGCCGCCGCTCCTTGCAACCGATGACCGAGAAGCCGTGCGCGGCCGTCGCCGCGTAGTTCTCGGGCGAGCCGGTGAGAATCCACGTGCGGGCGCCGTCCGCGGTCATCGCCCGATTGTACGCGCGGGACCGGTGGTCGTTCGACACCGGCGGCGCGCAGCCGATCGCGCCGAGACCTCGATCTTCGCCCTAGCCCGCCGAGATCAAGCCTATGTGATGCATGTGGCGCTCAGGCGTCAGCGGCGCTTGCGGGCCCTGAGCACCCGCAGCCTGCCATTGGCCGAGCCGTTGACGCCCGCCACGTCGGTCGCCCTCAGCACGACCGAATAGACGCCGGCCGCACGGGGTTTGGCCCAGCGCAGCGCGCGTACGCCGCTGCCGAACCGGCCGCTCATGCTCGCCACCGCGCGGCCGCGGCGCTTGACCGTCAGCATCACGAACGCCGGCTTGGAGACCGTCAGCTTCAGCGACGCGGGCCTGCCGGCCCGAGTTAGACGTGAGACGAGCTTGAGGACCGGCGGCTTGGACAGATAGCTCGTGAAGCGCTGGGCGGACTCGCAATACGGAGCCGGGTCGGCGACCGGCGCGGGCGCACCAGGCGGCCCGGCCGGCGGCGTGCCGCCCGTCGCCGCGGGCGGCGCGGGCGGTGTTCCACCCGTCGGTCCGCCTGGCGCGGCCGGCGGCGTCGGCAGCGACACCTGCGCGGCGCTGGCCATCATCCGGCCGCGATCCTCGGTCAGCCGCGCGCAGAGATTGCGCAGGAAGTCGCGCGCGAGCTTGTGATAGCTGAGATCGGCCTCGCGCTTGGTCGAGTAGCGCGACCACGCGCCCGTGTCGTACTCCGGCAACTCGGCCCGTAGCTGGCGCTCGCCGGCCTCGAACAGCGCGCGCCCCTCCGCATCGTTGGCGAGCACGGCGAAGTCGTGCAGGCCGTTCAACGCCTGCGTGAATCCGTTGAGCACGCGCATGCCCGGCGCGAACGAGTAGATGAGGTAGTGCGCGCCCGCCGGCGTGGCGATGCGCACGCCGCTCGGCGGTCCCTCGCGGAAGATTCCGAGCCCGGCGCGCGCGAAGTCGAAGAAGCGCGACTCGTTCAGCCGGATCGCCGCGCGCGACAGGGCTTGGACGGCCGTCCCCTGCGCCAGTCCGCTCACCCCCGGCGGCCGGCCGCCGTCGAATGCAAAGAGGTACTCGAAGGCGATCCCGCCGGCACGCTGTGCGGCCATGCCGAGCGCCTCGTCGAGCAGCGCGCGCAAGTCGTCGTCGTGCGTGCGCGACTGCCACAGCGCGTTGGCCTTGCCGAACGTGCCGAGCCACTGGATCTGCAGGCCCTGGCCCGTGTAGTACTGCCATACCAGACGGCTGCCCTGGAAGCTGACCCGTGTGCCATAGCGCAGCAGCGGGCCACTGGACCACCACTGGCGGTTGCGTGCGACGGTCTGAAACAGCGCCGGCAGGCGCGAGGCGTTCAGCTCCCCCTGCGCCGCGACGTCCTCGAGATTTCCGAGCGTCGCGCCGAGCGCCGCCCGCCGCGTTCCGCGCAGCTTCTTGCGCGTCTTCAGCGCGTCGGCGTAGACCCGGTTGTACGCGCCCGCGGCTTCCTCGTCGATCGCGCCCTCCGCGAGCATGCGCGCAAGCTCGCCGCGCACAGTCCGTTTAGGGGCGCCGTCAGTCGAAGCGGCGGCCGCTCGCAACGCTCCAGCGGCGGTCCCCGGGACCGGCCCAGGCCCGATCGCATCGGCGGGCAGGTACCGATCCTCGCGCACGAACGCGCTGCCGTCCTCGCGGAGCGTCAGCAGCGGTGAGGCAGCGGCGGTGCAGGGCGACGCCAGCGTCAGGACGAGCGCCAGCGCCAGCGGCCCAATTGGAGTGCGACGCACGGCGACGATGCTAGGTTGAACCCGCCGCGGCATCTGCAGTTGCCGTTGCAGGCAAGCCACCGTGAGCCGATCCAGCCTCCGACCCGTCGTCCTTCTCGTCTGCGGCGTGCTGTGCGCCGCGGCGCTGGTCGCCTGCGGCAGTGCAGACGAAGGCGACAGCGCCGCCAAGAAGGCGATCTCACAGACCTTCGGCCCGAGCTCCACGTCGATCGAGCGCGGGAAGGTCGACGCCCGCCTGCAGCTCGAACCGGAGGGCCTGCTGGCGATCGGCGGGCCGATCGTCCTCAAGGTCACTGGGCCGTTCTCCGTGAGCGGCGGCGCATCGCCGCAGTTCGACCTCGCGTTCGCGGCCACGCTTGCCGGCGAGCAGTACAAGGGCGCGGTCATCTCGACCGGCAAGAAGGGGTTCGTCAAGCTCGACGATCGCACGTACGCGATCGACGACGCGTTCGCGTCGATGCTCCGCGGTAAGGCGCACAAGGTCAAGAAGACCGGGCTGAAGGACAGCCTTGGCATCGACCCGGCCAGCTGGATCTCCAACCCGCAGATGAAGGGCAACGAGCAGGTCAGCGGCGTCGAGACTCAGCGGATCGGCGGCGACGTCAACGTCTCCAAGCTGCTCGCCGACGTCGCCACGCTGCTCGACAAGCTCGGCGGCTCACCCTCGTCGAAGAAGAGTCTCCTGACGCCCAAGCTGCGCAAGCAGATCACCGATGCGGTGAAGTCGGCGAAGGTCGACGTCTGGACCGGCGCGCAGGACAAGATCCTGCGCCAGATCGCCGTCGCGATCCAGTTTGCGTTCCCGACCAACGTCAAGCCGCCGATCGCGGGACTTGAGGCCGGCAAGATCAACCTTCGGCTGCGCCTGGACGACGTCAACGGCGCGGCAGTGAAGATCTCCGGGCCGCAGAACGCCCGGCCGCTGTCCGAGCTCACCGGTGGCGGGCTGGAAGCGTTACTCTCGGGTCTCGGCGCGAGCCTGACCGGCGCCGGCAAGGGCGGTGCCGGGGGGACGGCGTTCCTGGGATGCCTCTCCAGCGCCCATGGCAAGAGCGTTGAGATCGTCCGCTGCGCCTCGAAGCTCGCGCGGTAGCTGCGTCTCTTCGCGGCGCCCCTTAATCTGTCGGCCATGCGCCAGCCATCGCACACCGCCATCGGCACCTGGAGCGGCGGCCGCTACCTGCACTTCGGCGAGCCGATCAGCGAAGCGCGGCTTGAGGCCCTGCTGCGCCCCGGCGACGGCCTCGACACCCTGCTGACCGCCGACGCCTACGGCGCGGGCGAGGCGGACCTCCTGCTGGGCCGGGCGCTGAAGGGCGTGCAGCGCAGCGACTACTGCGTCGTCGGCGCCATCGGGCACGACTTCTACGCCGGTGAGCGCGACGGCGCAAAGGGCTTCCCGCGCTTCACCGATCCGAGCCTGCGCGGGCCGGAGGCATACGCCGACTACGTCAGGACGGCCACCGAGCGCAGCCTCGAGCGCCTCGGCATCGACGCCTTCGACCTCGTACTGCTGCACAACCCCGACCGCACGGGCTACACGAGCGAGGCGGTCTGGGACGCGCTGCGTGCGGTGCGCGACGACGGCTTGACCGGCTCGCTTGGAGTCGCGCCGGGTCCGGCGAACGGCTTCACGCTCGACGTCATCGACTGCCTCGAGCGTTTCGGCGAGCTGATCGACTGGGCGATGGTCATCCTCAACCCGCTCGAGCCGTGGCCCGGCGAGCTGTGCCTCGCGGCCGCGCGCGAGCACGACGTCAGGCTCATCACGCGGGTGGTGGACTACGGTGGGCTGTTCTGGGACGACGTGCGCCCGGGCCACGCGTTCGCAGCGCGCGATCACCGCACGTTCCGACCGCGGGGGTGGGTCGAGGCGGGAGCCGAGAAGCTCGACGCGCTGCGTCCGATCGCCGAGCGCCACGGCCTGACGATGCTGCAGCTCGCCGCGCAATGGTGCCTGGCCCAGGAGCCGGTCGCGTGCGTCGTGCCGACGTTGATCCAGGAGCCCGCGCCGGCGCGTCCGATCGAGGAGAAGCGCGCCGAGCTGCTCGCCACGCCGTCGACGCTGCTGCTGAGCGACGACGACCTCGCGACGATCCGGGCGATCGGCGACAACACGGGCAGCATGGCGCTCAAGGGCGCGGGACCGGACCACGAAGGCGAGCCGCGGCCCGATCGCTGGGCGATCAGCCCGGAGCTCGACGCGCTCGCTCGCCGCTGGGGCATCGAGCCGGACCGCGACTTGCGCCAGCTCACCAGCTCAGCGCCGGCGCGCGACTGAGCACGCGGTCCCGTGACCAAGGCCGCACGCTTCCTTCTGTCCGGCTCGGGGTGGCCGTACCTGCTCGTCCCCTTCATCCCGATCGCGGTCGCGCTCGAGCTCGCCCACGCCGAGGCGACGCTGATCTTCGCGGCTGCGGCCGCGGGGGTGATCCCGACCGCGGCGCTGATGGGGCGTGCGACCGAGGAGCTCTCGCACCGGGCGGGGCCCGGGATCGGCGGCTTCTTGAACGTCACGTTCGGCAACGCGCCCGAGCTGATCATCGCGTTCTTCGCGCTCAAGGAGGGGCTGCAGGAGGTCGTCAAGGCGTCGCTGATCGGCTCGATCCTCGGCAACATCCTGCTCGTCATGGGCGCGGCGATGCTCGTCGGCGGGCTCAAGCGCGAGCGCCAGACGTTCAATCCCACCGCCGCGAGCGTGCAGTCCTCGATGCTGCTGCTCGCGGCGGTCGCGCTCGTGATGCCGACGATCTTCCAGCTCGTCCACGGCGGCGGCCTGCCGCGCGTCGGAGAGAAGGTCGTCGACTTCGGCTCGGATCTCGAGCAGATGTCGCTCGTCGTCTCGATCATCCTGCTGGGCTCGTACGCCGCCGGACTCGTGTTCTCGCTGAGGTCGCACCGCGCGCTGTTCAACCCGACCCACGGCGCGGAGGAGCACATGGACGAGCCGTGGTCGGTCCGCACCGCCGTGATCACCCTCGCCTCCGCCGGCGTCGCGGTCGGCGTGATGTCCGAGATCCTCGTCGGCTCGATCTCCGAGGCGTCGGCGTCGATCGGCCTGAGCGAGTTCTTCGTCGGCCTGATCGTCGTCGCGATCGTCGGCAACGCCGCCGAGCACTGGGTCGCGATCTACTTCGCCGCGAGGGACAAGATGGACCTCTCGGTGAACATCGCGATCGGCTCGAGCGCCCAGATCGCGCTCTTCGCGGCACCAGTGCTCGTCCTCATCTCCTTCCTCGTCGGCCCCAACCCGATGGCGCTCGTCTTCAACGGCTTCGAGCTCGGCGCGATCTTCCTCGCGATCCTGATCGCCAACCACGTCACGCACGACGGCGAGTCGACGTGGTACGAGGGCTTCCAGCTGCTCGCGGTCTACGCGGTGCTGGGCGTCGTCTTCCTCTACGCGTAGCCCGGCGCGGCAGCCTGCGGCCTACTACCTGACGGGGTGGAGCTGTATGAGCTCGCCGGCATCGCCGCGATCTTCGTCTTCCTGCTGACGATCGACCTGCGGTTCTTCGCCTCCGGGCGCGAGGCGACGCTGCGCGAGAGCGCGCTGTGGGCATTGGGGTGGCTTACGCTCGGCCTCGGCGCGGCGGGCGCCGTCGTTGCCCTCCACGGCCACGACGCCGCCGTCAACTACGTGACCGTCTACCTCGTCGAGCGCTCGCTCTCGCTCGACAACCTGTTCGTCTTCATCTTGCTGTTCTCGTACTTCGGGATCCCGGAAGAATCTCGCCCGCGGCTGCTGTTCTGGGGCATCATCGCCGCGCTAGCGCTGCGCGGGCTGGCGATCCTTGCCGGCACGGCGCTGCTCGAGCGCTTTCACGGCGTCCTGTACGTGCTGGGCGCACTGCTGCTCGTGGTCGCCTACCGCGTCTACCGGGGAGTTGCGGAGACCGTCGATCCTCACAACAACCTCGTTGTACGGGCCGTCCGGCGGGTGCTTCCGGTCACCGACGGTCTGCGCGGACCGCACTGGTTCGTGCGCGCGCACGGCCGGCGCTACGCGACGCCTGCCTTTCTCTGCCTCGTGGCGATCGTCGCCGCCGACCTCGCGTTCGCCGTCGACTCGATCCCGGCGGCGTTCGCGATCACGCGTGACCCGCTGATCATCTGGACGGCGAACGGCTTCGCGCTCGCCGGCATGCGCGCGCTGTTCGTGCTCGTCGTGAGGCTGATCTTCCGCTTGCGCTACCTCGACGAGACGCTCGCCGTCGTGCTCGCACTTATCGCCTTGAAGCTGCTGGGCGAGCCGTTCGTGAAGATCGGCCCCGTCGAGAGCCTGTTGATGGTCGCGCTCGTGTTCGCGGCCGGCATCGTCGCGTCGCTGATCGCCGATCGCCGCGATCCGGTCGGCGAGGGGCGCCGGCGGGCGGGAGAGCCGACGGCTGCCGGCCGGTAGACGACCAGCGGATCGGTCGTGCGGTCACGGACGTCGCTTGAGCAGTTGCAAGCCCAGCGCAGCAGCGCCGAGGAGCGCCGCCGCGATCGCGATCGCGAGCGTGAGAGCGTCCCGGCCTGAGCCCGAGCCCGAGCCGCCTGAGGTCTTGGCCGCGGGTTCGGCGCCCGTCGCCGGGCTCGCCTCGCCATGCGTGCTGACCACGTCGACCGGCAGCGCGTCCTCGCTGAGCTTCGTCACCGCCGCCGGCTGCTCGCTGCCGGGGCTGCCGATCCAGCGCACGATCGTCCCGTCGCCGTAGCGTTGGAGCGCCTTCCACGCGATCGGGCCGACCGTGACCGGGTTGCGGACGATGAAGTGCAGCTCGGCGTACTCCCCGGGCGCGACGCTCCCGCGCCGCCAGCGCAGCTCGCTGAACTCGCTGCCGCGCTTGATGACCGACCTGTGCCAGCCCGGCGCCGTCTCGACGAGCGCGAACGTCACGCCGGGCGGCAGCTTCAGGTCGACGCCGGTCGTCGCGCCGGCCTCCCGCTCGTTGGGCACGAACAGCCGGTAACGCTGAAGATCCGCGGGCCGCGACGCGGTCGGTTGCACCGTGACGTGCGCGTCCGCGCCCGGCGCCGCGATGGCGCCGAGCGCGACCGCGGCCGTCAGGGCTTGGGCGGCGCGGCTGCGATGTCGAAGCATGAGCGCGGAGTGTCGGCCGTTGCCGGGTCGCCGGTCCAGTTGACGATCTCGGGCTTGCGTCGTGTCCCGTCGACGTTTCGGTAGTACTGGGCGATTCCGAAGCACAGCGTCGTCGGCGTCGCCGGATTGACGAAGCGCACCGGCCACTCGCCGAACATCCCCGGCTCGATCTCGGCATCGCGCGTCTTGGCCGTCCACGAGATGCGCCTGACGGCGAAGACCTTGCCGCCGCCCTCGGCGGTCTTGCCCGTGTCCTGCTTGAAGATCCGGATCTTCCAGTTGGCGTCCTGACGCACGGAGATGCTCTCCTGCACCGCCGCCGGCACGATCATCACGATCTTCCAGGTGCTCTGGGCCTCGCGCTCGTTCGGCGCGCGCACGACGTAGGTGCCACGCGCGCCGGTGAGCGGCGTGCCCTGCGGCTGCAGCGGACTGACGGTCGCGTGGCCGGAGGACAGGGCGGGGACCACGAGGGCGGCTGCGGCGCAGCTCGCGAGCGCAGCGCCGGCGAGCGCGGCCCGGGATTTCATCAGGCTGGACATGGGTCGTCCTTTCAGAACGTTCTGCGGGAATTCAGTAGGCACGGATGGCGAAGGTGGCGCTAAAGCGCCGTGTCTTGCCGTTCTTCGCGCGGTAGCCGCCCGAGTACGTGATCTCGTAGGCGACGGCGTCGGGGAACACGAACGGCGTGCGCTTGGCGCTCCGGCGGTTCAGGAGGATCTGCCCGTTCGCGGACCTGACCTTCACCCGACACGTCGTGCACGAGCCGAACGCGAAGCGCCCGCCGCGCGGCGGTGAGACCTTGACGATGACGATCGTCGCGGGCTTACCCGCGGCGGGCTCGTCGTCGGGCAGCACGTGCATCGTCACGGCTACGCCGCGGTCAGAGACCGTCTGGTGGCCGAGCGCGGGCGCGGTCAGCGCCGGCGCGGCCGTGGCGGCGACCGTCGCAACGGCCAATCGCAATGCAACTCGCATGATCTGAGACCTCCTGATCGGTCGGCACAGGCGGGGCCGACGGTTCGTTGACCTGGACGGCGCCGCGGACGCGATCGCGTCAGGGCGCGGCTAGCGCACGGGCAGGCCGGGCGGCGGGCGGACCGCCAGAGAGGTCGCGACGAGGCGCCCGCCGCGAGGCATCAGCGCGCGGCGTCGTGGGGAAGAGGCCGGACGCATGGCCCGCGGGCGCCGCGGCCGGCCCGGGCGCATCGCCGCGGCGAGTCGCGCGAGGCGCTCCTCGCCGACATAGCAGCCGGTCAGCAGCGACGCCAGCAAGACGATCGCCGGCGACAGAAACAGCACGCCGACGTCGAGCCCCGGCACGACGAGCACGACCGGGAACGCCGCCGTCGCGACGGCGAGCAGGAAGATGTGAGCCCAGCGAGCGCGCGCCATGAAGGGCGGCAGGTATAGCAGTCGCGCTGGCGCGCTGTCAGGTGGCGCGCGCAACCAGTTGCACACACGACCCGGCTCATGCAGCATGATGTGGCTGTGACGCGTCGTGATCGTCAACTGCTGTTCGCGCTTGCCGGGCTCACGCTCGCGCTGGCGTTGCTGACCCGCGTCGGCGTTCATAGCGACGTGCTGCTGGCCGCGCCGGTGCTTGTCTTCGCGCTGCCGCTGTTCGCCGGTCGCTACGTGGGGGAGGAGCGGCTTGCCCGTCTGGCCGCCGCGTTTGACGTCAGGCGCCGCCGTCCCGCGGTTGCGCTCGAGCCGAACGCGCGGCGTGCACCGCGTACGCTCGCCCGCGGCGGCTCTCTGATCGCGGTCTCGCTCGCCGTGCGCCCGCCGCCGGCGCTCGCTGCACTGACCGTGTAGAGCGCTTCGGCCCCTCGGGTCGAAGCCGAGCTTCGATCCCAGGAGAAGGAGGGCCGACGATGGTCCGTCGTACCGTCCTCGCCACCGCGCTCAGCGTGCTGGTGGCGGGGCTCATCGCCACATCTGCGTCCGGCCACGCCGGCAGTCCCGACTACGAGTCGCTCGTGCGCGCCGTCGCGCCGAGCATTCCCGGCTTCAGCGTCGAGGTCCTCAACGGCGACGATCGCCTCGAGCTGGTCAACGCAAGCAAGAAGAACGTCACGGTGTATGGCTACAACAAGGAGCCATACCTGCGCCTGGGGCCCGACGGCGCGGTGTCGGTGAACCTGCGCTCGCCCGCCTACTACCTCAACCAGGACCGCTTCACCGGCGGCAAGGTCCCCGACACGGCCGACGCGAAGGCCGCGCCGCAGTGGAGCGTCGTCGAGCGCGGTGGGCGCTACCAGTTCCATGACCATCGCATGCACTGGATGGCAAAGACCGTCCCGCCGCAGGTGAAGGACAAGTCCAAGCGCACGAAGATCTTCGACTGGGCGGTCCCGTTGCGCGTCGGGCAGACACCGGCAACGATCGAAGGTCAGCTGTTCTGGCGAGGATCGGCGGGCGGGCCTCCCGCAGGCGCGTACATCGCGCTTGGCGCGCTCCTGCTGCTGGGCGTCGCGACCGTCGTGGTCGTGCGCCGGCGTCGTGCCGGCGCCGCATCCGGTCCCGCCCCCCCGAGCGGGGAAGCCTGGTGACGCGGCGCGCGCTCGTCCTCGCGGGCGCGCTGCTGGCGACGCTGGCGCTGGCGCCCGCCGGCGCGTCGGCGCACGCGCTGCTGGTCGACACCGTGCCGCAGCGCGGCGCGACGCTGCACCACCAGCCACGCCAGGTTGTGCTGCACTTCAGCGAGACCGTCGAAGGCAACTTCGGCGCGGTGCGGGTCTTCGACGCCGCGGCCAGGCGGGTCGACGACGGACGCACCATCCACCCGCAGGGCAGCGGCTCGCGGCTTGCCGTCGGCCTGAAGCCCGGGCTGCCGGACGGCACCTACGTCGCGACCTACCGCGTCATCTCGGCCGACAGCCATCCGGTCTCCGGCGGCCTGGTGTTCTCCGTCGGCAAGACCGGCGCGACAGCGGCGCCGGCGGTCTCCCAGCTCATCGGCGACAGCACGGCCGGACCGGTGACGCAAGGTATCTTCGGCCTCGCTCGTGGTCTGACCTACCTCGCGACCGCGGTGCTGCTCGGAGGCTTGGCGTTCCTGCTGGTCGTCTGGCTGCCGGCGCTGCGCGTGGCGGCAGGCGCCGCGGACGAGTGGCGAGAGGCGTCGCAAGCGTTCGCGCAGCGAGCGCGCCGGCTGCTGCTCGGCGCGGGGGCGCTGGGGATCGCGAGCGGGCTGGCGGGCATCGTGCTGCAGGGCGCGACCGCGGGAGCAACCAGCGGCTGGGTCGCGCTGAAGCCCTCGGTGCTGGGCGACGTGCTGGGCACGCGCTTCGGCGAGGTCTGGGGCCTGCGCGTGCTGGCGTTCGTGGTGCTGGGGTGCGCGCTGGCGCTTGCCCTGCGCGGCATGCGCCAGCCCGCGGGCGCGGCTGCGCTGCAGCGCGTCGCGCTCGGCGCCGACGGCCTCGCGGCGCCGGGATTGCCGCGCGGGGCGCTCGCGCTGGCCGCGTTGCCGGCGGCGTTCGTCGCGCTCGCCCCGGCGCTTGGCGGACACGCGAGCGTGCAGTCGCCGGTGGTGCTGCTGTTTTCACTGGACGTGATGCACGTGCTCGCGATGAGCGCCTGGATCGGCGGCCTGCTGATTGTGCTGCTCGCGCTGCCCGCCGCGACCCACCGGCTCCCGGCCCCCGATCGCACGCGCCTGCTCGCGGCGACGTTGCTGCGCTTCTCGCCGCTGGCGCTGGGATGCGTCGTCGTGCTGCTCGTGACGGGCACGATCCAGGCGATCGAGCACGTCGGCTCTTGGGACGCGCTGCTGCACACCGGCTTCGGGCGGGCGATCCTCGCGAAGATCGTGCTGCTCGCCACGCTGATCGCGCTCGGCGCCGTCAACCGCCGACGCGTCGTGCCACGGCTGCGCGCGCTTGCACATCAGGCCGCGGCGCCCGGCGGGGTGGGGCGAGTGCTGCGCCGCACGCTGCGCGCCGAGGTCGCGCTCGTGCTGGTCGTGCTCGGCGTGACGTCCGCGCTCGTCAGCTATCCGCCGCCCAACTCGCTCGCCGGCGGACCGTTCAGCGCCAGCACGGCGCTCGGGCCGTTGCGCATGGAGACGACGGTCGATCCGGCACGGGTGGGGTCCAACGAGATCCATCTGTACCTGCTCGACGCCAAGAACGGTACGCCCTTCAGCGCGACGAAGGAGCTGACGGTCACGCTCGCGCTGCCGGCCAAGAAGATCGGCCCGCTGCCCGCGAAGGCCCGCGAGGCGGGGCCGGGCCACTACGTCATCGACACCGTGCAGCTCGTGCCGGCCGGCGAGTGGCGCCTGGATGTGACGAGCCGCGTGTCCGAGTTCGACCAGTACGAGGGATCGCTCGAGGTCCCGGTGCGATGAATGAAAGGCAGACCATGAACCGCAGGATCACGTTCGCCGCGACCACGGCCGCCGTCGCGTTCGCGCTACTCGCGGGCGCCGCTGAGGCGCACGTAACGGTGCAGCCCGCGCAAGCGCCGGCCGGCGGCTTTGTTCGCCTTGACGTCCGCGTCCCGAACGAGGACCCGACGAAGGCGACGACGAAGGTTGAGGTCCAGATGCCGCCCGGCTTCGCCGAGGCCTCCTACGAGCCGGTTCCCGGCTGGCGCACGAGGGTCGCCAAGCGCAAGCTCGCGGCGCCGGTCAAGACCGACGAGGGCGACACGCTGACCGAGGAGGTCGCCACGCTTACGTTCGCTGCCACTGGCAAGGGGATCGAGCCCGGTCAGTTTCAGGACTTCGGGCTGTCAGTCGGGATCCCCGACAAGCCGGTCGGCACGAAGCTCACGTTCAAGGCGCTGCAGACCTACGCGGGCGGACAGGTCGTGCGCTGGATCGGTGCGCCCGGCAGCGACCATCCGGCGCCGCAGGTCACGCTTGTCGCAGCCGCCGCACCGGCGGCCACGGCGAAGCCGGTCGCCACGCCCTCCGAGAAGGAGGAGAGCAACGGCAACGGCCTTGCGATCGCAGCGCTGATCGTCGGGGCGCTCGGCCTTCTGGCGGGCGGCGCGGCGCTGCTGGCGGCGCGACGGCGAGCTGGCGCGGACCTGACGGGTGCGTGACCGGAGGTATTTGCGGATGCGGGTGCGACGCAGACGGTGGTTGGGCGTGGCGCTCTTTCCGCTGGGAGCCTTCGTGGTCCACCAATTGCGCTATCAGCTGGCGTTCGGGACTGATGCGTCGGACGAGCTCGCGGCCCAGGGACACGCCTATCTGCACGAGCTGACCCCATGGATCGTGCTGGCGGTGGCGCTCGGGTTCGGTGGGCTGCTCGTCCGACTCGCCCAGGCCTGGCGTCACGGTCAGTCCGATCGCGGGACGAGGCGCCGCGTGACGGCGTTGTGGGCGCTGGCGTCCGCGGGGCTGTGCTGCATCTACGTCGGCCAGGAGTTTCTCGAGGGCCTGTTTGCGACCGGTCATCCGCAGGGCCTGGTGGGGGTCCTCGGCGATGGCGGTCTGTGGGCGCTGCCTGCGTCGATCGCCGTCGGCGGCCTGCTGGCGATGGTGGTCCGCGGCGGCCGTGCGCTCGTCGAGCGCGTTGCGCGTCTGCGCTGCCGGCGGCCGCCGACAGCGCTCGCGCGAGCACCGAAGCGCATCGTTCGCCCGGCTCGCATCGCGCTGCCGCGTCGTACGCCGCTGGCGTCGGCGTCGGCTGGTCGCGCGCCGCCCGCCGGCGCGCCGATGACCGGCTAGCGCTCTTCGGAGGCCGCGCGCGCGGCGTCGGAGTGACGCTCGCTCCAACGATCTCAGCCTGCGGCTGCGACCGGCCGCGTCCACGCCCGCGCACTTCATGCGCGGTAGCGGCCGTCCCGGCGCCGCCCGGGCTGCCGTGATCCGCGTCCGGTCGCCGATGCGCTGCCGGATCGCGGGCGAAGCGAACGCCGAAGCACAGGAGAACCCTCATGACCGAGAACGTCGTATCTGCACCGCAGACGGTTGCAGCGCCCGATCAGCCGGCAGCCGATCCTGCGGAGACCGCGCGCGGCGCGGAGTTGCGCGCCCAGCCCCGGCCACGATTGTTTCGGGCCGTCTGGCGATGGCATTTCTACGCCGGGCTGCTCGTCATCCCGATCATCGTGATCCTGTCGTTGTCGGGGATCGTCTACCTGTTCAAGCCACAGATCGACAGCGTCTTCTACGGCCACGTCCGCAACGTCGACGGTCGTGGCGCGACGCTGAGCTACGCCAAGCAGCTGGCGGCGGTCAAGGCCACGCTTCCGGGAGCGAGCGTCACGAGCGTCGCGCCCGCGCCAGACAGCAAGCGCTCGACGCAGTTCGGTGTGACGACCAAGGCGGGCCGCGATTGGACGGTGTTCGTCGATCCGTACACGGCCAAGGTGCTCGGACATCGCGACAATCAGCGCTACCTGCCCGCGATCGCGCTGGACATCCACGGCTCGCTGCTGGCGTCGCGTTTCATGGACGAGAAGGGCAAGTGGGGTGACCGGCTGATCGAACTCGCGACCTCGTGGGCGGTCGTGCTCGTGATCACCGGCATGTACCTGTGGTGGCCGCGCGGGCGCCGGCGGTCGCTGCGTCAGGCGCTGACGCCGCGCTTGCGGGCGCGTTCGCTGCGGGTGCGCTGGCGTGACGTGCACGCCATCACGGGCGTCGCGTTCTCGTTCGTGTTCCTGTTCTTCCTCGTCACCGGGCTGGCGTGGAGCGGGGTCTGGGGCCAGAAGTACAACGACATCGCGACGAAGGTCGGCTCGAGCTACCCGCCGGGCACGTTCGACGGGGTGCCGTCCAAGAAGGTCGAAGACGTCGTCAAGGGTGGCAAGCCGGCGTGGGCGGCCGGCAGTCTCCCGGTCCCGCCGTCGGCGACGCGCGGCGGGCGGCCCGGGCACACCGGCCACAACGACCACGCGCGGCTGCAGGCGATCCGCTGGAACCCCGAGGCCGGCGCTCCGCTGGACGCCGTCGTCGCCCGAGCCCAACAGATGGGCATGGCTCCCGGGACGATCATCACGTTCCCGGCTGACAAGACCTCCAGCTACGCCGTCAGCCTGTATCCCGACAACGACGTCGAGCCCAACCAGAACGCGCTGAACGAGCGCTTCGCGTTCGTCGATCAGTACACGGCCAAGCCGGTGGGCGACTTTCGCTACGGCCAGTTCGGGGTGATGGCCCAGGCGACCGACTTCGGAATCGCGTTGCACGAAGGCCGTCAGTTCGGGCTCTTGAACCAGATCGGGGCGCTGGTCGCAACCCTCGCGCTGCT
This sequence comes from Solirubrobacteraceae bacterium, assembly GCA_033855115.1. GTDB lineage: Bacteria > Actinomycetota > Thermoleophilia > Solirubrobacterales > Solirubrobacteraceae > CADCVQ01. The sequence continues at coordinate 27,535 of JAWVGJ010000049.1, forward strand.
GCTGTCCTGCGCTACCGCGATCGTCATGTGGCGCAAACGCCGCCCGACGGGCATCGGCGCGCCGCGTAGGGCGCCCAACCGCAAGCTCGGCGCCGGAGTCGTCGCGATCACGCTCGGCCTCGGTGTGCTGTTTCCGCTGCTGGGCCTCTCGATCCTGGCGCTGCTGGCGTTCGACTTCGTGATCGTCAAGCACATCGCGCCGCTGCGACGAGCGCTTGGAGCCGCGCGATGACGTGACCGACCGGCGGCTTATGCGCGTTACCGCCGCGACACCAGCCGCGCACAGCACTCCCGCCGCACCGAACGCCGGCCCGCCGGGTCGACCGCCTCGACGCGCACCTCTGCCTGCAGGCCAAAGAACTCAGGCGGGGTGGACTTGTCGCGCACGACCGCGGCAGCGCGGCCGGAGAGTCGCACGGTGATCGCTCGGCGGGCGCCCGGCGCGATCCGCAACGGCGCGGAACCCAGGCGCGTCTTCAACACCTGCTTGCCCGTCACGACGTTGGCGGTCAGCCGCACGCGTCCGCGGCAGCCCTCCGCCGGCGCAGCGATACAGCGCACCGGCACGACGACTCGCCCGCCGGATTGCAGGCGCATCGAGCTCACCTGCCGGTCCAGGGCGACCTCAGCACGAGGGCACGGCCCAGGCGGCAACGACAGCGTCGCGGGCGCGCGCAGGTCCGTCACGAGCAGGCAGCCGTGTGCGCTCCAGACCGCCCGCTGCCCGTCGACCGCGAAGCCGTCGATGCCGGCCGAGGGGACGCCGAGCGGGCGTGGCACGCGACCGGGTCCGGCGACCATGAGCTGCTGAACCCGGTCACCGGTGACGTAGACGATGTCGCGCCCCGCGTACGCCGGCGACCTTCCCGACCGAGTGATCCGGCGAAACGCGCCGTCGAGTCCGAGCTCGCCGATCGTCCCGCGCACGTCGCTGACGACGATGCGACCGTCAGGGCGCAGGTCCATGCTCGCGACCTCGATCGGCACGCTGACGATCCGCGCTGCCGCGCCGGTCCGCCAGCTCTGGATCGTCACCTCGCCCCGCCTGCCCGCGACTGGGATCGGCGGTCGACGCGCGACGGCGACGAGCTCGCCGGCGATGACAGGCCGGTCCTCGCGCGTGAGCGACAGCCACGTCACCGGAGCCGAAGCCCCGCCGGCGGCATGCACCGTCAGGCGAGCTTCCCGCGGATCGATGCGCTGTTCGAGTACGAACAGCTTGTCGCCGGCGACCTGCAGATCGACCGGGACGAACTCGCCTGACGTCAGGCCGCGCAGCGGCGCGAGCGGGGTCAGCGGCCCGAGCGGCGGCCCCACCAACGCCTCCATCAGCGGATCCTGGTCGAGCGTGCTGAACAGCGCACCGGACAGCGCGGAGGAGGCGTCGAGCTTGACCGAGATTCCGGCGGTCCCCGGCGTGAGGAAGTGAAAGCGTTCCACGGCCCGCGACGAGCCGTCGATCGCAATCGACAGGAGCCTCTTGCGGCGCTCGGTCCCGAGTACAAACAGCGCCTGGTCGCCGGCGAGCGTCAGCGCCGTGGCGCCCGGCCGCGTGACACCGGCCGCCGGCGTCGCGGAACCAGCGAGGTTCCACAGCGCGCGCGCTGTCTCGACTTGCGGCGCCGCGACCGCGGGCGGGCCAGGAGCGAGCGCGACCACGAGCATTACAAACGGCGCCATCCTGCGCCTCATGCGCGGCCGGGACGGCGCCGGCCACCGCGCCTGGCTACTCGTCGTCCTTGAACTCGTCGGCCTCGGGTTCGGCGTTCTCGTCCTCGTCAACGATGTCGTCGCCGCCACCCACGAGCGCGCCCAGAGTCGCACCATGACGAACCTGGAAGGCCTGCATCAGCTCGTCGCGCACGTTCTCGTCGATCGGCGACTCGTCGGAGATGAGGACCCAGTCGGCGCCCTCGAACTCCTCCATGTTGAAGATCTCCGTATCGACGTCCGGCGAGTCGTCGACGACGATGAGCACCTCCGTCTGCGGGTTGAAGTACGTACCCGGTCTGTTGACGATGTCGTCGAGATCGAACTGTCGCGGATTGGCCATAGGGGCTATCTCTATCAGGTCAGCACACGGAGTTGGCGCTCGATCTCGGCCTCGACATCGAGCGGTCTGTCGCCCGCGCGTACCCGCCGCGCGTTGCGCGCAACCACGTGTTCGCGGATCTCCTCGTCCCGCTCGGCCGCCCCGACCGCGTGTTGTCCTCGTCGTCGGTGCCAACCCGGCGCCGCCGATCGCGCGGTAGCTCTTGCCCGTTGCCGCGAGCGTGAAGATCGCGATGACCGCGGCGACGGCCGCTACGTTCCAGGATCAGGGTGCCGAAAGCGTCCTGCACACGCCGCATGATCCCACCACGGCTGGGCCGGCTCGAAATTCGGCGGTAGCTCCGCTATCCTGGTGTTGACTGACCAGTCAATCTAGCGATGTTGAACCCTCTTCAGGAGCCCACCAATGGTTGATTTCACGCTCACCGACGAGCAGAAGAACCTCCGCGAGCTCGCTCATGATTTCGCCGAGAAGGAGATCCGCCCGGTCGCCTGGGAGCTCGACAAGGACGGCGGCTGGCCGCAGGCGATCATCGACAAGGCCCACGAGATCGGGCTGATGAACACCCACCTGCCCGAGGAGTACGGCGGCACCGGCCTGTCCTATCTCGACGGCTGCATCATCGAGGAAGAGCTCTCGTGGGGCTGCTCCGGCGTCCAGACCTCGCTCGGCGCCAACGGCCTCGCCGCCGCCCCCGTCATCCTCGGTGGATCCGACGAGGTCAAGCGCGAGTTCTGCGACGAGCTCCTGGCCGAGCCCAAGCTCGCCTCGTTTTGCCTGACCGAGCCCGATGCCGGCTCCGACGTCTCTGGCATGCGCACGCGCGCGGTTCGCAAGGGCGACAAGTACGTGCTCAACGGCTCGAAGTGCTTCATCACCAACGGAAGCTATGCCGACTTCTTCGTCGTCTACGCCAAGACCGATCCGGAGGCCGGCCACCGCGGCATCTCCGCGTTTCTCGTACGCAAGGACGAGACGGTCATCGTGGACAAGAAGGAGGACAAGATGGGGCAGCGCGCCTCCAACACGGCCACGATCACGTTCAACGAGACGGAGGTCGACGCGCGCTACCTGCTCGGCGAAGAGAACAAGGGCTTCAAGCTCGCGATGATGGTGCTCGACCGGACGCGTCCGGGTGTCGCCGCGATGGCGACCGGCATTGCTCGCGCAGCGTTCGCGATGGCGACGACGTACTCCAAGGAGCGCGTCCAGTTCGGCGTTCCGATCGCGATGCACCAGGCGATCCAGTTCATGATCGCCGACATGGCGACGAAGGTGCATCTCTCGCGTCTGGCGACCTGGAACAGCGCCGTGCTGCTCGACAACGGCAAGCGCAACACGCTCGAGTCTTCGCACGCGAAGCGCTTCGCCGCCGACAGCGCGATGGAGATCACGACCGACGCCGTCCAGATCTACGGTGGCTACGGCTTCATCAAGGAGTACAAGGTCGAGAAGCTCATGCGCGACGCGAAGATCATGCAGCTCTACGAAGGCACGTCGCAGATCCAGCGGCTCGTCATCGCTCGCGAGACGCTGCTGCCGCGGCGCATCGAGGAGCCGGCGACGGCGACGGCATAGGGATCGCCGAGCTCGGGGGCCGAGGCGCCCGCCGCCGCCGGTTCGCGCGGCGGGCATACTCCCGGCGATGGCGTCCCGGCGATCCTCGACCGAGGCGGCCGTCGCCGAGACGGCCGCCCGCAGTGACGTCCGCGCGGCGGCGGGGGCGCCGGCACAGGCGCAGACCGGGCCCGGCTCCTCGGACCCACTCGTCGCGGGGCTGCGCAAGGCCGGCCTGCTGCGACTGCTCGTGCTGCGCCTGCTCGGTCAGGGCCCGTCTTACGGCAACCAGCTCATGGAACGCGTCGGCGAGCTGACCGGCGGCATCGTCGCCGTCAATCCGAACACGATGTATCCGCTGCTGCGGGCACTGGAGGCCGACGGCCTGGTGGCCAGCGAGTGGGAACACCCCGAGCGCCGCTCGCGGCGCTTTTACCGGCTGACGCAACCGGGCGCGGAGGAGCGCGACCGGCTGGCATCGGAGATCGTCCCGCACCTCGACGTGCTTGCCGCGGCGGTGGATCTTATCCGCCGCGAACTGGTGGGCTGACGGTGGTACGTACGCTCGGGCACCTCCCGTCGTCCGCGCCCCGAGCCGACCGCGGGCGTGCTTCATAGACTTTCGCGGCCTTCTATGGCCGCGTTCCCGAAGAAACCAAAGGAGTGCTGAAAAGCGTGTTCGTGTTCAAGGCCGCGGTCGTCGGAGCAGGGACGATGGGAGGCGAGATCGCCCAGGTCATCGCCTCCGCTGGCATCCCGGTCGTCCTCAAGGACGTCAAGCAGGAGTTCGTCGATCTCGGCCTGAAGAAGGCCGACGAGGTGACGCGCGGGCAGCTCGCCGGCCTGGTCTCCAAGGGCAAGATCACCGAGCAGCAGGCCGGCGCGCAGGCGACCGAGATCCTCGGCCGCATCACGGGCACGACCGCGTATGAGGGCTTCGGAGATGTCGACTTCGTCATCGAGGCGGTGCCTGAGCGGATGGCGATCAAGCAGGCCGTCCTGGCGGAGCTCGACAGCGTCACGCCCGGGCACGCGATCCTCGCCTCGAACACGTCGTCGCTGCCGATCAGCGAGATGGCCGAGGCGACGAGCCGGCCAGACAAGGTGGTCGGATTTCACTTCTTCTATCCCGCGTCGTTCATGCGCCTCGTCGAGATCGTCGAGGGCATCGACACGTCGTCGGAGACGATGCAGACCGCGACGACGTTCGCCCAGAGCATCCGCAAGCTCCCGATCGTCTGCGGCGAGGAGCCGGGCTTCGTCGTCAACCGCATCCTGATGTCCTCGATCAGCGAGATCTGGCGCTTCCAGGAAGAGAACGAGCTGTCGATCAAGGCGATCGACGATGCCGTCACCGGCGCGCGCGTCGCACCGATGGGCCCGTACTTCCTTACCGATCTGCTCGGCCTGGACACGGTGTTCCACGTCGCTCAGCACCTCCAGGAGTCCTACGGCGAGGACAGCTTCTACATCCACTCGGGCATGCGGGCGCTGGTCGAGGCGGGCGAGCTCGGCGCGAAGACCGGCAAGGGCTTCTACGAGAGCGGCGAGCCGCGGTCGACCGGGGAGAGCGAGTTCGACGCCGAGGAGCTCACGCAGCGCTACGTGCTCAAGGCGTTCGTCGAAGCCTGCCTGCTGCTCGAGGAGGGCATGGCATCGATGAAGGACATCGACCTCGGGATGATGGCGGGTGCGGGGATGATCCCGCCGCCGTTCGCGCGCGCCGACCAGACCGGCCTGGATGACGTGCTCGACGCTCTCGAGCACGCCGCGGCCGAGTGGGGCGACCGCTACGCGCCGCCACAGATCCTGCGCCGGCTCGTCGCCCAGGGTCGCCTGGGGGTTAAGAGCGGCCAGGGGTTCTTCGCCTACAAGCGCCCCGACGACGGCTTTGAGCAGGGCGACGCCGTGCAGCTGGAGACTCGCGGCGCGACCGCGATCGCGTGGCTGGACCGCCCGCCCGCGAACTCGCTCTCCCCGCAGGTCATCGCCGAATTGCGGCGAGTGTGGGAGCACATCGACGGCGATGACTCGATCCGCGCGCTGATCGTCGCGTCGGCGAACCCGATGCTGTTCTGCGCCGGCGCGGACATCAAGGCGTTCACGCAGATGGACGAGCAGACGGGCGCCGCGCTGATGGACGAGGCGCATGCGCTGCTGCGCGCGATGGAGCGCTCCTCGACGACCACGATCGCCGCCGTCAATGCGGTTGCCTTCGGCGGCGGCTGTGAGCTGGCGATGGCCTGCGACGTGCGGATCGCGGCGCAGTCGGCGAGCTTCGGTCAGCCGGAGATCAACCTCGGGATCATTCCCGGCTTCGGCGGCACGCAGCGGCTGCCCCGGCTCGTGGGGACGTCGCGAGCGCTTGAGATGAACCTCACGGGAGATCCGATCTCCGCACAGGACGCTTACGAGATCGGACTCGTCAATCGCGTCGTGCCCGACCACGAGCTGTTCGATGCCGCGCTCGCGTGGGCGCGCAAGCTCGGCGGTCAGGCACCGCTCGCCGTCGCCGCGATCAAGCGCACGACGGCCGGCGACGCCGACCTCGACGAGGGCATCGAGGCCGAGAAGGCCGCCTTCGGCGAGATCTTCAAGACCGGCGATGCGCGCGAGGGCATCAGCGCGTTCCTCGGCAAGCGCTCGGCACAATGGAAGGGCGAATAGGCGCCACCGGCACCGAGAAGCTCGCGGAACTCGTCCGCTGCGCTGCGTCGACGTTGCGCCGACCGGCGCCGGGATCTCGGTCCCGTCCGGGACCCTGCACTTCCGCTCGCCAGCAACGGGAATCTGGCAGAACGTCGACCCGATGGAGGTCGCGCACATCGACGCCTGGCGCCGCGATCCCGCGCGCTTCTGGCGTTCTATGGCCAGCGCTTCCAGGTGCTCGGCGACAAGCAGCCCAACCGCGCCCATGAGGCTCTGGTCGAGCTTGATCGTCAGGGTCTGCTCGACGCCGTCGTCACGCAGAACATCGACATGCTGCACCGCAAGGCCGGCACAAAGGATCTGACGTCGACGTCACCGACCGACGCACAGCCGACGCATCAGCGCACTGGAGCGCATTCCCCGTCCGCTGGCGGCGTCGCCGTCTGAGAGGTCAGACAGCCCCCGGCGACGGCGATCACAGCTCGATCTTGGCCGCAAACGACCGCGCCGACTACGCCTATTGGGTGTCTGCGCGGTCCTGCTCGACGGCTGACGATCGCATCACAGCCGATAAATGGCTGGGTTCAGCGATGTTCTTTGCGGTCGCTGCGCCATATGGTGATCGTGAAGCGCGTGGGGAGCCGTTGAATCCCACTGACGGAGCCATAGCGGCGAAGTGCTTGGTCCTTCCGGGGACGCAAGGGCCTCGTTATGGCCCCGCCACGCCGGCGCTGACCGCGACGGCCACGGACTGCTTACGCCACTCGTTGGATCGCGACGGGTGGTGCACCCTGAGTCGCACCCGTCGCGTTGCGGGGGGTCGGCTCCCAGAGCAACAGAGGGAACATTCATGATCCATATGTCCAGCCCACGCCACCGCGCTCGTCGGAGCGTGCTTGTTGCCGGCGCTGTTGCCGGCACGGTCGCTATCGCCATGGGTATCACCAGCGCGTCGGCGACCGCGGCACCCGATACCTGCACGGTCAATAGCGTCCCGGTGTCCGGTGCGGTCGTGACCGGTACCGCCGGCAATGACACGATCGACTGCGCCAACGCGGCAGGCGCCAGGACGATCCTTGGCGTCGCCGGCAACGACACGATCACCGGCTCATCGTTCGACGACAATATCGACGGTGGCACCGGTAACGACACGATGACAGGCGTCGTCGGCAACGACACCCTGACCGGTGGCACCGGCGACGACACCGCGACCGGCAGCGCCGGCAACGACACGCTGAGCGGCGGTATCGGCGCCGACACGCTCAACGGCAGCGAGGGCAACGACATCCTCAAGGGCGAAACCGAAAACGACACCCTCAACGGCGGAACCGGCAACGACAACCTCGACGGCGGCACCGGCGTTGACATCCTCAACGGCAACGAGAACGACGACACCCTCAGGGGCCCTCAGAACGACGCGGCCACAGATACTGTCAACGGCGGCGCAGGCACAGACGCCTGC
>JAWVGJ010000050.1:0-3294 GCA_033855115.1 Solirubrobacteraceae bacterium
CCTCGGGGCCGCGGACGTAGCAGAGCCGGTAGCTGTCCTCGTACTGGGCCAGCTCACCGACGAGTTCGGCGCCGTGAGTGCGCAGGCGGGCAACGACGTCCTCGATGTCGTCGACGGCGAACATGACGCGATGCATGCCCAGCGTGTTGTGCGGCGGGTTATGCGGTCCGGCGCCGATCGCCGCGGGGGTGTGGTATTTCGCCAGCTCAAGCCGGCCGTGGCCGTCTGGGGTCCGCATCATCGCGATGTCGCAGCGGACGCCGTCGAGTCCGACGGTGCGGTCCGCCCAGAGGCCCTCGATCTGCGCTTTGCCCTCCAGCTCCATGCCGAGTTCTACGAAGAACGCAATGGCAGCCTCAAGGTCGTCGACGACAATGCCGACGTTGTCCATCCGTTGAATCGTCATGGTGGTTCTCCTTCTTCGTCGCGCGGCCTGTCGTGGCCACTGGTGTACCTAGGACGGAGCCAGCGCCACATTCTCGACACCCAAAAACGCGCTGAGTTCTAGGGACCTGCATCTGGCCGTCACCGCTCTGGGGCGCCCACACCGCCGAACGAGAACCCGCACGCACGCACGCAAGCCGATCCATGAGCGAGACGGGAGCCGTTCCCAAGAGCGCCCCTGCACGAGAGATCCATTCTCGTCGGCCCCGGCGCGGACTGCTGCTCTCACAGGCGTCATCAACGACGATCAGCTGACTGAGGAGGGCCGCGGCCCGAGCTGCGTTCCCAGTCGCGGTACGCCCTATCAGTACGTGACAGTGGGCGCGAACGGGTCGTCGCCGCGGCCGAGGAGGACGGAGATCGAGCCGTCGCGCCGTTTGCGATGACGATGTCCGGTCTGGCGTCCTTGCTGATGTCGGCGACGTCACCCACCAGGGATCGATGCCGACAGCTTCGGCGGTTCGCCGCGCATCTGCGATTACGGATTTCGGGCCGCGCGTCGATCCGGCGTAGCACAGTGAATCTGGACGGTCCTGCTTGGCACGCGATCCAGCGCCCAGTCGGCGTCGGGTGTTGGCTCGGCGAAGCGGTCGGGCGTGGGGAATGCGGGTGGGCTTCAGGGGTTGACGGGCCAGGGCAGCAGCACGCGGGCGAGCAGGTTGCTGCCTGCGCGCACTTCGACGCCGAACGCAGACGCGCCCAGCTGCTTGGCGCCGAAGCGGTCGGCGAAGCTCTGCGGCCCATGTCCGCGCTGGTTGCTCAGCACAGTTCGTGGGTCCCTCGCCGACGCTGGAGAGCGCAGAAATGTCGTCACCGGCACGCCCAGCGCCGAGCCGCTGGCTGTGTAGTGGACGTCGACGTCGAGCTCGTCGGGCTCAGTCGCCGGGCCGTCGACGGAGATGCGTCGCACTGCCGCTTGGGGGCTGGACGTCAGCACGAGCCCGTACCGGTGTCTGGCGGTCGCCCCGCGCCAAGCGCGACCGCGCAGCAGCAGCTCGGCGTCGGCGTGATAGTACGCGGGCTCCGACGCGGCGCCGGGAACAACCAGCCGGGCCTCGACGGCGTCCAGCCGCGCGCCAGGCTGGCGAAGTGTGACCGGCCGCGAGAGCGTGACTGAGCCCGTCGGGGGGACGTGGACGGTCAGCGATGTCGATGCAGGGCAGACCGGCGCCGCCGGGGCTGCGCGCAGGCAGCGTCCGACTCGCAGAGTGCGCGTGACCGCCCGGCCTGTCGTGCTCTGCGCGGCGAGGGTGACCCGGCCGCGAATCACGTGGCCGCTGCGATACAGCGAGAGTTGCAGCGTCGTCACGCGCACTCCGTGCTCGAAGGTCACGACACGCGCGTGCGGCCGCTGGGGAACAGGGATCGGTATTGCCGCCGACGCCGGGCCGGCTGTCGCGAGCGCCGCGCCGAGCGTCATCGCAATGAAAGTCAATCGAGCGTGCATGCTCATCTAACGAGACGCGACCGCCGAGGTTGCGCGCCCGCTGGTCTTTTAATCGAGCCGTCGCTGCCAGCCCACAACGCGCCAGTCGGTCGGGCGCGGCTGAAGTCGCGCGCAGCGGCGCTTCACTCAGCCGCGTCACCCCACGCGCCCTGCCTCGCCACAAGAACCTGACCGTTCAGCGGCGCGTCGGACAAGCCGGGGGGCTGGGACCCGCCACCAGCGTACGCACAGCCGACCGACCACTCGAGCATGCGACGCTCACCGCCGGCCGTCAGCCCAGGATGGCGTACGTTCAAGGATCCTTGGATTCGGTGCCGGCGGCGCGACAACGGTCCCGACGTTGCCGTATCCGATCAGCAAAGCTGGCCACGGAGCGGTCCCGCTGGAGGACCACCCGATGGAGCGCCACCGACTACGCAACCCGCGATCGGTTGCGCCGGACGCACGCCGGTCCCAGCATCACTCGTTGCGCCGAGACCGATCAGCGTCGCGGTCCGGTGGCGGCGCAGCGGTCCGACGAGGGACACGTGGCGCCAATGAATCCGCTACGAGGAATGAGACAACTTAGCTAAGCCTGAAAGCGCCGCGTCACCGCGTGGCGCAGAGCCTCGGCTGCGGTGGGGGCCTCAATATTCGCTTCGGCGGGTACCTCGACGACGTGCAGACTGAAAAGGCGTTCTGCGTCGGCGATGTCCAGACGGCTCGGTCGATCGCGCGCGCTCACCCGTTCGCCACGATCGTGACGGCGGACCTTCGGGCGACGCACATGCCGTGCCTGGTCGACGAGGATGCTGAGGGCCTCGTGATCCTCGGCCACGTCGCGCGCCTGGACCCCGCCTACGATGCACTGGACCGATCGGTCCTGCTCATCTTCCACGGACCGCACGGGTACGTTTCGGCGAGCTGGTATGAGCGCGACACCATTCCGACGTGGAATTACGTCACGCTCCACGTCAGGGGGACGCCTGACCTGCTCGACGACGCGATGCCCGTCCTGCAGCAGACCGTTGACCGGTTTGAGTCCGCCGTTGAGCACCCGTGGTCGCTGCAACGGATGGGGAAGACCGCGCGCGAGATGGCTGACAAGGTCGTCGCCTTCCGCTTGCGTGCAGAGTCTTGGCACGCAGAAGCAAAGCTCTCCCAGGACAAGCCTGAGGACGAGCGCGGGCGTGTGCTCGCGGGGCTTGAGGCACCGGGTCCCTATAGCAATCCGCCGCTAGCGGCGGCTATGCGCGGGCTGGGCGCCTGAGCGCACAGCGACACCGCCATAGGCGGTCTAGCTGTTGAGCCCGGTGACCTCCCGAACGCGAGCGAGGGGAGTTCGGTTGCCGAGGGCGCTGTGGGTGCGCCGCTCGTTGTAGTGGCGCATCCAGTGTGGCAGCGAGGCCCGACGGGCAGCGCTT
>JAWVGJ010000051.1:0-126340 GCA_033855115.1 Solirubrobacteraceae bacterium
AATGCCCTGCATCTGCGGCGCCGACTTGGTCGTCGTCGCCAACGTCCGCGCAGCCTCAGTCCCCAAACTCTGGCGCGCCGGCGCCCCACCATTGGTCTGCGCATCCGGTTGCAACGTCTCAGCCACGACTGTACCTCCACCGATAGCACGTCTCCCAGCGTGTGATCACGGCCGACCGCGCAAGCAGGCGGGAGGACCCACAGCGGGCACCCTACTCCCAACGGCCACGATCAACGACAGCAGTTCAGCCGGGCGCCAACGCAACGCCCGGCGGTGGTCAACGGCGGACGTTCGCGCCGAGCGGGGCGGGGGCGGTGGTGCGTGGCGGGGGCCGGCGCGTGGGGTCCCGGCAAAAGCGTGAGGGCTGCTCAAACAACGAGATGACGTCGGGCGGCTCGAGTTCTTTGCCGCCGACCCTGATCAGGTCCCAGCCGCCGCGAAAGGCCTCCATGTTGCCACCGCGGATCTCGCCGTCGACCGCGCGAAAGACCGTCGGCCCAAACGCATCGGAGACACACCCACCACATCACGCGCCCTGAGCGCCACGACATCGTCGCCCCGCGTCGCACGCGCCAACTGCGCCGCCGCCGTGGACTCCGCAGCCGCCGCACTCTCAGCATCATCCTGTTTGGTCACGATGCTCGCGATCACCAACGCCAACAACAACCCAAACACCGACCCCACCACATCACGCACCGCGTCATCCATCTCAAGATCACGCAAAGTCACAAACACCCCATCAACGACCCACACCACCACTAACGCCGCCACCGTCGGCACACCAACAATCACCACGATCAACACGCCGTCGACAGATGATTGAGCAAGTAATACGACACAACCAAGACCTACCGTTCCATGCGCGCGCTCACGGCTCGAGCACTCCAAACGCCGTCAACTGACGTGCCGACGGTGCGCTGTTACGGGACCGGAACCGGTGACGTCTCAGGCGGGGCACTGAGCGGCGACGGCGGACGCGCCGCTGAGGTGCCAAGGCCGGTGGGGACAGCCGAAAAGGCCGCGGCCGGGCGGGCGGCCAGGTCGGACGCGGAACCGCTGGCGGCCGACGCCGCGCCACGACCGGCATTGATGAGCGCCGGCGGCACCGGTGCAGCCGGCGCCCCGAACCGGCGTTCCAGGTGATCTGGTTTGTAGCGCCGGCTCAAGTAGTGCCAGTCGAGGATGCCTGCCATCCAGTCCTGCATCATGGTGATCCAGCCTTCGAGGGTTCCGCGGTCGGCGTCGTCGAGGTCGAAGCTGTCTGCCACGAAGGGAAGTTCGGTGGCGATGATGTGCTGGAACTGCTGTAGCCGTGACGTCATGAGATCGCAGACGACGAGCACCGCCTGGGCGATCTCGATGCCGATGAAGTTCTGCACGACGAGGACGCAGTTGTGCAGCTCGCCCTCGTACTGCATCTCCTTGTGGTAGGAGAAGATGTCGTTGGTCAGGCAGCCGTAGTCCTGCGCGGCGTTCTCCAACCCCAGCATCGGGCGCGTCTGGAACAGCTCGGGCGGAAGCTCTCCGCTGTGCGTGATCCGGGCCAGCGCCATCGTCATATCCGAGCCGAACGTCCGGCGCCGCATCTCGATGTAGTCGATCGGGTCGGGGATGCGCTGCTGGATGTGGTTCTGCAACTCCCACAGCCACGACGCCGTCATCTTCTCGACACCGTCGCGGAACGCCTGCCTGTCGGCGAGCCCCATCGGCGTCGCGGTGCTCAGCCACTGGTCGGCCAGTCCCGCCTCGAGCGGATTGGACGGCGGCGCCGTCGTCGCGCAGTCCAAGGGCATGAACGCCGATAGGCGAGCGTTCTGCGTCTTCGCCGCGGCCATGTCGCGAGTCGGCCCGTAGATGCGAGGAAACCAGTCGTCGCCGTAGGTTCCCCATGCCAGCCAGCGCGTCGAGATGTTCAACTCATCAGCGGTGGCATCCGGATGCAGCCGAGCCGAGCACTGCCCGAAGTCGAAATCCTCGAGCTCCTCCTCTTTCCAGATATAGCCGCCGGGTACGCCGGGGATCGCTGCGTACATGCCCATCGCGCGACACCACTCGATGCAGTCCTGCTGACTCGTGGCCAGGTTCGGGTTGACCCGCGCCGTGTAGGGCATGTAAAAGTCCGGCAAGGTCGTCGGCCCCACAGGCTCGTAGGGCCGGTGCATGTAGCTGCGAAAGCGGGTGAGGCCAGCCGACTTGGGGGACAGGCTCAGCATGCGCGCTGCCGCCGTTCCCAGGCCGGTCGGACCGCCGGGGATCGCGGGCTCGTCGGCCTGTTCGCCGGCGCTGCTGTCGTTCATGTAGCGGCTGGAACGCATGTGCCACTCATGCCCGCCCGCCTGCCAATCCTGCAAGCCTTTGACATACAACATCACGCTCTGGCGCTCCAGTGGGGTCAGCGCGTACTCCTCAAACAGCGCGGGCAGCTCGGTCAGCGCGGTGTTCTCAAACTGATACAGCCGCGAGCTGAGAATCTCGCTGGTCAGATCCGCCGCACGCTGCGTCCCGATGCCAAAGAAGCGTTCCAACACCAGCACGCAGTTGGCAAGCTCGCCCTCGTCTTCGATCTCGCGCTGATAGGAAAACAGGTCGTTGCGCAGATGCACCGCATCGGAAAACGTGTCCTTGAGCACCCGCATCGGCCGGCTATCCCAGACGCGATCGGCAACCTCGACGAAGTTCGCATGCTCGACCAGGTGCGCCGACCACGGCGCCCCACCGACCTTGCGACGCATCTCGATGTACTCAATCGGATTGGCGACGCGCTGATCGGCGATGTTGTTGAGCTCCCAGTTTGACTCTTCCAACAAGCTCTTGGTGCTCGCAAAGAACCGCTGGCGCCACTGCAACGTCTTGCTGGGAACCGTCCGCGCCCACAAATCCAACAGCCCACGCTCAACCGGATTCGTCGGCTCCGGCGGCGCAGACGCCCCCAGGTCGACCGGCATGAACAACATCAAGCGCTCCAGATAGGCCCGCCCGCCCTCCGCGTCCTGCGGGCGCTTATAGACCTCGAGGAAGTGATCGTCGAAGTAGAACACCCAGACATACCAATCCGTGACCAGGTCAAGCTCAGGACCCAACGTGTCCGGATGCGTATAGGCACACAACAACGCGTAGTCCATCGCATCGAACTTCGCCTCATCCCAGATCTCCGGCGTAGCGTCCGCCGCCGGCGTATCCAAAATCCCCACCGCACGCGCCCACGCCTTCGAATGCGCCCGCGCCACCTCGAGATTCGGGTTCAACCGCGCCGGCCAACCAATGTAAAACTCCGGCAACTCAAACGGTTGGCTACGACTCACCGGACGCCCTCCCTGATCACGCGCCGCTGCCCTGCGCGACGCTTGGTCCTCGAGCGCGCCCGACGACTCGCGGACGCTCTCCGGCGGACAACCTTATGTCCTGCGCCGAGGCTGTCAAGCCGGGAACACACGGCAGGGCGCGGCTCGTGCCGCGGTCGGGCCACTGGGCGTACAGTGCGACAGGTGGCGAAGACCGCCGGTCCCCAGCTCCACATCGACGAGTCGATTCTCGATGCGATCGGCCACACGCCCCTGGTGCGCTTGTCGCGCCTCGCCGCCGGCCTGACGCCGCAGGTCGTCGCGAAGGTCGAGTCGCTCAACCCCGGCGGGTCGATCAAGGACCGTGTCGCGGTCGCGCTCATCGACGCCGCCGAGCGCGACGGCCGACTGCAGCCGGGAGGGACGATCGTCGAGCCGACGTCCGGCAACACGGGCGCCGGCCTGGCGATCGCAGCGCGCCTGAAGGGCTACCGCGTCGTCGCGGTCATGCCCGACAAGCAGTCACGCGAGAAGATCGACCTGCTGCGTGCCTACGGCGCCGAGGTCGTGGTGACGCCTACCGACGTGCCGCCGGACTCGCCGCAGTCCTATTACAAGGTCGCCGAGCGCTTGGCGAGCGAGATCCCGAGGGCTTTCCGGCCCAACCAGTACGCCAATCCGGCCAACCCCGAAGCCCACTACCGCTCCACGGGGCCGGAGGTGTGGGAGGGGACCGGCGGCTGCATCACGCACTTGGTCACAGGTGTCGGCACCGGCGGCACGATCACGGGAGCCGGGCGCTACCTGAAGGAGCGCAACCCGCAGTTGCAGGTCATCGGCGCCGACCCGGAGGGGTCGATCTTCTCGTCTGGGGAGGACGGCGTGCGGCCGTACCTGGTCGAGGGCGTGGGGGAGGACTTCTGGCCGCAGACGTTCGATCCGGAGATCGTCGATCGCTACATCACGGTGTCCGATCGCGACTCGTTTCTGATGACGCGCCGCCTCGCTGCGCTGGAGGGGATCCTCGCCGGCGGATCGTCGGGTCTCGCGCTCGTCGCGGCGCTGCGGATCGCAGCCGAGGTCGACGATCCCGATGCCCTGATCGTCGTCGTCCTCCCCGACGGCGGGCGCAGCTACCTGTCGAAGATCTTCAACGACGCATGGATGACGCACCGTGGCTTCCTCGAGCGGACGTCGACCGAGACGGTCGGCGACATCCTGCACTTCAAGCGCGAGCGCGACGACACGCTGCAGCTCGTCACGGTCTCGACACACGACAAGGTGCGCGACGCGCTCGCGCTCATGCACGAGCACGGCGTCTCGCAGCTCCCGGTGGTGTCCGCGCACGACGCCTCGACCGTCGTCGGCTCGATCGGCGAGCGCGGGCTGCTCAAGCGGATCATCGACGACGCCGCGCTGCTCGGTGAGCTGATCGTAGACGTCATGGAGGCGCCGTTTCCCGCGATCGCCGCGGGCGACGCGATGCAGGAGGCCGTCGAGCTGCTGGCTGCCGAGCGCCAGGCCCTGCTCGTGATCGTCGACGGCCGCCCCACGGGCATACTCACGCGCGCCGACCTGCTCGAGGCGCTTGCGCGATGAGCCGCGTGCCGCCCGACGCCGCCTTCGCCACCCGCGCGGTTCACGCGGGGCTCGATCCGGACCCGCACTACGGTTCCGTCATCCCGGCGATCCACCAGACGTCGACGTACGCCCAGCAAACGCCGGGCGCGTTCGTCGAGGACTACGACTACGCCCGTTCAGCCAACCCGACGCGGGCCGCGCTGGAGCGCGCGCTGGGCGAGCTGGAGGGCGGTCATGCGAGCGCGTTCTCCAGCGGCATGGCGGCGTCGCACGCGCTGATCACCGTCGTCGCCGAGGCCGGCGGACACATCGTCCTGCCGTCGGACCTGTACGGCGGCACCTACCGGCTCGTCGACAAGGTGCTCGCCCGCTGGGGCCTGACCTACACGCTCGTCGATCAGACCGACCTCGACGCGGTCGCTGCCGCCGTGCGCGACGACACGCGACTGATCTGGGTCGAGACGCCGACCAACCCGCTGCTGAACGTCGTCGACATCGAGGGCGTGATCGCGCGCAAGGGTCCGGCGCTCGTCGTGGTCGACAACACGTTCGCGACGCCGGTCAACCAGCGACCGCTCGAGCTTGGTGCCGACGCCGTCATGCACTCGACGACGAAGTACCTCGGCGGGCACTCCGATACGGTCGGCGGCGCTGTCGTGGTGGGCGACGAGGCGCTGCACGAGCGCGTGCGCTTCGTGCAGAACGCCGTCGGGGCCGTTCCGGGACCGCTGGACTGCTTCCTCGTGCACCGCGGCCTGCGCACGCTGCACCTGCGCATGGCAGCGCATGCCGACAACGCGCGTGCCGTCAGCGCGTTTCTCGAGACAGCGAGCGGCGTCTCGGACGTCCGCTGGCCCGGCTTCGGCGGGATGGTCTCCTTCCGCCATCCCGCGGCCGTCCGGATCGCGAGCACGACGTCGATCTTCACGCTTGCCGAGTCGCTCGGCGGGGTGGAGTCGCTCATCGAGGTGCCGCAGGCGATGACCCACCAGTCCGTCGAAGGATCCGCCGCGGCCGTCCCGGCGGATCTCGTGCGGCTGTCCTGTGGGGTCGAGGCGGCCGAGGATCTCGTCGCCGATCTCGAGCGCGCTCTTAGGTGAGATGTTGCCTGATGCGACTGCGCCGCGCCTGGCAAGGACCAGGACGGAAGCCGACGTCCAATGAAGGTTCCTGACCTGGAGTCTCGCTATCGCGTCGCCCCCGATCGGTTCCGGCTCGCCGATCACGACCCCGCCGACACGGCAGGTCTGGACTGCACGCACGCACGCGGGCTGCGCGAGGCGGATCTCAAGCGCCTGCGATTGCTGCAGAAGCGCCTCTACGCGGAGCGCCGGCAGTCGCTGCTGGTCGTCCTGCAGGGACTCGACGCCTCGGGAAAGGACGGGACGATCGCTCACGTCATGAGCGGCGCGGACCCGTCGGCCCTGCGGGCGACGTCATTCAAGGTGCCCAGCCCACACGATCTGGACCACGACTGGCTGTGGCGCTGCGTCGTGGCGCTACCCGAGCGAGGCCAGATCGGCATCTTCAACCGCTCGCACTACGAGGAGGTCATCGCGGTGCGCGTACACCCGGAGCACCTTGCCGCCGAAGCGGTCGACCCGCAGCGGGGCGATCGGGCGTTCTGGGATGCGCGGATGAAGACGATCGACGTCTGGGAGCGCCACCTCGTCTCATGCGGGACGCGCGTCGTGAAGTTCTTTCTGCATATCTCCAAGGAGGAACAGCGTAAGCGCCTGCTTCAGCGCGCCACCGATCCCGAGAAGCAATGGAAGTTCTCGCTCGACGACGTGGCCGAGCGCGAGCACTGGGACGCCTATCGAGCTGTCTACCAGGACGTCCTGCGTGCGACGAGCACCGACGCGGCACCGTGGTACGCGATTCCGGCGGACCACAAGTGGATGGCAAGGACTGTGGTCGCACAGATCGTCGTGCACCACCTCGAGCGGATGGACCCGCGCTTTCCCGAGCCCGACGAGGCCACGCGGCGGGCCTGGGCCGAGGCGGTCAGGCTACTCGAGGCCGACGGCTGACGATGTGACTCATCCCAGGGCGACCCAGAATGCGATCAGCAGCGCGACAGCCGCGACGACCAGACCGGTGCAGACCCCGATCAGGAAGATCTCCAGTCGCACGATGCCCGGCACGTCGACTATCTCGGCAAGCCAGCGCGGGATCGGGACGTCGACGTCGCCGCGACTCCAGAAGTACTCGTAGTCGCCGTCATCGTCGATCACCCGAGGCGCGTCTGCGAAGGGGGCAGGAGACGAGATCGATGGCATGGCAGACCTTCCGGACGGGTGAACGGCGGCGACCTCTTGGTACCCCACCAATCCAACCACTAAGAAGCGGTCAACGCCAGCGGAGTTCGCGCGTTTCCGGGCGATACGCTCACGTGCCCGTGTGCGCATGCGCACATACCCGTTGACCATCGGTGAAGCGTCTGCTTGATTGGCGCGGATGGAGACCGTCCTCGTGCAGGTGCCCGCGTCAGACGGCGGTCCGCCGACTCAGGTGCTGAACGTCGGGCCGGGGGAGACGTTGCGGTTCGGGCGTGGCGCTCCGGAATGCGAGGTCGACATCGCGCTGCCCCACGACGGCGTCTCGCGGCTCGCCGGGGAGATCAGCACGGTCGAGGACTACTGGCTGATCAGCAACCTCAGCCATGACAAGACCTACGTGGTCGACAACCCCGAGGGCGGCGGCGAGTACCTGATGGTGTCCCCGCGACGGATCGCGGCGCCCGTCCCATTCGAGTTCGCCCGCGTGTCGCTGCCCGTGACGGACGGCCCGGTCAGCTTCCTGGTGTTCGCACCCCAGCACTCCTACGCCGATCCCGACAGTCCCGACGCGCTTGCCGGAGACCGCACCACCGCAGCCTTTCCGCTCGACGAGACAGCCAAGTACTTCCTCATCCTGGTGGCGTTGTGCGAGCCGCGACTGCTCGACAGCTCGACGGTCGCACTACCCACGGCGGCAGAGATCGTCGAACGCCTCAAGACGCACAAGCGGTGCCGCGAGCTCACGCGCACCGCAGTCAACTACCACATCGACTACCTCGCGATCACGAAGCTGCGGGTCAAGGAACCGCGGCCGGGGGCAGACGAGCGCCTGGAGTGGAAGCGCGATGCGCTGGTATCGGTCGCGCTGCGATTCGGACTCGTTCGCGACGAACACCGCCGGCTGCTGCCTTCGCGAGCCCTGGGAGAAAGGGACTGAGCGTGTCCTCGGCGCTCGTGGAGGTGCCGGCGGGATACCGAGCCGGCGGGTGGGAAGTGACGACGCGTATCGCCTCGGGCTCGTGGGGCAGCGTCTACGAAGCGCGCCGTTTGCGCGTTCCCGGCGCGCCGCAGGATCCTTCCGAGGACCTGCGCGGCGCGCTCAAGTTCTTGCCGGGTGGGGCGCTATCGCCACCGCAGTACGCCGATCTGCAGGACGCCATCCGCGAGGAGATCCGCTTCAACGAGCAGGCCGATCACCCGCGACTGATCCGGACCTTCGAGACCTTCGTCGTCGACGACCCCGACGAACCCGAGCTGCATGGCTCGGTGGTGCTGGCGATGGAGCGCGCGGCCACCAGCCTGCAGGACCTGCTCGCCACGCTGACCGCGCCGGATCCAGTACCCGACGCAGCGCGGGTGATCGCCGAGATCTGCGAGGCGCTCGTCCACATACACGCGTCGGGATGGGTACACGGTGACCTCAAGCCCAGCAACGTGCTGCTCATGCAGGACGGATCCGTGCGGCTGGCCGACTTCGGGCTCGCGCGCGAGCTCGACGGCACCCACGCCTACGCTCCGCGACTTGGCTCGTCGGATTTCCTGCCGCCCGAGTGGTGGACCGAGCGGATCGGGGAGCACGGCATCGCGACCCGTACGACCGCCGACATCTGGGCGCTCGGGGTCACCGCTCACCAGCTGCTGACGGGCGGCATGTATCCCTTTCCGGGAGCCAGCGCCAGAGCACGCGGAGCCGCGGCACAGGCCTATGCCGGCGGGCAGGCAGAGCTGCGACTGGCCGACGAGCTCCCGGAGGCCTGGCGCCCGATCGTCGCTGACTGCCTCGCTCCCGACCACGCCGCCCGGCGTCCTCATACGGCCGCGGCCATGCTCGCGCGCGTCGAGGCGCTCGACGCCGGCGAGCCCGCGTCGCCGCATCGGCCCGCGCCGCGCGTCGCGCGCTGGCGCAGGGGGCGGGCGCGGTTCGCCGCGGCCGCGCTCGCGATGGCGGCCATGATCACGGGCGGCGCCCTTGCGGTCACGGGGGGCGAGACCACCACCCCGGGCGTTGCGGTCAAGGTGTACAACGCCGAGGTCGCATGCCATCGCTCCATGATCCCGGACTGCCGGCTCGGGCTTGCTCGCGATCCGCACGCGCCCTATAACGCGGCCAACGTGGCCAACCACACCCGCCACGGCAACCGGCTCATCGCGGAGTGCTACATCCCCGATGGCACCCGGGTTGGGTCCGAGGACCGGTACAGGAGCACGCGCTGGTACCGCGTGCGCACCGCGTCGGCGTCTGCATGGCTGCCCGGCGCGCGCACCTGGCCGGGGAGCACATCCGCCGTACCCCGCTGTACGGCCTGACCCGAGCGATCCTCACAGGCCGCACCGGCGCCGCGTATCCGCGAGGTCTTAACTTAACCCTCGCCTGCGTGGCTACGCGTCGCGCGTGTACCGGCCATGGACCAGCACAGTGAACTCGTCGGCGCCCGGCGGGCGGAACTCAACTATCTGGTGCAGCTCGCCGCCTTGGAGGGACCACGTGGTGCGGTTTGTCCCACGCGACGAGCTGCGCTCGAGCACGAGGCGTTCATCTTTCCATTCGCCGCGCGCGGGCTCGGCAGCCGGAAATCCGATGCTGTCAAACCAGTGCCACAACACGTCCCCGGTCCCGGGGTCGACCGAGAACACGCCATGGCCGCTGAGGTCTGGTTGGCCGTCTCGGCGGCTGGCGTAGTCCTCGACCAGCACGAACTTCCGGGCCGCAAGGTGGAAGTCAAGCGTCGCGTCGGCTCTGCCGCCCGCAGCCCAGGGAGCCGTGGAGCGCTCTTCGTGTCCACGCCAACGGCCGACCAGCGCCGCCAGACGCTCGTGCGTCGAAGTGATCGTGGGCAGCTGCAACTTGCGGGCAATATAGGACGACGGAAGCGACGGGGAAAGCTTCGCCGTAAGTGTGGCCTCGCGGTCACCCGGACCGTGCGGGGGTCGGAACCGGGTTGACCGCGAGGCGGTCCTCGCCGCGCGTCTGGGAGGACGACAAGGCCTTCTCGGCCTGCGGCGAAGTGGGGGGTTGCGATCGGCGCGGTCATCGCAACGTCTGTGCCGGATGGAGTGTCATCGGATCGGCGTCACGTTCGCGGTGTCGGCGGTCGGTCTTCCGTTGTCGCCGGCGCGGCGGGTGTTGATCAGGTCGATGTCTGCGTGCACGATCAGCTCTGTGGCGGTCTGGTCGGGGGTGAGCTCGGCGAAACCGGTCCGGATCGCGCCCGGGCCAGGTGTACTCGCCAAGGCGGCGGCGATCGCGCTGAAGCGCTGGCGCGCGCCTGGCAGCGTCATGTCAGACATCGCGCACAGAAACTCATCCCCGCCGAGTCGGATGATCAGGTCATACGAGCGCAGGTGCTCCTTGATGAGCGCCACGATGCGTCTGAGCAGCTCGTCGCCGGCGGCGTGACCCATGCTGTCGTTGAGGGTCTTCAGTCCGACGACGTCGACGTAGGCGACGACCAGCCGACCGCTGGTCCGGCGGCAGCGGTCCAGTTCGTGGTCGAGTTCGCTCAAGCCTGCCGCCCGCGTGCGTGCGCCCGTCAGCGGATCGAGCGCGGCGATCGCAAGCTGACGTGCGAGCGCCTCGCGGTCCTCACGAGCGCGCAACCGCTCGCGGGCCGCTTTTTCGCGGTCGCGTGCTGCCGCGCGGCGGTCTTCGTCAGCCAGCGCGCGTTGCTCGGCGGCGTGTGCGCGGTGCTCAGCGGCGCGCCGTCGTTGCTCGGCCGCGCGCATGACGATCTCGGCGCCCGATAGCGAACGCGCCTGGAGATCCTGCGCGTGGGCGACATCGCGCTGTGCCATCGCGAGATCGCGCGAATTAGCGGCGTGGTCTCGTGCCAGCGCCGCTAGATCGCGGATATGTGCAATCGCGTCACGCTCTTGGGCGGCATCCAGACGCGCCTGAGCGGTCTCTTCGCGCTGACGGGCGGTCTCTCCGCGCTGACGCGATGTGCGCTCGCGGACGTTGTGGCTGAACTCATACGCGGCCGGGTCGACCCCCGCCGCGAGGTCGCGATCGCTGGCGGCCTGATCGCGGTCGGCGGCAAGCTGATCCTTGTCGGCGCTCGTCTGGTCACTCTCAGAGCCCGTCTGATCCTCGTCTGCGAGGGTTGCGTCGCTGTCGGCGAGCGTCTGCTCACGGTCTGCAAGCGTCTGCTCGTCCTCCAGTGCCCCGGAAGCGGGGGTGATGCTCTCCTGATGTCCCTCGATCGCCCCGGTTCTGGAATTCGCGGGCTGATCGCCTGACGTTAGGCCGGCCACAACGGGCCTCCAGATGGCTACGCGACGAGTCTCGGTGAGCCCCGCGCTTATCCAGTTGACCGCCTCAGCGTAGCGCGACCATCGACGCGATACAGCGCACGCGTGGCTTTGCACAGTTTATGGCCTGGTCCCAGCCGGGACGCGGCACCGTTCTGACTCCACCGCGGAGCGCCGCCGTTGGTCCAGTCGCCTGCTGACATCTCATGCGTTCGGGCGCAGCGGCCGTAGCGTTAGACGATGAGCGCCTCAGAGCAGCCCCAGCTTGACATTGGCAGGGCCGGCGTGAGCGCTCACCACCAGCACGAGCAGCGTCGCGCCAACCGCGAAAAGCAAGTCCACGACAAGCATCCAGGCGTCGGCGGCCCGCTGCTCGCCGTCGGCGACGGGTCCGAGCGCGAGAGCGTACGGGCGTGCGGCGCAGGCGCTGAGGAGCACGCGGGGAAGGTTCTGGCCCGCTGTCTCCATGACGGTGTCGTGGTGCTGCACGACCGGCGTATCCCGCGTAGCCGCGTGAACATCGACCACATCGCCGTCGCGCGCTCCGGCATCTGGGTCATCGACTCGGAGCGTTACACCGGGAAGGTCGCCATCAGCAAGCCGCTCTTCGGCAAGGTGAAGCTCACGATCGCCGGACGCGACAAGACCAAGCTCGTCGAGAGCCTGACCAAGCAGTTGGCCCTCGCCGAAGCGGTCATGCCCGATATAGCGCCAGGCGTTCCGGTCCGCGGCGCGCTGTGCTTCGTCGAAGCCGATCTGCCCGTGCTCGGGAGGCTGACCTTCAACGGCTATCCGCTGCTGAGTACGAAATCACTCGCCAAGTGCATCAACGCCAACGGACCGGTCACCGAGGAGGACGTGCCCGTCATCGCGGCCCAGATCGCGGAGCGCTTCCCGCTGGCCTGACCTCGGCGGTAGCAGGCCGTTTGTCTACCGCAGCGAAGATCCGCCGGACTGACGCACCGTGTCGCGCGGCACGCTAGGTTAATATGGTCAATGGATAGGCGCGAGGCTCACCGAGACTCGCGCTTCGCCAGGTGGAGGCCCGTTGTGGCCAGCCGAGAGTCAGGCGATCGTCCTGTGGATTTCACGCACGGCGCGATCGAGGGACCACAGGAGCTCGTCGCCCCCGGCATGCCCGCTACGCTCCGCATGACCGCATGGTGACTCTCACGGTTATCACAGTAAGTGTGCGAATCGATGACCGTATGGCTGGACATCAAAATCCTCCTACGCACCATCGCCTACGTCCTCGCACGCCGCGGCATGTAACGCCCGAGCGCACGCCATGTCACCCCGTTTGAGGTGCGCAGTAGCGTAGGCATTGGAGCATCGACTGGGGGGTCCGTCCAGCGAGGCTGGGCAGCACGTGGCTTCTCAAGGTAACCCGGAGGTCGACATGCCCCGCACGCTTGTAGTTGTTCTCGACTGGATCGCCTGCCGCCGGGACGCCATGGCGCCGGCTTCCCGGTCAATCGCGTGCCGAGGTCGCGTGCGGCCGTGGTCGAGACCCGGTCCGCTCGCCGTGCTCGCGTCTTTTCTCAGCTTCCTGAATGGGTGGGCCTGGACCAGCACACAGCGCGGAAACCGCTGCGCGCGTTCGGGTGCCCGCACACGGCGGGCAAGCCACCCCGCCGATCTGCGCCAGGACCGCGCCTCGCTCAGGACTGCTGTTCGCCCTCTTTCGTGCGCTTGCCATCTTCCGTGTGGGCCTCGTCGTCGTGCGCCGGAAGGTCCTCACGGCGGTGCTTGCTACGGGCGTCCGCGATCGACTCGTCAGCGGCGGTCGGGATCGAGTCCAGCCGTGGCGCCCGGCCGTCGGCGGCACGGATGATGTCGAGGATCCGCTGCCAACAGCCAACCGTGGGATCAGCGTGATAGTGGCCGATCCAGCCACTGCGCCAGTGATTGGCCGATCGCTCACCGTCGCCGTTGAGGACCACGAGTGGCGAACCTCCTTCGATTGTCTCACCACAGAGGTTGCAGGTATAGGTGATGCTCATCGGGCGTCCTTGTGCAGTGCTCCGTGCGACTCAGCTGTGCTGAGGGCGCGGACCGAAAACCTGATACGCGTGGTCCGCCGGATCAGACGTCGCCGGATGAGCACCGTGAGGTCCGTGGTTGCCATCGATTGCACGCGAGGAACCTTGTGAGCAACGCTTGTTAGAACTCTGGCGGCGGGAACGTTTCATGCAGACTGAGAGAGCAGATCGCTTGCGGACGTGATACGTGGAACTTCGAACGTCTTTGCAAGGCTGGCCATTCGTCTGCCGATCGGGCGCAACGACCAGCTCCGCCACCCCGCTCGGGAAGGCCGCCAACAGCCGCGTGTAAGCGGCCGAGGCGGCAAGCGGCGATTGCGGCCTCCGGTCTGCGCGCCCAACACAGCTCGATCCCTCTCTGGCTTGCCGATCTTTGGCCCGCACGAAGGACTCTGTGGAGGGCCAAAATCCCGCCGAAAAGAACGTCACCACGAGCCAGCTGGCGCTCGCGTGGGTTCTGCGCCAGGGCAGCGACATCGTTCCCATCCCCGGCACCAAGCGCGTCAAGTATCTCGAGCAGAACGCGGCGGCGGTCACGTCGACTTGACCATCGGCGAGCTACGAGCGCTCGACGAGCGTTTCCCGTGGGTGTCGCCACGGGCCAGCGCTACGCCGACATGTCGACGGTCCAGAGCTGAGCCTTCCATGTGTGCCGATAAGCAGACCCAGCGAACGCCCGTTCCACAGTGGTGGCCGGAGGACCCGTAGCCGTTACGTCCGGTCCGGCGAGCCAGCGGCTGCTGCTGGCTACTTACCGTGTCTGGATCAGACCATGCTGGCCAGCAAGCTGCGCTGGCGCTCGGTCATCGACTGGACCGTCTTCGTCTCGGGCATTCCGATGCCCGCGAGGAACTTGCTGCTGCGCGTCGTCCCCCAGCGACGTTGGCTGGTCAGAAGCTCGGCGATCGTCATGCTCGCCGCCTCCCATGGGCTGCTGAGGATGACCTCGCCGACGGTGATGGCTCCCTTCCCCACCTCGCGCTTAAGCTCCGCTCGCGCGAGACGTACCTCGTTGGCGCGCTGAAGCGCCAGAATATGCTGAGGTGGCGCAGGGACTATCGTCGCTGTCGCGTCTTGCATGGGTCCTCCCCCGGCTGCCCCATCCGTGGCGGGAGCAGCTCTTCGGTGGTTGATCGTGCCTAACGTGGCAAGCACGCGGGCACCGTAGTGCGACCGACCACGATCTCATTCCGAGCACTCATTCCCAGTGCTCGGGCGGTCTGTTGCCCTCTCCGCTCGCGTGCCGTGAGCGCTTCTCGAACGTATGCGAGCCCCGGTCGGGGTTCAAGGCAACGGGACAAAACGAGCCCGCTCTGAGC
The DNA here is from genome assembly GCA_033855115.1 of Solirubrobacteraceae bacterium. Lineage (GTDB taxonomy): Bacteria > Actinomycetota > Thermoleophilia > Solirubrobacterales > Solirubrobacteraceae > CADCVQ01. Next base: position 14,754 of record JAWVGJ010000051.1, read on the forward strand.
GAGGTTTTTTTCCTGTCGCCAGCTTGTGAACGTTTGGACAATCCAACCGGTCGGGCGACCTCACCCGCCGGCGTGACGACGGGCGTGGCTGGACGATCAGAGCCGCTCGATGCGCGCAAGCCAGGCGCTCGGGCCGAACGCGTGTGGGGCCACGAGCTGGAACTCGGCGGCCTCGATGCTCTTCACCACCCAGCCGTCAGCGAACAACTCGGCGATGTCCTCTTGGGTGATCCGCCGCGGTCCCGGGCCCGTCGCGTGCTCGTTGAAGCACAGCAGCCAGTAGGTTCCGCCTGGTCGCAGCACGGCGTGCGCTTCACGGACCGCTCGTTGCATCGTCGCATCGGAGAGCGCGTGCAGGCACCCGCTGTCGGTGATCGTGTCGAAGGTCTCGCCGAGGCTGGCAAGCTCCTGCACGTCGGCCTGGAGGAAGCGCGAAAGTAGTCCGCGCGAACTGGCCTTGTCGGTGGCGCGCCTGACCGCGATCGCGGACGCGTCGATCCCCAGCACGTCGAGCCCGCGCGACGCGAAGAACAGCGCATGCTCACCGGTACCGCAGCCGATGTCGAGCACGCGACCCCTGATGCTCCGGCATCGACGAGCCGCTCGAAGTCCGGCTGGGGGCCGTCGATGTCCCACGGCGGCCGGCCAACCGCATAGGCCTCGTCGAAGCGCGATACCGCGATCGACTCCTCCGCATCGGCACTCGGAGCGTCCGGTGCGTCGAATGAGGTTCCACGCGGCGCGTTGTGTTCGTTCGTCATCGGTGAACGATAACTACTTGTCCCGGACGGACTCCGACCGACGGGTGGCTACCGGACGCGACCGACGACGTGGGTCCGCGTCAGACGACTGTGAGCCAGGGCCTCAGGTCACCAGGGTCGGCGAACGGCAGCCGCGTTAGCAGTCCCGTGGTCTCGAAGGTCTTGTCCACCTGGTCGGAGCCGCGCACCAACTTGAGCCTGTGGTGACCGCTGCGCGAGCGAGCGTTGGCGTGGATGAAGACCTTCAGGCCGTCGGAGCCGATGAAATTCAAACCGCTGAGGTCAACGATGATCTCACGGGCCGCAGTGGCCTCCACGCGCTTCAGCTCGTCCTCGAAGTCCTGCGCGGTGTTTATGTCGAGCTCTCCGATCAGCCGGACCACGTGCGCGTGCCCGTCACGTTCGGAGCGGATGGTGAGCTGCTGAGGAGCACGACCGAACAATGCTTACTCCAATCGAGGGTGCCATATCAAACGAGGGCCATCCCTGGGGCCATCCCTGGCCGTTGCGGTCTCGGCTGTCCCTTTCCAACGGCTACAACGCGCGACAACGTCAGCGGTTGGTGCATGACCAAAGTTCTTTGCGAGCCGGCGCCCACGGCCCCGGGGGACGTTCGCCGGACTGAGCGCTGGGCGTCGCCGCGAGGGAACTAAATCGACCACTACCCAACCTGACGGGCCCGCCGTCGTTGCAGCACCATGTGGCATTCCTTGGCGCGGGCGGTCATAGTTGTGCCGTGGACGCTGTGCTGGCTCCGAGATTGCGGGTTGCACTTCCGCGACCGGCATTGCGGGTCGCGAGCGATGAGCGGCTGGTCGCTCAGGTACGGGGCGGAAGCCGGACCGCCTTTGAGGTCGTGTACGACCGCCATCACGCCGGGATCCTGGCGTTCTGCCGCCACATGCTGGGCTCGCGCGAGGAGGCCGAGGACGTCGTCCAGCACACGTTCACCGCCGCATATCAGGCGTTGCGGGCCGACGATCAGCGCGAGATCGCGCTCAAGGCCTGGCTGTACGCGATCGCTCGCAACCGCTGCGTATCGGTGCTGCGCGTGCGACGCGAGCATGTCGCGCTCGAAGACGCCGATACGAAGCTTCCCGCGACCGCCGGCCTATCGGCCGAGGTCGAGCAGCGGGCGGAGCTGCGAGCGCTGCTGTACGACCTGCAGCATCTTCCGGACGACCAGCGCGCCGCGCTCGTACTCGCCGAGCTCGGCGCCCAGTCCCACGAGGAGATCGCCCTCATCCTCGACGTGCCCACCGTCAAGATCAAGGCGCTCGTCTTCCAAGCCCGCGAGGCGCTCATGAGCCGCCGCTTAGCGCGCGACGCCGACTGCGGAACGGTCCGCGAGCAGCTCTCGGTCCTGCGCGGAGGGGCACGACGGCGCAGCGACCTGCGCCACCACGTCGCCCAGTGCGAAGGCTGTCGCGTGTTCGAGGCTGAGGTCCGCCGTCAGCGGGCCGGGATGGCCGTGCTGCTTCCGGTTATCCCGACGCTCACGCTGAAGAAGAGCTGCCTTGCCGCTGCGTTCGCCGGCGGCGGGGGCGGCGCTGCGGCGCTCGGGGGCGGGGCGGTCGGGGGCGCGGCTGCCGGAAGCGCCGCAGCTGGAAGCGCCGCAGCCGGCAGCGCGGCGGCGGGCAGCGCGGCGGCCGGCAGTGTCGCAGCCGGCGCTGCCGCGACGGGCGCTGCGGCAACGGGTGGCGCCGCAACCGGCGCCGCGGCAACCGGCGGCGCGGCGGCGGCGGCGGGAGGCGCGGCCAGCGCCGGCGGCTCCGCGGCGCTCTCAGGTGGGGCCCTCTTCGGTGCAAAGCTGATCGGCACCAAGGCCTTGATCGCCTTGACCGTGACGGGCGTCGCCGGCGGCGGCTACGTGACCGCTCAGCAGTTTCCCAGTGATCCCCCGCCCGCTCAGCACGCGCACGCGACTCCCGCTCGGTCCGACCAGGCGGGGAGATCCGGGGTCAAGCCTTCAGCGGGCCTGCCGATCGCCAGTGGCAAATGTCCGAAACAGGGGGGCACTGTCCCCAGCGCATGTATGCACGGGTCATCCGCAAACGGCGGTGGTCACCCCGGCACCGCCAGCGCGGTCCACCAGTGTGCTGGCACCGCCGCCAGCACGTGCACGGACAACGCGTCCGCCGATCCGACGTTTGCCGCTCCGACACGCGCCGACCGCGACGGCGACGGCATAGCCAACCACCGGGACGCGTGCCCCAACACACCGGCCAAGACGCCCACCGGATGCCCGGACAACGCACTCACCGCTCCGGCGACGGCGGGTCAAACGCCCGCTGCTCCGACACCCGGCGACCGCGACGGCGACGGCATAGCCAACCGCCAAGACGCCTGCCCCAACAAACCCGCCAACACCGCCAACGGATGCCCGGACAATCCAGCCGATCCGAACGCACCCGCTGCGACACCCACCGACCGCGACGGCGACGGCATAGCCAACGGCCAAGACGCGTGTCCCAATAGACCCGGCAGCGCCACCTCGAACGGATGCCCCGAACCAGCGCCGGTCGACCCGACGACCCCCGGCCAGACGCCATCCCCCGACCGCGACGGCGACGGCGTACCCAACCGCCAAGACGCGTGTCCCAACAGACCCGGCAGCGCCGCCTCGAACGGATGCCCCGAACCAGCGCCCGCGGACCGGACGACCACCGGCTCGACGGCAGCTTCCGACCGCGACGGCGACGGCGTACCCAACGGCCAAGACGGGTGCCCCAACAGACCCGCCAACACCCCCAGCGGATGCCCCGAACCAGCGCCCGCCGCGCCGGCTCCGGTCAGCCCCTGATCGCCTGGGCCTACGGCGTGACGCAGGCTGCCAGGGGCCGGGTCGCCGGCCCCGCGGCGACGCCCGTGCCCGTGCGGCGCCGCTCAGCTTCGGACCAGGGCGGCCCGCTCGCGCGGCACTCGCACTGCGCGAGTGCCGGCCAGCCCGGCGATGAAGCCTAGGATCGGCGCCCGATCTTCTGCAGGATGACCGGCGTCGCTTCCTTGCCAGCGGTCGTGTACGGATGGATGTCCGGGGACCCCATCGGATCTCGAGCATGTCGCCGCGCTTGAGCTTGTGCTCGTGACCCGTCGATCAAGGCCGCGTTCAAGTTCTGTCGCTGTTCAGCGCGTACACACCGCTGGCAGCGGCACCGACACGCCTCGCCCCGACATTCCCTCGCCCGGCTGCGAGTTCTCCTTGCACCACGCGTAGCGACCGTCTCGCAATGACGCTGCAACCAAGAACGGGTGGCCGACGTAGACCGTCGGCGCCCTGCCCTGGACGAGGGGCGCGGTGATCGCCAGGCACTCGATGTGGACGCGCGCGGCCGCATCGCCCGATCGGTAATGACAGCGCACCTCGCGGATCGGGCCGTCGAGATCGCCGCCGGCGACGCGAGCACGGACATCGCGGTCCACGTGCGCTCGGGCTTCTGCGAGCAGGACGCCACGAGCTGCGGCGTCGCGTCCGGCGGCGTATAACCGCCCGGCGGCGAGAGAGCGCCCGTGCTGCGCGCGCTGATCAGCGATCAATCGAGCGCGTTCCATCTCGACAAACGCGCTGTGTGTCCGCCGCTCCTGCGCGCTCGTGCGTTCCTTGGAGCGATCCAGCAGCGGGGCGATCAGCGTCAGGACTGCGACGCCGCCCAGGGCGAGCGCCGTGAGCACCAGCGCCACGGTGCGGCGCGAGATGGGCGGGATCTCGACGTCGCGCGGCGGCGTCCAAATCCGCAGCCGGGCTCCAAGGATCTCCCAGCGCGCCGCCCGCGGCTTGCCAGACGGTCCGGACTTTGACGCCGCCCTAGCCACGCGCCGATCGTGGTCCGCAGGCGTGAGCCGCCGCGTTTTCGTCATGCACTCGGGTTTCAGCCATCATGACCTCCGTCATGTCGTCCCCGCCCGTCGCGGGCTGGTCTGTGCCTATCGGTGACCTCGCGCTGCGGTCCGATGGGCGGCGCTTGCCAACAGGCTGTGTGCCGCATTGGTGGGTCCGTGGACTCAGCATCCAACAACGCGGGAGCACGCACGTGTATGACAAGCGGCACACAACGTGTGGCTGAAGCACCCTGGTACGCGCCATCCACAGTGGCGACTGGCTCAGCCAGCTCAGGCGACGGTCACCGCTCGAGAGCTTCCGCAGCGTCAAACCACGCGGTTTCGAGCCGCTCGCGCTCCGTGAGGTGTGCGTCGAGCTCGCCCTGCAGCTCGCGCAGCCGGGCATGGTCGGTGGCGCTCGCCGCCATCGCCGCGTGGAGCTCTCGTTCGCGGCCGCCGAGGCGATCCAGCGCTCGCTCCAAGCGCTGGATCTCCTTGCGCGCCGCACGTGTCGCGCCGCCCGCTCCGGTGGGCGCCTTCGCCAGCGCCGGCGCCGGCGCCGGCGCTGGGTCAGTCCGCGCGGCGACCCTGCGTGACTCGACGTACTGGTCTATGCCGCCGGGGAGATGGCGTATCCCGCCGTCCGCGGTGAGGCCGTACACGTCGTCGCAGACGCGCTCGACGAAGTAGCGATCGTGGCTGACGACCACGAGCGTGCCCGGCCACCGGTCAAGCAGGTCCTCGAGCGCCGTCAGGGTCTCGATGTCGAGGTCGTTGGTCGGCTCGTCGAGCAGCAGGACGTTCGGCTCGTCCATGAGCAGCCGCATGAGCTGCAGCCGGCGTCGCTCCCCACCCGACAGGTCGCGCACGAGCGTCCGCGCTCGATCGCCGCGAAAGCCGAACCGGTCGCAGAGCATGCTCGCGGTGATTTCCTGGCCATCGCTCAGCGTGGCCTGGCCGCGCATCTCCTCGAGCGATTCGAGCACGCGAAGGTGACCGGGAATCTCGGCGGTGTCCTGCGACAGCAAGGCGAGCCGCACCGTGGCACCGCGGTCCACGCTGCCCGACGTGGGACGGAGATCGCCACCCAGAAGCTTGAGCAGCGTCGTCTTTCCCGAGCCGTTGATGCCGACCAGCGCCACACGATCGCCGGGACCGAGGCGCCAGGTCAGCTTGCGCAGCAGCGGCTCGTCACCAAAGCTCAACGAGACGTCGACGGCGTCGAGCACCTTGCTGCCCAGACGCGCCGTCGCAAAGCGCAGCAGCTCGGCCCGATCGCGCACCTCGGGCTCGTCGGCGATCAGCTCGTTGGCGGCGTCGATGCGGAACTTCGGCTTGGCCATGCGCGCGGGCGGGCCACGGCGCAGCCATGCGAGCTCCTTGCGCAGCAGCTGGCGCCGGCGGGCGTCGCGCGCGGTCGCCTGGCGGTCTCGCTCGGCGCGGGCGAGGACGTACGCCGCGTAGCCGCCGTCGTACTGGTGGACCGTCTCGCCGCCGACCTCCCACGTCGCCGTACAGACGGCGTCCAGAAACCAGCGGTCGTGCGTGACCACGAGCTTCGAGCCGCGGCGTGTGGCAAGGTGGCGCGCCAGCCAGTCGACGGCTTCGACGTCGAGATGGTTGGTCGGCTCGTCGAGCAGCAGCAACTCTGGGCCATCAAGCAGCAGTCGCGCGATCGCGATCCGTCGGCGCTCACCTCCGGACAGGACGGCGATCGGCGTGTCCATCCCGCCGGGGAAGCGTTGCAGCTGCACGCCGCCGAGCAGCCCGTCGAGCACCGCGCGGAACGCGCTGTCCGCCGCCCACTCGTGGTCTGCGCGCCGGCCCACGAGCGCGTCACGGATCGTTTGGTGCGCCTGGAGCTCGTCGCCCTGACCGAGCAGCGCCAGCCCGAGATCGCCAACGCGGGTGATCTGCCCCGAATCCGGCTGTTCGGCGCCCGCGATCAGGCGCAAGAGCGTCGACTTGCCATCGCCGTTGCGGCCCACGATTCCGATCCGCTCGCCGGCCGCGATCCCCAGCGTGATGTCGCGCAGCACGCGCCGGCTGCCGTATCCCTTCGCGACGGCCTTGAGATTGACGAGGTTGCGCGGGACGGCCATTCTCGCCTGCTCAACCCGCCGCCACGCCAATGAGCAACGGCGACGGCACCGTCCTGTCGTGCAGGCGAAGGTAGAACAGCCCGATCCCGGCATGGCCGGCGAGGAGCCCGGGCGTCGGGCCGGCCGGTACGCCGCACGGCCATCCGTCGATGCTGGCGCCGTAGCGGCCGATGCCGACCTCGCCGACGCGCCGGGCGATGGACGCGCGCTGCGCCGCGGCGTCCGGAAAGAGCTCAGCACCGAGCAGCAGCACGTCGGCGCTACCGGCGAGCCCATGGCCGAGCGTGAAGTCGGCACCGCGCACGATCAGCGCTCGCTCGACGCCGGCTGCGGTTGTGTCGAGCGCGATCGCCGCCTCTGTGCGGTAGCGCTCGTCGCCGAGAATCGTCCAGGCGCGCAGCCGGGTGAGCGCGATTCCCGGCGCGCCGTGAGACCAGGTGCTGGGGTACGGCGAGCGGAACGACCCGCGCGGCTCGCACCGCCGGACGCCGCGCAGGTCGGGCCAGTTGGCCTCCTGCGCGTCAAACCAATGCCGCTCGTAGTCCAGCGCGCGCTCTGCGACGTCACGGTGGCGGCGCTGGCCGGTGAGGGCGAAGAGCTCGAGCAGCGCCCAGGCCGCTCCGGCCGCTCCGTGTGAGATGCCGCAGAGGCCATGGAATAGCCGCTCGCCTGGCACGGGCCAGGACCACCCTTCCGACCCACGACGCGCGGCTGCGGCGAGTTCGTCGCCGAGTTGCCCCGCGCGCCGCACGAGGCGCTCGTCGTCCAGCAGGCGCGCGAGCGCGATCAGCCCGGCAATCGCCCCGGCAGTTCCGGACGTGAGATCGAACGCGGCCGTCCCCGACCCGCGACGCGATCGCCCGCCCGCGAGCCGCGTCCCGCGCTGCAGGAGTCCTTCCTCGCGGAGGAGCAGACCGCGCTGCGCGGCTGCGTACGCGATGCCCAGACGGCCCTTGTACAGCCCGCGTGCCGGCACCCGGTTGGCGTGCGCGAGCGCCTGGCCGATCGCGCCGAGCGCGGTCCGCCGGACTTCGCCGTCGCCGGTCGCCGCGTACAGCTGCCCGAGGAAGAGCGCGACGCCCGCGGTGCCGCCGGCGAGATCGGGACCGAGTGCGCGCTGGATCGGCCGGTAGCGACCGGCGCCATGCGCGGCTTCGACGCCAACCCAGTTGCACTGGCCGCGGTACCAGACCACGTCGCGCACAAGACGATCGCCGATCCCGGCCGAGGCCGCGAGCAGGTCCGGCCCGCCGGTGGTCGGGGGCGGCGGGATGCTACGCAAGCTCGTACGCATCGTCCGATCCCGGTTCCAGATAGGGCGCGTCGAGGTCGATGCCGGCGACCCTGAACCGGTCGTGGACGACGGCCAGTCGCTGATGCATGGTTCGCTGTCCTCGCTCGCTTGCGATAACGATCGCCTCGGCGAGCAGCCGGCAGCGGTGCTCGCCGAAACCTTCTCCGTTGCCAGGTTCCTCGGCGACCGCGAGCCCGCGCGTGAGCGGCTTGGTGAACGGGGGTGCACCGTCCGCCAGCTGCGGTCCGAGGGAGCGCAGCAGCGGCCGCAGGATCTTGATGGCGGCCGCGAAATCAGTCCGGCTGAGAACGAGGAGGGCGGGGGAGAGGCCTCCGTACCGCGCCGGATTGTCGAGCAGTTCGAGGCTGAACGACAGGCTCGCGGCGTTGAGCGCGTAGGTGAGCCGCGCGACGAGCGTGACGGCGCCGGCGGCGGCGATGTTCCAGCACAGCCGCACGCGATCGTCGACGCGCTCTGCCGGCGGAGGGGTATCGCCGAGCGCGATGTAGAAGCCGGGGGAGAAGCCCAAGAGCTCCTTCGGAACGCGAACATCGGCCGCCGTGCCGGCGTGGACCGCGCCCTCGACGCGGCAGTCATCCGCGGGCGCGAGCAACCGCAGGCCATCCGGGCGCACGACGGCGAGCGAGTCCTCGTCGACCGCGGCCACGCGCCAGCCGGCCTGCCACGATCCGCGGCCGCAGTTGGCCTGCGACAGCGCCCGGACGAACTCGCCTCCCTCGTCCGCCGGCGTGACCGGACCGTCCGCCTGCGGACGCGGCGCGCCCGCGCCGTAGAAATCGGCGACGAGCCGCTGCTGAAGGTGCTGGATGAGCAACTCGCGCGCGAGCGCATCGTCGATCCGCGCCCGCGCGACGGGCGTGCGAGCCGAGATGCGCCGGCCGAACCACAGAAACGCTTCGGGCGGACGCACGTCGACGGCGCCCAGAGCGGCCACGACCTGCGCCCGATAGCGGTCGGCAAGCTCGTTTGGCATCCGCGTCACGCCGGGATTCCAAGCAGATCGCTGGCGGCCTTGCGCGGATGCAGCAGCATGTCGCGGCTGAGCTGCAAGCTGTGTGCGACGAGAACGGTCCTCAGCGACGTTTCCTGCGTGTGCTCGTACGCGCTCTGCACGAGCCGGGCGGCGGCATAGCGAACGGCTCGCAGGAGCAGCCGCGACGCCGCGCCGGCGTCCAAGCCGCGAGCGCGCACGTACGCGCGCCACAAGGCGGCGATCGCCGGCTGCAGCATGCCCAACGGTCGCGTCGCCCGTTCGGCACGGTGCTCGTAGACGGCCTCCCGCTCGATCGGGATCGAGGTCAGCCAGAAGCCGAGAACGTCGCTGAACGCCGAGCCGACGTCGAAGCCAGGATCGCCCCAGCCCGCCATCTCCCAGTCGACGAGCGCGACGCGCGTGAGGCGCACGCCGCCCGCAGGCGCATGAGCCACGCAGTTCTCCCACTTCACGTCGCGATGGACGAGCGTCTCGATGCGCCAACCCTCGCGCAGCTCGTCAAGGCCATGGGCGAACGGCTCGTCCTCCTGAATGACCTTGATCAGCTCGATGCTCGCGCCGCTCAGGTACCGCAGCGCGTCGAGCCGCGGACGATGCACCGACAGCACCCATGGCGCGTCGCGCCTGAATGCCTCGTCGTCCGGCGCCACGCTGTGCAGCGCGGCAAGCACACGGCCAAGCGCCGAAGCGAGCGCGAGCGAGCAGCGGTCGCGTGCGGCGTGGTAGCGGTACAGATCCTGCCCGCCGGCGATCCATTCCAGGATCAGAACTCCGCGCCCGGCGTCGTAGCCGTGCAGGCGTGGGATGCACGAGGCGATCGGGGCGGCGCTCGCGGCCAGCCGGCGGTACAGGGCGACCTCGTTGGCGAGCGTCTCCGCGCTGTCCGCCGCGATCCCCTGCTTGAGCAGGTAGCTCTCGCCGGGTCCGCCGCTGACCCTGAAGTTGCGATTGCGCCGCGACGCGTCCACGATCCGCAGCTGACCGGACACGATCGACCTGCGACTGACAAGCCCCCGCTCAAGCAGGTATGCGGCCACTTCGTGCTGTTCGAGCATCGGCATCCAAGGGGCGGGAGCCCCGGAAGGTCTTCGCCGCGCATTTGAGTGTAGATGTCACGCGCCAGGCAAACGTCGAGCGTGCGGCGCTCGCGTCTCGCATGGCCGGCATCTGACCGATGAGTTTTCGCCGCTGGCCGGTCTTAACGGCACCAATTCCCGAAGGACTGGAGGCACGACATGCGACGACGATTGCGAGGCGACTGAGCGGATCCGCCAGCAGGCGGCCTGGATCCGTAATGCGTACACCGTCGGACTCGGTCCGAGCGCGCGCGTGGATCTCAAGGGCAGGGCCGGCGGCAACCCGTCCGGGAACATCGGGATCGACTACCGCCAGCAGCTTGCGCGTTCCAGTCAACGCGCCCTCGTCGAGCAGGCATACCGGGAAGCCCGGCTGGATCTACGTGGTGACCTCGGCCGGCTGGCTGCCGCGCCAAGGATCGCTCCGGACCGCGATGCGGTGAACTACATGTACCGCTTCGGCGTTCCGTACGGCCGCGCTCCGGCGCCGATCGTCACGCTGCACTCCACCGCGATGGCGGGGCGGTCCCGGACCAGGAGCAGTGGTACGCCGAGCAGGTCCGCCGCTCAGGCGACCCGAGCCAGCTGCGCCAGCTGTATGTCGACCGTGGGATGCATTGCTCGTTCAGCGCCGCCGAGGAGATCGTCGCGCTGCGCATCCTGTTCGAGCGCATCGACAGTGGGCGGTTGCCGGATACGAGCCCGCGCCGGCTGACCGAAGCGGCTCGCGACCTCGGTCCCGGCTACCAACTCGTCCTGGACTTCGGGACCTTCCAGGACGCACCCATGCCGCCGGCATTCACGAACTTCACGCCCACCCCAGTTCCTCCGTCCGTCGCGCTAGGCATACGGCCGCCCGCCGATCGAGGGCAGGTAGGCATCCGGTCCTCGATCGGCACGGCGCGACGCGCTTGGCGCGCTGTCACCGTCTTCGGGCCGAGCGACCTCGCTGAAGGCGACGGATCAGGACTTCTTCGCGCTGAGCTGGCCGCGCAGCTCGCCGTCCGGGTACTTCTTGGTGTGGACGTTCACGTAGAAGTCGCCCGGCTTGGCCTTGATTGCGCTTTGCTTTGACTTCGTGGCCGAGGCGCAGCCGCTGATCTTGCCGTACTTCGGCGTCTTGGGCTTCGCGAACAGGGCCACGTAGACGGGGCCGGCCTTGCCCTTCTTGCCGCGGTGGATGTGTGCCGCCTGCGGCGTTCCGGAGAGCTTCTTCAGCGTGATCGAGTAGCACAGGCCCTTCGTCGAGGAGATCGTGATCTCAGCCTTTCCGGTTGCCGCCGGATTGCCCTTGGTCGGAACCTCCTGCGAGCCGCTCAGCGACGCGTAGAGGTCGGTGGTTGTCGGCGCGGCGGGCGATGCGGTCGCCAGAGCTGTAGTCGCGATGACCGCGGCAGGCGCAACGATCAGAACGCGGGAACGGCGCATGTGAAACTCCTCCTGAATTGACCGACGGCAGGTGCGGTGAGTCGTACCGCGCAGGCGCCGCGACTAAACGATGATCCGGGGCGCTGAACGCCCGCAAAAACCGCCGGTCTGCCCGGTCTGACGACGTACAGAACCGACCGTCGCCGCTCACCGCACCGTCGAGACGCGCGTCGGAGTGCTGGCCGTGACACGTCCGGGAGAAAACCGCACCTCGGCGCGGGTGAAGCTGATCGGGACAGGTCGACGAGTATCGCTCCGCCGCCAGAAAAACATGGCGACCAACCTCACGCCGCAGCCCGTTCCGCCGCCCCGGTGGTCTGAGGTCCAAGAAAGGAGACCCGATGAAAGCTACGCGAGACGCAGGCTGCCGGGGGTCGGGGAGAGGATCTTGCCGCGGGCTTCGTGCCGGGCCCGGCCGCCGCCGCCGATGAGCGTTGTCTCCGGCACCGGATTGGCGATCGTCGCGGGGGTTGCCCGCGCTTGTCGTCCACGGCGGATCCACGGATCCAGGCCCACCAGTCGACACGCCACAGCCCGGAACATCACGAGCAGCTGTCGTGGTGATCACGCTTGCGTTCCGCCACGCCATCTGACGCGCAGTAGCCATGCCCGACACAGCACCGATCAGTCGGACAACCGCAGCCGGCGCGTCTGCCCGCTGTCCGCGCAGATGCGTCGCCGTCGCACGCTCATGATCGCCCCTCACCACTGAAGCCGACATCGATGACACGTGCCCAGGCATGCCAACAGGGGGGCCTGCGGCCGTACAGTGAATACACGCGGCGAGCTCCGGCGGGGTTGCGCTCCGTCATGTTCGCGCATGGTCGTTTTAATGGATGGTAAAGGCATCGCCCGCGGATGTATCACGCACGCGGCGTGTCCGCTCGCCTACAGAAACGCCCGCGAGCGACAAGTTCGGGGCTCCCCGACCGCCACCGCAAGGAACGCCATGCCGCACGTCCATACCGCGTCGTCTGTGAACACCAGCGACCAGCCGGTGCAACTGCGACTCATCGCGACCGTGGACCGCCCGCCCGCCGCCACCAGCGCGCCGCCGCCGCGGACCCCCGGCCAGCCGAGAGGGCGTCTTGACCGCCTTGACGCCGTCGCGCACGGCTGGCTCGTCGCGCACAGCATCACGCTGCTGCGCCTGAGCCTTGGCGCGGTCTTTCTCACCTTCGGCGTTCTGAAGGTCTTCCCTGGCGTCAGCCCCGCGGAGAATCTCGTCGAGACGACGGTGAAGATCCTTACGTTCGGGCTCGTCCCTGGACCGGTGGCCTTGGCCGCCGTCGCCGCGGTGGAGTGCGTCATCGGGCTGTGCCTTGTCAGCGGGCGGGCATTGCGCGTGGCGATCTACCTGCTGAGTATCGAACTCGTCGGGATCCTGTCGCCCGTCGTCCTGCTCACCGGGCGCCTGTTCAGCGGACCGCACCACGCGCCGACGCTCGAGGGTCAGTACATCCTCAAAGACATCGTCTTCGTCGCAGCGACGCTGGTCCTCGCCAGCACGCTGCGCGGCGCAAGGCTCCACAGCGGGCCGAGTCCCTCGCCTCCGAGACCACGCTGAAGTCGCCGTGAGCCGGTGCTCAGGCCCGCTCGAGCGCCCGGCGCCACCCTCGCTTCTACCCGTGAAGTCCATGCACACAGCGCGTATCCGGGCTGACCGGTCCCGGCGTGCCCTAATCGAGACCACGTGTCAGACGCCGCAGGCACATCCGTTGACCCGCGGCCTGGCCGCTCACGCAGCTCGGCAACTCGCAGCCATACGCCGCTGCGGCCAGCTGTCCCACCAAGCGCCATTCGGGGGTCCCGTCCTCCGGCGGGGCTACCGTGACCGCACGCCCTTGGCGTCGTCTCTAAGCTGCGGGGTCGTCGCGAACAGCGCAGGATGATGCGTTTGATCGATGCAAGAGTGGCCTCGCGGTCACCCGGGATGTGCGGGGGGGCGTACCCGGGTTGACCGCGAGGCGGTCTTCGCCGCGCTCGTCTTGGGGCGGACAAGACGGGCCTGTGGCCCGGGCGGCGAAGTGGGGGTGGCCGACACGAGTGCGAGATGCAGTCGGGCGCAACTCGGGCGCCGTGGGCTCGAGCGGTCGGGGCGATCTGATTGCTGGCCTCCGGATCGCTGTCGGCCGTGACCGCTTCGAGCAACGCGCTGCCCGATCTCGGCGTGCGTCCGGTCATCCTCGGGTGTTCCCGACGAAGAGGCGCTGCTGTCCTGTTGTCTTTCGCTCGTCCCGTTGGTGAAATTCAAGGGATGAGCGCCTGACGTTAGGCGTGCCACAACGGGCTCCAGATGGCTAAGCGGCGCGACTCGGTGAGCCTCGCGCCTCTCCAGTTGACTACGTCAGCCTACCGTGTTTCCCACCGCGCGCAGTCAGCCGCTTGCTGCGATCGCGCTCCGCACACCTCGTTCTCATGCTCTCTGCACGCCGAGCCGGCGACAGGGTTGGGGTGGCGAGACTATTGACACGCCCTAGTAGCAGTCTTCTCGGCGTCGTGCGAGCCGTCGTTCTCGTCTCCCGCGGTAGCCACCGCGTTGCCCACGGGTGCGGTGGTGAGGTCTCAATGCGTACGCGCCGCCGTTGGGCCCACGGGCGGCCACACACAGTGACTCACGAACACAAGATGTATTCGTGCCGGGCCGGACGGGTTCTACACATGCACGTCCTCCACTTGAAGGAAACCCCAATATGCCTGCATACCCGATCTCCGGTCTCCTCGTTCGCTACGCCACCGCCGCCGCACGCCCGTGGCGGTCGCGTGTCTCGGCGTGGAGTCCTGGCGACGTGGTCGGGCGACTTGGGAAAATCGAAACAGCGTGTCAGCGCTGGCTGATCGCCTACAGCATTACGATCCTTCGGGTCAGTGTCGGCGCCGTCTTCCTCGCGTTCGGCGTGTTGAAGTTCTTTCCGGGCGTCAGCCCCGCCCAGAACCTCGTCGAGAAGACAACCGACATCCTTACGCTTGGACTTGTCCCCGCCGCCGTGGCGCTCGTGCTCGTCGCAACGCTCGAGTGCATCATCGGGCTGTTGCTGGTCAGCGGGCGTGCAATGCGAGCCGCCGTATACCTGCTCGCCATCCAACTGATCGGCATCCTCTCGCCACTGGTTCTCCTTCCCGGACGCATGTTCCACGGGCCGCACGGCGCACCGACGCTCGAGGGTCAGTATGTCCTGAAGGACATCATCATCGTCGGCGCAGCGCTCGTGCTCGCCTCCACGATCGGCGGCGGTCGCCTCACCAGCAAGCCAACAAGGATGCCCGCTGAGCGCGACCCAGTCGAGCCGGAGGCGGCATAGCAGGTCTGTCCTCATGCCTGCGTCCGACATCGGGTGAGTCGTTCAAGGCACCGGGCCCACCGCCGATACGTCCCGGGAGTGCGACGCGCAGCCACGACCGTTACATCTCCATACTCACCTGCGTGCTCGCTGTCCTATGAGGAGAGTATTGTGTGAGCACGCTGATGAACCAGATCATCCTGGGAGGCGGCACGGGTTGCCTCGATCCAGCCCTGTACGACCACGACGTGGCCGGGTACGGGGCCAGCATCTATGACGTGATTCGGGAGGATCCGCAGCCCTGCGGTTGGCGCGCAGGACAGATGCCGAGCTGGTGCGAGATATGGCTAGGGCGGGAATGACATCGGCGCCCGTACGCCTCATTCAGCCGGCACCGCGGTGCGCCGCTCTACCTGACGTTCGGTGCGATCGAGCCGGCGAGCGCACGAACGCGCGCGGCGCTGAGCGCTATTGAGTGCACCCAGATGATCGGCGTGCTGATGCTCTCCGGAGCGGTCAACGTGTCGGCAGCTCGAGCCCGCGCCTCGCGGTGCTGATCGTCGGATCCGGCCACCGCGCTGTCGACGAACGAGCCGATCGCCGAGAAGTAGTGCGCGCGACCGATGTCGGAGACCGTCCCGTGCAGGAAGGCGGCGGAAGGATCGGTCGGATCGCCGGACTCGAGCTCGACAGTGCGGGTTGCAGGGCGCGCCGCCTTGAAGCGCTCGCTGTGGTCGACTGAGACGAGATGGTCGTCGGCCTCTCGCATGAGCAGGACATCGGCATCGATCGACGGGGCCAGCGAAACCGGATTCCAGGCGGCGAGCTCGGCCGCCGTGGTCCCGAAGAACCTACGAATCCGGCTCTCAAGGACGCGGATCTGGGCGTCAGCGACAGGGCCTTTGACCCCGTACAGGTTCAGATCCGTCGGCGTCCCGACACCGATCACGCAATCGATGATGGCCCGCAACCGGGACGCGGCGACCAGCGCGAGGTGCGCTCCCGAAGACTCTCCGTAGATGCATAGCGGGCCGTTGCTTGTCCTGCGCGCCACCTCGGCGTCGACGGCGTTCAGGACGTCCCGGAGACCGGCCGCGCCCTCGTTGTAGTCGATCGAAACGATGCGCCACCCGCGCTTCAACAACAGGTCCCCGGGGCGCTTCATCAGCAGCTCTTGGCCAAGCGCGCTGTGGCCGGCCCAGCCGCCCCCATGGATCAAGATCATCGTCGCTCGCGCGACGCCGCCCGGGGGATCGGCGCTGACCAGCGGGGCCACCGCAGGGATCACCTCAGGCTCGGCCGACTCGGCCGCGGTCACCGCCAGGCCCAGCGATCGCGTTGTGTCGAAGCTCGGCGCCAACAGGCCGACCAGAACGACCATAGTCGCGATCAACCCCCGCTTCATCGTACGCAGACTAGCTCGCGGCCCGCCGGAACTGCGAAAACTCGGGGGACGGTTCGCGACCGTGACGTCAGCGGGGAAGCCGCGTAAACGCTCGACAAACCGCGGCGCTCATGCCGCAAGATAAAGAAACCTGCGTCATCGACCAACCGATGACGTCGTGCAGCGTTCTACCTATCGGACAGGGAACGAGCAGACGAAGGGCTACGGAAGGCCTAGTACGAGAAGCACTCGGACAGGGACGAGCCGAAGGGCTACGGAAAGCCCGGTTGCACAAAAGCAGTCCACCAGGGACGACCGGACGACAAGGGCCAAGGAAGGCCCCGTCGCATAGCGACACCCGCAAGCGGTTCGGCCAGGGACGACCAGAAGGAGGGGCCAAGGATGGCCCCGTCGCATAGCGACACGCGATCGAACCGCCCAGCGCAGCCACGCCCCAGGGACGTGGTGGAAGAGCGGAGGCTCAATGTCGTCGGCCAGGCGCCCACGCGGCGGCGTGGTCGATGATCGCGCCGACCAAGTCCGTCTCGCCGGCCGAGACCGAGCCGAGGCCCATCCGGTTGCGGGCGACGTCGGCCATCTTCGTGCAGTTCGCAGCGACGAGCCGGTGCACCGCGCCACCCTGGCTGTCGGGCCGCTGGTTGGCGACCGACCGATGACGAAGATCGACCTCGTCCGCGCCCTCGAGGCGGTCCAGCGCGTCCTGGTAGTCGTCGGACGACGGCGAGAGTCCGCCGGCGAGCTTGACCGGCCGCGCAAGCGCCCGCGGAAACGATGCCGTGCGGCTGCGCTCGATGAGGTCGTGCGCGCGCACGAACGCCGACCAGCTCTCGAGCACCTGCGGCAGGTAGAACGGATCGTCGGGATCCAGGCGCAAACCCGTTGAAGGTCTCGACGAGCTCGCCGTGCCGGAATGGGCGCGGTCCGCATCAGCTTGGCCGGCGCCGTGGACGCTCTCGCCGCGCAGCTAAACCTCGATGAACGACATCGCCGCATCCGCGGTGCTGAGGCGCGATTGGAATCGGCTCATACCACCGGAAGCGGGGCGAAGGGTCCCTGAGCGGTCACACGCGGTGTGGCGTTGCCACGAAGCTTCAGCTCGGTCCAGGTGGCGTTGTTGGTCTCGTCGGACTCGAGAAACCAATTCTCCGCGTCGGCCGTCGCCGTGAGGCGGTAGCGCCCATTTTTGAGACCCGTGATGTCGATCCACTGGTCGACGATGTCGAAGAAGTAGGCATCGCCCCAACCGATCGAGAGGCCCATCGTTTGGCTGAGCGCGCTCGGGTCGGCGCCGCAGTCCGTGTAGAAGGCATCCAGCGGCGCACCCGGCAGCAAGAGGTTGAACTTGATGTTGTCGAAGAAGCAGAAGCCGTGCTTCGCACTGGCGCGGGCTTGTCCGTTGTCGTCGCGGTCGTCGTCCACGGGTTGCATCGAGGACTGCTCGAGATCGCGTAGGTGCCAGTGGCTGTGGCCGTCGCCCGCGAAGTACATCCGCGCGGCGTTCGGTCGTACCCTGGACCCGCCGGCGTCGTCGAAGATCCGCTGGACGACCGACATCTCCGGTTGCGAGGTGCTCGGGCGCGAGCCCTCGGCCTGGAACTTGCCGGCGCCGATGTTGACGATGATCGTCGTGTAGCGCAGGAGCCTGTGGTGATCGCTGGTCTTCTCGATCTGAAAGTCCAACAGCTGGTACATGGAAAGATCGGGCAGTCGATCAGACGCCGCAAGGGACGAGGCCGGCGCGGCAGTGCCCGCGAGGCCGAACACCGCGACGGCGGCCATACAGCTACGCATCTTCATGCCTTATCCCTTCGCTGAAGGTAGTGCAAGCCTGGCGGGCATCGCGGTCCGCGCCGCGATGGCACATCCCAAGCCCATAACGTGCAATTCAGAACATCTAGCCGATTGTCGGGCGCTCGTCCCTAACCTTCCGACCAGTTTTGGCTAGGTTCTGGCGGCGGGTGATGAACAGCTCGGCGCGGAGGCGGTATCAGCTCACCATTCGGCGAGGGGGTGGTCGGCACACCGGTGTTCAGTGGTCACGGGTCGTCACCAGTCGCGCGAGCGCCTCGAGCTCGGCTGCCGCCCGGCCGCTCGCTTGAGCGCCACGCAGTTCGCCGAGCGCGGCCGTCAGTTGCCTGGAGGCCTCGGCCTTGCTCCAGGCGCGACCGCCCGACGCCGCCACGAGGGCGCGCGCGATATCGTCGACGGACAGCGCCACCGTCATAGAGGAGGGCGGGCTCGCGGCCTGCCGGGGTCTCGGAGGTCAGCGCCGCGACTACCGGCAGCGACTTCTTGTCAGCCGCGAGGTCGGAGTGGATTACCTTGCCCGTCACGGCCGGATCCCCCAGATCCCCAGAATGTCGTCGACGAGTTGAAAGGCGCGTCCGAGTCGCTCGCAATGCGCGGGCGTGCTCGATGAGCTTCCAGTCGGCGGTGTTGCACAACGCCGACCTCAAGCAGCGCATCAACACCCGCAGCGGGCCGCCGACCCCCGACGACCTCGACGAGCTGCTCACGCGGCGCCGCTCTACGAAGTTCATGTTCGCCCACCCCAAGACGATTGCCGCGTTCGGACGCGAGTGCAACAAGCGCGGCGTGTATCCCGGCAACGTCGACGTGCTCGACAGCTCGGTGCCGACCTGGCGCGGTGTGCCGCTGTTGCCCTGCAACAAGATCCCGATCAGCTCTGGGCAGACCAGCTCGATCATCGCGATGCGCGTCGGCGAGGACGACCAGGGCGTTATCGGTCTGCACCAGACCGGGCTCCCCGACGAACACGAGCCCAGCCTCAACGTCCGATTCATGGGCGTCTCCGAGCAGGCCATCATCAGCTACCTCGTCAGCGCCTACTTCTCGGTCGCAGTGCTCGTTGCCGATGCGCTCGGCATCCTCGAGAACTGCGAAACCGGACGGTAGAGCGCCAGCCCCGAGGTTGCTGCGCCGCAAGGTCCGTGCCTGGCGATAGCAGGCTATCCTCGGGGCAGTCGTCGCCATCGAGCGTTCCGCGCTGTGCGTGTTCCACCTATTCCCGCCCATGGATCGTCACACACGAGCCCCCGCAGTTCGACACGGATCTCACGGTGGTTCCATCCGACGACGCGGCCATGATCCGGTCCCACCGTGCCCGACCCCGCCTCACGCTGGCCTCGCAGCACCGACAAGGAGAATGTCGTCGCAATGACGTCGCCTGACCGCGCGGAGTCGGCGTACACCAAGGCCGGAGTCGACTACGACGTGCTTGATGAGGGCAAGCGGCAGGCGCTTCGTGCAGCAGGCGCAACCTCTCATCTGCTCGCCGGCCATGACGGCGAGGCCGTGGATGCTTCGCGCGGCGAGCCGGCATTCGTGTTCCGTCACGGCGAGACGATGTACGCCTCAGTCCTTGAAGGCCTCGGTACGAAGTCAGTTATAGCGCGACTCGTCCAGGAGGAGTCGAGCCAGAACTTCTTCGACAACGTCGCCTACGACACAGTCGCGGCGATCGTCAACGACCTCTGCTGCGTTGGGGCAATGCCGCTGGTCATCCACGCCTATTTCGCGACCGGCTCCGCTGATTGGTACGCGCAAGCTGGTCGCCAAGAGGCGCTTGTCAAGGGCTGGCGCCAGGCCTGCGAGGACGCGGGGGCTGTGTGGGGTGGTGGCGAGAGCCCGTCTCTACCCGAGCTCGTCAACCCCGCAGACATCGAACTGGCGGGGAGCGCGATGGGCGTTGTCCATGCTGCTGAGCCCATCCTGGGCCAGAGCCTTGTCGAGGGCGACGAGATCGTCTTCATCGCGAGCCAAGGGCTGCACGCCAATGGCTCGTCGCTCGCGCGTCTGGTGGCCAAGCAGCTTGGCCAATCGCCCTACGGCACGATCCTGCCGAGCGGCCGAACCTTTGGCGAAGCACTGCTTGATCCGGCCCCGATGTACTCGCCGCTTGTTCGCCGACTGATTGAGAACGACATCCCGCTGCACTACCTCAGTCACATCACTGGCCACGGAATGCTCAAGCTCATGCGCCCGAACAAGGCCTTCACGTACGAGATCACAAAGCTCCCCGCAGTTCCAGAGATCCTCAAGTTCCTCGTCGACCGCGCACAGATGCCCGCTGCGGCGGCATACTCGACATTCAACATGGGATGCGGCTTTGCTGTCTACTGCGCCGCAGGCTCGGGCGATGAGGTCGTGGCGCTCGCCACTGACATGGGCTTTTCAGCGCACATCGCAGGTCGCGTCAAGAGCGGGCCGCGGCGCGTCGAGCTCCCGGAGATCGGCGTCACATATGAGACCGGCGCGATGGACCTTACGCCGCGCCGAGCTGCGTAATAGGTCAGCCGCGACCCTTCGAACATAGAGGGAAGTCCGGAGGCGCCAACGGACGTGCTGAGAGCCTCGTCGTCAAGCCGTGCTCGGGGTCAAACGCGACAACATCAAGTGAGGCGTTACGCGCAGTTGCCAGCGCCTTCATCTCTGCCTCCAGACGCTGTGTCCGCAAGGCGTCGAGGTGTATTCGCACCTCAATCGGGATGCCTGCGGTGTGTTTGACGCGCGTTTGGACCGCCATAGCGCGGCCGTCGCGCCGGCCGCGAACCGTCTCGACGGCACAACTCTTTGGGTCGCCGCTCGTTTGCATGTGATGAGATGGCGAGGACGACCACGACCCTGCTTCGGATCGCGCTTGTGACCGCGGTGCTCGTTTGCGTCGTGGTGACGTCTGCGGGCGCGCGGGTTATTGCGCAGTCGGTGGCGGGATTTGAGGGTGGTCCGGCGCTTGGAAGCGACGGCCGCGTCGTCGTCGGTGAGCGCCGCGGCAACGGCGCGCTTGGAGTCTTGGCGATTGCGCCAAACACGAACGTGGCGACGGAGCTGACGGCGTTCGGGCCGCTCGCCGATCCGGCGACGTTCTCGACGCTCGGGATTGCCGGCACGGGCGGCATCGTCACGGCGACGCGGAAGATCCTCAGCACGAAGCTGCCGCTCCCGTTTGACGTCCGCACGCTGACGGTGCTGCCGACGGTCGCGCCGATCGCTGGGTGCTCGGGTCCGCCGCGGATTGGTCCGAACCTAGAGGCCGCCGGCGGCGAGGGTTTTATCGCCACGATCAGGGATGACTGCGGTGCCGCCCCGTCGGTCGTGCGCATCCGGACGGCGAACGCGACGATCGCGATCCCGTTGGCGATCGTCCCCGACGAGCACACCTTCGCGCCCGCGATGTTCAGCCTGCGCGCGGCCGGACCGATGGTCGGCTGGATCGAGACGCATTACCCGGGCGGGCTGGCCGCGTCGTCGGCCGTTGTCGCCCGCGCGGCGACGGGCCAGGTGTTGCTGCGTGCGCCGCTACCAGGTGACCCGTTCTTCTTCTCGGCGCTGGCGGCCGACGGCACCGTTGTGTTCATCTCGGGAAGCTGCGCGATGAGCGTCGTCTCGCCGGCCGCCCCAGCGCTGCGCACGTTCGTGCTCCCGGCGGAGCTGTGCCCCATGATCGGCCCGGACCCCAGCCCGGTCAGTGTCACAGGCGGACGCGTGGTCTACGGCGCAAAGAGCAGCGGCTCCTTGACGGCCGACGGCTACGCGGTGACCGACCTGCAGGGCGCCGCGCACGCGCTCGCCGAGGCGCGCTCGGGCCCGCGCGGCGCGCTGTCGCAGACGGCGTTTGACGGGCACACGGCGTACCTGGTGCGGGTCGACTGTGACGCCGACCGGCTGCTCGCGGTCGACACGGACGCTGACGCCACGATGTCGCTGGCGCCGGTGGCGCCATCAACCGGCGAGCGCTGCCCGGTGCGGCGCGCCAATCGCTCGCGTCTGCGGGTCGCGCCCGACGCCCACGTGCGCATCGCGCTGCGCTGCAAGCACGGCTGCCGCGGAACGCTGCGCCTGGTCGAGCAGCGCCACGGCCGGCGTGAGCGCCCGGTCGGCCAAGTGCACTATGTCACCGGCCCGGGCACGGTCGTCGTGCGGGCGCCGATCGCGCGCTACGCGCGGATGCTCGCGGGCTGCTCGGGCGCGCTGCGCGTCGCGGCGATCCTGCATCCAATCGGCACGCGCAACGGCCCGCCGACCAGCGACCTGGGCCGCGGCCTGGGCACGTTCACGATCAACTCGCGTTCGCGCTGCCGACGTACCGGCGGGCCGGCCTTCACGAGACGTCAGCCGGGACCACGGCCATGAACTCGCACCGCCGCAACGTCGCCTCAGCGGTCATCGCGGCCGCTGCGCTTCTGGCGGGGGGGTCCGCGCCGGCCGCAACCGTGCCGCTGACAGACCTGCCCCAGGCCGGCGGCGTCTACGGCACGATTCGCGCACCGCACTGCTCGCTGAAAGGCGCGCGCACGCTCGCGGCCAACCGCCAAGCGCGCGTCTTCGAGACGCGTGGGCTCGCGCTCGCGTGCCTGCGCAAATCTGACCGCGCCTACGTCATCGGCAACCCCAGGGAGTGCCAAAACGGCGCGGCGATCGACACCGCCGTCGTGGCAGGCACGTTCGCCGCGATCAACGTGCGCACGTGCAGCCTGACGCATTCGGACTCGGGCATCGCGCTCGTGAACTTGCGCAACGGCCACGTCGTGTTCTCATCCGACGCGCTCACAACACCGTCGCTGGAGAGCCAGACCGACGCCATCCGCGCGATGGTCCTCACGCCCAGGGGCCGCCTCGCCTGGCTCGCCCTGCGCCGTGGTACCACAACCCTCGCGGTTCAGGTGCGCCGCCGCGCGCACGGTCCGGATCGCCAATCGGTGCTGCTCGACAGCGCCGCCGACATAGACCCGCGCTCGCTGCGGCGCCACGGCGGACGCGTATTCTGGACGAAGGCGAGCGGCGAGCAGTCCGCCTCGATGTAGCCCCGCCAAGTGAACGCGGCTGCGTTTGTGATCCGGGGGCGAGGGACTGAGCGACGCGCGGCCCGCCGCGGTCAGCGGGTGCTAAGCGGCCAGGCACCCAGCCCGGCCGATTGAAGTTCGCGGCATGGCGATCTACTACCTCGCCGCTGGCCAGATCATCGGCGCAGCGCCGTCGAGTCTTGCGACTCGCGGAGCAACGTAATTCAGACCCGGAGCCTGTTATGGCCGTGGTCGCTCAGGCAGCATTCGGTTCGAGCGATTCCGGCTGTCGCTTGGTTGGACCAGGTTCTATGTTGCGTGCGAGATCGCGGCTGGTCACCACCCTGATTCTCGGAGCCCGAGAGGTCGCGAGGCGGTGTGATCGTTCCATGGCGATAAACCGCATCCAAGGTGGCGCGAGCGACACCCAACCAGCACAGGCCGCATCCCACCACCGACCTCCCAGAAAATGCCTCTAAGCGAGATCGGCGACGCATGCGGGCGGCTGCCGCGCTCGTCGTGGCGTGAGCGTCCGCTGTGCGGAAGGATGCCAACACGCTTGGAAGCTGACAGCCGAGCCAAGTCGACAACGCCTTGCGGCGCACGTGGCGGCACGCGTCGTCGAGTAGCCCGGCGGGCAGCGCGGGCGCCGCCGGCGCGACGGCCAGCGGGTGCGCGATTGGCTCAAGCTCGGCGCTCGTCGTAGCCTCTCCCCTGCCGCCCCGGTCACTGGTCACCGTGCTCATGAGGATCTGTTGGCGGCGGAAAGATACGCTGGATCGAGTATTGGAAGTTTGGCGAGCCCCTCCGCGAGGCGGTCTGGCCGTCGCGCGTGTTACGGAGCGCCTCGGGCTGTTCCAAGCCCCCTCCGAGGAGCGACTTGATAGAGGCTGGCCGAGCGGACAGTGCGATCAACGAGTGTGAAACGAAGCTCGCAGGAGCGGCTGACGAGAAGCTTGCTGGGCGATGTGAAGCGGTTCGGGGGCGCCCGTGGCCCTTGACGTTTCTCTCGGCAAAGCATGTCTCGCACGTCGCGCAACGACACCAGTGCCACCGAGGAGGGCCGTCAGCGCGTCCGATGCGGTTCGCCGCGCCGAGCACGACGGTAGGAAGCTTGCGCGTATTGGCGCGCCACGTGTAGAGTCGTCCTGGGGTCGGCTTCGCGCGACTTGAAGGTAGTGGACGTGGGCGTTGAGCGAGTGAAGGTCGTGACGGTCGTGCGTGGTCGCTTCGTGCGTGGTGACGGTCGTCTGCAGTGCTGTGATCCTCGCCCCGCCCCACGGGCTGGCCGTTCTTTCGAGCGATGCCTGGGGATAGGTGCTGAACCCGATCTGACAGGACGCCCGGTCCCGGGTGGCCACATGACGCGCAGCGGGCTCTGGCCGTTCGTGAGCGAGGCTTTGGGAAGTCGCGCGCCGGCGAGCGACACCGGCCGGCCAGCGCGGCGCGCGCGCACGGGCGTGCTCAATGCTCGCTTCGTCGCGCCACGCCCGTCCTATTTCCCTGGTTGGTGCCCTGTGAAGTTAGTGAATGGCGTCCGGAGGTCATCATTGTCGTTGCTTGCGGTCGCGTTGCTATCGGCGTCGCTCAGCGCCCCGATGGCGGTGGCCGCAGTCCCGGCTGGCGAGAGCGCAAGAATCACGAATTTCGATCCCCACGTGATTGGTGATACGCGCGGCCCATACGGCGCGCCCGCCGTGGTCGTCGACACGGATGGCAACGCCGTTGACGCGCATGACGGGCGGCTGCGATATTTCGCCGGTCGCTACTACTGGTACGGGACTACATACCGCTGCGGCTACGCCCTGTGGGATCTCGACGGCACGCGCCCAGTCCAGCCCGGGCGACACACCTTCTGCGGCATCGCGGCATACTCGTCGAGCGACCTGATGACATGGCGCGATGAGGGGTTGCTGTTCGACGGCAGCACCCCCTACTGGCAAGCGGCCTGCGGTACCGGCTGCTTTTCTCCGCTGGTGCTGTTCGATCCCCGGCGCAACCGTTACGTGCTGTGGCTCAACGCCTTGAATGGCCACGTGAACTACCGCGTCCTGACGTCGGCGTCGCCAACCGGGCCCTTCACGGATGTGAAGGTGCCATCCATCGACATGCCACAAGAGGGGGGCGACTACGACATCCTCGTCGATCGCGACGGAACGGGTTGGTTCGCTGAGGCGGTACGGCAGGGCATCTTCATCCAGAAGCTGTCCAGCGACTACACCGACGGCGTAGAAGCGAGCGTGGTGGCCGTGCCGTCCACCTTTCCCGCCCCGCCGGACCTGTGGTGCGTCGGGCAGACGTTCTGCGGACTGCGCGAGGGTCCGTCCCTATTTCGGCGCGGCGACTTCTACTATCTGGTGCTTTCAGACCCGGCATGTCCATACTGTCAGGCTGGTACGAGCTACTACATGGCAAAGCGGCCCGATGGACCGTGGGAAGGTCCCGGCTTGCTATCCGTGTCGACGCCGATAGGCGCAAAGGGGCTTCAGCAGGGAACGTTGATCAGTCCCGATTCGTGCGGGGGTCAGCCACGGTCGGTTAATGAAGTTCGGACCTCGACGGGCAGCGTGTACGTGTACTGGTCCGATCTGTGGCGTGGCATTACGCGTCAGGTGAGCCCTGGTGGGCCGTTTCCCTCGCACGCATCCGACGGCAACCAAGCGCTGGCCACCAGGTTCTGGGCGCCATTGCGCTTCAGGGGCGACGGGACGATCCAAGCAATTGACTGCACGGCAGTCGCAGAAGTGCCGCTGGCCGAAGGACACGTAGCTTCATCGACGCCGACCGCCTATCAGACCGCGTGCGTCATCGGCCCAGGTCAGGGCGTGCGCCAGGAGCTGCGGCCGCTCGCGCAGCCGATCTCGGGCGTCCGAGTCACCCTGTACAAGTACGCGGATCCCGACGCCTCGCTGTCCTATGAAGTCTCTGGGGCGAGCGGCGAGCCGATCCCATCCGAATCACGGGGCGAGCTGTCGCCGGAGTCCATTACCAGCGCCCCGCGGACCGTCGTGCTCCCGATCTCGGCCGAGGCCAACGCCTCTCTGACGGTAACGTTGCGCAGCTCCACACGGCGGGGGTGCTACGGCGTCCTGCTCGCGCACGCGTCGGAGCCTGATGCCGGCACCTACGAGGGGGCCGTCGCCGGAACCCCGACGAGCACTCGCACCGTAGGAATTCTCGCGACGCCCATCAAGCGTTCGCGCTGATCCCTTGTGCCAGCCTCGCGATTTTCCAGTAACTGAACCGCCGGAGTTCTGCTCCGCAGCTAGGCAGACCTTGCCAGGCACCAGTATGGATCGGCGTCAGCGCCGACAACTGGTGAGGCGGTCGAGCGCGCAGCGCGGGCGGCTGGCGCGATGCGCCGGCTCGGACCCGACCCGCTCGAGCTCGGCGCTCATCGTTACCTCTTCCCAGGGTTCTGGATCAGTGCTCATGGTGGACATCGTGTGGTAGATAACGTCGTTTATCGGGCATGAAATCCTGCTCATCGGACGGAGTCGTGGGTTCGGTCCGGCGGCGCTCGTAGCGTTTGCGGTACCGGAACAGGGGCTTCGTCTGGGGAGAACGCAGGTATGGGCAGGCCGCTTGTGGTTGATGGGCTGCGAGCCCGTGTTTATCGATGGCCGCCCTTGCGACTGGTCCGGCTGGGCTGCGAGCCCGAATCCGTCTGTGGACGTTTTGCCGCCTGCTCTCCCGCATCGTCACCGAGAGTCAGAGGAGGCCGAATGCGTTTCGTTGGGCTGGACGTCCATCGCGACTTCTGTGATGTCGCGATCTATGAGAATGGGAAGGTCCGATCAGCCGGGCGTGTCCAGAGCTCGCTCGAGCAGCTCGAGTTGTTCGCCCAGAGCCTGGGCCCTGATGATCACGTTGCGCTGGAGACGACCGGCAACGCGTTGAGCATCACCAGGATCGTTGAGCCGCACGTCGGCGGTGTGCTCGTCGCCGACACCCGCAACGTCCGCGCGATGACGCACGCGAAGGTCAAGAACGATCGCGTCGACGCGCAGCTGCTGGCCAAGCTGCTGGCCGCGGGGATGCTGCCCGGAACGTGGGTCTGTGACGAGCAGACCAGGGTGCTGCGCCGCCGGCTCGCCAGGCGCTCGCAGCTCGTCAGGGGCCGCAACAGGGCACGCAACCAGATCCACGCGGTCGTGATCAGAAACCTCGGCGGTCGCGCACCGGGCAGCGACACGTTTGGCACGAAGGGCCGCGCCTGGCTTGCGGCCCTCGAGCTGCCCGCCGACGAACGCGAGATGGTCCAAAGCTGCCTGCGCGAGGCCGACCCTCACCGGTGAGCTGGCGCGCGTGGATCGCGAGATCGCACGCTACGCGCTGGGCTGTTCGGAGATCCGACGGCTGATGACGATCCCCGGCGTCAGCGTCACGACCGCGGCGACGCTGATCGCCACGATCGGCCGGATCGACCGATTCCGGTCTGCGCGCCACCTCGTCGGCTACATCGGCCTTGACCCGCGCAGCCGCCAATCCGGCGTCTCCGCCGTCCGGCTGGGCCACATCTCAAAACAGGGCTCCGACTCGGCGCGCCACGTGCTCTGCGAAGCAGCGCACGCCGCGATGCGCGCCCCGGGCCCGCTGCGCGCGTTCGGTGCTCGCGTGCGCGCCCGTCGCGGCAGCAACATCGCGACAGTCGCCGTCGCCCGCAAGCTCGCCTGCCTGACCTGGCAGCTGCTGAGCACCCAGCAGGACTACCACTACGAACGCCCCGCCCTCACATTCCGCAAGCTCCGCCAGCTCGAGCTCGCCGCCGGCGCTCCGAAGCGCACCAACCCGCGCGGGCGCAACAGCCCCGCGACGCCCGACACCGCGGCCCAGTGGAAGGCCGAGCGCGCGCAAGCGATCCGCGTCGAAGAGGACCACCGCGCCGACGTCGCCAACTGGCAGCCACAAAGACCGGCGGTTCCCACTTGACAACATCCGTCTACCAGCAGGGGGAGGCGGCAGAGGATTCGTCCTCGCGCTCTCGCCGCGTCGACGGCGGGAATCCAGCAGAAACCTTCCGGATGCCGCTCGCTCGATTGCCAGGCCGGACGACGCTCACCGCCAAGGCGACGGCTGTAGCGAAACGCGAGCGCCCTTGCGCGAGCCGCGAGGAGGGAGGGCCGCGGTGCGGCTCCTCCCTCCAAACGCTGGTCTCAACGGCAGTACCCGCCGCCGTAGATGTCCGGCCAGTGGTCGACCGGGTTGGCGAGCAGGAACTTGACCTTCAGGCACATGCCGCGGTCGCGGGCGCGCCTGGCCTGGGTCGTCCAGACCACTGCGTAGGCGCACACGGGCTTGAGCCAAGCCGGGACGGCCGCGACGCACGCCATCGTGGCGATCTGGAACTCCGAGATGGTCCGCGTCTCCTTCTTGTTGAAGTAGACCGTCCCGGTCACCCAGCCCTTCGTCACCGTCGCGGCGTGCGCGGACTCCGGCTGTGCGCCTCGGATGGCGACGAGCGCCAGCGCGCACAACAGCGTGCAGGCCAGAACCCGTGCGACGCGGTGGAAACTCTGCCAGTCGTGGTGAAGCATGGCTACCTCCTGTTGGGATCGTGTGGCCCCGATGGCCGCTATGGAGGTCAATCTGGGTCACACTGGACCCGGTCACGGCTGGATCGACCAAGCCCCGACCAGATGGCGACCACCGCGAACGGCCGGGGGTGTAGCGTCGGCATCGACGACATGTCGACGCGGGACGCGACTCGCGCGACGACAGCGGTAGGGGATGGCGGCGATGGACGATGCTCATGAGGCCGGGATGCCAGACGACGCGCCGGAGGCGCGCTTTGGCGCCGAGCTGCGCCGGCTGCGTCTGCGCGCTCGCCTCGGGGGCCGGCAAGTCCTCGTTCGTTCGTGCGGGACTGATCGCGGCCATCCGCGCAGCGGCGCCCGGCAACAGCTCGCCACGCGTCGTCGTGCTCACCCCCGGCGAGCATCCGCTCCATCAGCTCGCCGGTGCGCTCGGCTCCGGCGAAGACGGCATCGGCACGGGCGCCCTCGCGGACGAGCTGCGCGCCGATCCCAGCGCGCTGCGGCGGGTGACAAGTCATGCCGGCGACGCGCCTCTGGTCGTAGCCGTCGACCAGTTCGAGGAGCTGTTCACGCTCTGCCGCGATGAGCCCGAGCGGCGCTGCTTCGTCGACGCACTGATAGTGGCCTGGCGTGATCCTTCGAGCCCGGTCGTCGTTATCGTCGCGCTACGCGCGGACTTCTACGGGCACGCGGCCGCCTACCCGGAGCTGGCCGACGCTGTGGTCGCACACCAGACGCTGCTGGGCGCGCTGAGCGCCGCCGACCTGCGCCGGGCGATCGAGCTGCCCGCGGCCCGCAGAGGCCTGCTGTTGCAACCCGGCCTCGTCGAGACGATACTCGACGACCTGGGCGAGGAGCCCGGCGCGCTGCCGCTGCTCTCGCATGCGCTGCCGGAGCCGTGGAAGCGGCGGTCGCGCCTGATGCTGACCGTCGACGGCTACCGCAAGGCAGGCGGCATGCGCGCGATCGCGCAAACCGCCGAGCACACCCTGCAGCTCCTGTCGGAGCAGGATCGCTCGATCGCGCGTTTGATCTTCCTGAGCCTCACGGAGGTGGGCGAGGGCAGCGCGCCGACGCGCCGGCGCATGGACCGCGAAGAGCTCTCTGCGGCCTCACGTCGGCGCGAGGCGGCCGAGGGCGTGCTCGAGACCCTTGCCGACGCGCGGCTCGTGTCGGTCGACGAGCGAACCGTCGTCGTCGCGCACGAAGCGCTTATCCGTCACTGGCCGCGCCTGCGCGGCTGGATCGACGACGATCGCGGGGGACTGCTCATCCACCGGCGCCTGACCGAGGCCGCGCGCGAGTGGAAGCACCTGAGCCGCGATCCGGGAGCGCTGGACCGCGGCGCGCGACTCGCCGCGGCCCGGGAATGGGCGACGGACCTCAACGTGCTCAGCCCGCTGGAGCGCGCCTTTCTTACGGCCAGCGAGTCCGCGCAACACAGCGACCTCAAGGCAGCCAAGCGCACGACCCGACGCCTGCGCGTCTTCGCCACCGGGCTGGCGGTGCTGGCTTGGTCGTCGCGGGACTCGCGGATTGGGCGCTGCATCAGCGCAGCACCGCGCAGCACCAGCTCAGCGAAGCCCAGCGGCGGGAAGGTGAAGC
Source organism: Solirubrobacteraceae bacterium (assembly GCA_033855115.1). GTDB lineage: Bacteria > Actinomycetota > Thermoleophilia > Solirubrobacterales > Solirubrobacteraceae > CADCVQ01. The sequence goes on from JAWVGJ010000051.1 coordinate 44,880, forward strand.
GACGTCGCTGTATCTGCATGAGAGCGCGATGAGCGATCGCCGGTCTGCCAGTCAGATCTCGACGTCCGACTTCAGCGTGCCGGCGGTGCGCTGGCGGTCGACGAGGGCGCGAAAGCGAGCCTCGTCGGCGAGTGAGGCGAACGCGGGCCGAGGGACCATCAAGCTCACCCCGTTGGCGTCCGTGAGCACGTACATGTCACCGAACTCGACGACCTCCGCGATATATGGCCACGCGATCTCTGCGCGCGCCTCCCGCCGACGACGAGGATGCCGTTGTCGTCGAACGTGCACTGCTGGCTCGTCGCGAGCATCGGGTTGCGTCGCCATTGCTGTCGTGGGAATCCGAGCCAGACCCAGGCGATGCCGACGCCCGGACCAAGCACGAAAGGGAGACCCCCGCCGGTGACAAGGCCGACGACGACCAGCCCTGCCAGCACAGCCATGACGACCCGCGTGGATCCCCTGCGCCAAGTCAGGCGTCTGCATGCACCCCCAAACTCACGCGAGGAGAGGCGAAACACAAGCGTCATCACCGGTGCGATCAGCGGCGCAGGCTCGGGCGCCGCGCCGCGATCTCCGCCGGCCGCTCGACCTGCCACGCTCACGTGCGGCCGCGGCTGCGAGGGGACACGGTCCGTATCGGCCACCTCGGCGCGCTTGATGTTCGACGACGTCAGCGCGCCGGCGTCGCGTTGCTCGATGACGAGCTCGCGAAAGCGGACCTCGTCGGCTGCTGAGGCAAACGCGCGTGCAGGGACCATGATGGCGAGCTTGTTCTCACGCCGCAGGACGTACACGTCGGGCGTTTCGGTCACCTCGGCGAACTGCTCCCAGGCGATCTCGGATCGCGAGCTTGAAGTCAGCACGAGAGCGCCGTTCTCATCGAAGGCGTGTTGCTGGCTGACGAGCGTCGACGCTATGCGCTGCCACGTCAGGCGAGGGACTCCCAACCAGATCGCCATCCAGACGAGCACTACGAGTGCGAGGGAAAGTGCGCCCGTCGCCTGACCGCGGATGATGGACGGCACAGACACCGCGAGGGCAAGGCCCGGGTACCACAAGAAGACCCGGCGGCGGCGAAACAGCGCACTCGAGGCGCGCACGAATTCGAGCTTGGACAGCTCGAACCGTCGTCACGGGTGCGGTGGGGCCGCTCATGGGCTCGCCGAGCCGCGCTTGGGTGCGGACGTCCCGCAGTCGGAGTCGGGTATGCCGAGACGCCGGAGCGCCGTGCAGTTCAGCAGACGGGCTGCGCGGGCCCCGCCAGGCTTCCCACATCCCAAGATCGTGCGCGAGCATTCCGCGTCGGCGGGTCGCTCGTCATTTGGCGAGCGCCGCGGGCTCCTTCGGCAAGGGGAGGAAGTGCCCGCTGTCGCGGAACGAAAGCACGCCCCCACCCTTCCCGACGCGTGGATAATTCTCACGAGCCGCTTAACCGCTTTCATGGGCGTGCTTCGCGGAAGGACAAGGAGAAGACGGCTGATCCTCGAAACATTACTTCCGATAAGGGTTCGGTACCGGAAGTAAAGGAGGCACGAAAGCGATGCCCGACGATGAGCATGACCGCGCGCTCGCGGCGGATCTCGCGGTGGCCGAGGAATTCAGGGCGAACGACCGGGCCGACGCGACCCGCCGAGCGTACCGCGGCGATCTGCATGCCGTGCAGGAGTACCTGCGCGCGCGCGGCCAGAGCCCGGATCTTCCAATCGCGTCGCGCCTCATCGGCGCGTTCGTCGGCTATCAAGCGTCCGCCGACCCGGTGTCAGGTCGCCAGGCGCTGGCGATCTCGACGATCGAGCGGCGCCTGCGCGGCATCAGTGCGGCGCACCGCGATCTCGGGTTTGAGGATCCCTGCAAGGACCCAGACGTCCGGAACGCGATGCGCGGCGCGCGGCGCAGGCTGAAGACACGGCCGTCGGCGCGCAAGAACGCGCTCGAACTCGAGCACCTCGACCACATGCTTGCGAAGATCCCGACGAGCACCCACGCCGGGCGCCGCGATCGTGCGCTGCTGCTGCTGGGAATCGCCGGGGCACTGCGACGCTCCGAGCTCGTCGCAGTCGACGCCGAGGACATCGAAACGCGTGGCGAAGGGATCCTCTTGACGATCCGCGGCTCAAAGACCGATCAAGACGGCAAAGGCTACGTCCTGCCGATCGCGCGCGGCGAGAACAAGAGACTGTGCGCGGTGAGGGCGCTCGAGGCTTGGCGGACCGCCGCCGGCATCCACAATGGGCCCGTTTTCGTGCGAGTGCGCAAGGGCGACATGGTCACCGCCGATCGGCTTTCCGACCGCACGGTCGCGTTGATCGTCAAGCAGCGTGCCCGCGACGCGGGTGTTGCCTTCGACGTTCTCGCAGGTCACAGCCTCCGCGTCGGCGCGATCACGCAGGCGAAGCGAAACGGCTACGACGAAGGCGAGGTCGCAAAGCTCTCACGCCACAAGAACATGGACATCCTGCGGGCGTATCTGCGCCCAGAGGACGACTTCGAAGGCACCGCTCAAGTCCTGCGAAGCGACCGGCATGAGAGCTGACAGGAAAATACGTTTGAGCCCTACGCGGCCATCTCCTGCAGCGTGACGGTGTGTCCGAGGCGTTCGAGTTGGGCGACGAGGCGTTTGGTGGTCTTGGCGGGGTCGCGGCGTTGGAAGTAGTCGCCGCCGAGGTCGTTGTAGATCTCGCCGGTGCTCAGCATGTGCCAGCAGGCGACGATGATCGAGTGCTTGACGGCGCCGAGCGCCTTCTTGTGGCCGCGGCGCGGGCGCAGCCGTGCGTATTGGGCGGCGAGGTAGGTGTCCTTGGAGCGTGTCGCGGCCAGGGCGGCTTCTTCGAGCGCCCAGTCCAGCCACTTGCTGCCGTTGCGGGTGCGTCCGCAGCGGCGTTTGCCGGCGGACTGGTGGTTGCCGGGGCACTGCCCGGCCCACGAGGCCAGCTCCTTGGCGGTCGGAAAGATGCTCATGTCGATCCCGATCTCGGCGATGATGCACTCCGCGGTGCGCCGTTGAACGCCGGTGATCGTGCACAACAGCTCAACGGCCTGCTCGAAAGGGGCGATCTGCTCGGCGATCATCTCGGTCAGGCTGGCGATCTGCTCGTCGAGGAAGTCGATGTGCGCGAGGATCGATCCGATCCACAGCGCGTGCGTGCGGTCAAAGCGGCCGCGCAGCGCCTGTTGGAGCGCGGGGATCTTCTTGCGCAGCTTGCCGCGCGCGAGGTCGGCCAGCACCTGCGGATCGGTCGTCCCCTTCACGAGCGCGTCGAGCATCGCGCGGCCCGACACGCCGAGGATGTCCGTCGCGACGCAGTCAAGCTTGATGCCGGTGTCCTCCAGGGCCTTGTGCAGCCGGTTGGCCTCCCTGGCGCGCTCCTGGATCTGCGTCTTGCGATACCTGGTGAGGTTTCGGAGCGCACGGATCGGCTTGGGCGGCACGAAGCTCGCCCGCAACAGGCCGGCCTCGGCGAGCTGACACAGCCACGCCGCGTCACTCATGTCGGTCTTGCGGCCCGGGACCTGCTTGACGTGACGAGCATTGACCAACAGCAACTCAAAGTCGTCCTCGAGGATCGCCCAGACCGGCTTCCAATACACGCCGGTGGCCTCCATCGTGACCTGCGTCACGCCGTGCGCGGCCAGCCAGTCGCGCAGCGTCAACAGCCCCGCGACCGTCGTCGCAAACTCCGCGAAGTGCGCCTCGCGAGCGCGGCCCGCGCCGGGCGTGCGCACGCACGCCGTGACCTGCGCCTTGTGGACGTCAAGCGCCCCGGGGCGCTCCACGATCGTGTCCATCCTCAGACCCCCTCAGACCTCGCTGACATGACCGTCGTCCGGGGGACCTCGCAGAACTGGCGAGTCTGACAAGCGTGCTCATGGCAACAGTCCGGAGCTCCGGGGAGGCCCCCACGCCAAACTAGCCTCGGGCTCACAGGCGCCAAGCGCAGATCGGCGTCAAGGACAACAACCAAAGCATCCCACCATTTTCATCCGCCCGAGACCGTCCGCGAAGCGGACAGCCCAACTAGCCGCATTTTCCGCGCGTCGGCGTCTAGCCACGCTGAAAGCCCGCGTTTGACTGGGGCGCCGGTTGTGTGACTCGGGCTCTGCGATCACCACTGCGCCGAAGCCTTTGAGTGGCCCGTCGACGAAGAAGATCTCGATCGTGATGTCGGGTTCGACGTGGGCTCGCGAGAGAAACGCGATGACGTTGCAGCTCGTGAGCTCTTCGATCGAGGATCGCAACGATCGATGTCGAGATGGCGGCTAAGAGCTGCCCGTCACCCAGTGTGCCTCGTGCATCTTTGTCTTCCCCGGCCGTGTGGGGTCCGCGTCACCTCATCGCTCGCGATGTCCAACACGACCCTGCCCGGCGCACGCCAACGCCTGCAAACGATCGCCGCCGACTTCGCAACCGCGCCCGGCTGCGGCGCAATCCGAACGGGCTTCGCGCAACTGCTCACACCCACCGAGACCGTCAGCGCACCCATCGCACGCGGCAGACAACGACCTGATCGCCACAGCCCGACCGCGACTCGACGGCTGAGCGCGCGAGCGTCAGCGACACTCCCGGCCGATGAAACGACACCTCCGCATGGATCGCACCCTACCTTCGCCGCATGGGCCGCGCAGGTCCCTCGTCGTCCCTGCGACGAGAACGGCGAAGACCGCCTCGCGGTCAAATCCGGGGTCGCCCCCGCACGGGCCCGGGTGACCGCGAGGCCACCCTTACCCCCCGGCCTGCACGCGGCCACGAGTCTGCGACCTGCCGTGACCGCAACTCTGGTCCCACGGTGGCGTTTAGAGTCGCGCTCTGCTCGGCCGCAAGGACTCGCCTACGGCGCACGTTAGTAGCCGACAGGGCGGCTCGGGCCTCCACAGAACAACTCCATACGACGAGCTCGCGGATGCGACACCCGTGGCCCGGTCTCTACACCGGTCCCGTCCATCGCGAAGGAAAGGATCACCTAGCGTGAGAAGTCAGATGAGGCGCTTGGGCGTGCTCGCCGCGGGATGCGGCGCCTTCGCCGCAATAGCTCCGCTCGGAACACCGGCGGCGGTCGCGCAAACGCTGTACACGACAAACATCGTCTACGTCAGCCATGACACGCTCGACAGGGCGCAGAGCAAGCTGGCGTGCGACTCCGCGCAGAGCACCACGAACTGCCACATCTACGTGATGAACACGGACGGCGCCGGCAGCCAGGTCACGAACGGGCCCGCCAACGATCTCGACCCCGTGTTCTCGCCCGACGGCACGCGTATCGCCTTCGCTCGGGCGGTGGGCGGGCCGCAGGGTCAGTACGACATCTACGTCATGAACACCAACGGCACGAACGTCACACAGCTCACCAACGAGCCCAAGGACGATCGCTATCCGGCCTGGTCGCCGGACGGGACGAAGATCGCCTTCCGCGGCTACCCGCCGGTCGGTGGCGCCGCCATCTTCACGATGAACCCCGACGGAACCGGCCAAGCCGCCATCAAGAACACCGGCGGTGGCGATCAGCCGACCTGGTCGCCCGACGGTACGCGGGTCGCCTACTCGGGGACGTATCCCAACGGGACGGACCCAACGACCGGATTGCCCGTCATCGCCGACGACATCTTCGTGCAGCCGGTCAATGCCACGAATGCGGATGCGCCACGGAACGTCACCAACGATCCCCAGATGTCCGATCGCTACCCGAGTTGGCAGCCGACGGCAGGCTCGTCGCAGATCCTGTACCGCCGCGTTCAGACCAACGGCCGCGAGCTCTGGCGCGTGGACGCCAGCACCGGAGTCACTGGAAACCTCACCTGGGGAACCACCAGCAAGGGGCGCGCGGCGTCCTGGTCGCCGGACGGCAAGAGCGCGGCGTTCGTCAGCTACATCGACGGCGAAGGTGACCTGGAGATCTGGCTGGGCGCCGTCAACGTGCTGGGCAACACGATCACCGGCGCGCGCCAGCTCACCAGCAACGCGCTCACCGACGACGAGCCGAAGATGGCCAACGTCCCCGTGGCCTCTTCACCGGTGACGCCCGCCGTACCGGCTCCGGGCACTCCGCCAGGCGGCGGCGGCCCGGCCGGCGGCCCGACGGTCAGCAGCGTCGGAACGGTCAGCAACGGCGGCACGACGATCACCGTCGGCGGCGGCACGCTGCCCAATGGCCGCAAGGCCCTCTCGCTCGCGCTCACCGCGCCCAAGCAGATCCTCGGCCGCAAGAAGACGCTTCGCGCCTACGCGCGTTGCAACGCCAAGTGCTCGGTGAACGTCACGGGCCTCACCAAGATGAAGGTCGGCGGGAAGACCCGCACGCTACGGCTGTTCCGCGTCAAGACGACGATCAAAGCCAACACGCGTGCCCCGCTGAGCCTGCGGATCCCGACCGCAACCCTGCGCAGTGTGCGTAGCGCGTTGCGGCGACGCAAGCCGGTGAAGTTCACGATCTCCGCCACCGCGCGCACCGCGGGGGGCGAGTTCACCCCGACCGCAGTCCGGCCCCTCACGCTGCGCCGGTAGCGGTCCGAACCACAGAAACGGCGCAAGACCTTGCGTCGATGCCGCCACGGCCGGGAGCATCGCTCCCGGCCGTAGCCGCGCCCCGGCGGCGGCCCACCGGTGGTGAGCCGCGGCCGGGCGCGTGCTGCGGCTAGCGAACCTTGAAGGTGAGGTCGCCGGCCTTGGCGTCACCGTTGGAGGAGGAGACCTTGTCGACCGAACTGGTAGTACCAACGACAAGACGGATGCTGTGCTCACCCAGGGCAAGCGCGGCGGGCGCTCGCGCTGTCCGACGGCGAAGCGTCGCCGGGAGTCCGGTGCGTCGCGTCGGCATTCTCAAGCGGACGCTCTCGAGCGGTCCCGAGTCGCTGGAGGTATCGGCCGGATTCGTCGCGACGCGCTGTCGCGCGGGCGCTACATCCTGCGGGTGCGCGGTTGACTCCGCTGGCAACCTCTCGCGTATCGAGGGCGTGCGCTTCACGGTCTGCTGAAGGCTGTCAGCCCGGCGTCAGGGCTGCGCGGCGATCTGCTCGAGCAGCGCCGCGCCAGCGACGCCCCCGGTCCTCTTGCCGGCATGGAATGCGCCGTTCAGACCGTCGAAACGCGGATCGGTCACTGACGGGTCGCCGATGATGATCTGCTCGCAGCCCCTCGAGGCGGCCACCGTCTGCTCGAGCGCATTCTCGACGTAGGCGACATCGATGCCCGGCCCGCAGTCATAGAGGTCCAGCTGCGCGCCTCCGTACAGCACGTCGTCGCCCTCTCCGCCTCGGACGTAGTCGAGCGAGCCGCCGCCGAGCACGATGTCGTTGCCGGGGCCACCGTCGGATACGCCGTCGCCGAGCAGGTCGGCGGCCGCGCGCTCCGGCCGCTGGCGACCGCCGCGCACGACGTCGTTGCCGGGCCCCCCGAGGATGACGCGGTCGGTGCCGCCGCCGGTGAAGATGTAGTCGTCGCCCGGGCCGCCGTCGACGGCCTCCTCGGGAGCGGACATCCGTTCGACGATGAAATCGTTGCCGGCGCCCCCGAGCAGGTGGTCCGTGCCGAGACCGCCGTCGATCTGGTCGTCGCCGTCGCCGCCGTCGACGCGATCCTCGTCGTTCCCGCCGTTGAGCATGTCGTTGCCGGGACCGCCGCTGATGCGATCGGCGGCGGCGTCGCCGAGGATCGTGTCGCGACCGTCGCCGCCGTCCAGGACGTCGGGCTGCGGACCGCCGCGGATATCGTCGTCGCCCGGGCCACCGGCGACGCGATCGATACCTGGCCCGCCGAAGAGCCTGTCGGTGCCCAAGCCGCCCTCGATGCGGTCGTCCCCGCCTCCGCCGTCGGCGAGGTCGTTGCCAACACGGGCCAGAACCACGTCGCGATCGGTGCCGCCGGACAGGAGGTCGTCGCCGCTGCCGCCGTCGACGCGATCACGGCCGTTGCCGCCGTCAGCGCGATCGGCGCCATCGCCGCCGGTCAGCCGGTCCCGGCCGCTGCGTCCGATCAGCACATCGTTGCCCGCCCCGCCTCCGAGGCGGTCGTTGCCTGCCGCACCGTCGAGCAGGTCGCCGCCGCCGAGTCCGCGCAGTGTGTCGTCGCCGCCCTTGCCGTAGAGGCGGTCGCCCTGTGGCGTGCCGACGATCGTGTTTGCCCGGCTGTTGCCGCGCTTGGTGACCGCGGTCGCGCTCGCGGCGATCGACAGCAGCAGCGCCGCAGCGAGCGCGCCAGGCACGAGCCGTGACTTGATGCGGTGTGGGCGCAACGCGATCGGCAGGCTACCCGTATGCGTCCGCGTTCACGCCACCAGGCCGCCCATGAGCGCCGTTTCGCGTCCGGAGGCGCATCACCGCCGGGAAGCGACAGCAGGTTGGCGCCGGCGCCGAGGAAGGCGATGACCTCGCCCGCGAGCAGCGCTCTGGCGACGAGGATGTAGTGCTCGTCATCGCGTGACGTCCGGTCGCGCACATCCGCGCAATCAGAGTTGACCGTCCGGGGATTTCGGCCGCCACGGCCACGCTGGCGCTGCGTATGCTGTCACCTGATGCGCGCGACGAAGTTGGACTATCTCGGGCTGCTCAAGCATGGACTGCCCGCAGGCGCTGGCAAGCCCAAGCACATCGTGATCGTGGGAGCCGGAATGGCCGGGCTGACGGCCGGCCTGATGCTCAAAGACGCTGGCCACAGGGTCACACTGCTGGAAGCCCAGAGCCGCCTGGGCGGCCGCGTCCTAACGCACCGCGGGTTCGCCGGCGCGATGTACGGAGAGTTCGGCGCGATGCGCTTCCCGTGCCAGCACAAGCTCGTGCATCACCTCATCACCGAGAGGTTCAAGCTTGATACCAAACCGTTCCCGATGGAGGCAGACAACCTCATCTACCTCCAGGGGCACGCGGTTCGTAACAGCGAGTTTGCGAGTGGCGCGTTCGACTTCGCCCTGAACGAGGGCGAGCTTGACAAGGCGCCGAAGGACATCCTGCGCAGCGCCGTCCAGCCCCTCGTCGACATCATGACCACCTACGAGGAGGACGATGCCTGGGAGCGCCTGCTGACCGAGTACGACCGTTACTCGGTGATCGCATACCTCAGGCAGGAGGGCATGAGTGACGGCGCGATCGCGATGATCGGACCGCTGTTCAACCTCGAGGGCCGCTACCACTTCTCACTGTTGGAGTGGTTCGCCCACTACTACGAGGATGTCTTCGGCGATCTCGTGTACATCACCGATGGTGCCGACAGCCTCCCCAACGCATTCGGACCGTACCTCGCCAACGACATCCGCTACGGCGCCGAGGTCCACGCGATCGGACAGAGTGACGCCAAGGTCACGGTGCATTTCAAGACCGCGGCGGGCACGCGAAACAGCGTGCGCGCCGACGAGTGCATCATCACGACGCCGCTGTCTCTGTTACGCCATATGGAGATCGAGCGCCTGGATCCGGACAAGCGCCATGCGATCCGCAACTCCTACTACGGTCGCGCTCACAAGATCTTCATGCAGTTCAACACGCGCTGGTGGGAGACGCAGTACGGCATCACACATGGTCAGACCGTCACCGACCTGCCGATCCGCAACGTCGTCTATCCGCCGGCCGGCCAGGACCCCGACCTCGACAAAGGCGTGATCATCGCCTCCTACTGCTGGGAACAGGACAGCATCCCGTACAGCTCGCTGCCCGAGGAAGAGCGAATGGTCCAGGTGCTCGAAGACCTGACGAAGATCCACCCCGAGGCCAGGAGCAGCTTCGAGCACGGCATCTCCAAAGACTGGGCGGCCGACCGCTACGCCGGCGGAATCGGGCCGCTGTTTCGTCCCTTCGAGATGCTCGGTCCCGCGTTCCTCGACGTCATCAGACCGGTGCACCGGGTGTGGTTCGCCAGCGACGCCTGCGACCGCCGCCACCGGCGCTGGGTCGAGGGCTCCATCCACGCGGCGATCCGCAACGTCTACGCGATCCACACCGGGATGCGCAACGAGATCCCGTGGACCGGCATCGGCGGTGACGCGCCGGACGCCGAACGGCCACGGTGCTGACGCCCTAGCGTCCAGCCGGCCGAGGCTCGGGCGGGCGACGAACAGCGCTTGCCTAGGCTGTGGCGAAGCGCCCGAGCGTACGCTCGGGACGAACTCCGGGGAGGTATTCGGCGAAGAGCCGGTGGTAGGCGAACTCCTCGCGCGTGCGCAGCGGCGGGTCGACGGCATCGCGCTCGCGCTCGAAGTCGGCCCTGCTGACGCCCTCCTCGACCGTGCTGCGCAGGACGTCCTTGGCGCCGCTGCCGTCGCCGAACTCGGCCTTCTCGCGCCAGAGGATCTCGTCCGGCAGCCAGCCGGCGAACGCGCGTCGCAGCAAGCGCTTCTCCAGCTCGCCCGGAGCTGATTGCTTCCACGCCATCGGCAGGCCGAACGCGAACGCGATCACCTGGCGGTCGAGGAACGGCACGCGCGCTTCCAGGCCGTGGGCCATCGTGACGCGATCGCAGCGCTGGAGATTGAGGTTGTGCAAGCCGTGGACGGTACGCATGAGCTCCGCCTGCAGCGAGAACGGGTCGTCGAAGCCGCGCAGGTACTCGTAGCCGGCGAACAGCTCGTCGGCGCCCTCGCCGGTCAGCACGACCTTGACGTGCTGCGCCGTCATCTCGGCGAGCAGGAAGTTCGGCACCGCGCTGCGAACGAGCGACGGGTCGAAGTGCTCGATCGCGCGCACAACCTCCGGTAGCGCGCGCACCGCCTCGCGCGAGTCGTAGACGCGCTCGTGGTGCTCGGTGCGCAGGTGGCGCGCGACGACGCGGGCGGCCAGCAGGTCAGCGCTGCCCCGCGTACCGACCGCGAAGGTCTTCAATCGCTCGCCGTGCCGCTCGAGGTGGCGCGCCGCGATCGCCGCGACGATCGCCGAGTCCAGCCCGCCCGACAGGAAGACGCCGACGGGGACGTCGCCCATCATTTGGCGCTGCACCGAGGCGGCCAGGATCCGGCAGGTCTCGGTCAGCGCCTCCTCGGGCGGCTCGGCGGCGTCGCTCCAGACCGCCTGCGCGGCCGGTGCCCCCTCGCCGTGGTCCGGCACAGCGCTGGCAAATCGCTCGAGGCCGCCGTCGGGTGTCCAGTGACATCCCGGCGGGAAGGCCTCGACATACGGCATCCACTCCGGCGCGAAGGCCGCGATCTCCGACGCGAAACGCACGCTCCCGTTCCGCCGCGCCCAGTACAGCGGCTTGATCCCGACCGGATCGCGAGCGGCGATAAAGCGCCCGTCCTCACCGGCGATCAGGAACGCGAACATGCCCTCGAGCTCGTCCAGCGCCGTCGGGCCACGCTCGTCGAGCAGGTGCAGCGCGACCTCGTTGTCCGAGCGCGTCGCAAACGGCGCCGGCGCGAGCGTCGCGCGAACCTGCTCGTGGTTGTAGACCTCGCCGTTGCCGACGAGCCAGACGTCTCCCGACGCGTTGGCGAACGGCTGGTGGCCACCGTCGACGTCGACGATCGACAGCCGCCGGTGGCCGAGCCACACGCCGTCGACTCGGACCTCACCCTCGTCGTCAGGTCCGCGATGGACGAGCCGGCCGAGCATGCGCTCGGCCTCGCCCGCAGGATGCGGACCGTACATCGCAGCGATGCCGCACACTAACCGTTCACCGCAGTCAGCTCCGCGTATGCCAGCGGGCGACGGTCGTCGAGGTAGGAAAGGCGGTTGCGCGCGGTAGCCACGACGCTTGGTGCGTCGACGCGCGCCAGCGCCGTGCCCGCCCGCGTACCGGTCTTGGCCAGCACGCGACCGCGCGGATCGACGACCTTCGACTGGCCCGCGAAGCGCAGCCGCCCGAAGCGCCCGACCTGGTTGGAGGAGACCCACACCACCTGGTTCTCCAACGCGCGGGTCTGGTCGAGCAGGTTGAAATGACGCACCTGAACGTCGCGGCGCGTCCACGAGGCCGGATCGACACGGCACACCGGCCAGGCCGACAGCGAGGCGATCAGGCCGGCACCGTCGAGCGCGAGCTGGCGCGCCGCCTCGGGGAAGGTCTTGTCGTAGCAGACGAGCATGCCGATGCGGCCGATCGGAGTATCGAAGGCGGCGAACCCGGCGCCCGCGCCGAACGCGCCACGCTCGCCGGGCGGCAGGTGCACCTTGCGGTGGTGGCCGAGGATGCCGTCGCCGGTAACGCAGACCGCGCTCGAGTACGGCCCGCCGGGGGCATCCTCGGTGTAGCCGATGCATACGACGACATCGCCGGCTAGCCGCGCGACGCGCGCGATCTCCTCGCCGTCGCGGCGCAGCGCAGGCGGCGGCGCACACATCATCGGCGCGCCCGGGATGTGTGGCTCGTACAGGTAGCCGCCAAGTGCAGACTCGGGCAGCACGACAAGCGCCGCCCCATGCTCGCGCGCGTGCGCGATCGTCCGCCCGACCTGAGCCAAGCAGAGCTCGAGATCGCGTCCGAAGCGCGCGCTCACGGCCATGACGGCGGGGGACCTTTGCGTTCGTCTGCCGATCACACCACCTAGGGTGCGGCGAGCGGGCTCGCAGCCGTATGGCCCTCGGTCCAGAGATCGTGTGCCGTGGCTCGCCACCGCGTCGGGGCTACCCGGCGTTCCATGACGGAAACCCTCGCAGCAGACGATGCCGAGTGGCTGGCGCATGGCAGCACCGGCGCAGCTAAGCTGGTCGCCGTGGCGCTGACCAGGGTGCGTGCAATCACATTGTGGTCGACGCTGATCGTACTGATCCTGATTGCTGTTGTTGCCGTCGTCATCAGGATTTTCACCGACTGGCCGAACGTCGCTGCGGGCACGGTGCCACCCGAGGACTCGTTTGACCGCCGCTATGCACTGCACCCAGTGCTGGCGTACGTCCACATCCTCCCGGGTGTCATCTACCTCGTGGGCGCCCCGCTGCAGCTCTCGAGCAGGTTCCGTCAGCGGCGGATCGCGCTGCACCGGCGGATCGGCCGGGTCGTGCTGCCGGCGGGCGTCACGGCGGGTGTCTTCGCGATCGTTTTCGGAACGCTGTTTCCGTTCGGGGGCTTGTCTGAGGCGAGCGCCACAGTCGTGTTCGGTGCCTACTTCGTCACCGCGCTGATCATCGCGTTCATCGCCATCAAGGGCAGAGACGTGACCCGCCACCGGCGTTGGATGATCCGGGCCTTTGCGATCGGACTCGCAATCGCAACGATCCGGATCTGGATCGTTCTGTTCCAGGTATTCGGAGTTCTCTCGTTCGAGAACAGCTTTGGCGTCGCGTTCTGGCTGTCCTTCGTGTTGCACGCGCTCGCGGCCGAGGCCTATCTGGCGAAGTACCCGCGTCTGCAGATAGCGCGCGCCGCCTGACCCGTCGTCAGCCACCGCGCGCCGGCCGGTTCAGTGTTTGCGATCGCGGCACTCCCTCGTCCAACTCCTTCTCGCGTTCGATCTCGGCGTTGAGCTCCGCGCCAAACAGCAGCGCGACGTTCGTCAGCCACAGCCAGGCGACGAGCACGATGGCGCCCGCGAACGTGCCGTAGATCGCACCGACATCGGCGATTCGGGAGACGTAGGTGGAAAACCCGACAGATGCTGCGAGCCAGAGCGCCACGCCGAGGGCCGCCCCCGGAACAACCGAGCGAAATGAACGCTGTTTGACGTCGGGAGTGACGTAGTAGATGAAGGCGAACACGAGCATCGCCACCGCGAGCGCCCCCGGCCAGCGGGCGATGTTCCAGGCCCGCGCCGCGGCCGGTCCAACTCCGATGAAGCCCAGCAGATCCTCCGCGAAACCACCGCCCACGAACACCATGACGAGGCTGGTGAGCACCAGCGTCATCAGCACGAACGTGGACACCACGTCGACCGCCTTGCGCCGCAGGAACCTGCGACCACCGTTCGCCTCGAAGACGACGTTCAGCGCTCGGCGCGCTGCTTCAAGCGCCCCCGTCGTTCCGTACAGCGCGACCAGGACGCTGATCACCAGCGCACTGGCAGCCGTGCCCTGGCTGCGTAGCGCGGCTCGCAGCGAGCTGTCCAGCGGCATCAGCGCCGAGGGTGGGACGACGCCGCGCAGATAGCCGATGATCGCGTCGTACGTGCCGGGATACTGGCCGAGCAGCCCGAGCAGCGAGAGGGCCAGCAGCGCTGCGGGAAATAGCGACATGAGCCCGTAATACGTCAGTGCCGCAGCGTGCTGCGTCATCTGATCGTCGTAGAACGACAGCAGCGTCCGCTTGGTGATCGCACCGGCGCGCTTCATCGGGTGCAGCACGACTCCAGGCTCGCGTTCTATAAGGACCTGATCGTGCGGCGCCCAGGCTCGGTTACGGGCTCGAGTTCCTCGGTGCGTCGACGACGGCGAGGTAGCCTACTGCTGCGACTTGCTGTCGGAGTTGCGGTCGGGGTGTGATCCGTTGGTGTTGGTGCGGCGGGTGGCGAGCAGGTCGTTGTCTGCGCGTGCGATCAGTGCGCTGGCGGTCTCGGTGGGCGTGAGCAGTTGCGCGAAGCCGGTTCGGATCGCGCCGCAGCCCGGCGCGGTTGCGAGGTCGGCGGCGATCGCGTGCAGGCGCTGGCGTGCGCCGGGCAGGGTCATGTTGGACATCGCGCAGAGAAACTCGTCGCCGCCCAGTCGGATGATCAGGTCATAGGGGCGTAGGTGCTCTTTGATGTGCGCGACGACGCGTTTGAGCAGCTCGTCGCCGGCGCCGTGACCGACGCTGTCGTTGAGGCGCTTCAGTGCGACGACGTCGATGTAGGCGACGACGAGCAGGCCGCTGGTTCTGCGACAGCGCTCCAGTTCGTGATCAAGTTCGATCAGGCCCGCCGCGCGCGTCCGAGCGCCCGTCAGCGGATCGATCGCCAAGACCGCGAGCTCCCGCGCGAGCGCCTCGCGATCGACCAACGCACGCAACCGCTCCCGCGCGGCCTGCTCACGATCGTTCGCGGCCGCGCGACGATCCTCGGCTGCCAGCGCGCGCTGCTCAGCGACTTGAGCGCGGTGCTCGGCAGCGCGCTTGCGCTGACGGGCAGCGCGGACGACGATATCGGCGCCGCTGATCGCGCGCGCGCCCTCAGCCTGCGCGTAGGTGACGTCGCGCGCCGCCATCGCCAGATCGCGGGCGCCGGCGACCTCGTCTCGAGTAAACGCCGCGAGATCGCGGCTCTGCGCAATCTCATCCCGCTGCTGAGCGGCGTCCAGACGCGCGTGCGCGCTCTGCGCACGCTGACGCGCAGTGCGCTGACGCACGTCACGGCTGAACCCGTGCGCACGCGAGTTGACGCCGGCGGCCAGGTCCCTATCGCTGGCAGCCTGATCGCGGTCAGCCGCCCACTGGTCGCTATCGGCGCTCGTCTGATCGCTGTCAGAGCCCGTCTGATCAGCATCGGACAACGTCTGATCGGCGTCTGAAAACGTCTGTTCGCTCTCGGCGAGCGACGACTCGTCGCCTCCGAGGACGGCGGTCTTCGACGGCGTCAGATGAGCCGCCCGATGATCGTGCTCGCTCGCGCCTGGGTCGTTGGCGGACGACGGTGGTGGGCGCGGAACCCTGACATGGTTGTCAAACGCGTCGTCGTGCGGCTCGTCGGGCATGGTCGCCTACGACAGTGCGTCTCTGCGCTTGGTATCAGCCGCCCGGCGTACGCGCACATCACCGAGCGCTCGCGTGACAGATACGTTGATCGCTCCCTGGCTGAGGGGCTCGGCTGGGGTCGACATGACCCTCCTGTCGTCCGCGCTCTGATGGCTGGACACACCGGCGCCGGGCAGAGAGCGAACGAGAACCCAACGTGTATTACCCTTACGGTATCAGCCACCAACGGCTGCTCGCCACTATATCGTGCCGTCAGGGCCAAGCCTCTCTCTCTCACTGCCGGCGCTAGACTGATGAGCTTCCGGGCTTCTATGGAAAGGGTCGGAATGACCCAAGTTTGCTGCCCAAGCTGCCGGCTGCGCTTCACTCGCACCGCCGCGGCGCCACCTCAACCAGTCGCCAGTGCCGCGCCATCGTGAGCGATCGACACCTCCGCATCCTTGCGCTGGTGGCCCGCCACAGCCAGCGCCAGCTCGATGACCACGACGCCGTCGCCGCCACCGTCACCGCCGCATCCAGCGCGCGACGCCATGACCTCAAGCTCCGCGCGACGCGGACCAGAGCGCGCGTCGCCGCGGCGCAGGCACGACGACGTCACGGGCACGCCTGACGAGAAGCGTCTCAGCCGACTTACTCGCTGGTCCGGGCCGAGTGGATCGCGAGGATCTCCTCGATCGAGGCGACGAATCCGTCGAACACGTCTGGGTCGAAGTGCTTTCCGCGCTCGTTCTTCATCCACGCGATCGTCGCGTCCACCGACCAAGCCGGGCGATAGACACGCTCAGAGGTCATCGCGTCGAAGACGTCGGCGACCGCGGCGATCCTTCCCTCCAGCGGGATATTCGAGCCCGACAGCCCGCGCGGATACCCGCTGCCGTCGAACTTCTCGTGATGCGTCCACGCGATCAACGCGGCCAGATCAAGCACGCTGCGACCCGAGCCGCGCAGCATCCCGTACCCGATGTCGGCATGCGTCTCGATGACCAGACGCTCATCCGGCGTCAAGGGTCCGGGCTTGAGCAGGATGCTGTCGGGGACCGCGAGCTTGCCGACATCGTGTAGCACGCTGGCAAGCTCGAGCGAATCGGGATGCAGCCGGAACGCACGGCCCAGCACCGCGCAGTAACGGCTCATGCGCTCGAGATGCCCGCCGATGCCCGGATCGCGGTACTCAGCGGCGTAGGCCCAGCGATAGATCGTCTGCGCCTGCAGCACGCGACTTTGTTCGGCCGCCCCCTCCAACCGCTCGAGCGCCCGCGACAGCGCGCTCGTACGCACCCGGACGATGCGCTCGAGGTTCTCGCGCACAGCCCGCTCACGAACCTCCATGTCGCGCCGGCGCAACGCGTTCATCACACCGATCAGCACCGGCGAACGGCAAACGGGCTTTGTGAGATATCCGTACGCGCCGAAGTCCATCGCCATCTGCGCGATCCCCGGATCCTCGAGCGCGCTGATCAACAATGTCGCGGTCTCCGGATACTCACACAACGCAAAGCGAATCAGGTCAAGCCCCGTCTCCCCCGGCATGCTCACATCACTGAGCAGCAACGCGATGCCGTCGCGCTCAAGCGCGACACGGGCGTCCCGCGCGCTGCCGACATCACGTACGTCATAGCCGGCGTCCGACAGGATCGACGACAGCACGCGCCGTACCGCCATGTCGTCATCGACGACCAGGATGCGTCGCGCTGCCAGCGCGAGCGGCGCGGCGCGTCCCGGGCCCGTCACCGACCTCCTCCTGGAAAGCTCGTCGTCGTCGGACTGCTGGTCGTCGCGCTCGATCGTGCTGACCTCGGCCAACCCGCTGTCCAGCTCCGCCCGAAGCGCTCTGACGCACTGTGCCAGGTGTATCTCTTCGTCTGCCACCGACAAGTGACGTGGCGCGAATCGCTGCTCGAGCTCGCCCGCAAGCTCGGAGCCGCGGGGCAGTCCGAACGTGCCAAGCGAGCCCGCGAGCTTGTGCGCGTCGCGCTCGGCGCTGGCGCGCAGGTCTTCGTCGAGGCTCCCGGCGACGATCGCAGCGACCGCGTCCTCGAGTGTCCGAACGCGTTTGTCAAAGTCGTCTTTGTTGTTCTCGAAGATCGCTCGCAAGCCGGTCGATAGCTTGGTCATGGCGTGTCATCGCTTTCGACGACACCCGAGACCTGCGCCGGTAGGACGAACGAGAAGGTGCTCCCCGCGCCGGGCTCGCTCTCGACCCAGATGCGCCCGCCGTGGTGCTCGACGATCTTGCGGCAGATCGCGAGCCCGAGCCCGGTGCCGCCCTTCTCGCGCGCGTCGGAGGCATCGACCTGCTGAAAGCGCTCGAAGATCGAGTCGAGCTTGTCGGCGGGGATGCCTTTCCCCTCGTCGGTCACCTGGAAGAGCACCTGACCGCCTTGGCGTCGACAGCAGACGCGCACAGTCCCGCTCACAGGGGAAAACTTGACCGCGTTGCTGATCAGGTTCGTCAAGGTCTGAATCACCCGGTCCGGCAGCGCACACAACATCGCCGGTTCGCCATCGGAGGTCAGGGTCACCTGCGCGTCGGCCGCGAGCTGTTCGACGCCGTGGATGGCGTGCTCGATCAACTCGGCCGCATCGCACGGCTGCTGATGCATGTCGATCGCGCCGGAGTCGATTCGCTCGATGTCGAGGATGTCGTTGATCAGGCGCACAAGCCGGTCGGTGTTCTGCACCGCGATCTCGATCATCCGCTGGCCCTTCTCCGGTAGCGGCCCGAGAGCTCCGCTCTCCAGCAGCCCAAGCGACCCCCGGATCGACGTCAACGGGGTTCTCAGCTCGTGGCTGACCATCGAGATGAACTCGTCCTTGGCGCGTTCGACCTCGCGGCGCTCGGTGATGTCCTGTCCCGTGCCGCACATCTTGACCGGCGTTCCGTCAGCTCCGATGATCACCTCGCCGCGCGCGTGAATGATGCGCACGGTGTCGTCCGGGCGCACGACCCGGTGCTCGAAGGAGAACGGCTCGCCCGTGTCGTGAGCCGCCTGGATCTTCGCCCGCACGGTGAGGCGATCGTCCGGGTGCACACCCTGAACGAAGTCCTCGAAGCTCATGTCCGCGCCGCTGGGCTTGACTCCGCGATTGCGGTACAGCTCACCCGACCACTCGGTTCTATCGGTCGCGATGTCCCACTCCCAGCTGCCGAACTGCCCGACGGACTGGGCGTTGATCAGCTGCATCCGTTGATGGGCGAGATCCCGGGTCATGCGCTCGGCCCGTGCGAGCGAGCGTCCGTCCACGAGAGCGCGATCGCGGTCGCGCTTGGACTCCGCACGGTCGCGGCTTCCGGACTCGCGGTCGTTGCCCTCGAGCACGAGGACTCGCCGATCGGCCTCCCGGTCACGCCGGGACGCGAGCTCGTCGCGTCTCTGTGCCGCTCGGTCGCGCTGACCGGCCGTCTCGTCGCGGTTGAGCGGGTCGACCATCGTGATCCTCCTGCTGCGGCGAACGTTCGCCGCGATCGATTCGGAGGGTTCAGGCCGCGCTACGCGTTCAGCCTGGTCAACGGACCTAGAACGCGTCCAGCCCGATGCTCCAGTCCGAGCACTATCGGCATATCGCGCGCTTTAGATGAGCGTCCCATTTGGACCTAATACTCCTGAGCCCGCGACAGCCCTCGCTTGCGGCGACACAGCACGCAGAGAACCTCGACGTCCTCATGGCTCTCGGCGCCGTGGTCGAGGTACTCGTGGCGGCGCTCGCCGGCGAACCAGATGTGGCCGCAGCCGTCACAGGGCCGGGTGTTCGGGTGCGGCCAGCCCGTGGGGTGACGGTCCTCGCCAGTCATCTGCTCGAGCCCGCTCGGGCCGCGCCCTGGCGCGCGGACAGGTCGCCGCTTGCGACCTTGTAGGCGATCGTGTCGATGTAGTCGCGCCGGCCGTCGCGCGTGCGCTTGGACGCCTGCGCGGGGGTGACTGCCAGGTCGACGAGGTCGCGCGCTGCATGCGGGTCAAAGCAGCGCGCCTCGAGCCATTTCGCGGTCTGCTCGTCGTCGAAGCCCGCGGCGGTCCAGGCCTTCGCGGCGACGGCTGGATCGTCGCCGCGGTCGGCCAGCTCACCGTAGCGGCTGATGGTGTCAACACTCGTTCTGGCCCGTGACCAATGCATCGTGCCTCTCCCCAAGTCGTGGCCACCGTTCTACCCCATCCTCGCATCGGACCGGCCTTGACCGTCCGCGATCGCCCGAGCCAAATCGATTGGGCGTGTTCACAGTCCTTCCAAGTCCGCCTGCGCGCCCCGGTGCGCGTCGGCGGCGGCGTCGGCCTCCGCACGCGCGGCCGCGAGCGTCTCGTCGGCCTCGTCAAGCGCCTGGGCAGCATGTTCGCGGCGCTCTTCGGCGGCCCGCAGGGCACGCGCGGTGCGCTGCGCCCGGCGCCGCGCCGTGGTCTCGGCCGCTCGCGCGGCCTTGAGGGCGGCGGCGTGTTCGCGCTCGGCGCGCGCTGCCTCGGCCGCCCGCCGGCGCGTCTCCTCGTCACGCTCGTCCCGCTGCGACTTCGCGCCTGCCTTCCCCGCGTCACGCTTGGGGCGCGGGACGCTCGCAGGCGGCGGCGGCGGCGTCGTCGCGGCGGCGGCCTCGGCCTCGCCGAGACCAAGTCCGGCATGGCGCAGTTCACGCTCGAGGCGACCGGCGCGCACCTGCTCGCGGGCGCTGTCGTCGAGCGCGGCGGCGAGCAGGGTGTCGAGGACCCGATCGAGTGTGGCTGGGCTCAGCTCGTGACCTTGAGAGGTGAGCAGTCCACGGGCACTGTCCACAAGGCCGTCGACGGCGACCCGCTCGCGCTCTCGTGCGGCACGCAGGGCGCCCCCGTCGCCGCGGCCGGCGAGGAGCTCCGCCTGAGCCTGACGTAGGGCGTCCCCCGCATCGAACAGCTCCTTGACGGCCGGGCCCTGAGAGCGGACGAGCTGATTGACGGCCCACGCAGCGACCGACGGCTTGCGCGCACCGGCAACCGCGGCCGCCTCGTCGCGCCGACCGTCGGCGCGCAGCGCACGAGCGAGCGAGGTGCGCTCCGGGACGAAGCGCTCCAGCGCCAAGCCGTAGAGATCATCCTGCTGCACTGCGCCCATGGTGCCTGTCGCCGCCGGATCGTGCGGCGCGCGTGCGTCAGGCTCGGCGCCGCGGCTCCAGGCTCAGGCCCCGCCGGCGTCTCGGGCCCAGTCCAACGGCACGTCGCCGTGCTTCTCGGCGACGATGGCGACGTACTCCAGCGGCTCGCCCGCGATCGAGAGGCGGTGCGTGTAGCGCTTGCGCGTGCGCTCGCTGAGGATGCCCTCGCGGAACATCCGCCCGATGAAGCCACCGAAGCTCCGCGGGTCCTGCTCCTCGAAGAAGCGATCGCGGATGTTGAACGCGATCCAGCCGGGCGAGCCGACGAGGTTGAACGCCTCGGCGAAGGCCAGCGGCGGTATGTCGCCGAAGCCCAACGCGGCCACGCACGTCATGAGGTCGAAGTCGTGGCGCATGAGATTGCGCCGTTGGTCGGGCGCAAGCTTGGTGAGATCCAGCGCGTAGTAGTCCTCGTAGAGACCGGGCCGGTCGCGATGCGCGGCGTCACGTGCCGCCGGAAGCAGGTCAACGCCGATGATCTCGCCGATCACGAGCTCCGCAAGCAGCTCTCCGACCATGCCGTTGCCGGCGCCGAAGTCCAGCGCCGTCAGCCGCCCCGGCTTGACCCGGGACGCGCGCATCTCCGCCCCCAGCAACTCGGTGACGACGCGCGGCGAATCGCATTGCAGCTGCTCGGCGAACAGCCGTTCATAGAGGCCCGGGACCTCGTAGATCGCCGCGTAGTCGTGAAAGCGGATCCGGCGGCGCTCGCCGTCGATCTCGATCTCGCACCACTCCTGGTCCTGGTCCAGCTCGGCACGGGCATGCTTCTCGGGAAGATGCAGCACGTAATCCACGTCGTCGAGCGTGGCCATTGGTCTCCTTTTGGTGATAAGTGACGCTTATTGGCGGTCGCCTTGCCGCTACCCCGCGGGGCGATTGCCAAACGACAGGCACCAGAACGGCACCCGGCCCGCGCAAAACGGTCGCTGTAAGCAACGAACGGGCGCCTCCAGTGTACGTGCTGGGCGTTTCCAAATGATTTCGGCCTCGGACGAGGTGACTGGTTTCACCGCTGCGCAGACCCGGATTCGACACGCGGTCGAGCGCCCGAGCCTAGGGAGCAACGCCCGGCGCCACCGCCTGCGCCCACCGCGACCACGGCTGCGCCAGTTCGGTCTCGAGCTCGGCCAGGCCGGTCGCCGAAGCGCGCCGCAGAGCCCCCACGCGAGCGAGCGCGAACTGCGGCTCGTCCTTCGCACGGATGCCGAGGAGGTACAGCGTCGCGGCCACCCGATGTCCCGCGGGCAGCGCGACGTGAGCGTCCCGGTGCGACGTGGCCGGATCGAGGATCAGTGCATCGTGGAGCACCACGCCACCGTCGTCGGTCACCCGCAGCGTGCTGACGAGGCGTCCGCCGGGTTCGCCCGCGCGCCCGAGGACGGCGCTCTCCCGCAGTGCGGCGACCGCGCCCGCGGCCAGCGTCACCGTTGTCGTGCGCTCGACGTCGGCGCCCGTAGCCACGATCAGCGGCGGATCTTCGAGCACGAGGCGGGCGCCGGGACCGACCTCGATCTCGAGCTCGAGACGCGTGCGCGCGGCTCCCGGCAGCGCGAGCGTGGCGGCGATCGGACGCACGACGAGCGTTGCCCGCGAGCCGACGACGATCCGCACGCGATCGTGGTCGCCCGCGAGCGGCCCAGCCTGGGTCGGCAGCACGCAGGCCTGTACGGCGCCGTGGCCCAGTTCGAGCACGCGCGGCGCCAGCCGCGCTCCGCGCCGCAGCCGCTCGACGACGTGACCGTCCTCCGTGCGCCGGACGCTCAGGAGGGCTTGGACGCCCGCGCTTGGCGGTGGCGTCGACGTCGTCGCCGTCAGCGCGCGCACGTCAATGCAGGTGGTGATGGTGCTCGCCGGTGCCATCCGGGACGCTCGAGTGCAGATGGCCGAGTTCGCTGAACGCCTCCAGTTGCCCGAGCGTCCAGCGAGCAACGGCCGCGGCCGCGCCGGGCAACGTCAGCGACAGCGCCTTGACCGGCAACACTCCACGACGCGCTTGCGCCTCGCGCACCATCAGCTGCACATCCGCGCCCACGAACGGCGCGAGGTCGGTCTTGTTGATGACGAGCAGGTCCGCTCGCGCGATCCCGGGCCCGCCCTTGCGCGGGATGTCGTCGCCGCCCGCGACGTCGATCACGAAGATCTGCGCGTCGGCGAGCGCGGGGCTGAAGACCGCCGTCAGGTTGTCGCCGCCGCTCTCGACGAAGACGATGTCGAGCGGACCGGTCGCCCGCTCGAGCTCGGCGACCGCCTCGAGGTTCGGCGAGATGTCATCGCGGATCGCGGTGTGCGGGCAGCAGCCGGTCTGCACGGCCGCGATGCGCTCCGCATCGAGCACGCCGGTCGAACGCAGGAACTCCGCGTCCTCGGTCGTGTAGATGTCGTTGGTTACGACGCCGATCCGCGCCAAGGGGGCGAGCTCACGGCACAGCGCCGCGATCAGGCTGCTCTTGCCGCAACCGACGGGGCCGCCGATCCCGATGCGCAATGCGCGGTGTTCCTTAGCTGACAAAGAGGCGCTCCCTGCGCTCGTGATGGACGGCTGCCGCCAGCTCCAGACCGAGCGCCGCCGGCGCGGGCTGTGCGGCCAGCGGGCGCTCGTCGGCGGCCACCAGGCGCGCCGCGTCCTCGATCCAAGGCGCCAGCTCCGCGACCCAGCGGCTCGCGTGGACGGGGTCGAGCGGCAACAGCTTCAAGGCGGCCGAGGCGACCGTCGCGGCGTCGTCGTAGAGGGCGAGCGCAGCGAGCTGTTCGTCGTCCATCCCGATTGCCGCCGCCACGACCCCGAGCGCGACCGGGCGTGACGTGCTGGCGGATGCCGCGCGGTAGCCGTCCAGCAGCGCGGCGTCTGGCCAGACCCCGGCGGCCGAGCGCAGCAGCGCCGCCCCGAGCCTGCGCGAGCTGTCGCGCAGCACCGGGCTCGGACAGCGAGCACAGAACTCGTCGTCGACCTCAAGCGCCCCCGTTACGCCATCCGCCGACGCCGCTCGCCGCGCCGCAACCGCGATTCGCGCCTCGGGCTCGGCCACGAGCCGCAGCCGCGCGCGCACGAAGTCGCTGACAGCGTCGGCGCTCAAGCCGTCGGCGACCGCCTGCTCGAGGCCGAGCGAGTGCGCGTAGCTGCCTGCCGGGAAGCGCCCGTCGGCCAGCAGCATGGCGAGCAAGCTCACCATCAGAACAGCTCGTAGCGCTGCGCCAGCGGAAGCTCCTCGGCAGGCGCAGGCGCGATCTCCTCGCCATCGATCCAGACCCGGAACGTGTCGGGCTCCACGCGGATCTGCGGTCGCCCGGCGTTGTGCGGCATATCGGCCTTGCTCAACCCGCGCGTGTTGGCGACGGCGACGAGCGCCGCCTCGAGCCCAAGCTCGTCCAACCTGCCCTCCGCCAGCGCCAGCTCGGAGACGAATGCGACCGAGCAGCGCGCAGCCAGCCGCCCGCCTCCCGCGAACATCGGTGCCGACAGCACCGGTTGCGGGGTCGGGATCGACGCGTTGGCGTCGCCGATCGGCGCCCAGGCGATGGCGCCGCCCTTCAACACCAGCCGCGGCCGGATCGCGAAGAACGCCGGATCCCACAGCACGAGATCGGCCAGCTTGCCGACCTCGACGGAACCGACCTCGCGGTCGATCCCGTGTGCGACGGCCGGGCAGATCGTGTACTTCGCGACATACCGGCGCAGGCGCTCGTTGTCGGCCTGACCTCCAGTGCCGGCTCCGAGGCGCTGCTTCATCGCGTGCGCGGTCTGCCATGTCCGCACGATCGTCTCCCCCACGCGCCCCATCGCCTGCGAGTCCGAGCCGATCATCGAGATCGCGCCGAGGTCATGCAGCACGTCCTCGGCCGCGATCGTCGTCGCGCGGATGCGGCTCTCGGCGAACGCCAGGTCCTCTGGGATCCGCGGGTTGAGGTGGTGACAGACCATGAGCATGTCGAGGTGCTCGTCGACGGTGTTGACCGTGTGCGGCCGCGTCGGATTCGTCGAGGACGGCAGCACGTGCTCGAAGGACGCCACCTCGATGATGTCCGGCGCATGGCCGCCGCCGGCGCCCTCCGTGTGGTAGGCGTGGATCGTTCGTCCGCCGATCGCCTCGAGCGTCGATTGCACGTAGCCGGCCTCGTTCAGCGTGTCGGTGTGGATCGCGACCTGCACGCCGGTCTCGTCGGCGACGCGCAGGCAGACGTCGATCGCCGCAGGCGTCGAGCCCCAGTCCTCGTGCAGCTTCATCCCGCCCGCGCCGGCGCGGATCTGCTCGAGCAGCCCGTCGCGCGACACGCTGTTGCCCTTGCCGAGCAGCAGCACGTTGACCGGCATCTCGTCGAGCGCCAGCAGCATCTCGCGCAGCGCGCGTGGCGACGGCGTACATGTGGTCGCGCGTGTGCCCTCGCTGGGACCGGTGCCACCTCCGATCAGCGTCGTCACGCCCGCGGCCACGGCCTGCCCGACGATCTGCGGGCAGATGAAGTGCACGTGGCAGTCGATCGCCCCCGCGGTGAGGATCCGGCCCTCGCCGGAGATGACGTCGGTGGTTGGACCGATCTGCAGCGCCGGATCGACGTCGTCGGAGATGTCCGGATTGCCGGACTTTCCCAGCGCCACGATGCGCCCGCCCGCGATCCCCACGTCGCAACGCACGATCGCGTGGTGGTCGAGCACGACGACGTTTGTGATGACGAGGTCGGGCGCGCCCTGCGCCGATGTCGTCGTGCCCTGCGCCATCGACTCGCGGATCGTCTTGCCCCCGCCGAAGACCGCTTCGTCGCCGCCGACACAGCGATCCTCCTCGACCTCGAGCCAGAGGTCGGTGTCGGCCAGGCGCATGCGATCGCCCGCGCTCGGTCCGTACAACGACGCGTAACGCGCGCGGGCGATGCGGCTCATCCGCGCAGCCTCAGTCCTGGGACCGCGGCCGCGCCCGCCAGCGCGACGAGCGTGACATCTCGCGACGCGCCCGGCTCGAAGCGCACCGACGTGCCCGCCGGGATGTCGAGTCGAAAGCCGATCGCGGCCGCGCGATCGAACTGCAGTGCATCGTTGACGTCCGCGAAGTGAAAGTGCGATCCGATCTGGATCGGCCGGTCGCCGGTGTTGAGGACGCGCACGCCAAGCGTCGCGCGCCCGGCGTTGAGCTCGAGCTCGCCCTCGCCGCAGTCAAGCTCGCCGGGTATCACGCGATCGGGTCGTGCAGCGTCACGAGCTTGCGCCCATCGGGAAACGTCGCCTCGACCTGCACCTCGGAGACCATCTCGGGCACGCCCTCCATCACCTCGTCGCGCCCCAGGACCGATCGCCCTTCGTCCATCAGCTCGGCGACGCGACGCCCGTCGCGGGCGCCCTCGATCACCCAGCAGGACAGCAGCGCGACCGCCTCGGGATGGTTGAGCAAGACCCCCCGGGCGCGCCGCTCGCGCGCGATCATCCCCGCCACGGCGAGCAGCAGCTTGTCCTTGTCGGTGGGCGTCAGGCGCATTGGTCTAGACGGACATCAGTTGCTGCATCCGCTCGCGCTCGAACGTCTCGGTCGGGCCGCTGGCCACGATCCGCCCGACGTCCATGACCGCGTACGTGTCGGCGAGCCGCATCGCGAAGTCGACGTACTGCTCGACGAGCAGGATCGACATTCCCGCGCTGTTCTTCAGCTCGGCGATCACGTCCTCGATCTCGAGGATGATCGACGGCTGGATGCCCTCCGTCGGCTCGTCGAGCAGCAGCAGCCGCGGGCGGGTCACGAGCGCCCGTGCGATCGCGAGCTGCTGCGCCTCGCCGCCGCTCAGGAAGCCCGCCGGCCGGTGCAGCAGCTTGCGCAGGCGGGGAAAGCGCTCGAGCGCCTCCGCGATGACGTCGATCCCGGTCGCCTTCGACGCCTCCGCCACGACGCGCAGGTTCTCGAACACGGTCAGGTATGGAAAGGCCTCGCGACCCTGCGGCACGTAGGCGATGCCGGCCTTGACGCGATCGTAGGGCTTGGCCTTCGTGATGTCCGTCCAGCCCAGCGAGACTGTGCCGGCCTTCGCCGGCTGCAGCCCGACGATCGTCTGCAGCAGCGTGCTCTTGCCGACGCCGTTTCGGCCCATCAGGCAGCACAGCCCTCCGTCGGGCACCTCCAGCGACACGTCGAAGATCACCTGCGTCGGGCCGTAGGAAACCTCGAGATCCTTGACGCTCAGGATCGGCGGAGGGTCGACGTTCGCACCCGGCCGGGTCGGCGGGTCGCCGGTGATGCCAGGCGGCTCGCCGGTCATGCCGGAACCTCGGCGGCGCCGCGCGCGTCGCGCGGTCGGCCCAGGTAGACCTCGCGGACGGTCTCGTTGCGCTGGACGTCGGCGACCGTCCCCTCGGTGAGGATCTTGCCCTCGTGCATGACGGTCACCTTGTGGGCGAAGCGGCGTACGAAATCCATGTCGTGCTCGACGACGAGCACCGTCGTGCCCTCCTGCGCGATCTGCGTGATCAGCTCGCCCGTGTGCAGCCGCTCCTTCTGGGTCATGCCGGCGACCGGCTCGTCGAGCAGCAGCAGCCGCGGGCGCTGGACGAGCACCATCGCGACCTCGAGCCATTGCTTCTGCCCGTGCGACAGCGAGCCCGCCGGGTCATCTTTCTGCTCGGTCAGATTCACCGATTCCAGTGCCTGGGCGACCTCTTCGGAGATGCCCTTGCGCCGCCTCAGCAGCGACAGGAACGGCAGCCGGAAGGAGGCGGCGATGTCGACGTTCTCGAGCACGGTCAGCTCGTCGAAGACCGACGGCTTCTGGAACGTGCGACCGATGCCGGTCCGGACGATCGCGTGCTCGGACTTGCCCACGAGCTCCTCGCCGGCGAACAGGATCGAGCCGCGCGTGGGGCGCACGAGGTTCGTGATCGAGTCGATCAGCGTCGTCTTGCCGGCGCCGTTGGGGCCGATCACGAAGCGCACCTCGTGCTCGTCGAGGGTGAGGTCGAGGCCGTCGATCGCGTGGAAGGCGTCGAAGGCGACGACGAGGCCGCGGATCTGCAGCAGCTCCTTGGTCATGCGACCTCCTTGGGCGGCCCGGCCGCGTTCACCTTGGGCGCCGCGGCCGGCGGCGACTCACGCGCCGCGGCGACCGCGGCCTTGCGCTCCGGCATCCGCATCCCGCCCGGCAGCGGCACGCGCGGGACCAGCCGGCGCAGGTGCTCGACCGCGCCCGCGACGCCCTTCGGCAAGAACAGGATCACGACGACGAACAGCAGGCCCTGGAGATACAGCCACGTCGACGGGAACTGCTCGGAGATGCTCGTCTTCGCCCAGTTGACGATCACCGCGCCGGCCGCCGCCCAGGCGAGCGCCGTGCGACCGCCGAGCGCGACCCAGATCACCATCTCGATCGACGGCACGATCCCGAGCAGCGCGGGCGAGATGATGCCCACGACGGGAACGAACAGCGCTCCCGCGAGGCCCGCCATGCCGGCCGCGAGCACGTACGCGACGAGCTTGACGCGCGCCGGGTCGTAGCCAAGGAAGCGCACGCGGTCCTCGTCGTCGCGGGCCGCGATCAGCAGCCGCCCGTAGCGGCCGAGCACAAGCGCCCGCGTCGCGAGGAAGACGACCAGCAGGACGGTCGCGACGATGAAGTAGAGGATCCGCTGGTCGCCGGCGTCGATCACCGACAGACCGAAGAAGTGCTGGAAGTTCGTCAGCCCGTTCGTGCCGCCGGTGAGCGAGAGATTGCCGACGATGACGATGACGAACGCGCCCGCGAGCGCCTGGCTGAGGATGGCGAAGTACGCGCCGCGGATCCGCTGGCGGAAGATCGCTGCGCCGAGCAGCGCGGCGATCGCCATCGGCAGCAGGATCGCCATCGGGACCGCGAACCACGCCGAGCTGAACGGCTTCCAGAGGGCCGGCAGCGAGTCGTACTTGCCGCTATAGGAGAGGATGTCGGGCAGGTTGCCGGGACCGGCGTCCACGATCTTCATGTGCATGCCCATGCAGTAGCCGCCGAGACCGAAGAAGAGCCCCTGGCCGAGGACGAGCAAGCCACCCTGGCCCCACGCAAGGCCGATGCCGACGGCGATGATCGCGAAGCACAGGAACTTCGCTAGCAGCGAGAGCCGGAAGTCCGACAGGACTGCCGGCGCGATCAGCAGCAGCGTCACGGCCATGAGCGCGAAGCGCACGAGAAACGCCGATGGCTTGGGCGCGCTCGCCGGCAGCAGCTTGGCGAGAGAACGGAGCACTAGGCCAGCCCGCGGCGCTGCTGCACGATCATGCCCTGCGGGCGCCACTGCAAGAAGAGCACGATCAGCAGAAACACGCCCGCCTTGGCGATGCTCGCCGTCGTGTTGTACTCGATGAAGGAGTTGGCCATGCCGAGCGCGAGCGCCGCGAGGATCGCGCCGCGCAGCTGGCCGAGGCCGCCGACGATCACGACGAGGAACGCGTCGATGATGTAGTTGAGGCCGAGCGTTGGGCCGACCGGCCCGAGCAGCGTGATGCCGACGCCGGCCAGGCCGGCGAGGCCCGATCCGATGAAGAACGTCGTGCGGTCCACGCGCGTCGTGCGTACGCCCGAGACAGACGCCAGCGGACGGTTCTGCATCACCGCGCGCATCCGCCGACCGGCGGGCGTGCGCTGCATGTACGCCGCGATCGCGATTACGACGAGCACGACCACGCCGATGATGAACAGGCGCGGATAGGACAGTGAGACGCCGGCGACGTCGACGCCGCCGTCGAGCAACGTCGGCGCGTCGACGTTGACGTTCTGCGCGCCGAACAGGTCCCGTGCGAGCTGCTGCAGCATCAGGCCGACGCCCCACGTGACCAGCAGGGTGTCCAGCGGCCGCCCGTAGAGCCGGCGGATGACGGTGAACTCGAGGATCAAGCCCATCGTGCCGGCGACGATGAACGCAGCCGGCAGCGCGAGACCGAACGACAGGGTGATCAGACCCGTCCCGAGCGCCGTCTGCAACACGTAGGTCGTGTAGGCGCCGGCCATGATGAACTCGCCGTGCGCCATGTTGATCACGTTCATCTGGCCGAACGTGAACGTCAGCCCGAGCGCCACGAGCAGCAGGATCGACGCGATGCTCAGCCCTACGAAGAGCTGGTTGAGAAAGACCTCCATCGCGCGAATCCCGCCGCTCGCCGCTCGTACCTAGAGGCCCTTGGCCCAGGGGTAGGACTTCAGGTAGGGATCGGGCTTGATCGGCTTCCCGGATCCGCCGACCTCGTCGATCAGCCCATTGGGCTGGAGCTTGCCGATCCGCGCCGTCTTGTGGATGTGCTGGTTCTCACCGTCGACCGTGACGAGCCCCTCGGGCGCGTCGAAGGTCAGGCCCTTGGACGCCGCCTTGACCTTGTCGACGTTCGTGCTACCGGCCTTCTCGGCCGCCTTGGCCCACAGGTGGACCCCCACGTAGCCGGCCTCGATCGGGTCGTCGGTGACGCGGTCAGCGCCGTACTTCGCCTTGTACGCCTTCACGAACGCCTCGTTCTTGGCGCCCGGCGTCGTCTGGTAGTAGTTCCAGGCGACGTACTGGCCGACGATGTTCTTGATCCCGACGCCGCGAACCTCGTCCTCGGCCGTCGACACGGAGATGACCGGCAGCTTCTTGGCGTTCAGTCCGGCGTCCGTGAACTGCTTCCAGAACGCGACGTTTGAGTCGCCGTTGATCGTCTGGAAGACGGCGTCGGGCTTGGCGTCCTTGATCTTGTTGATCGTGGTCGCATATTCGGTGTTGCCCAGCGGGGCGTATTCCTCCCCGACGATCTGCATGCCATTGGCCTTCGCCCAGGCCTTGATCTCCTTGTTCGCCGTGCGCGGGAAGACGTAGTCCGAGCCGACGAGGAAGAGCTTCTTGACCTTGAGGTCGTTCTTGAGGTACTCCAAGCCGGGGATGATCTGCTGGTTGGTCGTCGCACCCGTATAGAAGATGTACGGCGAGGCCTCGAGACCCTCGTACTGGACCGGGTAGTAGAGCAGCGCCTTGTTGCGCTCGAAGACGGGCAGCATCGCCTTGCGGCTCGCCGACGTCCAGCCGCCAAACGTGGCCGCGACCTTGTCCGTCGATATGAGCTTCTGCGCCTTCTCCGCAAATGTCGGCCAGTCGGACGCTCCGTCCTCCACGACCGGCACGAGCTTCTTGCCGAGTACACCGCCGGCTTTGTTGATCTCCTCGATCGCAAGCAGCTCGGCGTCCCTCACGGAGACTTCGCTGATCGCCATCGTGCCGCTGAGAGAGTGCAGGATCCCGACCTTGATCTTGTCCCCGCTGACGCCGGGCTCGGCGCTCGCCTTCGAGGCGCTGCTGCCACCTCCGCTGCTGGCGCTGTCGCTGCTGCCGCAGCCGGCCACCGTCATCGCCGCGACCGCCAGTCCAGCGATCACCCACCTCGTCGTCCCGAGCCTGCGCAAATGTGCCTCCCTCTCCGAATGAGCGTTTGCGACGTCCCCAGGCGGCGCTATGTGGTGTCGCGACCCCCCGTCGCGATCAAGCAGACATCGACCGTACCTTCGCCATGCGGCGCGAACCCTGGGACCGCTGGCCAGAGTTTCATGCGGACGCTTGGACAGCGGGCCAAGGTTTCGCTCCGCGAAACGCGAGCTGACGCGGCGAGACGAGGCCGCTGAGCGATCGCACCAGCGAGCGCGAGCGGGCGCTCGGGCGGCGGGGTAGCCTGGCGGGGTGCCTCAAGATCCAGTCAACATCATCAGCGACGCGTCCCTGGACGCGGCAGTCGCGGCGCTCGCCGAACGCAACCGCCACCATCTGGAGGCGATGACCGACGCCGAGCGGGTCGATGCCGTCGCGCACTGGCACGACCTCGCGCTCGCGGTGCTGACAGCGGCCACCGCCGCGATCGGCTCCGAGCCGGTCGACGCCGAGTCCGAAGGCCTTGGGCGCGCGGTGCTCGTCTTCGAGGACGCGGGCAACGACGACGTCAACATCCACGCCAGCTTCTACCCGGAGCTGGAGGACCTCGGAGGCGGTGAGGTAGCGGTCACCCCCGCACAGGCCGCAGCGCTGGGACTGTTGCAGGAGATCTCCGGAGAGCCGGAGGAGGAGTAGGACACATTGACGCGGTAGTCAGAGAACCAGGCTCGAGCAGGACACGCTCAGGCAGCCACGAGCGCCGGCGCCAGCTGTGCCGCCACGACCCGATCCGATCCGGTGGGGATCGTGACTGTCACCGCACCATCGCGCTCGAGGAGGAAGCGCGCGTTGACGAGCACCATGCCGATCACCGCGCCGGACTCGTCGTAATCGACCGCGTGTCCCTCGGGCGTCGCGATCGTGCGCGTCGCTGTTCGCGGTGCTCCGGCGCTGAGGTAGAGGACGTCGCCGCGCTCGTCGTACTCGTGCTGGTCGAATGTGGTGCCGGCGATGGTGACGTTCATGGCGTGATCCCGGGCTCTTGGTCTTGGACAAAGGCGGTCACGACGAACGCCGGGGTGTCGTTGAAGTCTACGACGACTCTCAACCACCGACGAGGGTCGAGATCACGCCGGTAGAAGCGCTCTCGCCCGGGCACAGGATCTTCGTCTCGATGGTCTGGGCGTTCGACGGCACCAAGGATCGCAGCGAGGTACGCGACCATCTGGGGACGGCGGCGGGACAGGTGGGCGATCGTGCGTTCGTCGAGGACGACGGCTCGGCCGTCGGGATCGAGCACCTCCCGCCGCTCAGTCATCACAGCACCGGCTTGGCCGCGGGCGCCAACGCAGCGGCGGGCTCTCCGGCACCGAGCGCCCGCGTGAACTTGTCAGCCAACTCGCCGGCCGAGCGCGAAGTCCCGACGCAGCGAGAGGCGATCAAGGGCACCGGCTGCCTGATCGGGAAGTGGCACCTCGCGCGCGCGGCTGCCTCGTCGTCGCTGACGGCCGGCGGGGTTGGGGTCGCGCCGGATCATCACTACGGGAGGCCGGCGGCGTCGGGATCCTCCAACCGAGCGACGTGCTCGACGGCGACCTCGTGCATCTCGTGCAGGAAGTCGGCGATGACGGCCAGATCCGCGGCGCTGCGGCGGCTCAGGAGGCGGATCGCATCCTGTTGGAGTTGGTCGTAGTGCTCGGCTACGCGCGCGGCTCCTCGAGATACCTCGACGAGCACGCGGCGCCGATCTACGACGTCGGGCCGGCGAGTTGCCACGTCGGCACGCTCGAGCCGGTCGATGAGGCCGGTGACCGCGGCGGCACTCAGGCCGGTCAGCTTGCCAAGTTGGCCGGCGGTCAATGGACCGTGCTGCTCGATGGCGCCGAGGACCTCGAGGTCCGCCGGACTGAGTCCGGCGTGCCGTGCGATCGCCTCGCTGAGCAGGACGGACTGTCCCGTCATCTCGCGAAGAACGTCGATGACCTGCTGAGGCGTTGACACGTGCCGATTGATTCCCTACGCTCTACCGAAATATTCGGCAGACCGAAATATCTACTGTACCGAAGCAAGCCCATCATGGCACGCAACACAGCGATCGCCCAGAAAGGAACCATGACGACGACCGCCACAACATCCAAGCTCTGCATCACCCCGCGCGCCGCGCTCCTGACGATCGCGGCGGATCCGGCGCTCGAAGACGCCTACCGCGTCACGTGGGACGGCGCCGTCCCCAGCGTCCGCGAGCACGGCCACGCGATCGAGGTCGACTACACGATCGCCGGACGCGTGCGGGCTCTCTCGACTCGCAGCGGATCGCTCACGGTCGCCCTGCACCCGTCGGTGGCCTGGTCGATCGAACTGCGCGGCGGCGTCTCGGGCCTGCGGGCTGACCTGCGCGACCTGCGCGTCTGCGAGCTCGCGATCGGTGGCGGCGCTCGCGATGTGGTCGTCGACCTGCCGCAGCCAAGCGGCGAGCTGGTGCTTTCCATAGCGGGCGGCCTGAGCAAGGGCGTCGTTCGCCGGCCCGCCGCGACCCCCGTCAGCGTGGAGATCGACGGCGGGGCAACGAACCTGCGCCTCGACGACATTGAGTTCGGCGCGATCGGAGGCGTGGTGCGCCAGCGCACGTCGACCGACACGAACGCTGACGGAGTGGTGGCGTTGCGCGTCCTCGGAGGGGCGAGCGGGCTCACCGTGTCGGCATCGGAGCGCACTGGCCGCGAGCAGCGATGAGTTTGGGTAATCCAGCCGGTCTGTAGTACACACGTTGGCGAGACAAACGATCCCGACCTCCGAGGAGCCCGATGACATCGCACCCCGCGCTCGCGATCGAGGCGACCGGTCTCGTCAAGTCCTTTGACAAGACACGGGCGGTCGACGGCGTCGATCTGGCCGTTCGCGGCGGCTCGGTCTACGGCGTTCTCGGCCCCAACGGTGCCGGCAAGACGACCACGATTCGCATGCTCGCGACGTTGATCCGACCTGATGCGGGCAGCGCCCGGGTGCTCGGATACGACATCGTGGAGCAGGCGGACGCCGTTCGCGGCGCCGTCAGCCTGACCGGTCAGCTCGCGTCGGTGGACGAGGATCTCACGGGCCGCGAGAACCTGATCCTGCTCGGCCGCCTGCTGGGGCTCAGGCGCCCGGCCGCGAAGGATCGCGCGGGCGAGTTGCTCGAGGCGTTCGGGCTCTCCGAGGCCGCGGGCCGGCTCGTCAAGACCTACTCGGGCGGGATGCGGCGCAGGCTCGACATCGCGGCGAGCATCGTCGTCACACCGGAGCTGATGTTCCCCGACGAGCCGACGGCCGGCCTCGATCCGCGCTCTCGCAACCAGGTCTGGGGCATCATCCGAGCGCTGGTCGCGGAGGGGACCACGATCCTGCTCTGGACCCAATACCTGGAGGAAGCCGACCAGCTCGCCGACCGGATCGCCGTCATCGATCACGGCAAGGTAATCGCCGAGGGGACTCCCGGCCAGCTGAAGGCCTCGGTCGGCTCCGCTGCGCTGCACGTGCGCCTGCTGGACGCCGAGCAGCGCCGTGAGGCCGAGCGGATCCTCGATCGCGAGCTCGGCGCCGTCACCTTGGAGCCCGACCCCGCCGCCCTCTCCGCCGCATGCGCCGACGCCGACCGCGGCGCCGAGGCGGTCGCCGAGCTGACGCGCGCCGGCGTGCGGATCGCCGGCTTCTCGCTCGGCCAGCCGAGTCTCGACGAGGTCTTCCTGGCCCTGACGGGGCACCCAGCGCAAGATGTCGCGGACGAGCAGTCAGGCATCGAGCAGGAGCAAGCGGCATGAGCGCCTCCCCCACCACCCAGACCCGGTCGACCTCCGAGGCCGACGAGGCCGCGGTGCGCAAGGCGATCTCCTCGATCTCGCGCCCGCCCCGAGCGAGCGCGGTGTCGGCTGCGCTGACGTTTGGCTGGCGCGGGATGCTCAAGGTCAAGCATGTACCCGAGCAACTGCTGGACGTGACGATCACGCCGGTGATGTTCGTCGTGATGTTCACCTACCTGTTCGGCGGCGCGATTGCCGGGTCCACCGGTGAGTATCTGGACTACATCCTGCCGGGCATCCTGGTGATGTCGGTGCTGTTCACCACGGTCTACTCCGGGGTCGCCCTCAACACCGACCTGACCAAGGGGGTCGTCGACCGCTTCCGCTCGCTGCCGATCTGGCGCCCCGCTCCCCTGGTCGGATCGCTGTTGGGCGACGCGGTGCGCTACCTCATCGCCGGAACCGTGATCATCGTGCTCGGCGTGATCCTTGGCTACCGCCCCGGGGCCGGCATCGCCGGGGTGCTCGCGGCACTCGGTCTCGTGGTGGTCTTCGCCTTCGGCCTGTCCTGGGTCTTCACGACCCTCGGACTGCTGCTGCGTTCGCCCAACGCGGTCATGAACGCCGGCTTCATGGGGATCTTCCCGCTCACGTTCCTGTCCAACGTCTTCGTCGACCCGAAGACGTTGCCGGCCGGACTCGAGGCCTTCGTCGACGTCAACCCGATCTCGATCCTGACGACGGCGTCGCGCGGCCTGATGGAGGGCAATGCCAACGCCGGCGCCATCGCGATCGTGCTCGCCGTAGCGGCAGCGCTGACCGCCGTGTTCGCGCCGCTGACGACGCGCCTGTACCGCAAGCGCTGATCTAGGCTGAGCCTGGATCCAGCGCATCTCGCGGCGTAGCATGCGCCTCGTCCGCCGTGGGAGGCGTCGACGACATCGCAGGGCGTCCGGGGGGTCCTGCGGTGGCTCAAGAATCCCCGTGCTGCGCCCGATATGGGATCCGTGTCACCCGCGCACGACAGCCGCGCCGCCGGCAGCGGCCCCGCCGTGCTGCGCGCGTGGCGGTGGGTTGGGTGCGCTGCGGTCGCGTTCGGCGTGTTGGTCGGCGCGGTCGCGCATGCGGACGTGGCGCCTCCCCCGGCCGATGCGTGCGCGATCCAGGCTCAGACCAACCATCTCGTCGCGGACGCCACCCACTCCGGCGTGATCAGCCTCTACTTCCACGACGCGGCCGGGCGCCGGGTCCTGTACTGGGAGTGCATCGGCGATCGCTTGGTGCGGCTCGGTGCGCGAAAGAGCGTGCCGCCGTATCCGGCGATCCTCGAAAACGCGCTGTCGTGGTCCTGCGACCGGCTCGAGCGCCGCTTCGTGGCCGCCGCGCGGATGGCCGACGGCTCGATCGAGATGGGAACGTACAGCGTCCGCACGCCGTCCTGCGCGCGGCGCTTCAAGCTGGACGTGCCGAGCCAGGTGGCACCCGGCAAGATCGCTCGCATCCGCGTCGTCGACCTGTGGGGGATCGGCGGAGTCAGCCCGCAGCTCTGCGTCACGCCCGCGCAGGCCAAGCGCGAGTGCGAGACGGTCGCGCTGCGTGGCGCGGTGGCGGTTGCCACGCGCCGCTATCGCGCCAATGCACTCGGGCGCTGGCGCGTCGAGTTGCGCGTGAACCACCGCACCCTGCGCGACTCGCTGGAGGTGGGCGGCAACGGCTCGCGGAAGAAGGCGCCGCTGAAGATCCTCACGACGGGCGACTCGATGATGCAGGGCGTCGACAGCTTTCTCTCCGATGAGCTCGGCGACAGCGCCGAGGTCCACAGCGACGTCATTCCCGGCAGCCAGATCAGCCGCGGCGACTTCTGGGCCAAGCACTCCGCCGCTCAGACCAAGCGGCTGCGACAGGACGTCACGGTGATCTCCACCGGTGGCGCGACCGACGGCCTGCCGCTGGCCAACCGCACCGGCACGCTGCAGTCCTGCTGCGACGAGCCGTGGCTGCACCAGTACACCCGTCGTCTGCGCAGGATGATGCGGACCTATCTCCAGTCAGGTCACGGCCGTGTCTTCTGGCTCACGCTCCCGGCGCCGCGCTATCCCCCACGCAAGGTCATCGCCGACGCTGTCAACACGTCGATCCTGCGCGCAGCCGACGGACTGGACGGCGTGACCGTCGTGCGGATGGACCTGCTCATCTCCCCCGATGGCTATCGCGAGAACATCCGCTACCGCGGCCGCGACGTCGATGTCCGCGAACCCGACGGCATTCACCTCAACATCTCGGGCACCGCGATCGCTGCCAAGGCCATCAAGCGAGCGATGCGCGGGCAGTAGCGCGCTGCCAGCCGCCGCAACCGGGCGCGTTGCAACCCCGCGGTGTGCGGGCGAATCGTATGATGGCCGGATGGCGATCGTGAGGCTACGAGGACAGCTGGAGAAGCTCGCGGGTGGCTCGGAGCACCCGGTCGAGGGCGGTACCGTCAACGAGCTGCTGGAGGAGCTCGAGCGCTCAAACGCGGCGCTGGAGGGGTGGATCCTCGACGAGCGCGGGGTCATCCGCCGGCACATCAACGTGTTCGTCAACGGTGAGCAGGCGCAGCCAGACACAGCGGTTGCCGCTGAGGACCGGATCGAGATCCTGCCCGCGATCTCGGGAGGATGACCGAGCTTCTCGTCGGGACCCGTAAGGGACTGTTCGTCCTGGAGGGAGATCCCGGCGGCGAGTTCGCGCTGAAGACGCGGGCGTTCGAAGGTGAGCCGGTCGAGTACGCGATGCGCCAGCCGCACTCGGGCCGCTACTTCGCGTCGGTGACCTCGTCGTTCTACGGACCGAAGATCTGGTTCACGGACGACCTCGCGGGCGAGTGGCGGCTCGCGACCGGCGTCACGCTGCCCAGGGGCGGCCAGCAGGCGCTCAAGCGCATCTGGGAGATCGTCGCAAGCGACGACGAAAGCCGCCTGTATGCCGGCGGCGATCCGGGAGTGCTGTTCGAAAGCCACGACGGCGGCGAGACCTGGGCGCTCAACCGGACGCTCTGGGAGCACCCGTCCCGACCGACGTGGCGAAGCGACTCTGGCGGCCTGTCGGTGCACTCGATCCTGCCGTGGCCGGGTGAACCCGAGCGGCTGGCGGTCGGGATCTCGGCCGCCGGCGTCTGGCTCACCGAGGACGCCGGCAAGACCTGGCGCCACGGCAACGAGGGCATCCGCGCCGACTACCTGCCGGAAGAGGCCCGCGGCAAGGCGATCGCGCTGTGCGTCCACGGCCTCGCGCGCGCGCGCGAACGGCCAGAGCGGCTGTTCATGCAGTTCCACGGCGGCGTCTACCGCTCCGACGACGCCGGCGAGACGTGGACCGACATCGCGGCTGGGCTGCCGTCGGACTTCGGCTTCCCGGTCGTCCTCGATCCGGCCGACCCCGACAGCGCCTTCGTCATCCCCGTGACCACGACCGACCGGCTCACGCCCGGTGGCCGCGTCCAGGTCTGGGAGACACGCGACGCAGGCGCGACCTGGACCGCGCATGGCGACGGCCTGCCGCAGCAGGACGCCTACCTGTCGATCCTGCGCAAGTGCTTCGACGGCGCCGGCGAAGGCTCCGCCCTGGAGCTGTACTTCGGCGCGACCTCGGGCGAGATCTTCGGTTCGGCCGACGCCGGCGCGAGCTGGTTCGAGGTTGCGAGGCGCCTACCCTCGATCCAGTCCGTGCGCGTCGCGCGCTAGCGCTCGGCGTATGTCTTGGACCGTCAGGCCGTTGCCAAACCAGCCGCAGTCTCAGCACGCGCACGGGCGCGCCGCATTGCCCGCCCCATCTGTGGATCGGGGCGCCACGCGTCGTGAGCAGCTCGGTTCAGGGACGCCGGATGCTCGCCGGGACAACTCCCGGCACGCTGAACGGATTCCGGCAGGACGGGCCTACCGCAGCCGGATCCGCACCGCGCGGCGTACGCCCGCTAGGGCCGTCCGGTTGAGCGCAATCACGACCCACGGCCGTTCGATGGACTGGGTGGCCAACTCTCCGCCCTCGTAGCGGACGCTGCCCGTGACCACCGCCTCGCGGTTGCGCACGACCACCCGCGAGACCCGTGCGCGGTAGCCGCCGGTCGGCTGGTACTCCGCCAGCACGACGATCAGGCTCTCGCGGTCGAAGTCCACCGACGCTATCGCTGCCCTGTCGAGCCCCCACGCGCGAAGCACTCCGGCCGCCTGGGATGCGTTGCGCAGCACCCTTCCACCCGCGTGCATGCGCTCCCCGGGCAGATTGGCCGCGCGGCTGCCTTCCATCACCTCGTGGAACGCCATCCGGCCGCTCGTCGCCGCTGCATCGCTCGCGCTGCGGGTCGTCACTCCCATGATCGCGGCCAGCGTGGCGGTCAGCGCAGCCACGCCTCCCGATCCCGGTCTTGCGAGCCGGCCTAGAGAGATCTCCACACGGGACTCCTTCATCGAGCGCATGGTGGCGCTTGCCCGACGTGCGGCATATGACTGTACATTCAACGCGTCACGCCGGCTCCAACGTGCACGGCGAGACGCCGGATCGACAGCTCACGCCGTCGTCGCGTGCAGCGCCGCGAGGATCGCGGCCGCGGAGCGCTCGGCGTCGGCGGACGTCGTCTGCCATCCGCTGACCGAGATCCGCATCACGACGTTGCCCTGCCAGCGGCTGCCGCTTGCCCAGCAGGTGCCGTCGGCCTGCACGCGATCGATGACCGCGTTCGTGATCTCGTCGCTGCCGGCGAAGCGCACGAGCACCTGGTTGAGCACGACATCGTTGAGGATCTCGACCTCGTCGTCCTCGCTCAGCTGCGCGGCGATCCGCTGCGCGTGCTCGCAGCAGCGGTCGACGAGGTTGGCGACACCGTCGCGGCCGAGCGAGCGCAGGGCGGCATACAGCGGGACGCCACGCGCACGGCGCGAGAACTCGGGCATCGACTCGACCGCCCACGGGACGTCGCTCTCGTTGGCTGGGATGTAGTCGGCGGTCGCTGCCATCGCGGCGCGCTGCAAGGCGGCGTCGGCGACGATCGCGATCCCGCAGTCA
This sequence comes from Solirubrobacteraceae bacterium, assembly GCA_033855115.1. Taxonomy (GTDB): domain Bacteria; phylum Actinomycetota; class Thermoleophilia; order Solirubrobacterales; family Solirubrobacteraceae; genus CADCVQ01. The sequence continues at coordinate 84,653 of JAWVGJ010000051.1, forward strand.
TACGGGACGTTGAGCCATTTGTGGCCGTCCGTCGCCCATGAGTCGGCCTGCCGGAACCCGTCGAGCAGGGCACGGCGCGCAGGGCTGACGGCCGCCCACAGGCCGAAGGCGCCATCGACGTGGAGCCAGGCGCCGTGCTCGCGGCACTCCGCGACGATCGCGGCGAGCGGGTCAAACGCGCCGCTGTTGACGTCGCCCGCCTGCGCGCAGACGATCGTCGGCCCGTCGTGCTCGCGCAGCGCCCGGCCGAGCTCGGCGGCCATCATCCGGCCCTCGTGATCGGCGGGCACAACGCGGATCCGCCCGGCGCCCAGGCCGAGGATCCGGCAAGCGCGAGCGATCGTGATGTGCGCGTCGGCGCCGGCGACGACGCGCAGCAGGGGCGCGCCCTGCAGCCCCTCGGCCTCGACATCCCAGCCGGCGTTCGCAAGCACGGCGTGGCGCGCGGCCGCCAGGCAGGTGACGTGCGCCATCTGGCAGCCAGTCACGAACCCGACCCCGCAGCTCGCCGGCAGGCCGAGCAGCTCGCGCACCCACCCGGCCGCGACCGCCTCGGCGACCGCGAGCGCCGGCGTCGTCACGGTGCCACCGCAGTTCTGGTCCCAGGCCGCGGTCAGCCAGTCGGCAGCGACGGCGACCGGAAGCGCGCCACCGATGACGAAGCCGAAGTAGCGCGGGCCGGCGGAAGCGGTCAGACCGGGCTCGACATCGGCGGCAAGGTCCGCGATGACGGCGCGCGGATCCTCGCCCGCGTCGGTCAGCGGCCGCGCCAGGCGCGTGCGCATCTCCTCGACGCTCGCGGTCGCACCGACGTGCCGCTCGGGCAGGCCGTCGACGAACTCGCGGGCGAGCTCGGCCGCGTCGGCGAGCACCTCATAGCGCGCGTCCATGCCGTCAGCCTACGGGCAGGTGCGCGATCGACGACGACTAGGTCGGCGGCGGCGGACGCAGCCGGTCGGGGCAGCCAGCGCCCGGGCGATCGCGACCGATTGCCGACCGCCGGGGTTCAGCCCACGTCGACGGGAAACTGCTCGAGCACCCACGCCGGCCCAAGCAGCGGGCGCCGGTAGGAGCGGCCGGCGACGGGGACATACTCGCCCGTGCGCGGATTCACGGCGAGGTCGCGCTCGATCGGATACCACGCGTTGTGTTGCTCGATGAGCTGATTGAGCTCCGCGAACGGCCAGGAGCGCGCGAGCGCGTGCCAGCGCTCGGCGAACGACGCCAAATCGGCGCCGAACTCTTCGCGCAACTCGCGGTGGGCGCGCGCCAAGCGCCCGCGCTCGCGCGCGATCCCGTGATCGATCTCGGACACGCGCTCCATCCAGCGCGGGCGCATGCCGGCCTCGAGATAGGCCTCGATCGAGCGCTGGTACTGGCGCGCCCGATCTGACAGCGGGCGGCCCTTGCCGGACTGCTCGTCGAGATCCTGCTCGATCAGGCGCTCGACGACCCCGCGTCGCTCGTCGGCGAATTCGTGCTCGCTCATGCTTGCCGCCATTATCCAAAATGCTGCAGGCGGTCCATGTCAGCGAGCGATTTGCGAGCGCGGCGATGGTCAATTCGATCAGCCGTCGTCGCCCTGACGTCCCGCGTAAGCTGGCGCGCCAACATGCCTACCTCCTCCGCTCCCCGTCGTTCCTGCCTATCGGTCCCCGGCTCGTCGGCCGCCATGCTCGCCAAGGCGCCCACCCGCGGAGCCGACGAGATCATCATCGACCTCGAGGACGCCGTCGCGCTCTCAGCCAAGGACGACGCGCGCGACACGGTCGTGGCCGCGCTCGAGGAGCCGCAGTGGCAGGGGGTCCAGACCGCGGTGCGCGTCAACGCGCCGCGGACGCCTTGGTGTCATGCGGACGTCATCGCGCTCGCTTCGCACCCCAATGCGCCGCTGTCGATCATCGTGCCGAAGGTCGAGAGCGCCGGCGACCTCGCGTTCGTCGAGCGCCTGCTCGACGGCGTCGAGGCAGCCGAGCATGCGAGCCGTCCGATGCGCGTGCAGGCCCTGATCGAGAACGCCGCCGGGGTGGCGAACGTCAACGAGATCGCGGCGGCGTCGCCGCGGCTGGACTCGCTGATCCTCGGCTACGCGGACCTCTCCGCCTCGCTCGGCCGGGCACGCGGCGCGATGGCGGAGCTCGACTCGTGGCGTGCGATCCAGGACGCGCTGCTCGTCGCGGCGCGCGCCAACGACGTGTCGGCGATCGACGGTCCGTACCTCGGCGTGAAGGTCGACGAGGGCTTCACGGCCGCAGCCGAGCGCGCACGCGATATGGGCTTCGACGGCAAGTGGGCGATCCACCCGGCCCAGGTCGCCGCGCTCAACGAGCTCTTCACCCCGACCGAGGAAGAGGTCGAGAAGGCGCGCGCGGTCATCGATGCGCTCGAGGCCGCCGAGCGCGACGGCGGCGCAGGCGCGGTCGCTCTGGAGGGGCAGATGCTCGACGAAGCGGTTCGCGTCGCCGCGCTCCGCGTGCTGGCGCGCGCGCGTAGCTGACCGGTCCTGCGCCGCCAACGCGCACGGCCCGCCGACCGCTCCCCGGTCGCAGCCACGCTGCGCTCGGTTCGGGAGGCTGTGACGAACGTCACAGGCTTCGAGACGACCGCGTGGTTGAATCGAGAGGCCCACCGGAGAGCGCTAACGCGCCAGCTCCACGGCCCCGCTGCTACGTCTCCAACTTTCACCGTCAGCCGCGGGGTGGTAGGGACATGCGCGACATATCCCGCGTGCGCCTCAAGCCCGGCTCGCGCGTTCATCGACGCTCCCATGCTCGCACGCCTCATGCCACTCACCAAGCTCGACGACGCACGCCTCGCTGCGCGTGCGGGCACCGGCGACGCCGCCGCCTTCGCGGCGCTCTACGACCGCCACCACGCTGGGCTGCTGGCGTTCTGCCGTCACATGCTCGGCAACCGCGAGGACGGCGAGGACGCGCTTCAGCAGACGTTCATCCGTGCTCACGGCGCGATGCTTCGCGGTCAGAGACCGGACGAGCCGCGCGCGTGGCTGTTTGCGATCGCACGCAATCGCTGCCGGACGATGCTCAGCGCCCGGCGAGACACCGTCGCCGACGGCGAGCAGCAGCTCGAACGCGTCTGCGTCGACGGCCTCCCCGTGGAAGTCCAGCAGCGTGCCGAACTGCGTGAGCTGCTTACCGACATGACCAAGTTGCCCGAGGACCAGCGCGCCGCACTGCTGCTGACCGAGCTGCGCGGCTTCTCGCAGGAGCAGATCGCACGCGTGCTCGACTGCCCGCCCCAAAAGGTGAAGGCGCTCGTGTTTCAGGCGCGGACGCACCTGCTCGCCGAGCGGGAGGCGCGCGACACCGGATGCGTCGAGATTCGCCAGCAGCTCGAGGTCGCCCGCGGAGGCGACCTGCGCCGCGGCCTGCTGCGCCGCCACCTGCGGCGCTGCGAGCCGTGCAAGGCATACAGCATCGCGGTCGCCGCGCAGCGTCACGAGCTCGGGGGCCTGATGGCGGTGCTGCCCAGCGCGGGATTGAAGCTGTCGGTCCTGGGTGCCGTGGGACTCACCGGCGCCGGCAGCGGTGCCGGCGGCGCGGGCGGCGCGGCGGGACTCGCGGGCGGTGGCGTCGCTGCCGCTGGCCCAGGTGCAGCGACCGGTCCGGTGGCGGTGAGCGGCATAAGCGCCAGCGCCGCCGGAGGCATCGCGACGAAGCTCGCAGCGGTCAAGATCGCGGCCGTGGTGGCGGTCAGCGGCGCGGCCGTCGGCGGTACGACGGCGATCGTCAGCCGCGACGGCCAGGGCGCCGAGCGCGCTTCGGTGAAGCGAAGCCAGAACGACGTCTCGCAACGCCCGTCCAACGTGGCGAAGCGGGCCGCCGGCAGGCTGAGGTCCACCGCCGGAACCGGCCGCGCGACCAGGCGCTCCCGGCTCGCGCACCGGCGCGCCGTGGCGCCACGACGCGCTCGCGCCGGCGCGCGCGTCGGAGCGTCGGCCCGCAAGCGCGACAGGCTGCGGCGGGCCACCAGACTTCGCCGGGCCACGAGGCTGCGCCGCGCGACGAGACACCGGCCGGCGACGAAACTCCGGCGGGACACCAAGCCGCCCGCCGCCCGCCGCACGAGGCAGACCTCACCTCCCGCCATCGCATCTGGCTCGCCGACGGCCAGCGAGCGCCGCGCAAGGCAACCTCGTCGACGCGACGGCCAGCCACCGCAAGCTCCCACCACCGACTCGCCGGCACCGAAGCGGACGCCTCGGCGACCGCCCGCTGCGCGCGCGCCGGGTCTCCCCGATCGCCCGGCGGCCGAGAGCCGCGCCAACCGACGACCTCGAGGCCCGCGGCAGCCGCCCGTGGAGCCGGCACCCCAACCGCTGCCCGCGCCTGCAGACGAACCTCCGCCCGCGCCCGACGGTGTGACTCCATAGCCGTCGTCGGGGTCGCTGCCTAGCGAGCGCCGGCTGCAAGTCCAGGGATCACCGGGCGTTGGCGAGCCCGTGTTGCTCACGTCTCCACGAGCCGATCGTCGCTGTCCAAGCGCGAACCGACACGACGCGGTTGAGACCGGCTAGGTATGAGCGCCAACGCGCCAGCTCGAACCGCTTGAGTGCATGCGCCCAACCCTTTCGGCGGACGTGGGGTCATTCCACCGACAACCAACTCACCCCTCAGAAAGGGACGCCAACATGTTTCATCCAACGCAGATCGTTTCCAACGACACACCGCAGATCGCTACAAGCCCCACGACCGACAAGCCGTCCGACGCCGTGGCGCTCGTCGGCCACCTCGGCGAGGGTCCCTCGGACGAGTACCGCCGCCTCTACATGAACCAGGCGTCCGAGCTGTTTCTCGAGATCCCCGTCGAGGCAATCGTCGGCGGTTCGTCCACTGCCGGCGACGGCTCCCAGAGCCTGATCTGGGTTCGCCGCGACGCGACCCTCGCCTGGTACGAATCGGTGCTCGCGTCGAGCTTCGAGACGCCGGTCGGCCCCGGTCCCGCAAGGTACGAGTGGCCGCGGCCGTGACGCCCACATGCGCGATGTGCGCCGAGATCAGCCACCCGGCAGGAGCCGCTGGCGCTCGGCGGCGCTGAGCGTGTGCTGCGCACGCGTCCGGGATACGCGGAGCGCGTCCTCGATGGTTCCGCAGACCTCGCAGGACGTGATCCGCATGCCATCGTCGCCGGCACTGACGACGGCGCCCCCGTCGCCGCTGAAGTCCGCACCGCTGGCGATGCCCTCGTGCCGGTATAGCACCGCGAGGGCATCGCCGCCGGCCGCGTTCCAGACGCGGATCGTCCCGTCGTCCCCGGCGCTGACGAGGCGATCCCCGCGGCCGTCGAAGCTCGCCGTATTCACTGGACCCTGGTGTCCGACGAGGATCACGGCGTCGCCACCGTTCGCCGGCCAGACGCGCACCGTGCCGTCGCTGCCGGCGGTCGCGATCGACTCTCCGTCGGCGCTGTAGGAGACGCCGCGCACGATGCCGTCGTGCCCGCGGAGCGTTCGCTGCAGCGCGCCGCTGCGCGCGCTCCAGACGCGAGCAGTTCCATCGTCCGATCCGGTCAGCAGATGCTCTGAATCGGGACTGAACACGAGCGAGTTGACGTATCCGCGGTTCCCCCGCAGCCGCAGACGAGCGCTGCCGTCCGGAGCCTGGATGACGAGCGGCGTCGCGCCGCCGATCGCGATCCGCTGCCGGCTGGCGTCGATCGCGGTCGCGAACTTCGAGCCCGCGAGGGCCGGAACGTCGCGATACCGGCCGGTCTTGACGTCCCACAGCCGGACGGTCTCGTCGTGGGATGCGCTGACGATCTGCGTGCCGTCGGGCGAGAACTGCGGATAGCTCACCTCCTTATGGCCGGCGAGCTCGCGATCGTCACCGGTCGCCGGGTTCCAGACGTGGATCGGACCGGCGGCGTCGCCGCTGACGACGAGCCCGCCGTCACGGCTGAAGCGCCGAACCCTCCCCGGCCGCGTCGCGATCCGCGTGGCGGGCGCGCTCCATGTCCGCAGCGTGCCATCCTCCTCGCCGACGCTCACGAGCGTGTCGCTGCCAGGGACGAAATCCGCGTGCGCGGGTCCATGGTGGCCTTTGAGCTCGGCGAGCACGGCACGTTCGCGAACGGAGATCACGCGGACCACGCCGTCGAAGGCAGCGGTCACGATGCGCCGTCCGTCGCCGCTGAAGCGCATCGACACCAGCGGCTGGTCGCTGACCTGGATCCGCATCACCCGGCGCCCGTTGCCCGCGTCCCAGAGCCGCACGGCACCCGAGAAGTCTGCCGTCGCCACGCGCGCGCCGTCTGGGCTGAAGCTCGCGGCGGACACGATCGGGTTCTTGCCCGGGTGCGGGAGGTCGAGTGGACGCCCGCCGCTGACCTCCCAGATCCGCGCGAAGCCGTCGGCGCCCGCGCTGACGACACTGCGCGCGTTGCGGTCGAATCCGACCGCGATGATGGGGGCCGCGGCCGAGCCCTGGCTCAAGTCGCGCACCGCGCCGTCGCTCAGCCGGATGAGCGCGACCCGCCCGCCATACGTCCCGATGGCAAGCGTCTTGCCGTCGGCGCCGAAGTCGATGCTCGTCGCGTGATCGCCGCGCTGCAAGCGCGCGATGACCTTCCGCCGGGCACCGCTCACGCTGGCCACGGCGATCTCTCCGTCATGGGCGGCGCTCGCGATGCGCCTCCCGTCGCGGCTGAAGCTCACGGCCCGGACCTCGTCGCGGTAGCCACGAATCTCTGCGACGCGGCGGCCGCTGCTCACGCTCCAGATGCGGACGGTCCGATCGCCACCGGCCGTCGCGACCAAGCGACCATCCGGGCTCGGGGACACCCCGAACGCCAAGCCCTTGTGGGCGGCGATGACCCTCGTCGCCCGGTGCGCGAGGGTCGCCTGGCGTGCCGCGTTCTGCGCCTGCTCGGTATCGCTGCGCCGCAGCGCCTCGAACGCGATCGCAAGCGCGAGTCCGGGATCGGTCGCGATCAGCGACAAGGACTTCGTCGCCAGGTCGCGCGACGCCGCGAGATCGCGTTCCCGGCCGGCGAACAGCACCGCCACGATGATCGCGACGACGGCCGCCGCGAGCGTCGCCAGCGCCGCTGCGGTCAAGCGCATCCGGCGCCGCCTCGTCGCGCGTTCACGCGCGCCGCTCGCCTCGCTTGCCAGCAGAAACTCCTGCTCAGGCTCACTCAGCGGAGCGTCGCGACGCGCGCGCCATTGCATTGTCTCGGTCAGCCGAACGCCTCGGTACAGCGCACCCTCGTCGCGGTCGAGGCGATCCCACTCCCGTACGGCGGATGTGAGGTTGCGCTGGATTCGCAGGCCCTCGCGGTCCTCATCGATCCAACCGCGCAGTCGGGGCCACTCGCGCAGCAGCGCTTCGTGCGCGACCTCGACCGTCCCGGCGCTGACGGTGAGCAGGCGCCGGTCGGTGAACAACGCGAGCACGCGAGCGACGTCCTCGCTCTGCTCGGTTGCGAACTGCGCCAGCGGGACCCGCCGACGCTCGACTGCGCCGTCCGCTCCCAGCCCCACGAGCGGCATCACGACAGTGCGCGCGACGATCTGCCGCGCGTCGTCGAGCTGCGTGAATGCATCCTCCGCGAGCCGCGCGACGGCGCCGCGCACGCCGCCGCTTTGCTCGTAGGCGGCGTGGCGCAGGCGCCGCCCGTCGCGGTGCTGCCAGAGTTCGAGGAGCGCTGTCGAGAGCAGGGGCAGGCCGCCCACCTGGTGCTCGACGTCCGCCACCAGGGCGTCGGCGAGCTCGGGCTCGACGCGCAGACCAACACGTCGCGCCGGCCACTCGACGGCTCGACGCAGCTCGTCGCGCCGCATCGGCCCTACCAGCACGTGGTTGGTGGCAAGCAGGTTCGACAGCTGCGGATACGCGGCGCAGCGCCCGTAATAGTCCGCGCGCACCGCGAGCACGACGATGCCCCCTCCGTCGCCCACGCGACTCATCCGCCCGAGCTCGGCGATGAACGCCGAGCGCTCTTGCTCGTCACGGCAAGCGGTGAAGGTCTCCTCGAACTGGTCGACCGCGAGGACGAAGCGGCGGTCGCCGTCGAGGTCGGCCGCGGCGTCGCTCAGCTCACGCAGCGGGCGGTCTCCCGGTCGGATGACGATCTGCGGCCAGCGCTCGCTGCCGGGCAGCACGCCGCCGGCGAGGGCGGGCAGCAAGCCCGCGCGCAGGACGGAGGACTTGCCGCTGCCCGACGGTCCGACGACACCGAGCAGCGGAGCGCCGACGAGCCTCGCGACGAGCTCTGCGACGAGCCGCTCACGGCCGAAGAAGTACGGCGCGTCGGCGACCTCGAAGGACGCGAGCCCCTTGAACGGACACACGACGGGCAGCTCGCCGTCGCCGTGGAGCGCGAGCCGCTCGCTCGCCGCCTGGAGCTTGACGACGTTGCCGGTCAGCTCGGACTCCACCGAACGCAGCTGCGCGCGGCTCGCCGCGGTCCGCCCGGCGACCGCGCTGACCTGGCGAGCCGCCTCGCTGCGAGCCCACTGGCTGGCAGCCTCGTGCACACGGCGGGGGACGCCGCCGCTGCTTTCGAGCAGCCAGTCGGCCGGCACGTCGCGGTCGACACGCTCGGGCGCGTAGAGGACCGCTATCGCCCGGACCGCCTGCGCGTCGAGCGTCTCGAGCGCGAGCGCGCCGTCGCCGTCGATGCCTGCAAGCGACTCGGCGTCCTGCGCGAGCGCGAGCGCCAGCACCGGAACGTCCGCAAGGGCACGCGTGAGCTGCTCGAGTTCGGCGAGCGCCTCGGCGCCGATCTCGTCGGCGTCGTCGACGACGAGCAGCGTCGCTCGTGATGCCTCGCCCGCGCGGCCGATCGCGGCCCGGATCGCGTCGGGCGGTCCCCTCCCGCAGCAGTACAGAACGTCGGCGCCGAGTCGATGGGCCTCATCAGCCAGCTCGGCCGCCAGCCGGCTCTTGCCGATTCCGCGCACCCCGACCAGCGTGAGCAGCGCGCCCGGACAGGTTCGCGCGCGCTCCCAGCGCTCGCGCAGCCAGGCGAGCTCGATGTCCCGCCCCACGAGCGGCGGTGCGGTCGCGGTGTCCAGCTCTTGCGGCAGCTCGGACACCTCTGCGTGCGGCTCCAGCGAGGCCTCGTGGCGCAGGATCGCCTGCTCCAGCCGGCGCAGCTCGGGCCCAGGCTCCACGCCGATCTCCGCGACGAGCACCCGCCGTGCGGCATGGAAGGCCTCGAGTGCGTCGACCTGCTGGCCACAGCGATACAGCGCGAGCATGAGCTGTCCGACGAGCCGCTCGCGAGTTGGGTTGGCCGCCACCAGCTGTCGCAGCTCGCCTACGAGCTGGCTGTGGCGCCCCGCCGCGAGGTCTGCCTCCACGCGCGCCTCGAGGGCAGCCAGCCGCTGCTCGTTCAGCCGGGCGATCTCACCTTGGGCGAACGGCTCGAAGGCCAACTCGGCCAGCGGCGGCCCGCGCCACAGCGCCAGCGCCTCGCGGAGCACGGCCGCCGCGTGCTCGGCCCGCCCTGCGTCCAGCGCGCGACGCCCGTCCTCGACCAGGCGCGCAAAGCGCTCGGCGTCCAGCTCGTCCGCACGTACCCGCAGGCAGTAGCCCGCCGTCGTCGTGGCCAGGGCATCGGCGTCGCCGAGCGCCTTGCGCAGCCGCGAGACAGACATACACCTGCACCGTCTTCACCGCACTGGCGGGCGCGTCCTCGCCCCACAACGCGAGCGCCAGCCGCTCGGCGTTCACCGCCTCGTTGGGGTGCAACAGCAGCACGGCCAAAACCGCGCGCGGCTTGATGCCCCCCAACGCCACCTTGCCGGACTCGCCAAGCACCTCGAGCGGCCCCAGGATCCGGAATTCCACAGTCAAGACGCTACTCCGCGCCGCGGGGCCTGAACACCCTCTGCTGCCGCGATGCAACCGGCTGCAAGAGGCGTGCAGCCGGCCGATCCGATGCTCCGCCGAGCTGTCCAGCGCACGACCGACGGGAGGTCCAGCGAGGGGTCTGGGCAGTCAGACGACAACTCACTCAACGCAGCACAAGACAGAGAAAGCGGGAAGCTCTTATGGGCACGCATCACTCTCACCGGCTGTTCGGCGCCACGCTCGGCGTCTCACGCAGCACGCACGCACGGCGCGTCGCCGCGCTGGCCACGGCCGCCTGTCTGACGGCGGCGCTCGCGATCGCCTACGACGACGCGGGTGCCCAATCGGCCGTCGTGCCGACATGCCAGGGCCTGCCCGCGACCATCGTGGGCAACGACAATCCCAACCTCCTCGTCGGCGGGCCGGGTCCCGACGTGATCGTCGGGAATAAGGGCAACGACGTCATCTGGGGAATGGGCGGCGACGACACCATCTGCGGTAACGAAGACGAGGACGAGCTCCACGGCGGTGACGGAGACGACCGGATCCTCGGTAACGGCAACGACGACCGCCTGTTCGGCGGCACCGGCGTGGATTTCCTCGACGGTGGCCCTCACGACCACGGTGACACGTGCAACCCGGCCCCGGGCGCCGACCCCGCGCCGATCAACTGCGCACCTGATCACCTGCTGGAAGCAATGCGGTCCGGCGAACTGTCCGTCGGAACCAGAGCGAGAACCCCCTGCCAAGCAGGGGGTTCTCGTTCGTGTAGGCCGGCAATGGGCGGCGGCGCGTGGATGCGGCTGCGCTGCTGGGCCTACCCGTCGCCGGCCACGCACGTAAGCTCACGCGCTCCCACATGCCCGGCGACAGCTACGACACGATCATCGTCGGCGCGGGCATCATCGGGCTGGCCGTGGCACGAGAGATCCTGGCGCGCCGTCCCTCCAGCCGCGTGCTCGTCGTCGAGCGCGAGGGCGCGACCGGCGCCCATCAGACCGGCCACAACAGCGGCGTCATCCACGCCGGCGTCTACTACCCGCCCGGCTCGCTGAAGGCCCGGCTGTGCGTCTCCGGCGCCGCCAGCATGTACGCCTACTGCGAGCGCCACGGACTCGACGTCCAGCGCATCGGCAAGCTCATCATCGCCGCGAAGCCGCAGGAGATCCCAGCGCTCGACGAGCTCGAGCGCCGCGCGCACGCCAACGGCGTGTTGGGCATCCGGCGATTGGACGCGCATGGACTGCGCGACGTCGAGCCGCACGCGGTCGGCGTCGCGGCGCTGCACTCACCGCATACGGGGATCGTCGACTTCGGGGCGGTCTGCACACAGATGGCAATCGACGTTCGCGCGGCCGGCGGCGAGCTGCGGTTGCACTGGAACGTCGCGTCGGTCAGCACGGCGGCGAGGACGATCCGCCTGCGCTCGACGACGGGCGACGAGGCCGAGGGCGCCCGCGCGGTGTTCTGCGCAGGCTTGTGGGCAGACCGCCTCGCCCGGCTCGCAGGTGCAGGCCCGGATCCCCGGATCGTCCCGTTCCGCGGCGGGTACCTGCGCCTGCGTCCGCAGCGACGCGAGCTCGTGCGCGGCCTCATCTACCCGGTGCCCGATCCGCGCCTGCCGTTCCTCGGAGTCCACCTCACGCCGCGGGTCGACGGCGAGGTCCTGCTCGGTCCGTCGGCGCTGCTCGCCGGCGCGCGCGACGCCTACAGCCTGCGCACGGTCCGTGGCGCGGATGTCCGCGACACCGTGACCTGGCCCGGCACGTGGAGGATGGCGCGCCACTGGTGGCGGACCGGCCTGAACGAGCTGCTGCTGACCGCCAGCCGCGAGGCGTTCGCCGCCGAGGCCCGGCGCTACGTCCCGCAGTTGCGCGCGCAGGATCTCCTGCCGGCCTTCGGCGGCGTGCGAGCGCAGGCCGTCGCTCGCGACGGGCGCCTGGTCGACGACTTTCTGCTCTCCGCAACGCCGCGCGCGATTCACGTTCGCAATGCCCCGTCGCCCGCCGCGACCTCGTCGCTTGCGCTGGCCGAGCGGATCGTCGACGCCGCCGACGAGATCGACGGACGCTAAGGAGGCGACCGCCTGCGGATCGCATCGGCGACCACCTGCGCGGCGATCGCCGTTCCCGCCACGTTGAGGTGAATGGCATCGATCTCGCGCACGCGCACCCGCCGGCCGCGGTAGCGGATCGCGTCCTGGTAGCCGGAGGGCGAGAACAACAGATCCATCCGCAGGACGGTCACGCCCGGCTGTCCCGCGCCCGCGCGGACGATCGCATCGTTGACGGCCGTCGAGGCGGGCAAGCGCGCGGCGAGCCTCGGGAGCGGCACCGTCAGCCAGAACACGCGGCCCAATCCTCCTCGCCGGTACGTCGTCATCATCGCGCGGACGCGGCGGCTGTATTCGACCACCCATGACTCGTCGCAACACGTCACCTCGGCGCCCGCCGGTGGCGTCATCGGAAAGCCCTCGGCCGCGCCGATCGAGATGACGGTGATGCGCGGCCGCACGGTCGCCATCTGCGCTCGCGCGATCGCCTCCCACTCCCCCGCCTTCCTGCTGATCGCGGCGCCCACGTGCACGTCGCTGCGGATCTTCGCGCTGTCGCCGAGCTCGTCGCCGAGGAAGCTGTCGATCCCCTGCATCATCGAATCGCCGGTCGTCAGCACCCGCGGGATCGGTGCGCCTGCGGCCACGCCGGCGCCGACCGCCAACGACTCGCGGATGCGGTGCTCGCGTATCCGCAGCTCCACGGTCCACAGCCCGCGCGTCGTCGCGCGCAGGCGGCGCGTGGCGACGGTGACGGCCGCGGGAAAGGCGAGCGTCCGGCACCTCGGCTGCCCCGCCGGCGCCGTGATGCACAGCCGCGGACGGATCCCGCCGATCCCCCAGCGGTCGGCTACGCGGATCTCTGCGCGCGCTCCCTGCGTGACGCGACGCGGGACGCCGAGCCTGAACCGATCGGCGCAGGAGGCCGTGCGGATGGTGTGGGCGCCGGTCGCCTTGGTGCCGTCGGGCAGGATCGCGGTGGCGAAGAACCGCCGGACCAAGCGGTCGCAGCTCCACGTCGTCGCGTCGTCGAGGACCGTCGCCGCGCCCGGCTGGGCCCGGCGCCCTCCGAGGCGCCGGATCCTGTCACCGATCTGCTCGAAGAACTCGACCGGCGCACCGTCCGCGCGGTTGAAGATGAGCTTGATGACGCCGATGCGAGTCGCGTCGGCGGCGAACGAGTTCGTGACCGGCCCCGCGGCGCGGGCGTCGGCTGCGAGGAGACGGAAATCGGGCGGTCGCAGCGCGACCCGAGCGGCGGCGCCGGCGCCCTCGGCGGTCATGCGCCGGTGGATGTACACGCCCTTGCGCGGCATGACGAAGCGACGCCTGGCCGTAATCCAGAGATCCCACCGTCCCGACCGCTCGTGGCCCGCAGGGAGCACGCGCAGGTTGAACCTCAGCTGGCCGCACGGCTCGTGTGCCGTCGCAAGCCATCGTCCCGCGATCGTCCTGCCGTCATGGCGGTAGTGCGCGAACAGCTGCGAGCCGTCCGGCAGGCCCTGCACGCGCCAGGCCTCGGTCAGGCCGGCCCGCCCTCGCTTGCCGGCCGGGAGGACGGAGACGTTGCGCAGCGCGGTCTTCAACGGCGTCGTCGCGAGCAGCGTGGGCGTGCCCGCGCCGGCGTCCACGTCGGGGTTGGGACGAAACCGAACCGAGCGGCCGACGGGCCTGATCCCCTCCGCCGCAGGAACGTCCATCGTCTCGTTGACGTCACCCTGCGCGTCTGCGTTCACCGCGCCGCGGGCGATCGGCTCGCCGGATCGCGGATCAGAGGTGCTCATAACTTCGGCCACGGTGCTTTGGCCGGGTTCGAAGCCGTTGCCGAACACGACGAAGCGCCCTTCGGAGTAGACGCAGGTCTCGCTGATTCCGATCGTCGGCTGCGCGGAGGCGGGCGTCGCGACTGCCAGCGCGGTGAGTGCACCAGTCAGCACGACACGGAGGCTTTGTCGGATCGCACGATGATATGGCGCGCCGCTCCCGCGATCTGACGCCGGCGATCGGCGGGCGCGTCAGCTCTCCTCGATCAGGCGTCCATCCGACGACGAGCGCGTCCGTACGATCGCCGCGTGATGCGAAGGATCGCGCTGGCGGCGGCCGCTGTCGTCATGGTCGCCGCCGCGCCAACGCGTCCTCCGGCGGCGGCCGGTGGCGCCGGGACGTGCTCGACCGCGCCGATCACCAACTTCCTCGCGGCGGACGCGACCAAGCCCGGCGTCATCGACCTGTACTTCTTCGGTGCCAAGGGCCGGCGCGTCTTCTTCTTTGAGTGCGTCGACGGTGCCCTGCGCCAGCTCGCCACGGGGACAGGCACCGGAAACGACGCGACCCTCCTGCATGACGCGACGACGTGGCGCTGCGACCGCCGGACGCGCCGGTTCGTCGCGTCCGCGACGCTGCCGGACGGTGCGCGCGCGACCGGGTCCTACAGCGTGCGCACCGGGTCGTGCGCCAGGCGCTTCGAGATCGGCGTGAGGCGGCGCGCGGCGCGGCGGGCCACCGTTCGCGTGCGCATCCTCGACCGCTGGGGAATCGGCGGGATTCACCCCCGGCTGTGCATCGCCGCGCCACACGCACGACGCACGTGCCGCACCGTGGCGTTCGCGCGCGGCGTCGCCATCGCGACGCGGCGCTTCCGCGCGAGCACGGCGGGCCGCTGGCGAATCGAGCTGCGCGTGCGGGGACATCGCCTGCGCGCCGCGGTCGCCGTCGGAGGCGGCGGCGGTAGCGGACCCGCGCCCGCGCCGCCAACGCTCGTCGCGACCGGCGATTCGACGATGCAGGGGGTCGACAGCTTCCTCGCCGACGAGCTCGGGGACAGCGCGAGGGTGCGAAGCAACATCCGGCCCGGCACCGGGATCAGCAAGGCCAGCGATTGGGAGCGGTACGCACGCGCTCAGGTCTCCCGCTTCCGGCAGGCGACGACGGTGATCTCGATCGGCGCGGCCGAAGGATTTCCGCTGCGAACGCCCGCCGGTGCGAGGCCAGCGTGCTGCGGCGAGCGGTGGATCGTCGAGTACGAGCGCCGCGTCCGAGCGATGATGACGACGTACCTGCGCGGCGGGCGCGGACGGGTCCTCTGGCTCACGCTCCCGCTGCCCCGTGGCGCGACGCGGCTTCCGATCACGAACGCGGTCAACGCCGCGATCCTACGCGCGGCCGTCGGGCTCGGCGGCGTGCGGGTCCTGCGCATGGACCGCCTCTTCTCGCCCAACGGCTTTCAGGAGACCATCCGCTACCGCGGCCGCAACATCCCGGTGCGCACGCCCGACGGCATTCACCTCAACGTTCCGGGAACGGCCATCGCCGCCAAGGTCGTCGTCGACGCCCTGCGTAAGCCGGGGCAACATCCCCCTCGCTGAGGTCTACTTGGACAGAAAGCGCTCGATGCCGTTGGCGATGCCGCGTGCGGCGCGCAGCCGGTACGCGGCGCTGCGCATTCGCCTGGCGTCGCGGGCGTTGCGCATGTTCCCGGTCTCGATGAAGATGGCGGGGACGTTCGCGAGTCGCAGCCCGCCGAGGTCGCTACGGCGATCGATGCCCTGGCGGCCGATGTAGTTGGCGTACGGCTCGCCGGTGGCGGCGCGAAACGCCGCCCGCACGTCGATCGCCAGACGATGCGACGCGCCGAAGACGTCATCGGTCAGGCCTCTGATCAGCGCCGGCTCGATGACGTGAAACCCCGCGCCTGCGGCCGGCCCGCCATCGGCGTGGATCGATACCGTCGCATCGGCTCGCGCGCGGTTGGCGATCCGCGCGCGCTCGTCGATGCACGGCCCGACGGAACCGTTGTCGTCGCGCGTGAGCACGACCTTCGCCCCGCGCTTGCGCAAGACGCGCCGGGCCCGCAGCGCTATGTCCCAGTTGTACGCGGCCTCGGAGTAGCCGCTGTCGGTCGCGGTGCCGGTCGTGTCGCACGCCTTGGTCTGACCCTGACCGATGTCGACCCGGCGGTTGATGATCTGCGGCGCAGCGCCGTTGGCGCCGTTGTGCCCGGGGTTGAGGACGACGGTCCTCCCGGTCAGCGACCTGCCCGCAGCCGCGGGGCTGCCCAAGAGCAGCGCCGCGTGCGCAGCGAGCGCGACCGCGGCCGTTCGAGGACAACCAACCCGCAGCGGCACCGGGCGATTGTGCCAAGTGCGGCGTCCTCACCGCCTGCCGTCAGGGGTAGCATCGAACGGTGTCCTGCGCTGACTACGTCGAGTACGCCCCAACGCCGCAGCTTCGCGATCTGATCGCCTGCGGGTGGACGCTGACCTGCCACGACTCGCTACCGGATCACCGCGTGCTTCCCGACGGCTGCATCGACATCATCCTCGCCGGGGGTTGCGAGCCGTTCGTCGCAGGCCCGTCCACCTCGGCGTTCGACAGTCCGATGTCGGCCGGCGGCTTCGCCGCCGGCATCCGCTTTCGGCCGGGCGCGGCACCATCGGTGCTCGGCGTGACCGCCGACGAATTGCGTGACCGAACCGTGCCGCTCGCCGACATCTGGTCGAGCGCCCTCGGCGGCGAGCCCGTCAACGCCCGCGCGGCGCTCGCGCTGCTTCACCGCGAGCTGCTGGCACGCCTGCCCACAGCGCGCGCACCGGACCGAGCCGTGCTCGCGGCGGCCGCGATCCTCGCCGCTGACCCCTGTGCGTCGGTCGGATCGATCGCCACGACGACCGGCCTGGGTGAGCGCCAACTGCGACGGCGCTTCCTCGATCACGTCGGCTACGGACCCAAGCGCCTGGGGCGGGTCCTGCGCCTACAGCGGCTGCTCGCCGGACCGCCCGAGCCGTGGGCCCAGCGCGCAATTGCGGCCGGCTACGCCGACCAGGCACACATGACGCGCGAATGTGTCGCCTTGACGGGCCGCCCGCCGACGCGGCTTGCCACGTCCGCCGCCTGACCGTTTCGTTCAAGACGCGCGTTGCGCGAAGCGTGACACTCACGCCATGCGCTTTGCCTACACCATCCTCTATGTTCCCGACGTCGCCCGCTCGATCGCGTTCTACGAACGCGCATTCGATCTCTCCGCCCGCTTTGTAGCCGAGAGCGGCGAGTACGGGGAACTCGACACCGGCCCGACCACGCTGAGCTTCGCACAGGAGGACTTCGCCGCCGGCGGCCGCGGGGGACTACGGAGCCGACCGTTGCGCCCGGACGACGAGCCGCCGCCATTCGAGGTCGCGTTCACGTGCGACGACGTCGCGGCCGCCTTCGAGCGCGCGCTTGCCGCGGGCGCCACGTCGGTGGCGGAGCCGACGCAGAAACCCTGGGGCCAGACCGTTGCCTACGTGCGCGACGCCGACGGCGCGATCGTCGAGTTGTGCACGCCCGTCGGCTGATCTGGCCGCGCGTGGCGTGGCGTCGGGAGTCCGCGACCGAGGTCGGACCCGGTGTCCGCGGTGCGGTCGCCGCGGCTGAGGTCGATTCGCATCGGTGAACGCTCCCGACGGCAAGACGCCACGGGTCTTGATGGTTACGCGCTGAACGCCCCGGGCCTTACAGCCCCTTGGTCAGCTTCTCGACCTTCTTGCGTTCTTCGTCCATGTCCAGCGATGCGATGTGCTCCTCGGCCTGGGCGATCGGGTCCGCCGACCCGCTGGCCAGACCTGGGCCCCCGGCGCTCTCGCCGGTGAGCTCGCCGGCACGCTGGTCAACCGCAGCGGCCATATCGTCGTCGCCGGCGGAGTCCGCCGCGCCGGCGTCCGCATCGTCCGTGTCGCCAGCGGCCTCGGCGCCAGCGGCGCCCTCCTCGGCGGTGGCGCCTGCCTCAGGGGTCTCGGTTGGGGCGTCCGCGGTTGGGGCGTCCGCGCCCGCCGCGTCAGCGGTCGTTTCCTCGCTCTGCTCGGTGCCGGGCTCTGCCATGTGTCTCCTCCGTTCGCGCGTGGGACGCGGATGGACAGTGTCTCCCGGAGCCGTACCCGATCTCGTGGCGAGCGAACACGCACGTGCCGCGCCGACATCGCGGGTACGCCTCGCGGTCATCATCCTGCGATGCGCCTTGCGATCATCAGCGACACGCATATGCCGCGCGGCGCACGCGCGATCCCCGGCAGCTGCCTGGAGCGCTGCCGCGGCGCCGACGCGATCCTCCACGCCGGCGACTTGAGCGAGCTGGAGGTGCTCGAGCTGCTGCGTTCCCTCGGTCCTCCGGTACACGCGATTCACGGCAACGTCGACAGCGCGGCAGTGCGTGCGGTGCTGTCGCCGCGCCTGGAGCTCGTGTTCGACGGGGTGCGCATCGGCATGGTCCATGCGCCGGGTGCCGCCGCCAACCGGCTGAGCAGGCTGCGCGCAGCGTTTCCGCGCTGCCAGGCGGTGATCTTCGGTCACACGCACATGCCCGAGCACGACGAGCGCGATGGCTTTCAGATCTTCAACCCGGGTTCCCCGACCGAGCGCCGCCGCGCGCCTGTCCACACCATGGGCGTCGCCAACGTCGCGGGCGGCGCCGTCACCTTCGAGCTGCACATCGTCGATTGAGATCCTGCGTGTCGCCGGGCCGTCGGCGGGGAACCACCTTGCCTTATGCCTTCAACGCAAGAGCGACCAACGCGGCCACGGGACTATGGGACGGTCAACGCCGTCTGGAGCGCCCTGGTCACCGGGCTGCTGGCCGCCACGAAAGCTCGCGGCCGCGACGCGCCACCGGCGAGCGAGCTGCCCGTACTCGGGCTCGCGACGTTTGCCCTGACAAAGGCTGTGAGCAAGGAGAAGGTCGGCACCTGGGTGCGCTCCACGGTCGTCGAAGACGAGCCTGGCGGAGAGCATCCGAAGGGCAGCGGCTTGCGTTTCGTCGCGGGCGAGCTGCTCACCTGCCCGCGCTGCCTGGGCGCCTGGACGTCGGTCGCGATCGTGGGCCTGCGCGTGATCAGCCCGCGCGAGGGCCGTATCGTCGCGAGCCTCCTCGCGACGTCCGCGATCAACGACGGCCTGCAGGCTTCCTTCAGCCTTCTCTGCGCACGGTCCAACGCGGCGAAGGCGCAGACGCACGTTGCCGAGACCGAAGGTCGCGCCACGGACCCCTGTTTGGGCGATTTTAGGGCTGCGCGAGCCAACGGTGGCTGACCGCCTGACGCTCGCCCGTGGGGTCGCAAAACTGGCGCGTACGCGGGCATTTGTTGTCCACGCAATCATCTGGTAAGATGCCTCGCGGTGACGTGTGGGCGCCCGCCCGCTCGCTCGACCGCCTCTCTCCCCTCTCTACCAATTGCCGCGCGTTCGAGCGGGCAACGAGTTGACGGTCGGGGTGCGTCGCGAGGCACGTCACGCCGACACAGCTGAAAGGGAATGCATGGCCAGGACAACGACATCGAGTCGCCGCCCTCGCGGCGAGCACAGCGCCACTCCGCCTCGCCCGCGGCGCCGCAGCACGGCTGCCGACAGCGTGCGCGTCGAGCAGCGGGCGCAGGCGGAGGTGACCGCAGATTCGCTGCAGGTCTTCCTCAACCAGGCGTCGCGCTACGCGCTGCTCACCGCGCCGGAGGAGATCGAGCTCGCAAAGAGAATCGAACGTGGCGACGTAGCCGCCAAAGACCGCATGATCAACGCCAACCTGCGGCTGGTCGTCTCGCAGGCCCGGCGCTACCAGGGCCTGGGTCTGCCCCTGGGAGACCTCGTACAGGAGGGCACGCTCGGGCTCATCCGTGCGGCGGAGAAGTTCGACTGGCGCAAGGGCTTTAAGTTCTCGACGTACGCCACGCTCTGGATTCGCCAGAGCATCCAGCGTGGGTTGGCGAATACGTCGCGGACGATCCGCCTGCCGACGCACATCGAGCAGCGCGAGCGCAAGCTCGCGCGGGTCGAGCGCGACCTGATCGCGAAGCTGTCGCACGATCCGACCGACGAGGAAGTCGCCGCCGCCGCGGACATGACGGTCGAGGACGTCCTCGCGCTGCGCGCCGCTCGGCGCGCGGTAACGAGCCTGGACGTGCCGATCGGCGAGGACGGCGACAGCCACCTCGGCGACTTCATCGCCAGCGAGCGGCCCGATCCAAGCGAGGAGGCCGTCACCACCGAGGTCGAGCGCACGGTCGCGGACGCGCTTCAGCGGCTGACGGGCGAGGAGCGCCGCGTGGTCGAGCTGCGCTTCGGGCTGCGCGACGGCCGCGAGCGGACGATCGAAGCCACGAGTCGCGAGCTCGGCGTCAGCCGCGATCGCGCGCGCCAGCTCGAGGAAGAGGCGATGCGCCGGCTCAGTGACGAGCCTGCGCTCGCGGGACTGCGCGAAGCCGCGTAGGACCTAGGGTCTGACCCGCCCGGCCCGTTGCGTTCTTTGGGGCCGGGTCAAACGCGGCGGTGGGCGGCGCAGTCCCTACTTCCGCAACCTGATCGACCCGTGCTTGAAGGGCGCCTGGCGCCCGGGCTCGGTTACAGTGTGCTCGTTTGACTCGGTGGCCGGCGGCGTGTCGAGCTGGTGCAGCATCCGGCGCTTCCATCGGGGTAGCTCCGGCGTCCGCGGCGGCTCCGGCGGCGCGGGCTCGGAGAGCTCGGGCTCCGAAGGCGTGTGCTCCGCCGGTGTGGATGGCGCGGGCGGCTCCGCAGGTGTGGATGGCACGGGCGGCTCCGCTGGCCGGGGTGTCGTGGATGGCGCGGGCGGCTGCGGTGCCATCGAAGCGGCGGGCGCGGCCGAAGCCGGCGCCGCGGCCGCCGTCGCCGCGCCGCGGGCAGCGGGCGCCACGGGGGCAGCGGGCGCCACGGGGGCAACGGGCGCCGTCGGGGCGACGTGCTCCGCGCGCGCCGGCGCGCCGGCCGGCGGCACGCTGGGACTGAGCTTGATCGCTCCGTGGCGGAACGACGTCGGCCGCGGAGCCGGCTCCCGGGCCGGCTCGGCCGGAGCACTGACCGGGACGCGTAGCGGCGTCCGCTCGGACGCGTCGTCCGGCGCCGCCGCGGGCTCCCTGCGCCGGCCACGCGCAATGAAGACCAGCCCGAGGAGGAGCGCGATGAGCGCGATGACGGCGGTCATCGGATCGCTGACCGCGGCGACGAAGATCAGCACACGCGAAGCCTAACCGGCGGGGCCGACGGTCTGCTCCGATACACCGCTGAGCGTCGAAGTGACATCTGGCCCGTCGGGCTCGGAGCGGGGGCGGGCGGGGGTGTTCCGGGATTGTCGCTGTAGGAGCGCGTAACCCGGAACACCCCCCCGTGGCCTGCCGGGCCTGAATCTCGGCCCCACACGATCGCGCGTTCTGCCCGCGCGCGGACGGCGACAGACCAGAACAACTAACGCCGATGGCACGCGAACTGATCGTCGATCGCAGCCGCAGCGCGACCACCTGCTCTTCGACCTCGTGGAACTCGAGGCGGTCGCCAAGGGCTCGCGCCCCCTCGTTGTGGAGGTGAGTACTGGAAGCGCATGGAGTCGCAGTTCGCCGGCGCCGGCGCCCGGCTCCTCCACACGCGCAGGATCATCAGGACCTTCACGTCGCTCAAGTCCGCCGCGGCGTCGAACATGAGCGCCGGCGTCTCGGTCACACGGCGGCCGTGACCTCGGGTCGGCAGCCGAGGATCTGCACCCGCGTCGCGCCAAGCGCGATCAGGTCGTGAACGAGATCCTCGTGGTGCGAGGGGGTGTTTCCCGACGGGTCCGGATACTCCTCGCGCACGAGCGTGACCGCGGTCGGGTCTGCCAGCGCGTCGATGATGCTGAGCTCCGGGATCCAGGTGTTGAGGATCGCTCCTCACATCTGCCATCCGGTATGCGAAGACGTGGTAGTCGAGGTTGCGGTGCACTGCCGCGATGCCGGTGGACGCACTGTCGGGCCTGCTGTACCTCCTGCTTACCGGCATCGCGGCGGCGCGGCGAAACAGTCACCCGGCCGGACGGATCGCTCGCGGTGCTGCTCGTGCAGGCCCGGTCTTCGCACGTGCGCGTGATCCGCGAGCTGCCGGCGGATCCCTCGATGCGCCAGCGAGCTGCGGCTCGAGCGGGAGGACGCGCAACTTCAGGCCGACGAGCCTAACCGGATCACCCCGTCGCTCAGCAGGCGGCGACCCTGAGCCTGAGCCTGGATCCAGGCTGAAGCTGACAACGACCGGCCGACGTGCGACGCTTGCATTCATGGGTCGTCGTCGCACAGCTCTGGTTGCGGTTCTCACCATTGTTTCCGGGACGCTGATCGGCGGTTGTGGAGGTGAAGCGACGCAGAGCCTCAGGACGTTCGACGGCCCCGGTTACTCGGTGCTTATGCCCGGGAAGCCCGACCGCTCGGTGAACACGGTGAAGACCGCGGCCGGTGCGGTACGGGTCGTCGCGTATGTCAGCGACAGCGCTGACCGAGCCTTCGCCATCGCCTCCACCACCCTGCCGGCAGGACTGAAGGGCGATCTCGACGGCGCCGTGCAGGGTGCGGCGACCAACATCGGGGGAACGGTCCGCGACAAGACGAAGACCACACATCAAGGCTTCCCCGCTCGCGACGCGCGCGTGACGGGCGCCAAGGACAAGGACGGCAACGCCGGCACCGTCTTCGCCCGGTTCATCCTTGCCAAAAACCGCCTGTACCAGCTGCAGTTCGTGACAAAGGGCTCTGACGTCACGTCGCCGGGCGACGAGTACGACAAATTCATCGGCTCGCTGAAGATCAAATAGTCAGTCAGTTGCGTGCGCGGCGGCGTGCTCGCGGATGAGCTGCGCCGAGCGCTCGGGCTGCTCCCAGAAGAACAGGTGCCCGACGCCCTCCAGCAGCTCCAACCTCGCGCCCGGCACCATCGACGCGATCAGGTCGGCGTTGACCGCGGCTAGCATCTGGTCGGCCGAACCGTGGATGACGAGCGTGGGCACGCTCAGTTCGCGCAGCCGTCCGTACGCGTCGTGCTCGACGACCGCCTTGTGCTGGGACATCAGCGCCGGGACCGTCGCCGGATACTCGCGAGCGGCCGCGGCGAACATCGAGTAGTTCGTCGCGCTGCCGGCGTAGGCGCGCGAGACGACGAGCTCGAAGCCCGTGCGCAGCACACGCTCGCGGTCGCCCGACAGGACCGCCGCGGTCAGCGCGGAGACGACGTCCTGCGAGGTCGGGCGCGACTGGGTGCCGCCGGCGCTCGTGCCGCCGAGCGTCAGCGTCGCCAGCCGGGCGGGGACGCTCAGCGCAAGCTCCTGGGCGACCATCCCGCCCATCGAGATGCCCAACACGTGCGCGCGCTCGATCTCGAGCTCGTCGAGCAGCAGGAGCGCATCCGCAGCGAGATCCGCGGTCGAGGCGTCGTCGGGCAGCGGGCCGCTGCGCCCGACGCCGCGATGGTCGTAGAGGATGAGCTCGAAGTCGCGCTCGAGCTCGCGCAGAAACGGCTCACCCCAATGGCGGCTGTTTCCGCCCAGCCCCTGCATGAGCAGCAGCGGGGCTCCGTCGCCCCGGCGCTCGTAGTGCAGTTCGCTTCCCGGGACGGACAGCCTCGGCACCGCCAGAACGCTACAAGGCTGCGACGATGGCGCTGTGAATGCGCTCGGACGCGTGCTCCTGCTCCTCGGCGCCGCCGGGATGCTGATCTGCGCCGTACTGCCGTGGGTTACCGTCAAGAGCGTGACGTTCGCGATCGACCTCGGGCTCATCGGCGCCTCGGTGACGCCGGCGTCGCGGACGGTGTCCGGCACGGACACGCCGATCTGGCCAGCCCTCGTCGCCGTCGCGATCGTCGTCGCGATCCTCGGGCTGCTCGGCGTCGCGCACCGGCTGCTCGCTGCGGTCGGTGCCCTCGCCATCCTGGCCGGCAGCGCGCTGCTGTACTACGTGTCGAACGTCATCGAGATCGAGACGAGGGCCAGCAGCGCGCTCGAGCAGAAGCTCGCCGACCTCCTACTCACGAGCTCGCCCGGGCCCGGCCCGCCGCTGCTGATCGCCAGCGGGATCGCGATCCTCGGCGGCGCGTTGCTGTTGCGGCCATGACGTTCGTGCGGCACGCTCGCCACCAGACCGCCGTGCTCATCGGGCTGCTGGGTATGAGTGGCGCCGCCTGGACGGTGGCCGCTGCGGCACAGACGCCGCCGGTCTGCCGCCCCGCGACGATCATTGCCGGGCTTGTCGACCGCGGCAAGCTCGGCAAGCAGGACGTCGAGCTCGGGCGTGAGGTGACGACCGTGCGCTGCAGCGACCTCACCGGCGACGGCGTGCGCGATGCCCTCTTCGCGATCGCCAGCGGCGGCACGGCCGGCAACACGAACTTCGGCATCCTGATCGGCCGGGCGGGCGGCGCGCCCGGGCGCCTCGCGCTGTACCGCGAGGGCTACAAGATCGGGGTCGCGGCGACCGCGGGGCAGCCCGAGGTGCTGCAGCCGATCTATCGCCGCAACGATCCCAACTGCTGCCCCTCGAGCTTCGAGATCCGGCGCTACCGCTGGACGGGCGAGCGCTTCGCCCTGCGTTCACGCCACAGAACGAGAACCGCACCGAAGCGGTTCCGCGGCTGAGCCGGACGCCGCCGGCGAACGCCCGCCCCGGCCCGGAGACGATCGATCGTGACTGTCTCCGGACCGGGGTCGCGTCAGCGGTCGATCAGGCGTGGGTCAGCTCGCGCTCGGCGGCGCCGAGCACGCTCGTACGGGACTTGTGGGAGCGCTCGTAGGAGCGAACCTTCTTGGCGGTCTCCTCGTCGACATCGCGCAGGCGCTTGACGATCTCCTCCGCGGTCATGTCGTCGTAGCCGGGCCACGGCTCGTCGCCGCGCATCGCGGCGATGCGGTTGAGGATCGTCGTGCGGCTTCCGTGCTTGCGCTCGTAGGCCTCGATCTTCGCCAGGTCGATCTGCGAGAGCTGCGGGAGCTTCTCGACGATCTCATCGGCTGTGAGCGAGTCGTAGTCGGCGATCGGCAGATCCTCCTCTGACGCAACCGCGCCCTTGATGGCGCCCTCCGCCTCCGTGACACCGGGGACCTTGCGCGCCTGGCGCGTCGCGCGCTTGGCACGCGTCGTGGTCTTCTGGACCGTGTCCTTGGCCTCTCCGGCGACCGCGCGGACCGCGTCGGCGGCACCGGTCTCGCTGAGGTCGTAGACGTGCTCGCCCTTGATCTCGGCGCGGACGACGGCATCGGTGAGCTTCGGGATCTCGCGCAGGATCCGCTCCAGCGTCTTCTCCTCGTCGCCCCGGATCGAGACGGCGAGCTGCGCCGTCGTCTCGTCCCCGAGATCGTTTGCGAGGCGCTCCAGCGCCGTGTACGTCGCGATCTCCAGCGCCTCCGTAGCGGCGGCATCCTTGGCGTTCTTGAGCACCTTCTCCTCGCCGCCCGAGCCGCGCAGGAGATCGAGCGGGGTCTTTGCAAGCGCCAGCGCCTGGTCGGCGACGCTCTGCGCCACGCCGGCGACGGCCTGCACCGGGTTGGCGCCGGCGCCCAGCTCGCGGAGCCGTGCCTTCAGGCGCTTGGAGTGATCTTGCGTTTCGCGAAGGTGGGTTTCGAGCGCGCTGCGGTAGGACCCGCGCGGCGTCATGGCGATCTGGGATTGCAGGACGCGCACGAGGCCGTCCTCCATCGCCTGGGCTTCGGTGAGGTACTGCACGATCTTCTGCTTGGGCTGAGTCATCGGCCGTCGCTCTCCGTTCATGGGGGGACAGCGCGGTCTACCCGGACTACGGCGCACCAAGCAGGAGTTAACGAGATCGACATGTGGCGCCGCGGCTACTCTTCGCCCCACCCCAGGATCTCGCGCTGGCTAACCGCGACGCGCTCGATGGCCTTCTCATACGCGTCCTTCGCCGCCTGCAGGATCTCGGGCGGCGCCGGCTCGGGCGCCCAGCGATTCTTGATCGGCTCGGTGGCGATCAGCGACTGCAGCTCCTGCGAGGCGGCGCGCAGACGCTCGTGAGCGCGGCGCAGCTCTTGGCGATCCTCCGCTGACAGCTCTCCCGCCTCGGCCACCGGTGCATCATGTCAGTGTGCGGGCAGATCGTGATCGGCGGCGATGGGGCGCGGCGCGTGCGCTGACGGCGCTCGTGCTCGGTCTCGCAATCTGCGCCCCCGCGCGAGCGGACGTTTTCAGCGGTCGGATTGGGTTTGCGAGCTTCCGCACCGATCCGACGTTAGGCCAGAATCCGGCGGGCGACGTGTTCACGATCAGCCCCGACGGCACGGGACTGCGGCGCCTGACGACGAATCCCGCGAATGACCGCCAGCCCGATTGGTCCCCGGACGGCCGCGACATCGCGTACACGCTCAGCAAGCCAAACGCGAGCGCGAACTTCGAGGTCGCGCGCATGACGGCCACGGGACAGCAGCCCCGGCAGCTCACGTCGACGGAGACCGGGCAGGCATCGAGCCAGCCGTCGTGGCTGCCCGACGCGAGCGCGATCCTCTTTCGCCGCAGCGGTCCCGGGCCCGTCTCCACGATCTGGCAGATGGGTCCGTTCGGCGAGAGCCCGCAGCTTCGCTTCCAGCCGCCGCACGCGACCCTGTATCCGAGCATGTCGCCGGACCGGCGGCGAGTGCTGTTCACCGCGATCATGTCGCCCACGGGCGATACGGACCGCGCGATCTTCGCCGTCGCGGCCGGCGGCGGCGAGCCGGCGACGCTCTTCGACGTGCCGGGCGCGTTTGACTCCGGGCCGGCCTGGTCGCCCGATGGCACGCAGATCGCCTTCGAGAGCAACGCGAACGTCGACGGAGCCAACCCCGAGGGCGACATGGAGATCTGGAAGATGGCCGCCGACGGGTCCCGCCAGACGCAGTTGACGCACAACGCCGTACATGACGAGGGGCCCGCGTGGTCGCCTGACGCCGGCTTGCTCGCCTACACGAGCGGTCCCGACAACGAGCATGGCGACATCCACGTGATGACCCCCGAGGGCGAGCACCAGCGCCAGCTCACGACCTACCCGGGCGAGGACGAGTCACCGGACTGGCAGACGATCCCGGCCCCGCGCACCGACAAGCGCTGCGGGAACGTGGTCGAGGTCGGCCCGGGGGCGCACGACGTTCGCGCGCGCCGTGGCGTGGCCTGCCACACGGCGCTCACGCTGGCCGCCCGCTGGGGGCGAGCCGGCCGACCAAAGCGGATCCGCCGCTTTGCCGTCGCTGTTGAGGACTTCGGTGGAATGCGGCGCGTCGTCTTGACCCGCGCCGACAGGGGGCGTCGCAAGCTCGTCGCCTTCCTGTACCAATCCGGCACGCGGACCGGCTAGCGTGCGCGCCATGATCATCAGCAAACTCGATTTCATCGCCATCCCGTCCCAGGACGCCGAGCGCTCGCGCAGCTTCTACGTCGATACGCTTGGGTTGCGGCCCGACGAGCACGGACGATTCGAGGCCTGGATCGGGGAGACGTGCTTCGGCATCTGGGAGCCCGCGAAGTTCGGCATGACCTTCGCACCGCAGAAGAACGGCCATCTCGCGCTGCACGTCGACGATGTCGCGGCGGCGCGCGCGGAGCTCGAGACCAAGGGCGTCGAGTTCAGCGGCGACACGCTCGATACCGGGGTTTGCCACATGGCCTTCTTCACCGATCCGGACGGCAACGACCTCATGCTGCACCACCGCTACGCCCCGTACGACTGAGCCGTCGCGCGACCAGCGCCGTGCCGGCAGATGTCCTCAGCCCGCAAGCCCTCAACCGCGCGACGCTCGAACGCCAGCTGCTGCTGAGCCGCTCGGCGATGCCCGTACTCGATGCGGTCGAGCAACGTGCTGCTGTCACGCGCCGACCGCAGTCGCTCCATCTCCCCCACCTACCGCTCGCACCGCGCCGCGCCGCCGGCGATCCATGGGACCGTGCTCAGCGACGGCGTCGTCTGCGCGACCCGGCGGCTGGACCGCGACAAGGCCGCGTGCGCTTCACGCCACCGGACTGACCGGGCGCGGTAGGAGCGATCGGTACTCCTGCGGCATCTGGGACAAGATGTCGTCCATCTCCTTCGCGCCGGCGGCCTCTCGCAGCGTCGCGAAGACGGCGCGCGTGTGCAGCCGCGCCTGCGCCCGAGTGACGCCCTCACGCTCCGCCACGGCGATGAGGAACTGCTTGAGCGGCATGAGCCGCGCCGACTCGCCGCCCTCGGCCCTCCCGTGCTGCAGCGGCGGGTGAAGCTCCGCCGGCAGTCGTTCGAGCAGATCCTCGACCTCGCCGCCGGAGATCCTGAAGGCGAGGGTCTGCAAGACCGCCGCGGTCGCGCGGCCGGCCGCCTCGTGATCGATCGCGGCTCGGCGGGCGACGCGGTCGATGAAATCCTGCGCCGTCATCGGCCCGTCCGGCGGCGCCTCGAGGTCCGCAAGCGCAGGCTCGTCCAGCAGCAGCGCCTCGAGCTCGCGCGGCAGCTCGGAGGCGAGGTCCGCCAGCTCGTCGTGTCTCAGCGCCTGGCGCAACGCGGCGAAGACGGCGCGGACGTGGCGTCGCACCGCGTCGGGTGCGAGCTGCGCGTGCGACTGGACGCGCCGAAAAAACTCGTCCGCCGAGAACGGCTGCGGACCGCCGCCATCGCGCAGCGATGACCGCAGCTGCTCGGGGAGCTGCTCGGCGATGTCGCGCGCCTCGCCGGGTGAGATCCGCTGTGCGAGCGTCGTGAGCGTCGCCCGCGCAACCCGCTCGGCGGCGTCGCGCCCGATGTCCGCGTCGCGCTGGATCATCGCGAGGAAATCCGTGTAGCCGAGCGCCATTGAGCGGCTAGGTACGCCGCCCGCGCCGGCGCGCAACCGGCCGTTCAACGCCCGCCGGACATCGTTTGGCTCGCGGACGTCTCAATCGCTCTCAGCACCCCCTCGGCGATTCGCCGTGGGCGCTCGCCGATGCCGATCACCGCCGCGACGTCACCGCGCGGATCCACCTCGAGCACCTTCGCCCCGGCCTCGACGGGAACGCCGTCGTGCGTCAGGCCGCGCAGGACCCCGTCCAGCGGCGCGACGAGCTGCTCGTCGCCGATCCTCGCGACGACCTCTCCGGCGCGTACGGGCTGCGCGATCGCCGCGTCCGTGCGCATGACCCCCGCCGCCTGGGCGTAGACGAAGCGATCACGACCGTGCCCTTCGAAGCTGCGCGGCTCGCCGCCGAGCTGCTTCGTCGCACCCTCGCGGACGACCGCGCCGAGGTCGTCGCCCCACTGCGTCTCGATCGACACGTGCGTCGTCTGGCCCGCGACGAAGTTCGGCCCAAGCCCGATCGTCAGCGGCGCGAGGTCGCGCTGATCCTCGGGCTGCACGCGCTTGCGCATGCGCGCGTCGACGAGCACCGCGGGCGCGACCGCGCCGAGCACGTCGGTCAGCTCGGACGTCGTGACCGGGATCGCCGCGCCACCGGCGAGCGCCTCGGCGAGCTCCTCGACGCCGTCCACGCGACGCGCCTCGATGCCGGCCAGCTCACAGGCGCCGTCGAAGATCGCGTCGGCGAACGCCATCCCGCGCCGCGGTGCCGCAGGCAGCGTGCCGTCGTGGATCACGACCCCGTAGCCGGACCGGAGGAGCAGATGCGCCACCGCCGAGCCCACGTCGCCGCTGCCCCGCACAAGCACGATCGTGGTGGCAGGCTGCATGAGCGGGACGGTATCGTCAGCCGGGCACCGCACTGGTAGCGGCCTCTTCACTGCGAATGGATCGGGTTCCCAGGAGGTTCGCCATGTCTGCGATCGAAGTTCGTCCCTTCCGTCGCGCCGACCGAGATCAGGTCACCGCGCTCGTCAATGCCCATATCGAGGCGGTCCTGCCCGGCGTCTCCGTGTCGGTCAACGCCGTCATGAGCAGCCTCGAGCGCGAGTCCGACGAGTACGTCGTCGACCCGTGGGCGATCGAGCGCTCGACCCTCGTGGCGGTCGTCGCCGACCGCATCGTCGCGACCGCGCACCTCGTGCGCTACGGCAGCGACGAGCGCGTCAGCGGTTACTACCGCAACGCAGGCGCGATCCGCTGGCTCGTGTTCTGGCCGCCGCAGGCCGAGGCGGCAGACGCGATCACCGCGGAGTGTTTGAAGGTCATGGGCGACTGGGGCGTAGAGCTCATAGAGGCAGACGGCTCGCTGCCCTCTCCCGCGACGTACGGCCTCATGGACTGCTGGCCGCACGTCAACGCGGCCTATGAGCGCGCCGGGTTCGCGCGCTGCGACGACCATGCCGAGATCATCCTCGTCGCCGATGTCGACGATCTGCCTCGCCGCGGCGAGGCGCCGATCCAAGGGCTAACGCTCAAGCGCCTCGTCGGCGACCACGCGACGCGCTTCGTCACCACGCTTGGCGACCGCGTGGCCGGGATGATCGAGTTGCAGACCGACCTGACAATCGGCGGCACGCTCTCGCGCCTGGCCGGCTGGGGCGATATATGGGAGCTGCACGTCGCCGAGGACCTGCGCCGGCGCGGCATCGCGACCTGGCTCGTCGGCCACGCCGCGGACTGGCTGGCGCTCGCGCGGGTGCAGCGATTGCTGCACTTCTGCGTCACCGACGAGGAGAGCGAGCTTGCGTTCGCGCTGAGCGCCGGCTGGCGCGAGCTCGCCCGCGTGCATCGAGGCTGGATACGCAGCTGAACCCGCAGTCAGCGCACGAACTCGATGTCGACCGCCTCGCCCGCGGGCAGCACCTCGCGATCCTCCGGCACGATTGCGAGCGCCGGGATCCCGAGCATCGAGGTGAGGATGTGCGAGCGCTGGTCGCCGTTGGGCGTCACGTGCCAGCCGTCGTCGTGCATCGTGGCGTCGCAGCGGATGACCGACGTGCGACCGATCGTCCCGGGCAGGTCGACCTCGGCCACGCCGCGGGCCGTGTGCAGCGTCAGGCTGCGCCCGAGCATCGCGTAGATCACCGGCACGACGAGGACGCGGAACGCCGTCAGGGCCGACGCCGGATTGCCGGGCAGCGCGAACGCGAGCGTGCCGTCGGCGGCGACGTAGAAGCACACCTGCCCGCCCGGTTTCAGGCTCACGCGCGCGAACACCTGGCGCGCGCCGAGATGCTCGAGCGACGGCCGGACGTGATCGTGCGGACCGACCGAGACCCCGCCGATCGTCGCCACGATGTCGGCGCCCTGCATCGCGCTGGCGAGCGTCGCGATCGTCGCGTCGCGATCGTCGCCGACGCGCAGGTTCGTGACGACCTCGGCGCCCGCCGCCTGTGCAGCGGCGGTCAGCGCCGGCGCGTTGGCGTCGCGAATCTCGCCCGGTGACAGATCGCGGCCGGGCGAGACGAGCTCGTCGCCGGTGCTGACAAGGGCGA
Organism: Solirubrobacteraceae bacterium; assembly: GCA_033855115.1. Taxonomy (GTDB): domain Bacteria; phylum Actinomycetota; class Thermoleophilia; order Solirubrobacterales; family Solirubrobacteraceae; genus CADCVQ01. The sequence continues at coordinate 115,631 of JAWVGJ010000051.1, forward strand.
TCCGCGGTCGCCGCGTGACGGTCGGGCGCGGAATGTTGACTGCCGCCAGCGCGCCGATCTCGGCCGAGCCGAGCAACGTTCCGGCGCGCAGGATCGTCTCGCCCACGCCGATGTCCTCGCCGGCGTAGCGCACGTCGTTGCCGGCGCCGACCGCCTCCGAAACGATGACCGCGCCCGCTTCGGACTGCGTCAGCTCCTGGCGCACGACCGCGTCCGCGCCGTCCGGAATGACCGCGCCGGTCGAGACGCGCACCGCCGTGCCCGGCTCCACGCGCACGCCGGCGAGCGACCCCGCTCGCGCTTCGCCGATGAGCTGCAGGCGCACCGGCGCGTCGGCGGTGTCCGCCGCGAGCACCGCGTAGCCGTCCATCCCCGAGGAGGTGAACGGCGGTAGGTCGTCGGGCGCGACGGCGTCCGTCGCCAGCACACGGCCGAGCGCGTCCTCCAGCTCGATCTCCTCGGCCTCCAGGAGCGTGACCTCGTCCAGCACGGCTTGGCGCGCGTCCGCGATCGAGATCCGCTTAGCTTCCGCAGGCATCGGATAGGGACCGTACCGAAGCGCAGGCCCGGTCAAGCGCCAAATCTGCAGCGGTCACAATTGATCCGCCGGCGCGCGCAAGGCGCAGGCCCGAACACCGCCATGATCGTCTTTCACGGAACCACAATCGACTGCCTCGAAGGCATCAAGCGCGAGGGCCTGCGGCCGGGTTCGTTCGTCGCACCCAACCGCCAGCTGGCGCAAGACTACGCCTATGACCGCGCGATCACGCTCGGTGCCGACTCGTGCGTTCTGTTCGAGCTTGACGTTCCCGACGCCGCGGTCGAGAAGGCTCCTCAGAGCTGGTGGTGGACGGGCGACCAGCTCATGCTCCCGGCGGGTTGCCCGCCGTCGTGCATCCTGTCGATCGACGACTCCGACCCGAGGCCGTTTCAGAGCACGGCGTGAAGCGGGATCTCAGGCGGTGGGCAGCCTGCGACGCGTGTCGACCGGCACGCGCGAGACGACCGTGACGCGAAAGTCGTCGCTGCACATGCGCCAGAAGTACGAGGCGTTCAGCGCGCGCTGGAACTCGCCCAGCAGGAGCGCGGCGGCCTGCTCATCGTCGAGGTCCGGGGTGCGCTCGGCGAACTCGAGTGAGACCGAGTAGCGGGCGACGCCCTCCTGCGGGACGGTCCGCGACGCGACCGCAACCGCGATGTCGGCGCCACACACGGCGCTGAAATGCGACGCGTTCAGCGCGAGCGCGAACTCACTGCGCAGCAGCGCCACGGCCTGCTCGTTGCTGAGCGTGCGATCGCGCTCGAGCATGTCCAGCTCGATCTCGTATCGCGTGAGGGTGGGATGCATGAAGGTCCTGAGTCGGTTAAAGCGGCGTTACGCGTGTATCGGCACGGATGGCGCGGAGGTGTAGGCGCGGACCGACCGGCCAGGTCGCGTCGACGAACGAACAGCGATCTGCGGACTGCCGGGCGGCCACGGACGTCCACCACGTGAGCGCGACGGCAGATACGCGTCCGGCGCTGCGGAAGCTCGTCCCGGCGGGCCGACTGCACCCATCATAGAAGTGCCTCGATCGATGCCCCGCCCCCGTGCGCCCCGGGCGAACCCTTGACAGCCGGGCGCGGCACCGCCACGATCGCTGCGTGCCAATCTACGACTACGCCTGCGTCTCATGCGATGAGCGCTTCGATGAACTCGTGCGCTCCGACGCGCCGCCACCACCGTGCCCCGCCTGCGGGGCCGAAGAAACCGAGCGCATGCTCTCGACGTTCCTTGTTCCAAACTCGTCCGCCGGCCAGCGCCGGTACGTCAGTGACGCGGGCGCTGCGATGGCCCAGCTTGGCTGTTGCGGCGGAGGCGGCTGCGGGACTCACGCCGGATAGCGTCGCGTCACAGCCCGGCGGGGTGTCGCGCCACGTACCCGGCGGATCTGCGTGCGGCGGGCTGCCAGCGCGATCCGGTCTCCGCGCGCCCGGTCGTGTCGAAGCGGCGGCCGTCGACGACCATGTAGGCATGGCCGGGCCGGGCATAGATCGTGATCCAGCGCCCGCGCCCAGACCTGCCCCAGCTCATGAAGCCCGACGAGCTCAACGACCGCCTCAGCAGGCGACCGCCGTACAGCGCGTAGGAGATCGAGCCCGAGCAGTCATAGCCGCTGTCGTTCCAACGCCCGTGGCCGCCGCCGTAGCGGTAGGGCTTGCGCGCTATCCGGTCGCCGGCCGCGATCACGCGCCGCACGCGCAGCGGCAGCCGGTGGGCGGGCCGCCGGCGCGGATGAGCGCGCCGCAGGACGGCACGGATCCTCGGATGTCCGAGCGCCGCCCACGTCGCAGGTCCGACGATGCCGTCGGCCGTCATACCGCGCAAGCGCTGGTAGCGGCGCACGGCGCGCGCGGTTGCCGGACCGAAGACGCCGTCCGCGGTGATGCTCAGTTCGCGCTGAACCAGCACGACGCGGCTTCGGCGAGTCTGCGCGCGTCCGCGGCCGCGGGAATGGTCGCCTCCGCGCCGTGACCGCGAAGCGGCGGAGCTGCGACGGCCTGGTCGCCGCGAACCGGTCCGTCGGCCGGCCGAGCGCTGGCCTGCTCGCATCCTCCTGACGAGCGCCCACGTCGCCGGCCCGACGATGCCGTCGGACTCGATCCCGCGGCGGCGCTGAAAGCGCTGTACGGCGCGCGCGGTTGCCGGCCCGAAGATCCGATCGGCCCGCAGGCCGAGCGCCTTCTGAACCGCCCCCACGCGCGGGCCGCCCGACCCGACCTTCAGCGGCGCGAGCGCGCTCGCCGCGTCTGGCAGGGCGAGCGCGCAGAGCACGGCGAGGATCACTGCTCCCGCCGGGGCGAGCACGCGCCGTCGCGTTGTCGTCGTCGTCAACATCGGATCTCCGTTGTGCGCCGGCGGCCTGCGAGGTGAGCTGACGGGCTCGCGCGCATGCGCTACGCCGCGGTGATGCGGCTCTGGCAGGCCGTCGTTCTACCAACAACAAGTCCTTCAACGTGCACAACACCGTGCATGTCGCTCGATACGAGGGCGTGGCGCCGGCGTCGCCAAGCTCGTTGCCGGCGCGTGCAACGATGCGAAGCGTGATCGACGTCATCTATTTCTCTGACCCGGGCTGCCCGTGGGCATACTCCGCCTCGCCCGCGCTCACGACCCTGCGCTGGCGCTATGCCGACGGGCTGCGCTGGACGCTCGTGACCATCGGCCTCACCGAGGACGCAAGCGAGTACGCGGCCCGCGGATACACGGCGACGCGCTCGGCGATCGGCTACACGACCTTCCGCCGCTTCGGCATGCCGTTTCAGATCACGCCGAAGCCACGGCTCAGCGCGACGTCGCCGGCGTGCCGCGCGGTCGTCGCGACGCGGCTTGTCGCGCCCGAACTGGAGACGGCCGCCTTTCGTGCATTGCAGTTCGCGCAGTTCACGACGACCGGCGTCATCGAGGATCCCGAGACCCTGCGGGGAGCGCTGGCGACCGTGGACGGCCTCGACGCCGAGGCGGTCGTCGCGCAGATCGACGACCCCGCGGTCATCGCCGCATACGAGGAGGACCGTGCCCGCGCGCGTACGGCCGAGGGGTCGCCGACCGAGTTTCAGGGCCGTGCCGCGAACACCGACGGCCTCGTGCGCTACACCGCGCCGTCGCTGATCTTCGAGTCAGCGGACGGGCGTCGTCTCGAGGCCGGCGGCTTCCAGCCGCTGGAGGCCTACGACGTCGTTATCGCCAACCTCGATCCGACGCTCGACCGACGGCCGCCGGCCGACGATCCGAGCGACGTCCTCGCCGCCTTTGACTATCCGCTGGCGACCGCCGAGGTCGCTGCTGCGATGACCGAGCACCTCGGCCTGCCCGACCCGAGCGGCGCCGAGCAGGCACTGATCGCCGCGACCGGAGAGGGTCGCGTCCGGCGCATCCCCGCCGGCGATGGCTCGCTATGGGCGCTGGCTAGGGCTTGAGCACGACCTTCACGCACTCGTCTCGCTTGTGCTTGAAGGTCTCATAGCCTTCCGGGGCCTTGCCGAGCTCCATCCTGTGGGTGACCACGAAGCTCGGGTCGATCTCGCCGTTGGAGATCCGCTCCAGCAGCGGGCGCATGTACCTCTGCACGTGGCACTGCCCCGACTTGATCGTCAGGGATCGGTTCATGACCGCGCCGATCGGGAACTTGTCGATCAGCCCGCCGTAGACCCCGATGACCGAGATGATGCCGCCGCTGCGGCAGGCCATCACGGCTTCACGGATGGCGTGCGGACGTTCGGTCTCCAACCGCGCCGCCTGCTTGACGCGGTCGTAGGCGTGGATCGGTCCGTGCCCGTGCTCGGCCTCCATGCCCACGGCGTCGATGCACGCATCCGGGCCTCGGCCGGCGGTCAGCAGCTTGAGCTGCTCGACGACGTCGGGCTGCTCTTCGAAGTTGATCGTCTCGTCCGCCCCGGCCTTCTCGACCGCCATCCGCAGCCGGTAATCGACATGGTCGATCGCGATGACGCGCTCGGCCCCGAGCATCTTGGCGCTCGCGATCGCAAACTGACCGACAGGGCCGGCGCCCCAGACGGCGATCACATCGCCGCGCTGGATGTCGCACATTTCCGCGCCCATGTAGCCGGTCGGGAAGATGTCCGACAGGAACAGCACCTGTTCGTCGGTAAACCCGTTCTCGATCTTGATCGGGCCCACGTCGGCGAACGGAACGCGCGCTGCTTCGGCCTGCCCGCCGGCGTAACCGCCGGTCATGTGCGAGTAGCCGAAGATCCCGGCCGTCGGGTGGCCCATCAGCTTCTCGGCGATGCCGGCGTTGGGATTGGAGTTCTCGCAGCACGAGTACAGCTCGGCCCTGCAGGCGTTGCAGTTGCCGCAGGCGATCGGGAACGGAACGACGACGCGGTCGCCGACCTTCAGGTTGCCGACGTCCCGTCCGATGTCGGTCACCTCGCCCATGAACTCGTGGCCCAGGATGTCGCCCTTCTTCATCGTCGGGATGTATCCGTCGTAAAGGTGCAGATCCGAGCCGCAGATCGCGGTCGATGTGATCTTCACGATCGCGTCGCGGGAGTTGAGGATCTTGGGGTCGGGGACGTTCTCGACCTGCACGGTGTTGCGGCCCGACCAGACGTTGGCCCTCATACGTAGCTCCTCTCCATGTGCCTCGCGCTGGACTGCGCGTCCTCGGTGTCAAGCGGTTGGGCCGGGCGCTGCTTGAGCAGGCGGCTTGCCGTCGCGCCCTCAGGGCTAGCGTCCGAGCGGACGACCTCGCCGGTCTCCATCGCCTGCTTGAGACGCCGCAGGTCGTCCTTTGCCTGCGGGGTGCGCCCCTGCGCGACGAGCTTCGCGAGGGCGTCGCCGAGCGGTCCGCCGGGAGCGTCGTAGTGCAGCTCGAGCCTGATCTCGGTGCCCTGGTCGCGCGGTGCCGGGCTGAACTGAACGCGGCCGGAGTTGGTGATCTTCGAGTTCTCGACCGATCGCCATGCGATCAGCTCGTTGAGGCGGTCCTCCGTCACCTCGGCATCCCACTCGAGGCTCCCCAGCGGCGCCTTGGCCTTCCAGTGCCAGCGACCACCCGCTCCCGGTTTGACCGACTCGATGTGGTACATGAAGCGGGGCAGGTTCTGGAAGTCGTGCAAGAAGGCGTAGACCTCCTCAGGCGAGCGCCTGACCGTGATTGCCGCCTTGACATCCATCGGCTGCTCCTCGGTCGCGGGTGAGTTCTCCTGCTTGTGACGGCTGTTCTGAATCGCCGCGTACACGTCCGCGGCGCTGATCGCGACGACCGCGCCGATCGCGCCTGCCAGCCGCGCCGGCCGCTCGGGCCGGTTGCGAAGTGCCTGCGTCAGCAGCGCGAGGTCCAGAGCGTCGCCGGCCACGCGAGCCCACAACCAGCCGACTGGCCGCGCCCTTGCTAGCGTGAGGATGCCCGCGGCCGCGGCGAGTTCACGCAGGCCGCAGGCGACGACCGTGATCGCCCGAGGCTTCGGATCGGGCCGAACGCCGATCAAACGGTCAAAGCGCCCTGGGGACGCCACCTCGGGGAGGCCCAGGCCCAAGCTCGCCCAGCCGAGGAGCTCGGCGAGCTTGCGCTCGTCGGTCAGCACAGCGCGTTTGGCATCAGCACCGGACCCAGATCCATTCACGCGGATCAGGGTGTCGTTCTGGTTCATGTTGGCTCCCTTCCGTGCCATTTCGCCTGACAGGGCGTCATGACTGGGGTAGCCCGTTTGTGTCCCTTTCAAGATTCGTGGGACGGACTTGGCGCGCTGGGATCCGGCCACCAGCGATTAACCGAATTATGGTGCTATTGCACCGTCACGCTACTCGCGCTCGTAGACGTCGTAGCCGCGGTTGATCGAGACGTCCGCGACCGCCGCCAGCAGCGAGCCTGTCAGTGCGATGAGCGCAAGCAGCAACGCGAAGTACCCGGCTAGGAGTGCGAGGCCCCGCGGCCTGCCGGCCCCGCTGCGGATCGCCAGCACGAGCGCTACCAGTGAGAGCGGCAGCGCGACGAACCACAGCCCGCGGAACGTGATCGCAAGGATGACGAGCACGACGATCGCGAGCACGAGAGCCACCAAGGCCGACCCACCGCGTGTCTTGCCGGCGCCCATGAGATCTCCTAGAGCGTCTTCATATATTCGATCAGGGCCCGCTTGTCGCTGGCGGGCAGGTGAGTGCCGTAGGTGTGGCCGCCGTTGCCGTTCCCGGCGACGCTCGTCTTAAACTTGAAGCCCTCCCGCTTGGCCGTCGTGCCCCGCGAGACGAACCCGACGTGCTTCCAGTCGTAGATGTCCACGTCGCGGTAGAAGACGTCCGGTCGCTGCTTGGGCGCCATGAGCAGGTCCGTGAGCGTCGGCACGGAGCCGTTGTGCAGGTACGGGGCGCGTAGCCAGATGCCGTCGAGCGGCTGGTTGGAGTAGCCGTTGGTCTTGCGGAAGTGCTTGAACTTGGGAAGGCTCGCGTTGCCCTCACCCTGCTTGGCCACGAGCTCCTTGGTGAAGGAGTCCAGCCGTTGGCGGTCGGTGCCGATCTCGTTGATCGGCGTGACCTTCCCCACGTACTTGCCCTTGAAGGAGTGGCACGCCGCACAGTTCTCGGCATAGATCGGGGCGCCTTGCTTCGCCAGCTCCTTATCGATGCGCCGCGACGGGTAGCGGGGCGCTTTGAGGTCCAGGATCCAGTCCCTGACGCGCTTGAGGGCGGGGTGGTCCAGGGAGTCGGCGCTGGCGCCGGCGCCGATCGCCGCGCTGATGTTGCGCTCAGCGAGGCTGTCGTTGTTTCCGTCCCAGTGCAGCTGCATCCCTTCGCGCGGGCGCTGGTTCCACAACGATGGCAGGTCGGCGGTCCCGATCGTCTTGCCCGTCGGGAGCCCGAGGATGACCTTGTACGGATTGAACGTGTCGACGCGGCCCGGACCCTCGGGCGGCCGGACGTCCAGCCAGTGGAAGTCGTCGTTGAGCTTGCGCAGCGCAGCCCGTGTGCGCGGGATGACATAGGCGCGGTAGAGAAGCTCGTCGGCGCGCGAGAAGTTGGGGTCCACCTTCTTCATCGCCGGAATGAGGGTGTCGGCGTTGAAGCGCTTGTCCTTGCCGGTCGCCCGCAGGAAGTTGAGGTATGCCTGCAGGTTGAACTGGTTGGCGGGCATGCCCAGGATGATCCGCCGGGGCGCGTTCTTGGATGCCCGCAGCGTCCCGACATGGCAAACCGAGCAGTTGAGCCCGACCATCCCGATCTGCGTTGTCCGGAAGCTCGTACCGATCGGACGGGTCTTGCCCTTCTCGTAGAGTAGGCCGACGCGTTCGTAGCCCTGACCGTGGCCCTTGGGCAGCAGGTCTTTAAACACCTCGGGCAGCGCCAGCCACAGCGACGCGGGAACGCCCGAGCGGCCCTCGGCTCCGATCGATCCGTACTTGAAGTGCTCGATGATGTTGGCGTGCTTCTCGGGGTCACTACGCGTCATGACCAGCGCGCCGACGATCCCCAGCACGACGAACCACGCCACGGTGATCCCGATTCGGATCCCAACGCCGCGGCTCATCGAATCTCCGGTCGACGATCTGCCTGCACGCCTGTTCTACCTCCGCGGATCTGACTTCCTGGGATAACTCAGTTGCGACTGCGCGGCTGAACGTAGCCTATCCCCGGCTGCTTGTCATCTCTTTGACTTGCGGCGGGCACCGGCTAGGCTCCGACCGTGCAAAGCGGGCCACACGTTCACCGTCGGGAAGACATCCGGACGTCGCCCCGCGCTCTCGGGGGAACCCTGCACCCCAAAGACATCGACGAAAGAAGGCGGCCGTGGCACCCGTCGCTAGCAAGGGCAACGCCGATCCGGGACCGCCGGTGGGCGACCCTATCTTCGAGCCCCTTCACTTCAGAAACCTGACTGTCAAGAACCGGCTGTTCCGGTCGAACATCTCCGGGCGCTTCGACAACTACGACGGCTCCGGCAACCCCGTTCGCTTCAACTGGGAGGAGAAGTTCGCCAAGGGCGGCGTCGGGACGATCATCTCCTCGTTCGTGCCCGTCAGCCCAGAGGGCCGGATCGTGCCGAACTACGCGACGATCGACCGCGACGAGCGGATCCCGTTCTGGCGCGAGTTGGGCAAGCGCGTCCACGAGCACGACTGCAAGTTCATCATGCAGCTCAGCCATTCCGGCCGCCAGCGCGACATCACCGCGTTCGATACGCCCAACAACCTGTCTTCGACCGACGATCCGGATGCGGTGCACGGGCTGCACGCCAACCGGCTCACGGTGGAGCAGATCGAGGTCCTTGTCGAGAAGTTCGCACAGGGCGCCCGTCGGGCGCGCGAGGCAGGGCTCGACGGCGTCGAGACCCACTCCGCCAACGGCTACCTGTTCACGCAGTTCCTCAGCCCGGCCATCAACGACCGCACCGACCAGTACGGCGGGTCGCTCTCCAACCGCGCGCGTTTTCTGCTCGAGGTCATCCGCGCCATCCGCGCGCAGGTCGGCGACGACTTCCACGTCCAGTCGAAGATCAGCGCCGTCGACGCTGGCAACGCGGTCTTCCCGTGGGAGAAGAAGGGAACGACGATCGAGGACAGCGTGCAGGTCGCCACGTGGCTGGAGGACGCCGGCATCGACGCGATCCACGTCTCGCTCGGCAACGCGTTTCCCCATCCCCAGAACCCCGCCGGCGAGTTCCCGATCGACGTGGCGAAGAAGGTCTACAACCAGGTCCTGCCCGGCGGCGGCATTACCGCGCTGCGCAACTGGCTCGCCTTCCAGACGCCCGTCCTGCGAACCATCTTCAAGCTCGCCTGGGAGCGGACCTGCCCGCCCCTCGACCAGATCGAGGGGCTCAATCTCGACAACGCGCACCGGATCAAGCAGGCGGTGTCCGTCCCGATCATCTGCACCGGCGGATTCCAGACCGCCTCCGTCATCCGTCGCGCGCTCGAGGCCAAGCGGTGCGACGCCGTCAGCATGGCCCGGACGCTTGTCGCCAACAACGACCTGCCGAACCTGTTCGCGGCCGGCTACGACCGTGCGCCCAAGCCCTGCAGCTACTGCAACAAGTGCCTGCTCAACACGCTCGTGAACCCGCTCGGGTGCTACGACGAGCGCCGCTTCTCCACCAGGGAGGAGATGGTCGAGCAGATCTTCTCCGTTTACAAGCCGAGCGACACGTGGCAGCCGCGCGCATGACGACACGACCACATCGAAGGGAAAGATGCACATGAGCCGGATGCGGATCGGATCGATTGCGGCCCTCACGGCCTTCGTCATCACCGCAGCCTCGCTGCTCGGGCGCCGCGGGCAAGCGGCTCCAGCGACAGAGCCCGGGTACCGCAACAGCGGGATCTGGAAGATCCTCAACGCGGTCGCTCAAGCCGTCGACCGGCGACGCGGATGGGACAAGCTGCCGGTTCCGTTGGGCCTCGCCACGCTCGCAGGCATTCGCAACATCCTGCGCCGGACGAACCTGTACGACACCGACAAGGCGCCGACGGTCGACGAGAAGCCGCTGGCCCCATTCGAGCAGCGCTATACGACGCGACGCACCAACGACGGCAGCTACAACTCCCTCGAGAACCCGGCGATGGGCCGCGCGTACCACCGCTTCGGCCGCAACGTCCCGCTGCAGAGCGCTTGGCCGGAGGTGGAGCCCGCGATCATGGAGCCCAACCCGCGCGTCGTCTCGCGCAAGCTGCTCACCCGCGAGGAGTTCGTCCCCGCGACCACGGTGAACAACCTGGCCGGGTCATGGCTGCAGTTCATGGTCCACGACTGGTTCTCGCATGGCAAGGGCGACAAGACCAAGCCGTGGAAGGTGCCGCTCGAGCCGGGCGACCCTTGGTTGCAGGACCCCATGCAGATCCCGTCCACGGTTCCCGATCCCACGCGCCCTCCCGGCGCCAGCGAATACCCGCCGACGTTCCTCAACACGCAGACCGCGTGGTGGGACTCCTCCCAGCTCTACGGCACCACCCTCAAGCACCAGCAGACCGCTCGCACCGGTACCGACGGCAAGCTCTACGTCGGATCGGAGACGCGACCGCCGCACAGCGGCGAGAACCCCGACGGCAAACCGAAGAACGAGCCCGGCTTCTGGCTGGGGATCCACATGCTGGGCGAGATCTTCCAGATGGAGCACAACGCGATCTGCGACCACCTCAAGGCCGCGTATCCCGAGTACGACGACGAGGAGCTCTTCCAGCGCGCGCGCCTGATCTGCGGCGCGCTGCAGG
>JAWVGJ010000052.1:0-10144 GCA_033855115.1 Solirubrobacteraceae bacterium
CGCGCTGGCGGGCGCGACGTCCGGCTTGACGGCCGGCGCGTCGGCCTTGGCCGGGGCGGCGTCGGCGGGTGTGTCGGAGGCCGTTGCGCCGCCCGGCTCGGGCTCGGGCGCGGGCGTCGTCGTGGGCGGGGGCTGGGGCGCCACAGATACCGGCGCGCCCGCTCCCGGAGCATTCGCACCGGGCGTCGAAGCCCCCGGCGCACCGTTGTCCGCCGCCGCGTCCTCCGCGCCGCCGCCGCCGGCAGGCACGTCCGGCGGCTGGGCGAGCGACCCGCGCAGTGCCATCGCGCCGTCGATCTTCGGCAGGTTCACCCGGCTCAGCACATCCCGGGCCGCTCCTGGCGCCGCGATCGCCCCCGGGACGATGTGCCTGGCGAACTCGAAGACGCCGATCCCCTCGAGCGCGGCCGCCATCATCACGCCTGCGAGGCTCGAACGCGACTCGCGGATCTCCAGCGTGTGCATCGCCTTGCCGGCGCCTTGCCCCATGTAGTCGGCGAGATCGTCGAGCCCGGCGTCGCGGCAGGCGGTCGCCGGATCACGGCGGAAATCGGCGCGAAAGTTGGGATCGACGAGCAGGCGCTCGATCACGCGTGCGGCGGCATCGGCGTCGTCGTTCATCCGTCAGCCTCCGAGGGCCTCATGCGCTCTGCACCGCGAAAGCGGGCGAGCAGCGGTGGGCCGACGACGATCAGGACGGGGACGAAGAGCGCGGCCCACAGCGTCCCCAGCACGACCCAGACCACCGTCGGTGGCGCGTACTTGACCATGATCGGCTCAAAGCGCAACGAGAGCACTATGGCAATACCGGCGGCCGCAAATGACCATCCCAAGCCCGCGACGCCATAGCGGATCAACGCACGATCGAAGTCCTGGGACCCCTCGCCCGACAGCCGCCTTCGTAGCTCTTCACGCGCGCGCGCGCGTAACCCCGGCACGCCGAGCTTGTCAGCGAGGATCTGGTACCCGTCGCGCTCGAGGAAGGGGTTGAGGTTGAAGAACGCGGCGACGTAGCCGGCGAACGCGAGCTGGAAGGTGACGTCGCGGATCGTGCCGGCCGCGAGCGTCAGGCACAAAATCGAGAACACACCGGCGAGCGTCAGATCCGACAGCGGGCCCGCGGCACTGACGGCCGCGCGCCGGCGCCGCGGTTCGAACCAGACCTCCGACGTGTCGACGAAGGCGTAGGGAAAGATGAAGATCGACTTCACGCCCGCGCGATGCACGCGGCGCCCGACCGACTCCATCGCCAGACCGTGGGCGAGCTCGTGCAGCCCGACGAGCAGGGCGCGCCCGACGAAGAACACGAGCCCGCCGAGAACGAGCCGGTGCGCGACGACGAAGGGCGTCCCGTAGCGCCCGACGATGAGCGCAACCCAAACACCCAGCCCGACAACCGCGAGCGTCGCGATCGCCACGAGCGCCGGGCGCGTGAACAGGACCCAGCCGCCGTGGCGATAGATCCAGCCCACAAACGGACCGATCCCATCGACCGAGCGCTCGCGCGTCTTGAACAGCCGCTTCATCCGTCCCTCGGGCGCCGCCGTCTCGGCGGCCGCGCCGCCCTCCACGCCGGCGAGCATCCCGCGGTCGCCGAGGTCGGCCAGCAGCCGCGCGAGCCGAACGGCGCCCAACTGGCCGAAGGCGCTTTCCGCCTCGCCGACAAGGTCCTTCAACGAGCGGGTGCCGTCGAACAGGCGCAGAAGCCGGGCATCGCTGTCGGAGATCCGCAGGAAGCTGCCGCCGCGTAACTCGCGCACGACCCAGCGTCGCTCGCCCTCGGAGGCGTCGAGGCGCTTGAGCGCGTATCCGGAGCGCAGCCGCGGGTTCCTTCCCTCGACCGTCTCGGCCGGCTGCAGACTCGCCGCGCCTGCGGCCGGCAGCAGCAGGCTCGCCCCGAGCGGAACGACGATCGTGCGGCCGGCGGCAAAGACGTCGCGGTGCGCCTGCACCTCCAGGCGCAGGTTGCCGACGCGGATGAGCGCGCCGTCGCGCAGCGGCACCGGCGCCGTCACGCGCACGTCGTCGACAAACGTGCCGTAGCTCGACTCGGCGTCCTCCAGGAGCAGTTCTCCGTCGTCGCCGGCGCGGATGCGGGCATGGCTGCGCGAGACGCTGGGATCGTCGAGCCAGAGGGCGCTGCCCCGTGAGCGCCCGATCGTCAGCTCGCCGACGAGCGGCACGCGCGTGCCGTCGGCGAGCACGAGCTCGAGCGGAGCGCTCGCTCCGGGCGCGGGCGTGCCGCAGGTCGTGCAGACCGTGGCCTGCGCGAGCTGGCGCCGGCAGGTCGGGCACAGCATGCGCGGTTAGCCTCCGACCGAGAGCGGCTCGAACGTCGGGTTGTCGCCCGCCGTGGCCAGCGGAGTCGCCTTGGTCGGGTCGTCGACGGTGATGCGGACGATCTCGCCGACCGGCTGGCCGCACATGTCGCCGAGCTTGACCAGGGCGAGGTTCCGGCTGTCCAGCCAGACGAGCTTGCAGGCTCCGACCGGCAGCGGCTTGGTCTTCTGCAGCTGGATGTCATCAGGAGTCGTGAGGTACAGCTGTGGTGCCGGCGTGTCGAAGTTCGCGATCGCGGCGAGGCGCTTGCCGTCGGGTGACAGCGCGAGGTCCCAGACGCCCTTGTTGCCCTCCTGGGTGGTGACGAACTTGCCCTTGCCCCAGTCTGCCTTCTGCGTCGAGAACGCGTGGTCGGACGTGTACTGGACGATGCCGAACCCCTTGGCGCTCGTAGCAAACGCGAGGATCGTCTTGCCGTCCGGGGTCCAGTGCGCGAAGCCGATGCTGAAGCTGTCGTCGACGATGCACTGCGGGTTGTACTTGCCGAGCTTCACGCTCCCGACGCAGAGGTCGTGGTCGGCGCCGCTGATGCGCCCGACCGCAAGCACGGATTTCGTGGCAATCGGCGCGAACGACGGATCGGCGTACTTCTCGCTGGCGGGGCGCAGCGGCGCCGGTGCGCGCTTGCGCTCGATCATGTCGGCGCTGACGAGCTGCTGTCCGGACGTGTAGACGACGCGCTTGCCGTCCGCCGACCAGCTCGGGTCCTTCTCGACCGCGGCGCTCTTGGCGATCGCGGGGGTGATCCGCGTGCCGTCGGCGCCGCGGGCGAGCAGGATGTTCTGGTCGTCGTCGAAGGCGATCCGCGGGAAGCCGGCCGATACGAGCATCGTCACGGCCGCACCCTTCGCCACCTTGGTGCCGACGGCCGGATCGGTGCCGATCACCGTCCCGCGCGGCGCCTCGTCGATGCGCCGCTCCGGCTTGCCGGGGACCAGCCCGGCCTTCGACAGCACCGCTCCGTAGCCCTGCTGGTCGCTGGGCTCGATCTTCGGAATCTCGATGTCCTTGGCGCCGGCGCCGGCACCGCCGGCGGCCCCGGCGCCGCCCGCCTTCTTGTCGGCCGCCTTCTTTTCGGCGGCGGCCTTGGCGGCCTCGGGGTCCGGATAGAAGATGTCGATCGCCGTGCCCTCCTTGACGCTGTCGCCGGCGGCCGGGATCGTGCTCGCGATCTTGAGCGTCAGCACGTCCGGCGACTGCACGGAGAGCGCGCCCTTCTGCAGGCCCTTGGCCCGCAGCTTCTTGTCAGCTTCGGGGAGCGTCAATCCGGCGAGCTTGGGCACGATCGTGTTGCCGCTGCCGACGGCGATCGCCAGCGACACCGGCGACCCCTTCTTCACAGATTCACCCGCACCGGGCGACTGGTCCAACACCGATCCCGGCTTGTCCTTGGTCGACGGACTGTTCGTCTTCTCCTTGAGCACTAGCCCGGCGGCGATGAGCTTTTTCTCGGCCGCGAACACCGTCTTGCTACCGACGACGTTCGGGACCTCGACGTTCTTGGGCAGCAGCAGGAACAGCGCGAGCCCAAGCAGCAGGACCAGCGGTACCACGATCGCAAGCCACCACGGCAGCCATCCCTTCTGGCGGAAGATTGCCTGCGTCGGCATGAGCGGACCGCTCGGAATGGCCGGCGCCGCGGCGTGGTCGGGCCTGCGCAGCGCCTTGAGCCCGACCGTCGGCCGGCGCAGATTCACACCCTGGAAGTCCGGTCCGCGCACGTTGGGCATGCGCACGTTGGGCCTGCCGTCCGGCCCGAGCGACACGTTGGGCATATTGATCCTCGGCGGACTGAAGCCAGGGATCTTCGGCATCTTCCCGCCCATGCCCGCGAGCCCGCCGCCCTGCGACTTGGCTTGCGCCCTGTCCTTCAGCAGCTTCTCGCCCGCCTCGCCGCTGGCGCAGGCGATCTCGAAGCGGCGCTCGACTGGACGACCGAGCCAGATCTGCCGCGGCGGGCGGCAGCGCAGGCGCACGGTCTTCGTCTGGCCCGCGCCGAGTTCGACGGCTTCGCGGTCGAACGTGAACTCGCACTCGTCGTCGCTGTCGTGCGCGTCGAGCGCGAGCAGGACGACGGCGTTGGCGTTGTTGGCGATCGAGACGTCGTACTTCGCGCGCCGGCGCCCCGAGGCCCGCTGCGGCCGCACGCGGATCAGGAAGTCCTCGTAGGGGTGAATCCCGAGCGTCATCCCCGCGGACGCGACCTCGGCGCCGTGCGCGCGCGAGATGACCCCGACGCTGAGCTCCCAGCGCCGCGCCTCCGCCTCGGCGGTGCGCGGCGGGTGCAGGTGGATCTCGACCTCCTGCTCGTAGGCACCGGCGGAGCCGAACGGAACGAGGTAGACCGTGTCGGGCATCACGGTGTACCACTCGCGCGGAAAGCCGTGCACGACGAGCGTGTAGTTGTCGACGATCGTGCTCTGGTTGCGCACGAGCGCGATGACGCGAGCGCGATCGCCTGACATGACGACCACCCCGAGCGCGCCGGCGCCGGCGCTTGGCTCGTCCTCGGCCAGGCGCAGCGTGATCGCCGCCGACGGGGGCGGCGCCTCGGCGGCGGGCGGGGGCGGGGGTACGGGCGGCCGTAGGGGCGGGGGAGGGGGCGTCTGTGGCACATGCGGCTGGGGCGCCGATGGTCGCAGCGGCGGATTGGAAGGCGGCCTCGGCTGGGGTGGCGCCGGCTGGGCGGCGGTGACGAAGCGGCCCTCCAGCTTGGGCGTAGGGGGCGTCGGGGTGGTCGGTGCCGCGGGCGTCTGTTCGGCCGTCGGCTGCTGCGGCTCCGGCGTGGGCGGGGGCTCCGCTTTCGGATCGTCCGGCGTCTGCGGCACGATCGCAGGCATCTGGTAGCTCGTCGGCTCCCAGCGCAGGTACTCGCCGCACGCGCAGAAGTCGACGTCGTCGGCGTTCTCGCGGGCGCAGCTCGGGCAGGTCCTCATGCTCGTCGCCCCTTCATTCCGAGGCCTTCTTGGGGGCCTTGATCCGTAGTCGATAGGTCGCCTGCACCGGTTTGTGCTGGTCGATACAGCGTGCAATCGCGATCTGCCGCTCCTCCGGGACTGGCACGTCGACGTAGACGACGAAGGGCGCCGGCTCGACCTTCGCGGGCGCGCCGTCCATCGACCAGCGCACGCCGCCCGCGTCTTCCACGCGCATCGGAATGGCGGGAAAGCTCAGCCGCAACGCGAGCTCGAGCCCTCTCACGGTGCCGCGCTGCTGGCCCAGCTTGGCCGCCATTCGCACGGTCTCGCGGCGGGCGTCGAGTTCCTGCGACTCGTCGATCTCGACGCCGAGCCATGCCGCCAACAGGTCGATCATCGGCTGCGGCGCATAGTCCGCGGAGAAGTGCTCCGGCAGTGCGTCGAGCATGGCCGCGATCGGGTCGAGCACGCCCTCGAGCGCCCCGACGAAGCGCATCGCGAACTCGGTCTCGTGGTAGATCGATGGCATCCCGCGGCGCAGGATCGCCCGCCGGGACACGACCTGCGGGGTGCCGCCACTGCCGTTCGGGCTCTGCGATTGCAGCGTGCCGAAGCCGGGGCCGAGGAACGTGCTGTAGCCGTTGCCATCGCTCATGTCCTAGAGCTCCCGCCGGGTCGCCTTGACCATGTGCTGGCCGGAGGCGATCAGCTCGTCGGGCTCGAGCTCGACGTGCGAGCCCGCCGGCTTGGACTCCTGCTCGCCGGTGTAGACGTTCGTCTCGTAAACACGCAGGACCTTCACGAACTCGACGCCGTCGACCGCATGTACGATGCCGAAGAGCTCGCCCTGGTTCAGCGGCCGGCCGAAGGGCCAGCCGCTGCCCGGGCCGTGCGGCGATCCGCCGACGAGCGGATTGAGATATGTGTACAGCGCGTGCGTGACGTCCTCCTCGACGCGACGCACGTCCACCGAAGGTGATGCCTGCAGGTTGACGACGACGCTGACGCCGCGGAACCTCACAGGCAGCAGTTGCACCGTCGTGCCGATCATGCGGCACCCGTCGAGGTACCGGGCGACCGTCTGGAACAGCGCCTCGTCGGGAACGAGTTCGTCGGGGGAGAGCCGGCGGTCGGCGGGCTGCACGAGGGGGACGAGGTACAGCGAAACGGCGCCGCCGTCTTGCGGAGGCAGGCAGCGCGCGCGCGCGACCTGCATCGACGCCTCGCCGGCGAGGTATTCGTAGTCCTCGGCCGTCACCGCGCGGTAGCGTGTGCGGATCTCCATCGCCGCCCGCTGGCGCGCGGCCATCAGCGACTCGGCGTCGACACCGCCGGCCGCTTTGCGCGGGTTGACGACGGAAGCGACGCCGGCGAGCGAGCTCTTGAGCATCGTCAGCGTGCCGGGCGCGACGTTGCCGGCGCGCCCGCCACCGTGGCGGTAGCCGGTAAAGCGCAGGGTCGCGCCCTTCGGCGGGATCGCGCCGTACTCCTTCCAGTTGCCGTGCTTCTGGCGGATCGCCGGCCCGAACTCGATCTGGCCCGCGACGAGGTCGATCGAGAAGTGCTTGTCGGTGGCGCTGCTGACGTCGAATGACTTGCGCCTCTCCCACGTCGTCCACGTTGTCTCGCCCGGGTTCTGGACCTCGAGCCTCTCGCCCTCCTGCAGCTCCAGCATGGGGCTCATGCGAAGGCCAAACTCCTGGCCCCGTGTGCCGTCGCTGACGCCGAGCACTTCGCTGGCGGCGCGTGCCGAGTGGCCGGCCGGTAGCAGCGCGCCGATCGGCGCGGCGGTGATCGAGTAGATCTCGGGCGCCAGCGTGTACGTCGCGCCGGATTTGCCGGCGGCAGTGAGCTCGTCGATGCGGCAGCGCACCCAGTGCAGGCGCTGGCCGCCGAGCAGCTGGGGCGAGCTACGGGCCGGCAGTTGCAGCTCGACTGAGCCGCTGCCGAAGTTGAAGCCGCCCGTGAGATCCTCGAGTACCTCGGCGGCGTGCCACTCGTTGTTGCCCGCCGAGATTTCCCAGCGTAGAGGGGGATCGGTCGGGTCGACGCCGGCGCCGCGCGCCTGCGAGGCCTCGACGTCGATGCTCAACAGCAGGCGTCCGATCGGTGCGTCGAAGCCGAGGTGTAGCGCGTCGCCGGGCCGCGGCGGGCTGCCAAACGCGAGCTGCTCGCCGCCGTACGGCTTCGCCACGCCGTCGGCGACGGCGACGTTCTTGACCTGTGCGTCGCGGCTGAGCACGTACGCCGCCGGGCGCAGCGGCGCGATCGTGAAGTCCTCGGTCGTCTGGAAGACGATCGCCTCGTCGCCGGCGTGGCGTGGCGTGCCGACCTCGGTGTCCCCGAGCGGGATCGGCACTGGCTGCTCGGCGCGCCCGGTCAGCCGGAAGCGCAGATCGACCTCGGCCGCGGTCGGCGGATCGAGCATGATGTCGAGCAGCTCCAGCAGCGCGACGTGGAGCTTGTCGGGCACCCGGTTGAGACGGTAGATCGTCAGCTCGGTCATCCAGGCGAAGAGCTCGATGAGCGTGATGCCCGGGTCGGAGACGTTGTGCTCGGTCCACTCCGGACAGCGTTGCGCGATGCGCATCCGCGCCTCGCTGACGAGATCCTGGAACGTGCGGTCGTCGAGCCGGATCTCGGGTAGCCGCGTCATTCCGTCTCCTCGGCGGGGATGATGTAGAACGGGTAGACGAGGTTGCGCACGTTGTTGGTCGCCCTCAACCGGTAGCCGATCGTGATCGCGAGTCCGCCGTCGCCGCCGGCGTGCATATCGAAGTCGATGCTCAGTACGTCGATCCGGGGCTCCCAGCGTTCGAGCGCGCGGCGGATCTGGCGCTCCATGTGCCCGAGCGTGCCGGCGTCGATGACGTCGAAGACGTAGTCGTGCACGCCGCAACCGAACTCCGGCCGCATCGGCCGCTCGCCGGGCGCGGTGGAGAGGATGATCAAGATCGCCTGCTCGACGTCCTTCTCGTCGCTGGCAAGAGCGAGTCCACCGCGGCGGTCGACGGCGAGGGGGAATGCCAGTCCGGTTCCGAGGATGTCGGCCATCGCCCGCACGTCACCCGAGCTTGATCATGGAGCCGCTGACCTGCACCATGCCCGAGGACTTGAGCGTCAGGCTGCCCGTCGCATCGAGCGTGATCGCCGTGCCCTTGACGGTGATCTGGCCGCTGTTGGTAATCGTCACGGACGCCGCCGGGCCGGTGACCTTGATCTCGCTGCCGTTACCGGTGACGGCGAGCGCGCCGTCGGTCTCGATCGCGAAGTCGGAGGTGGAATGCAGCTTGAGCTTCGCCTGGCTGTCGAGCAGCATGTCGCTGGTCGAGCCGATGGTCACCTTCTTGGCGCTATTGAGGTTGAACGACCCGTCGGGCTTACCACCGCCCTCGGCGGCGAGCTTGTCGGGCTTGCCGGTGCCGCCCCACAGCGAGCCGAGCACGAACGGGCGCCGGGGATCTCCGTGCTCGAAGCCCACGATGACCTCGTCGTCAACGAGCGGCATCATCATCAGGCCGCGCCCGGCCGTTGCCGCAACGCTCGCCACCCGCGCCCACCAGCCCTCCTGGCTCTCGTCGAGGCTGGGGAACTTCACTCGCACGCGGCCCATCTTCTCCGGGTCGTCGTTGTTCGTCACGACGCCGATGACGAGCGAGTCGGCGTGGTTGCTCCGTGGTGGCGGCGTGAGCAGGTCCAGCAGCGTGCGACGGCTGCGTCCGTTGATCTCGAATTCGGTCTCGTAGCCCGCCGTGGCGCGGATGACATGCGTCGACTGGGTAACGAGGTACTCGCCGCCGAAGCGCGCGCCGACGCCCTTGATCTGGATCTTGCAGCCCGCCCGCACGCTCGGGTTACCGACGCAGCGGCCGTCCGCTACCAGCCAGGCGTTGGCCAGCCTGTCAAGCGTGCTCTGCGCCAGCACGTTGGCCTCCGACTGCGAGCTGACGATCTCGTCGATGACCGGTCGCGTGCCGTTGGCAACGCCGTCGCGGCGCAGCTCGATCTTCGAGTCGAGCTGCGGCGTCGACTTCGTTGCCGTCACGCGCCGCTTTCCCTTGGGATCCCAGCCGCTGACGACAACCTCCTCGACCTGCTGCACGGCGGTGGCGCGCGGATGGAACGTCTTCAGGTTGACGCCCCATTCGAGCGTCACCGGCGTGCCGGCGCCGGAGCCGGGCTGGCGGAAATGGATCTTCTCGTCGATGCAGGCGACCTCGTAGCCGACCCGGGCGGCGAGCCGCCACAGGTAGTCCCAATCGGTCTCGTTGCTCTGCTGCTCGAACGGATACACGTCCGAGGTGCTCTGGACGTCCTTGTTCAAGCCGGCCTCGCCGATGATCTTGGAGGCGATGTCGCTGGCAGTCATATCCTGGAAGGTGCGCGTGTTGTGGTTGCGGGTGAGCCGGTGCCCGAGGTCGTAGCCGCGCACGACGAGGACCGGTCCCTCCTTCTCGAACTGGGGCGCGAGCGTTGAGATCTCGCCCTTGAAGACGCCGTCGGACCCTCCGCGCTCGCTGGCCGGGACGTAATGAAGCTCGACTTTCGCGCCGATCTCGAATGTCGAGCCGTCGACGAGCTTGAAGTCGTGGTCGAGCGCGCGCAGCATGAACGCGTCCGGGAGCATGAGGTTGTCCTGGACGCGCGCCTCGGCGATCGGGATGCTTGGATCCAGCTCTTGGCCGTTGACCTTGACGCTGACACCCGCGACGAGGTTCGAGACAGGACTCATGCGTCGAGCCTCGGAACGCTGAGCGTCCTGCCGCTGCGCAGGCGCAGCGGATCGTCGATGCCGTTGGCCTGGGCGATCGTGCGCCACTGCGTCGCGTCGCCGTACGCCTGGTACGCGATCGAGGCCAGCGAGTCGCCGTCGCGCACGACGTGCG
>JAWVGJ010000053.1:0-23100 GCA_033855115.1 Solirubrobacteraceae bacterium
CACGACCTGCGCGCCGGCCTCGACCATCGACCGGTGGACGCCCTCGATGACGTCGGGACGGTTGAGAACCAGCGCCTCATGCGCGCGGCCCGGCAGCTTGTAGTCGTTCTCCAGCGAGAGGTCGAACTGCTCGAGCGTTGCACCCATGCCCCCGTCGTAGAGCAGGACATGCGTGCGGATGGCCGATGTGTAATCGCGCATCCTCTTCGATGCTAGTGGGTCGCCCCACGAATCCGCAGACGCTCGGATTGCCCGCCGATCGGAGCCCGGCGGCGTCCTCGGTCTGTCTTCGCCCTTACGGCGCGCGCCTTCAATCCGTGCCGAGGTGTGCCTCGAGCGCCTCCAGATGGCGGTGCTCGAGGCGGCGTACGCGGTGCACGCAAGGCTCCGCGGCACGATGCGCCAGGTACGGATCGTCGTCATGCAAGGCGTCGGCGAGCGCTCGCCAGGCATCGGCGAGGTCGTCGCAGTGCAGCGCCGCCTGGCCGAGCTGAGGCGATCCCAGCAGCGCCGCGGCATCGTGCAGGAAGCGCGCGTGCAGCGAGCGGTAGAGCGCTCCGCCGGTGCCGCCGTCGCGGATCCGGAAGCGCAGTGCGGCGAGCGTCTGGCCGAGCGCGGATCCGGTCATCTCGGGCAGTTGTGGCCAGGTGGCGTCGATGGCATCGATCGCCGCAAGCCCGGCGCGCTCATTCGGATGCTCGCAGACGCTTGGGTCGCGCATGCTTCGCACCGTTCGCGTCAGGCCGGCGGCGATCGCCTTGCGCGGGTCGCCGAGCCGGCTCGGCGGGCGCATCCGCAGCAGCGCGTGGCGGGTGGGCCGCGGCCATCCATCCGACCGGCGCGCGGCGGCCAGTGCGTTGAGCGTGCAGCGCTGCGGATCGGGGAAGCACTGGTCGGCCACCCAGACAACGCCGGCTTCGGGGTCATAGCTTGTGACGACGATCGCGTGGCGCGTGTCGTGGCAGTGCGCGTCGCGGTAGTTCAGGGCGCCGACGTCGGCGCGCACGAGCGTCGGGTACCCGGATCCGAGCTCGGCGTGCAGCAACTCCCAGCCGGCTCGCGCATCGTCGGTCGCACACCAGTCGGCAGCGAGCCCGAGATGGCGGCACAGCTCGATCTCGAGTGACGGTGTGCGCCCGTCGAGGTCGATCGCCGGCACGGCGGTAGCGGCGATCCGTACCCGTAGATCCAGTGCTCCGGAGAGGCCGAACACGGCGCCCTCGGACAGCGGCTCGGGCGAGTAGGACAGGTGGTGGTACTCGAGCAGATCGCGCAACGCTCCGCTTGCGGCGTGGGCGGCGACGCGGTGCTGAAACCCGTTGGCGATCCCCGCGGCGCAGATGCTCATCGCGGCACGCCTACTCGGCTGTCAGGTGGCATGGAAGCGCTCCGATTCGACACGGGCTGCTCGCCCTCCGATCGCGTTTGAAGCAGGGCGAGATCGCCGAGCGCCCGGTTGGTCTCGACATCCCGGCTCATCCGGCGCGCGAACGCGCTCAGGCTGTCGCCGTCTCGCAACTTGCGCCCGCTGAACAGCGCAGCGGTCATGACATCGCGCACGTCTCCTCGGCGTGACGATCCGGTGAACATCGTTCACGGGCGGTCGGTCGAGTCGAGCCTGGATCCGGGCTGGGCTTCACAGCACCAGCGAATCGAACAGGTGCTCCAGCGTGGCGACCGGATCGTGCGTCAGCCCCGTGTGAACCTCGGACGGCTGGATGATCGTGCTCGACGGCGCGACGATCCAGCCGAAGCGCTCAGACGCCGGCAGCTTTGCGAGCGCCCCGCCCTGCGGATCCCCGCAGAGGACGGTCGAGATGGCCTCGAGCTGGCTGTGGACGGCCGTGAGGTCGAGGTCTGGGGCGAGCGCCTCGAGGCGGCGTTCGTCGAGCCGCGTGCGCAGGTCCAGGAAGTCGCGCTGGCGGCAGTACAGCACGATGGCGACGTTCACCCGCTCCCCGCGCTCGACGCGCGGTACGACACGCAGCAGCGCGTAGGCGAACGGCGTGGCGGCGCCTTCAGCTTCGGGCACGCTCGATCTCCTGGACGAAGGCCCGCGGTCGCGCGAGGCGCTGGGCGAGGAAGGCCGCCAGGTCGCCGCGCCGCGACGCCGGGTTGGCGCCGAGCCATGCGTCGGGGATCGCCGCGACGGCGTTGCCGACCGCCGCGAGCGCCTTGCTCCCAAGCCGCTCGTCGGCCTCTGCGATCGGCCCGGCGACCGGCAGCAGGACATGCTCCGAGAGCATCGGAACCGGCTTGTGCACGGTCTGGGCGATCGGTTGGTCGCCGTGCTGGCGAAAGAACGCGGAGCCGTGGTCGATCAACCAGATCTTGCCGTGCCAGACAAGCAGGTTCGGGTTACGGTGCGTGCGATCGACGTTCGTCACCAGGGCATCGAACCAGACGACATCGGCCGCGAAGGCGGGATCGACGTCCGTCGAGTCCGCCGGCAGGGTGAACGGCAGCGCGCCGGGGAGGAAGTCCATCCCGAGGTTAGGCCCCGGGCTCGCCTCGATGAGCTCCTGGATCTCGGGATCGGGCTCCGCATGCCCAAGCTCGGCCGCGACCTCGATCACGACGAGCTCGGGCACCGGCAGCCCGATCGCTCGCCCCAGCTCACCGGCGAGGACCTCAGCCACGAGCGCCCCCTCGCCCTGACCGGCGCCGCGGAATTTCGTGACGTAGAGGCCGTCGTCGTCTGCCTCCAGCAGGCCGGGCAGCGACCCGCCCTCGCGCAGGGCCTCGGCGTAGCGGGTGGCGGTGACGGTGCGCAAGGGATTGGTCACGGGCTGCGACAGGATGCCAGCGCGAGCACGGAGGGGGTGTTCCGGGTTCGTCGCGCATGCAGCGACAAAGCCGGAACACCCCCTGGGCATCGGTCCAATGGCCGCCGTGCCGTCTCTTATCCGTAGCGACTATCCAAGCCGGTCCCAGAAGTCGCAGTGGTGTTCGGTGGCGAGATCCACGGGCTGGATGTCGCCCTGTCCGGCGGGTGCCAAGGACAGCCCGGAAGCGTCGTCTCCAAGCCGGGGCCAGTGCGGTCGACCGGGGCCGTTGGGGTTTCCGGTACGGGCGAAGGTCGCCCAGTAGTCGATCATCTGCTCGGAGAGTCGCTTCTGGTCCGGGGTGAGCGGGTACTCCGCGCCACCGAGGGCGAACAGGTAGGGCAGCTCCATCGCGTGCGCGGCACCGAGGGGGATCGGAGCCGGTATGAATTGCGCGAGCGGCGAGTGCTTGTCGTTGAACTCGTAGGCGTAGGTGGGCACCCGGCGAGCCAGCTGCTGATCGGTCGCGACCTGGGTACAGGACCAGATCCGGTCCGTGGTGACCGCGCCCCACGCGATCGCCGGCGAGTCGAAGCGCGACGACGGGTACTCGGCCTCCACCTTCGGCGCGTGCGCCGCACCGACCATGTCGCTCACCAGTCGCTGGTAGCCCGCGGCGTCGATCGCACCGCCGTTGAATGCCGAGACGTAGCTGCGCGCCTCGTCGTGGTTGTTGCCCGACAGCACCGCCATCCTGTGAAAACGGCCGGCCTGTATCGCCTGCGCCGGGTCCTCTGGCAGCACGGCGGTGCCGACGGCCGGCGAGGTGAACGACAGCGTCTGCTCGAGCAGCTTGGCGGCCGGCAGCCGGCGCAGGCAGTCCAGTGCGTCACGGTCGTCCTGGCAGCCGAGCTGACCGCTGACCTCGTCGCCCAACCGGCGCACGATGGCCTGCGGAAGCCACGGCGATCCGGCCTCCTGGCCGGGATACTGGCTGTTGGATGCCCAGTTGAAGGCACACGACCCGCTCTGCATCACCGCCTTGCTGAACAGCCCGGCGGACGACGGCGAGGTCAGCTGCGCACAGGTGCTCATCGCGCCGGCCGACTGGCCCGCCAGGGTGACGTTGGACCGATCGCCACCGAAGGCCGCCGCGTTGTGCTGCACCCAGCGCAGCGCGGCCTGCTGATCCTGCAGCCCGAAGGTGCCGGAGTCACGCAGGCCCGCGTGACCGAAGAACCCGAAGATCCCCACCCGGTAGTTGATCGTGACCACCACGACGTCACCGCGGGCGGCCAGCCGTCGGGCGCCGTAGCTGGATCCGGCACCCATGAAGAACCCGCCGCCGGGGATCCAGACCAGTACCGGCCTCGGCCGGTCCGAGCGCCGGCGCGGCGTGGTGACGTCGAGGTACAGGCAGTCCTCGTTGCTCGTTCCGTTCGGAACTTCCGCGTTCGGCTGTTGTGGGCACGGGCTGGCCGGGGTGGTGGCTTCGCGTACCGCAGACCAGGGCCGTGCCGGCTGGGGCGCTCTCCAGCGCAGCGCTCCGACCGGCGGTGCGGCATAGGGGATGCCCTGGAATACGCGGGCGTCGTCGGTCACGATGCCGTGTACCCGCCCCGCGTCCGTGGCGACCACGGCCGGGTCGGTCTGTTCGACGGCGTCGGCCGGCGCGACCGCGGACAGCAGGTAGAGCGCGGACAGCAGGACCGCCCACGACGTTCGGTTCTTGGTCAGGATGACTGCGCTGCGCCGTCGATCCATTCGCGCGGATCGGATGGGTCGCGGGCTTCGGTATTTCGTCGGAATTATTGGCATCACCGCAAGTTAGAGACGCTTGCGATCCGCCGTAAGTGCCGGTCGTCCTCATCTGCCCATGACATGTGTCACGGCAGCACAGGGCACGGCTTCAGCCGTTGACCGGATTCAGGAGTGCCCTCAGGCGCGGGTCAAGCCGCTTCTGCAAGCAGTCCAGCAGCGAGCACGAGCCGCTACTTGATGATTAGCTCGAGCCCGTTGCGGCACACTGCGCACCCTGGGAGGGTGCTGCTCAGATGTGCGTTCCGATCTATCGTCGTCTTCTGTGCTCTATCAAGGGAAGAACTCCGCTTCGTCGGGCTGTCTGGACCATCCGAGAAGATCGAACGCGAGTTGGACGATCGCCTGATCCCTATCAACGGTTTGATCGCGCTCCTCCGTGGAGAGGCCGGCTGGCCGGGGCTGCTCCGCGATCAAGGTTTCGAGCGGCATCAGTTCGAGGTGCCTGTATCCACCCCCCTGGGAGACATCCGAGTGGACGCGCTCGTGTATCGCTGCGAGCCTGACCTCGTGCTCCTGAGCGAATGCAAGAGCGGCAGGAACATTGAAGAAGAGCAAGCGCGAAAGTACGTCGCGGTTGACGAACTTTGGCTGCGTCGTTCTGGTGCGGTGCCGCCCCGGGTGAGGTTGTCGAGCTCGTTCGCGGTCCACACCATGTTCGTCGGACGAGAGGAGCACCGGGCGAGCCTTGAAGCGTCCTTGCGGCATCTCGACATCGCAGCTCCTCTGCTGACGGTCGGGTCGAACCGTGTTCGCCTGTCTGACGCCAGCGCCACGCGTGGGCTTGACGACTTCGATGAGGCTCACGAAGGAGGTCTGCCACCGGGACGCTTCGCTGTCGATCATCAGAGCGCTGACAAGCATCTGCTCGACGTGCTCATTCCGCAGGTGATCGCTGCCCAAGCACTACAGGAGGACATCGTCCTGGTCGAGTCGATCTGCGAGCGGATCCTTCCCGAATGGCAAGTCTTGTCGCATTCGGGCCGGAGCTCGTTCGTGAGCAGGGTGGGGAACTTGCTCAAGGGGCTCGCTACGGGAGAGATGCGCGGACAGTTCCGCTACGAGGGCCTCAAGCAGCCCCACACGAGGGGCCGCGTCGTTATCGATGTGTCGCCTGCGAAGCGCGATCCACGCGGTCGCACTCAAGCGTGGCAGGCGCAGCAGAAGCGAGCCGCTGCTGCTTTGCGCCGTCGAGCTGCGCGTGAGCGCGCAGGACAGTTGTCGCTCGACCAACTCGCTGACGAAGGAGGCTTGGCCGATGAGTGAGACAACCTAGACTCGGCACTTCGATGGAGCGACAAGACCTACATAACGCACTGACGGACGCCATGCGCGGCACCTCGCCAGACCTGTTTGATGGCCGAGTCGCTGCAGGACGCGTCAAGTCGCGTTTGATCGAGGCTCATGCGCCCGAGTCCTCCGCTGACGGTGTTGCCCATCTTCTTCGATCGGTTGCGGAGCCCGCCGGGCTAGAAGTCGAGGCGCTCGACAACGATCTTTGGGCCTTGTTCGGCGCGGACGATGCCTTCTTCGTGGACAGCCTGAACCCCCGGTTCTGGCTCATGCATTCAACGGCGACAGCCGACAAACTGCATCGCCTCCTGCGTAGACATCTACTGCCGAGCGCTCGACTCGACTTCGCTTGGTTCTCAGGCGAGCAGCTTCGCGCGCTTGAAGGCGAGCATCGATGGGTCAAATCATCGTTCAACTCGGCCGATTTGCAGCCAGACTCGCCCGGCGCGACCGTTCCGCGCCGATGGAAAGTCCAGGTCGAGGGCGAGAACCCGGACGAGCTGTTGGCTCTGGTTTCGAAGAGTGAGCGGTATCGAGCTGGAGCTGCGCTCACGGCGGTAGGTTCGCGGCTCTCCGAGCCGGGCTTAGGTCATGCGGAGGTCGCCGCTGACTATCAGGGCGGGTTCGTCGCATCAGGCACTGAATTCAGTCTCGTGTCGGGTCTGCTCTGGCGCACCTTGGATCGCTACGAGAGCTACGTGCTAGGTCTTGAGTCCAGCTTCCGACTCGGAACTGTTGCAACAGAGGAGATGGGCCTAAGCGTGGAAGGCGACGTCGCCTACATGGAGTTCCCCCACGAGGTCGAGGACCTGGATGCCTTGGTAGCCAACCTCTTCACGTGCAAAGAGCCGTTCCGTCTCTGGGCGGTGCCGCGAGAGTCGACGGAGGGTCAGTGGGAAGCAAACGCAGTCGATCTGCACATCGGTCATCCACTTCGCATTGAGTTCACGTCGAGGTGGATGAGGGTGCTTCTGGGGTCTCAAACTTGTGGCAACACACTTGCTCGTCTGGTTGCGAACCTGCAGCATCGATTCGACGCTCGCACCCACCTACAGCCGACTTAACGCTGTAGTCCGCCGTTCCTTCTAGCCGTAGACAAGAGCCTGAGCTTCGTCCCGAGCCAGCTCGCGCCGCATGCCAGAGAGGTGCCGCTCGCCTCTCTGGTCGACAAACCAGTCGTAGCTGCGGATCAAGATGCGGCTATCGCGGGCGACTCTGGTCCGATGATCCGTGGGAAGGCCGAGAATGGCTTCTCGTCGTCCGATGACGATGAGACCGTGGGTACGGTCCGGGCGGATATCCACGAGACCGAGTCCGCGCTCGCTCCTCGGACGCCGGGCATAGTCCAAGTTGTCGGTGAGCCACTCACGCCAAACCTCGATCTGTGCGATCGCCTCTCTCGTCTTGGGCGCGAGCTTGCCGTCCGTATTCAGCATCTTCTTGGTTGGGCTCTCGAGTTTCACGAGCGTCCAATGGAGACCGGCGGAATCAGCCTCGACGAGCAGGAAATCGGGCACGAACTCCGCGCCGAGCCTAGGCCAAGGAATTACCGCGTTCCCCAGATTGCCGCGAAGGTGGATCCGGAATAGCTGCGGATGAGCGATCAGGTACTTCTGGATCACGGCCTCGTCGGCGGCATTGGAAATCACGTTCTCGAAGACCTCTCGATCGCCAGATGATGCGGCTTCGTCGATCAGCCACGTTTCGAGCTGCTTCATTCTCGCGGCGGATGGCGGCTGCTCCAGCGTCGCAGAACGCCGATGGGCTGCGCGGTTTGCTGCGGCTTCGCGCGCCTTCCTCGCTTGAGTGCCGGTTGCGGTCGACCGAGTCCTGATGTTGAGCTTGTGGACGCGCTCACGGGCACCAAGGCCGCCCGTAAATTAGACCTGTCCGTCTGCGCCGATGGACGCGATCTCGTCCAGATCGCCATTCGAGCGGGCGACAATGTCGCCAGCGCAGGGCTTGAGACGCTCAAGCGCCGCCTTCGCCCGCCGTGCATGAAGTACCTCGATCCACGCGTCGAACACGCCCCCGTCGACAAGGTCCGCAGCCGTCACGTCCCGGCTCTTAGTTAGTGGCGCGCGCCAATTCGAGGCCGTACTCAATCTGTTGCTCGGAGGTGCCCTTGGCTTCCCGAAGAGTGAGGGGCTCATAGAGCCGCGCTGAGATGAGATGAGCAGCTACGAGTGCCGGGATCCCGTTGCGGAGACTCAGGCCGATCGCCTTGGCGGCTGCTATCTGGTCATCGGTCGCGCTGACCAGTCGCTCGGCCAGCAACTCGACGGGCCGTTCCCAGTCAGGGGAGGTCATGTTGCACTTTCAACGAGCCATTGGAAGGCGACAACTGCGAGTTGACATCCATCGACTACCGACACTCCTACTACATGTGCGGCTCGCGCGCACGCCCGACGGGAGAGGAAATGCGTAGGGGTGTTCCGTCGGGCGACTGGAGTCTGAGCTCCTCACGCTCGCATTCTGCGCTGCCAAAGCGGCAATTATCAGGAGCCGTAAACGACGAGAGCGCGGCTCAGCAGTGCTTTCATAACAACAGGTGTAGCCGAGCCGCTACTTGATGAACAGGATCTCCGAGTACCTCGGCAGCGGCCAGAGGTCGTCGGCCACGAGCCGCTCCAGCCGGTCGGCGATCGAACGCACCTCGGTCATCGCCGGGACGACGACGTCGCGCATGTGGTGCGCGAGCTCCATCCCCTCGACGCCGGGGTCGGCATTCGCCTCCTCCAGCGCGACGATCGCCTGGTGGAAGTCCCCGACGAGTGGCGCGAACTCGTCGATCAGGCCCTGACGCTCGCTGGCGAGCAGCTCGTTGAGGTGCCGGATCGCTGCCGGCAGCAGCATCGTCCGCGCGATCGACGCGGCCGTCTCGGACTCGATGTTGATCTTCGTCGAGTACTGCTCGACGGCGACCTCGTAGCGCGACTCCAGCTCGCGCTCAGAGAGCACGCCGTACTTGCTCATGACCTCGACGGTCTGCTCGTTGACGAACCACGGCAGCGCGTCGGCTGTGGAGCGCAGGTTCTCCAGGCCGCGTTCGGCGGCCTCGGTGTACCACTCGTCGGCGTAGTTGTCGCCGCCGAACACGATCTGCTTGTTGGCCGCGTACACGTCCTTGACGATTGCGATCAGCGCCTCGTCGATCGCCGCGCCCTCGCCGAGCTTGGCCTCCAGCCGATCGGCGAGATCGTCGATCGCCTCCGCGGCGATCGTGTTGAGCACGGTGTTGGGAAGTCCGAGCGAACTCGACGAGCCGAGCATGCGGAACTCGAACTTGTTGCCCGTGAACGCAAACGGCGAGGTACGGTTGCGGTCGCCGCCGTGCATCGGCAACGGTGGCAGGACCGGCGTCCCCAGGCCGAGGAAGCCGTTGTCCGACGACACCGCGGCGGTGCCCGACGAGATCGCGTCGAAGACCTTCTCGAGCTCGCCGCCGAGGAAGATCGAGACGATCGCCGGCGGGGCCTCGTTGGCTCCCAGGCGGTGATCCTGGCCGACGTTCGCGATCGACGCGCGAAGCAGCGCCTGGTGCTTGTTGACCGCCTGGACGACGGCCGTGCAGAAGAACAAAAACTGAATGTTCTCGTGCGGCGTGTCGCCGGGCTCGAGCAGGTTGGCGCCCGTGTCGGTCCCCATCGACCAGTTGTTGTGCTTGCCCGAGCCGTTGACGCCGGCGAACGGCTTCTCGTGCAGCAGGCACACCAGTCCGTAGCGGCGCGCGACGTTCTGCAGCAACTGCATCGTCAGCTGCTGGTGGTCGCAGGAGACGTTCGAGTTCTCGAAGATCGGCGCGATCTCGTACTGGTTGGGCGCGACCTCGTTGTGGCGCGTCTTGACCGGCACGCCGAGCTTCGCCAGCTCGCGCTCGGTCTCCATCATGCACGCCAGGATCCGCTCGGGGATCGAGCCGAAGTAATGCTCGTCGAGCTCGTGACCCTTCGGTGGCTTGGCGCCGAAGAGGGTGCGCCCGGTCGTCACGAGGTCCGGCCGCTCGTAGTAGTACTGCTCGTCGATCAGGAAGTACTCCTGCTCCGGGCCGACCGTCGTGAATACGCGCGTCGTCGCATCGTCGCCGAGCAGGCCCAGAGCGCGGACCGCCGACTTGGACAGCGCGTCCATCGAGCGCAGCAGCGGGATCTTCGTGTCCAGCGCCTCGCCGGTCCACGAGACGAACGCGGTCGGGATGCAGAGCAGCGCGCCGTTGGGGTTCTCGAGGATGAACGCGGGGGAGGTCGGGTCCCAGGCGGTGTAGCCGCGTGCCTCGAAGGTGGCGCGGATGCCGCCGGTGGGAAACGAGGAGGCGTCCGGCTCGCCCTGGATGAGCTCCTTGCCGGAGAACTCGGCGATCGCGTCGCCGTTGCCGGTCGGGCCATAGAACGAGTCGTGCTTCTCGGCCGTCATCCCCGTCAGAGGCTGGAACCAGTGCGTGAAGTGCGTCGCTCCCTTCTCCAGCGCCCACTCCTTCATCGCCTGCGCGACCGAGTCGGCCAGAGCGGTGTCGAGTACCTGACCGCGCGCGAGCGAGGTCTGCAGCGCCTTGAAGACGTGCTTGGGCAGGCGGGCGCGCTGAACCTCCGTCGTGAAGACGTTGGCGCCGAAGACCTGGTTACTGGGAACCGTCAAGTCCGGCGAGCCGAGCGCTCCACCATTGGCGCTCCACTGGGCGGCCGTCACGTTCTGCTGCCTGATTCTGCTCATGGTCCTCCTCGTGGTGACGCGGAGACTGTAGCCCGGTGCGACCCCCGCGGCCTTGTCCAGCCGGACAGGCCGCGACGGCCGCGATTGTCCACCCCGCAACTTGATGGCGATACGGCTGAGGATCCCAACCTATGAGCGCGCGGCCCGCGTTGTCAATCACCGTGTCGAAGCCGGCGGATCGATCTTTCGACAGGTGGACAAAGACGCGCGCCGGGTTGAGGTCAACGATGACGCTCGATGGCTTGACCCAATCGAGGAGGACGCATGAGACGGACCATGGCGCTCAAGGTGCTGCCCGCTGTGGGGGCCGGGCTGCTGGTCGTGCTCGTAGTCCCCAGGGTCGCCACGGCCGACACGCTGGACGCGTACACCAAGGGAGTCCTGCCCGATTCGGTGGGCTTCAACTCGATGTGGGTCATCGTTGCCGGCATGGTCGTGATGTTCATGCAGGCGGGCTTCGCGTTTCTGGAGATCGGCTTCTCGCGCCAAAAGAACGCCGGCACGGTCGTCGCGAAGATCCTGACGAACTTCTCGATCGCTGCTCTGATGTGGTACCTCCTCGGCTTCGCGTTGGCTTTCGGCAACGACGCCGAGGGCATCAGGGGCCTGGTCGGCGGGACCGGCTTTTTCCTGCACGCCTTCGGCGATCCGACCACGGCGTTTCCGGTCATGGGGCTCTCCAACGCCACGGTCGAGTCCAAGTTCTTCTTCCAGTTCGTCTTCTGCGCCGTCTCGCTGGCGATCGTCTGGGGCACGACGCTTGAGCGCATCAAGTTCGGCGTCTACATCATCTACGCGATCGTCTTCGCCGGGCTGATCTACCCGATCGGCGCGCACTGGGTGTTCGGTGGCGGCTTCCTCCAGGTCCCGGTAGGGCTCTGGAAGGATCTCGGCATCGTCGGCATGCAGGACTTCGCCGGCTCCACGGCGGTGCACCTGATCGGCGCGACCGGCGCGTTTGCTGCGCTCTTGCTGCTCGGCCCGCGCAAGGGCAAGTACGGGGCGGATGGCAAGCCGCGGGCGATCCCCGGCCACAACATGCCGCTCTTCGGCCTCGGCGTGCTGATCCTGTGGCTCGGGTGGTTCGGCTTCAACCCGGGCTCGACGCTGAACGTCCAGGACGGGCGCTTCACCGAGATCGTCATCGTGACGAACCTCGCCGCCGCGATGGGCGTGCTCGGCTCGCTGATGGCGTGTTACTTCAAGACCAAGTGCCTCGACATCGGCATGGCCGGCAACGGCGCGATCGGTGCGCTTGTGGCGATCACCGCCCCGTCGGGCTACGTCGAGTTGTGGGCGGCCATCCCGATCGGCCTGATCGCCGGCATCATCGTCCCGATCGGGATCTTCGCAATCGACAAGCACCTCGACGACCCCGTCGGCGCGCTGACCGCGCACGGCATCTGCGGCATTTGGGGGACGCTGTCCTGCGGTCTGTTCACCTCGCCGCGGCTGGCGCTGTACAACGCGTTCGGTGATCCGGCAGGCGGCCTTCTCTATTCAGGCTCGTTTGCACAGCTGGTCGCGCAGGCGGTCGGCTTCATGGTTGCCTTCTCGTTCGTCTTCGCCATGAGCTTCGCGACGTTCTTCGTCATCAAGAAGACCTACGGGCTGCGGGTGACCGAGGAAGAGGAGGACAATGGCCTGGATATCTCCGAACACGGCATGTACGGCTACCCGGAGGCGTTCATCCCGGCGCCCGAGCTCATCGGCTACGGCGGCGGCCCGTCTGAAACGGTTCCCCCGATGCCGGTTCCCTCGATGGTGAAGACGGAGAGCCCCGCATGAAGATGGTGATCGCGTACATCAGGCACGAGGCGTTCGAGCCGATAAGGACCGAGCTGCTGGCGCTCGGGTTCCCCTCGCTGTCGATCAGCGAGGTCAAGGGCTCGGGACGGCAGAAGGGCATCACCGAGCGCTACCGGGGAGCGGAGCTGACGAACTACCTGCGCCCGAAGGTGAAGATCGAGTGCGTCGTCGCCTCCAGGGACCTGATGACGATCGTGGACACGATCCTCAAGCATGGGCGCACCGGGGCCGTCGGCGACGGCAAGATCTTCGTCTTGCCGGTCGAGGAGGCCTACCGGATCCGGACAGGCGAATCAGGAGAAGACACGTTGCAAGCACATCCCGACGCTGCCGCCGCCGCGGCAACTGGATAGGGGGTGGTTGGGGTGGCCGCCCCCTCCGCGGCCACCCTCGTCGAGCGACTGAGGTGGCTGCATCTGCGGATGGTCGACGCCGTGCTCGTCGGAGACGGGCTCGAGCGCGTCGCGGAGCTGGCTGCCGAAGCGGTCGGCGGGGCCGTGGCCATCGTCATACCACGGTTGGGGACCGCCGTCATGGCCCCGAGCGGGACGCCCGCCGACGAGCGTCTGCCCGAACTGCGCCACTACGTCGCCGACGTCGTGCAGGACCGGATGGCGCACACACCGCGCGGCGTTGCCATCGAGATCCCGATCGCCTCGGGCGACGAGACCGTCGGCGTCGTGCTGATGCTCGAGGGCGGGGCCGAGATCGCCGCGGAGGCGTCGGAGTACCTACATCTCGCCGCGGTCGCGTCGCTGACCGAGGTCGCCGTCGAAGAGGCGCGCGACGAGGTCGAGCAGAACCTGCGCGGCTCGTTCCTGGAGGATCTGCGCGCCGGAGCGGCACTGCCCGGAGACGAGCTCGTTCGCCGCGGCGCGCGGCTGGGCTGCGATCTCAGCCGCGGCGCGATCGCGTTGTGCGCCGAGTTGCACACCGAGCGCCCGCGGCACGTCGTGGCGACGATCGCCGAGGATGTGCCGGGGGCACTGGCGCAGCACATGGAGGGCTCGCCGGGCAGTTCTCAGAGCGGGCGCGTCTACGCGCTGCTGCCGGCCGTCGCAGGTGACAACCCAGCCGACGCGACGCTGGCATCGGCCGCCCGCCTGGCGGCGCGACTGCAGCGCCACGGGACCGTCGGGCTGTCGTCGTTCTATGGCGATCCCGGGGAACTCGGTCGTGCGGTGCAGGAGGCCGAGCTCGTGCTGGATGTGCTGACCGTCTCAGGCGAGCCGATCGCCGAGGACATCAACCAGGGCACGTACCGCCTCCTGTTCCGCGTGCTCGCCTCGCATCCCGAGGAGGTCCGGTCGTTTTACGAGGACACGGTCGCGCCCGTCGTCCGCTACGACGACCAGTACCGAACGGACCTCGTGGGGACGCTGGAGGCCTACCTCACGGCAAACTGCCACATGAGCGCGACGGCGGCGGCCATCCATGCCCACCGCCACACCGTTGCGTATCGCTTGGAGCGCGTGCGAGACCTGACGGGCCTGGACCCGATGCAGTCCGAGGATCGCGAGCGTCTCGGACTCGGGTTGAAGGCCTACCGGATCATCGCGCCGCGCTTGCCACGCTGAATGACAGCGTGGCGGCGGTGGCTGCGACGGAAGTCACAGCTGTAGCGCGGCTGCGACTCAGGCGCCGACGGGCGTGCCCGAGAGCGCGCGTGGCGCCCACTCCAGGCGCTTGCCCTCGAGGCGGTCGCGCTGGGACTGCGCGCGCTCGATCAGCGTGTCGATATCCGTGTCGGCGAGCTCGGG
The DNA here is from genome assembly GCA_033855115.1 of Solirubrobacteraceae bacterium. Taxonomy (GTDB): domain Bacteria; phylum Actinomycetota; class Thermoleophilia; order Solirubrobacterales; family Solirubrobacteraceae; genus CADCVQ01. The sequence continues at coordinate 14,156 of JAWVGJ010000053.1, forward strand.
AACCTCGCTCTCGATGGCCTTCAGGGCCTTCCACATGCACAGCTTGCCCTCGACGCCGATCGAGAGCGTCTCGAGCGTGATGAAGGCGCCGAAGTCCGCCGACCCGACCGTCTCGCCGCTGAACTTGGTCTCGGTGATCTTCGTGCCGAGCTCCGCGATCTTGCCCTTGCCTTCGCTCACGTCGACCCCAAGGCGGTCGATCAGGACGGTCAGCGTGTTGAAGTCGGAGCCGATCTCGTCCACGAGCGTCGCGAAGAAGTCGCCGATCTCCGTGCCCTCGTTCTGCTCTGCGGCCTGCTTGACGAGGGTCGTCCCGGCGCTCGCGCCGGCCAGGTGGTCGTTGAGGTACACGTGCAGCGGCTCGTCGGCCATCTCGTTCTCCCGTTCGGTCTCAAGGCGCGCGCCCTCGCGCGCAGGTGTTCCTTGGTGCGACCGGGCTACCCTACTTGGCGCGTTGCTACTCGTCTCGGACGACCCGGCCGGTGCGCGGGTCGACCCGCACGATCGCCGGCTTTGCGTCGACCTTGACGGTCAGCGTGCTCCGGGGTACGCCGCCGCCGGCGAGCTGGGCGCGGGCGCTGCCCAGCAGGCTGGGCGCGATCGAATAGCTCAGCGCGTGCGTCCCGGCGACGATCGGCGTGACGCGCCAGCGCAGGGTCGCGCGCCTGCCCGGTCGCAGGGCGCCGGCGTCCCAGGTGTCCTCGATCGCCGTCTGGCTGCCGGGCGGCGGCTGGTCGATCGTCCACAGTGACACGCTCGCGTTCGCATCCCGGGAGTTGCTTGCCCGCCGGGTGAAGCCGCGCAGTGTGACCGCGAGGTTTGGGATCGTGGCGTGGCCGGCGTTGCGGATCGTGATGACGAAGCTCGATCGCTGGGCGATGCGTTGGCGCGCCGGAAACTGCGCGCGCTCGACATCGACCACATAGCGCCCGCCAGCGTCGCTTGCGTCCTGGCGTTCGCCGCCGCCGCCGCAACCGATCGCCCCGACCACCGCCGCCGCCACCGCGGCGCACGCGCACACGTTCACGGGAGCAGCCGGCCGGCGCCTCACAGCGGCGCCAACGTAGCACAGGAGTGGCCCGTTCCAGGGGGTTCTGGGCGCTTGGCATTCGCGGACACTGGCATGGGGCAGGCGGTTCGCATATGTTGGCGAGCGGCGCCGGATCGCCGCCGCCGTTCGGGGAGTTCGGAGGAGAGACAAACCTGATGGTCCGCAACGTCGCCGATCGAGCGTTTCTTCCTACGAAGAGCCTGCTCGAAGAGGTCGGGGACATGATGATCCTGACGGGCAAGACGATCGTGTCTGCGCTCCGTCCGCCCTACCCCTACGGGGGCGAGTTCGTCAACCAGTTTCTCTTCGCGCTGAAGCTCTGCTGGTTTCCGCTGCTCGTATCGACGGTCGCGTTCGGCTACGGCGCGCCGGGCCTGCAGGCCGCGAACTTCCTCGTCCTGTTCGGCGCGATCGATCGCCTCGGCGGCTTCTTCGTGCTCGCCTCGATTCGCGAGTTCGCGCCGTTCGTCACGGCGATCGTGCTCGCCGGGGTGGCGGGAACGGCGATCACGGCGGACCTCGGCGCGCGCAAGATCCGCGAGGAGCTCGACGCGCTGCAGGTGCTCGGTGTCGACCCGATCAAGAACCTCGTCGTCCCGCGCTTTCTTGCGCTGATGCTCGTGACCGGGCTGTTCAACGTCTACGCGCTGCTGTTCGGGATATTCGCGGGTGTGCTGGCGACGATTGTCAAGGGAGCGCCGGTCAGCGGGTTCTGGGCGTCGTTCTTCAGCCAGTCGTCGGTCACAGATCTCTGGGGATCGACGTTGAAAACCACGCTCTTTGGGGCGATCATCGCCATTGTCTGCTGTTACAAGGGCATGACGGCTTCTGGTGGCGCCGAAGGGGTTGGTCGCGCGGTCAACCAGGCGGTCGTGATCGCCTTCCTCGGGATCTTCGCGTTCAACTATGTCTTCACTCAAACGCTGCTTGCGACCAATCCGGAACTGGCCAACCTGCGCTGATGGGCGGCTGGACTGCCATCCCGCGCGAATGGATCGCCGCTTCCGGCGAGATCGCGAAGTTCGCGGGCCGGATCGCGGGACAGGTCTACAGCTTCAGGGTCTTTCGCTTCTTCGGCGAGGCATTGCGCCAGGCCGGAATCCTGATCGTCTCCTCGACGCTCGTCATCTGGGGACTGGTTTTCATCATCGGGCTGCAATGCGGCATCGAGGGCGCCTACTTCAACCGCTCGGTCGGCAACCCGGCATACGCGGGCGTCTTCGCGGCCTGGTGCGACCTGCGCGAGCTCGTGCCCTATGCCTTCGGCTACATGATGGCCGCGAAGGTCGGGACGGGCATCGTCGCCGAGCTCGGCTCGATGCGGATCTCCGACGAGATCGACGCGCTCGAGGTCATGGGCATCAGCTCGGTCACGTTCCTGTGCGCCACGCGCCTGTTCGCTGCCTGGCTCGTGCTGCCCTTCGTCTTCATAGCGGCGATCGGCGCTGGGTTCCTGGCGTCGTACATCGCGGTGGTGCAGCAGATCGGGGAGGTTTCGAGCGGCGGGTTCTTCCTCATCTTCTGGATGTTCCAGAACCCGCCCGATCTGTTGTACAGCCTGTTGAAGGCGATGGTGATGGCGACGGCCATCGTCGTGGTCGGTTGCTACTACGGCTACCACGCGAGTGGCGGGCCGGTCGGGGTGGGCAGAGCGACGGCAAAGTCGATGGTGTTGAACATCGTGCTCGTGCATCTCATCGGGATGCTCGGCACACAGCTGTTCTGGGGCGCGAATCCGCGCGCACCGATCGGAGGATGAGCGCATGATGCGGTTTCGCAAGGGCAACGGCAGCATCGACGAGGGAGGGGTCGCTACGGCCCTCGATCGCTCGTCGAAAACGAGCGTGGGAGACGACATGAGCCAGTCTGGGGAGGACTTGGCGGCGGTGGCCGCCGAGGCTGCGGCGCCTTGCGCCGCGACGTACGAGACGTATGACGTGCGGGCCTGCGAGGAGCCCGACCTTGCGGCCGCGGCGGCGGACGCTGCGGCGGCCGCGGCGATGGCCTACGAGACCTACGCGGCCAGCCGCGAGGTGTCGGCGGGGCCCGACCTGATCGTGCTGGCCAGCGAGGCGGCGGCTGCGTCGGCAGCGGCCTACGAGGCGTACCTGGCCGCGCCGGCCGGGCCCGCGCTCGCGGCTGCGTCGGCGGACGCGGCGGCTGCGTCGGCGACGGCGTACCGGACCTACGTCGCCGGGCCGGCGGCTGCGGCCGAGCCCGAGGCGGCGGGCGCGGGGGCGCAGGACGCCGCGGCTCCGGCTGGGGTGGGCTTCCGTCAGGGGGAGATCGTGTTGCGCGGGCGCGAGGAACCGCCCGCGGTAGCTGAGGCGGCGCCGGACGTGACGCCTGTGTTCGACGTGTCGCAACCTGACCTGGCCGCGCTGGCGGCCGAGGCTGCCGAGGCGTCCGCAGCGGCGTACCACCGCTACTCCGGCGGCGACGCGGCCGCGCGCGCCGAGCGTGATCTCGCGACGCTGGCGGCTGAGGCGGCGGAGGCGTCGGCGGCAGCGTACGAGCGCTTCGTGGCGCAGGCAGCAGAGCCCGACGCGGCCGAGCCGGTGGCCGAGGACGATGCGACTCCGGCGGACCACGCGTCGGTCGCGGTTGCTGGGTTGACGAACGGAGCTGGGTTGACGAACGGAGCTGGTCACCTCACCGAGGACGAGCTGGCTGTCCGAGCGGCCGATATGCCGGCAACGTTCCTCCTTGGCGTGGCAGCGGCCGAGCCGGTCCTCGCGGCGGTCGGAGCCGAGGCTGCGGCGGCGCCGACCTCGGAATCGTATTTCGTCGGGGTGGAATCGGCCGCGCCGGCCTACGCGGCGGTTGCCGCCGAGGCTGCGGCGCACCAGACCCCAGCCGTCACATCGGCGACGACGTCCCAGGCGCCGGTCGCCTCGGCAGGAACGGCCGGGCACGGCACGATCCGCCTGCGGGGGCAGGCGGCACCACCGCCCCCAGACGCAGATCCGGCCCCGCCGCCGGCGGCGCCCTCCTCAGGCCACGGCCACGGGAGGATCCGCCTGCGCGGTGCCGCGGCACCGGCCCCTGCGCCTGAGCCGGAGCCGGAGCCCGAGCCCGCTCCTGCGGCTCCCGCTGCCGAGGCGCCCGAGCCCGCTCCCGCGGCTCCGGCCGCCGACACGCCGACGGCTGAGCCTGCGCCTGCCGCTTCGGCTGGCGCCGGTCACGGGAGGATCCGCCTGCGCTCCGCTGGGGCTGAGGCTGCCGAGGCTCCCGAGCCGGCCCCGGAGGCGCCGGCGGCCGAGCCCGAGTTGCCGTCCGCGGGGGGTGCGGGCCACGGGGCGATCCGCTTCCTGACCCCGGAGGAGCGCGCTGAGCGTGCGGCGTCAGCGCCGCCGCCGCCCGCACCGGAGCCCGAGCCCGAACCAGAGCCCGAACCAGAGCCCGAACCGGTCGCAGCGGCGCCCGCGCCCGAGCCCGCGCCCGAGCCGGAGCCCGAGCCCGCCGCTGCGGCCGGCGTCGGTCACGGGAGGATCCGGCTGCGCTCCGCTGGGGCTGAGGCTGCCGAGGCTCCCGAGCCGGCCCCGGAGGCGCCGGCGGCCGAGCCCGAGTTGCCCTCCGCGGGGGGTGCGGGCCACGGGGCGATCCGCTTCCTGACCCCGGAGGAGCGCGCTGAGCGTGCGGCGGCAGCCCCGCCGCCGCCCGCACCGGAGCCCGAGCCCGAACCAGAGCCCGAACCGGTCGCAGCGGCGCCCGCGCCCGAGCCCGACACCCCGGACTCGGCCGGCCACGGCAGGATCCGGCTGCGCTCGGCGGCTCCCGCGGCCGCTCCCGCGCCGGCCGCCGAGGCGGCAACCCCGGTGGCGGCCGCGCCGCCATCCACGCCGCACGCCGACCCCGAGATCGCGTCGCTGGAAGCGGCGGCGCACGCGGCATCGAAGGCGGCCTACGACGCGTACAACCTCCCGCACGGACAGCGGCCGGGCGCCAACGCCCCCGGCTTGCTGGCGGAGGCGGCGCAGGCGGCGCAGGCGCTTGCGGCTGCGAAGACGGCCAAGGGGCTCTGACCAGCGCGGGCAGCCACCCAGACCCCGTAGGGTCCGTCGACCAGCGCCTGTCCTTCGACGGACCCTACGGATCCCGGATGTCGACGACCCACGACGAGTACGAACGGCACAGCGGCCTGAAGCGGCCGGACGGCCGCAAGGACGCCGTCGAGTTCGTCGACGTCCACAAGGCGTTCGGCCGCAACAAGATCCTGCGCGGCCTGAACATGGGCATCCCCGAGGGCAAGATCTCGATGATCCTGGGACCCTCGGGGACCGGCAAGTCGGTCTGTCTCAAGCACATGGTCGGCCTGCTGTATCCCGACCAGGGCGACGTCCTCGTGCATGGCGAGTCGGTGCCGAACATGCGCGACGACGACCTGTTCAAGATGCGCCAGAAGTTCGGCGTCCTCTTTCAAGACGGCGCGCTGTTCGGCTCGATGAACGTCTTCGACAACGTCTGCTTCCCGCTGCGCCAGCACACCGAGAAGTCCGAGGAGGAGATCGGCGAGATCGTCAACCGGCGGCTGGCGGAGGTCGGGCTGCGGGACGCGCACGACAAGATGCCCAACGAGCTTTCGGGCGGCATGCGCAAGCGCGCCGGCTTCGCCCGGGCGCTCGTGCTCGATCCCGACATCGTGCTCTTCGACGAGCCCGACTCGGGTCTGGATCCGGTACGCACCGCGCTCCTGGGCGAGCTCATCCAGGAGATCCACGAGGAGATGATGAGCGAGGCCGAGAAGCGCGGAACGCCGCCGCCGGCGTTCACGCTCATCACCCACGACATCATGACCGCGCGCCGGGTCGCCGAGCACATCTCGGTGCTGTGGAAGGGGCGCATCGTCGAATCGGGTCCCGCCGCCGAGCTGTTTCAATCCGAGAACCAGTTCGTCCGCCAGTTCCTCGCGGGCGAGTCGCAGGGCCCGCTGGGCATGGAGTAGCGCTGCTCGCACGCCGCAGCGGCAGTTAGCCTGCGCGACACCGTGAAGCTCCCACGGAGCACTAGCCCGCTGCACCGTGCCGCGGCGCTGGCGGCTCGCCGGCCCGCGCTCGTGTTAGTCGTCATCGCGGCGCTTGCGCTCGCCGGGATTGCGCTCGCCGTCCAGCTCAAGCCCGACGCCGGCATCGACACGCTCGTCGGCACGCGCAGCGAGGCCTACGGCGCGACGACCACGATGCGCCAGCGCTTCGGCGATGACCCGATCATCGTCCTCGTCCGCGGCGACCTCACGAAGCTCCTGCTGACGCAGGATCTCGAGCGGCTGCTCGCGCTCGAGGGTTGCATCTCGGGCAACCTGCCCGCCGGCGCGACGCCGCCGGGTGGCGCGAACGGGCCTTGCGGGCGCCTGGCGGCCACCAAGCCGGTCAAGGTCGTCTTCGGCCCCGGCACGTTCATCAACGAGGCGGTGCGTCAGCTCGGCGCCGGCTTTGTGCACCGGTTGCGCCAGAACGCCGCGCAGGCCGGCGCCGCCGCCGCGGCGGCGCGCAGCGCCGCATTGCGCCACGGCCTGAGTCGCTCCGAGGCCGGCCGCCGCGCCAGATCGGCCCGCGCCGCGGTCGCGCAGCGCTTTCAGGAGGAGGTCCTCGAGCTCGCTGTCCGCTACGGGCTGCGAGCAGTTCCGCGCATCGACGATCCGAACTTCGTCAGCACGCTCGTCTTCGACCAGGCCAAGCCGGCCGGGACGCCCAAGCGCAGGTTCGCCTACCTGTTTCCGACCAAGCGTGCGGCGCTCGTCCAGGTGCGCCTGAAGGCCGGGCTGAGCGAGGCGCGGCGCAACGACGCGATAGCGCTCGTCCGCGAGGCCGTTGCGCTGAAGAGCCTCAAGCCGCGAAACGGAGCGACCTACACGGTCACGGGCGCGCCGGTCGTCGTCTCGGACCTGACCGATTCGATCACCGGCTCGATGCTGACGCTGCTCGTCGTCGCACTGCTTGTCATGGCGGGCACGCTGGCGATCGTCTTCCGGGGGCGGCCGCGGCTGCTGCCGCTCGCGATCGCGCTCGCCGCCGCGGCGCTGACGTTCGGCGGCATGTCGCTCACCGGCGCCCCATTGACGATGGCCTCGATCGCCGTGCTGCCGATCCTGATCGGCCTCGCCGTCGACTACGCGATCCAGGTGCAGTCGCGGGTCAGCGAGGAACAGGGTGAGGGGAAGGCGATCGGCGCGGCGCCGGCCGCGCGGCGGGCGGCGCTGCTCGGCGCACCTGCGATCGCTGCCGCCGCCGCCGCCACCGCGGCCGGGTTCGCGGCGCTCGCGCTCTCGCCGGTTCCGATGGTCCGCGGCTTCGGGATCCTGCTTGTCGTCGGGATCGCGATCGCCTTCGCCTGTGCGCTGATGGCGGGCACCGCGGCGCTCGTGCTGGGCGAGCGGGCCGCGCCGCCCGCAGCGCTGGCGCGGGTCGGCAAGCGCCTCGCGCGCCACCGGGCAACCGACGCGATCAGCGCCAGCGAGCCCGCGCGCGCGACGCGCGAGCGCGCGCTGCGCGCCGGCCGCGACGTGCTCGCACTCGCCACTCGCCACCCAGCCCGGGTCCTGGCGGTCGGGCTGGTCATCGCCGCCGCCGGCTGGGCCCTGGACACGCAGACGCGCGTCGAATCCGACATCCAGAGGCTCGTCCCGCAGGATCTGCCCGCGCTGCGCGACCTCGACGCGCTGCAGCGCTCCAGCGGCGTCGGCGGCGAGGTCGACGTCCTCATCGAGGGTGCCGACCTCACGCGCCCGCGCGTCCTTGCGTGGATGATCGGCTACCAGTCCGCGGTGCTCAAGCAGCACCGCTACTCGACCAAGCGCGGCTGCGGCGAGGCGGAGATCTGTCCCGCGTTCTCGCTGCCCGACCTCTTCACGACGCAGAGTGCGCGCAAGGACGCAGCCGGCATCGACGCGTTGCTGGATGCCGTCCCGCCGTACTTCTCGCAGTCGGTCATCACGGCCGACCGCAAGACCGCGACGCTCGCCTTCGGCCTGCGGCTGATGACGCTCGAGCGCCAGAAACGGGTCATCGACGACCTGCGCGCGCGCCTGCGCCACGGCCGCCCCGCGGGCGTGCTGGCTGCGCTCGCGGGACTGCCCGTGCTGGCAGCCGACGCAAACGCCGAGGTCGCGTCAAACGGGCGACGCATGCTGACGCTGCTCGCCGGCCTGTTCGCGGTCGCGATCGTGCTGCTCGTCGCGCTGCGCGGGATCGCCCGCGCCTTGCTGCCGCTCGTGCCGATCGCGCTGGCGACCGGATGGTCGGCCTTCGTCCTCTTCGCGCTGCGCGTGCCGCTGAACCCGATGTCGGTGACGCTCGGCGCGCTGGTCATCGCGATCTCGACCGAGTTCAGCGTGCTGCTCTCCGAGCGATATCGCCAGGAGCGCGGGCTCGGTCACGACCCGCGCGAGGCGCTCGTGCGCACATATCGCTCGACCGGCGCGGCGGTCCTCGCCTCGGGGACGACCGCGATCGCGGGATTCGCCGTGCTCGTCGTGTCCGACATCCGGATGCTGCGCGACTTCGGCTTTGTCACCGTCATCGACCTGACCGTCTCGCTGCTCGGCGTGCTCGTCGTCTTGCCCGCGGTGCTGCTGCTCGCCGAGCACCGCGCGTCGAGGCGAGCGCGTGCGCCGCAGGCCGCCAAGGTGGCCGCATGAGCGTCAACGGCGGTGACCAAGCGCCGCAGCGCCCGGTGGATGAACGCCAGCCGGCCGCCTCGATCGCGGGCCACCGCTACGGCTGGTTCCTCGGCTTCGCAGCGCTGATCGCGATCGCCGCCAGCGTGATCGGCCACCACGGCGACGACCGACAAGCGCGGCAGCTCGAGCGGGCTGGACCGCGGCGACCGGATGCCGCCCTTCGCCGCGCCGCTGGCGCTCTCCAAGCTCGACGGCGACGCCAACATCGCCACCAGG
>JAWVGJ010000054.1:0-3278 GCA_033855115.1 Solirubrobacteraceae bacterium
CGCCGCGCGTGACGAGCACGCGCACGACGCCGTCGCTCGGCTTCCCGGCGTCGAGCAGCGCGTGGATGTCGGCGCGGACGGCGTCGGCGTCGAGCGGCAGGAGCAGGTTGCGCGCGGAGCGCTCCATCCGCTCGAGATGATCGTCGATGGCGAACGGATGCCCGTCGTAGAGGCGCATGACCTCGAAGACGCCGTCGCCGCGCAGCAGCCCTTCGTCTCTGGCCGGGATTCGCACCTCGTCCGCGGGCAGGACGGTGCCGTCGAGGATTCCGAGCATGGCGCCAGGCTAGCCGAGCGGGTGGCGCGCGCGGTACGGGGCATGGCAGAGAGCACGCCCCGCATGCATCGCGTGGCGCCGGGGCTCGCTCAGGGGACGATCAGGACGCTGTCCTCGATCCGTTGCACGTCGCGCCAGCCGATGCTGTCGTCGCGGTTCGCGCCACGACTCTTGCGCAGACCCAGGCGGACCGCCAGGCCGGATTCGCGGAGCAGGAGGCGGTCGACCTCCCAGGACCCGTCCGCCGTCCGGCTGACGTGGACGTCGCGTACGTGACCGAGCGCCCCGTCGCGCCGGCTGCGGACCTCCGCGCCGAGCAGCTCGCTCAGCGAGATCATCCGCCCCGCACCCGCCGGAACAGCGTGAAGTCGCGATCGTCGCCTTTGCCGAGCCCGAGTTCGCGTGCCTTGGCCCGAAGGTGCACGACGGAGTCGAAGCGCTCGACCTGCGCCCACGGGACTTGGATCACGTCCTGGCCGATCACGCCGCTGCCGAAGAGGCGCCGGGCCGGTCGCTGCAGCCAGTGGGGCAGCCGGCGATGCCAGACGCCCGAGCCGCTCAGGATCGTGTGAAGGACGAGCGGCTGTCCGGGCTCGCCGGCCAGCAGCAAGTCGTCGACCCGGCCGCAGCGGCGACCGTCGACGTCGACGAGTTGGTCATCGAGGATCCGGTAGCCCAGGTTCAACCCGTCGGTCATTTGCTTCCGCCCTGGGTGATCAGCAGCAGCGGGATCGCGGCCACTGCGACGATCGTGATGATCGCCAGATACAGAAGACCGCACGTGTTCGCGAGTCGACCGTTGGCGTGCTCGCCCATGAATGTGCGGTCCCGCGCGATCAGAAGCACGGGCAGGTAGGTGAGCGGCAGCGCGACGACGCTGAACAGCACGGCGTACTCGGTGAGCAGCACGGGGTCGACGCCGGTTTGGACGATCGCGAAGGCGAGGAGGAAGAAGACCAGCCAGCCCACCGTGAAGCGTGGAGCGGCACGCGCGCCGCGGTACTTGCCCCACTCCCAGCCCGCGAACTGGGCAACGCAGTAGGCCCCGGAGAACGCTGCCTCGATCGCCGCGCCGCCGACCGCGAACAGCATTCCGACGAGCGCGAGTAGCAGACCGGCGACGCCGAAGGCTTGCTGGGCGCCGAGCGCCGTGGTCCCGAGATAGCCCGGATCCACGCTGAGCGGTGCGAACACCTCGGCCGAGACCATGATCAGGGCGACCGACAGGATGCCGCCGAGCCCGAAGCCGAGGAACACGTTGGCCTTGTTGAGACCGAGGTCGGCCTCCGTCCAGCGGTCCTCGATCGCGCCCGACGAGTAGAAGTAGACCTCGTATGGCGTGAGAGCGGCCCCCACGATCCCCACGACGAAGTACAGGTACAGGGCCTTGACGTGCAGGTGCGGCACGAACCCGCTGGCGACGGCATGCCAGTCGGGATGGAAGTGAACCGCTGCGGCCACGTAGACGAGCAGGCAGCACCCCAGGTAGCCGAACACCTTCTCGATGACGCCGAAGGCGAGGCGCCACACGATCACGAGCAGGGCCACGAGCGCGACGAGCACGAAGGTCGCCTCGCTGAGATCGAACAGGAGGCGCAGTACGATCGCGGCGCCGCCGAGCTCGGCGGCGAGGGTGAGCAGGTTGATGAGGATCGACGCGACGAGGGTGACCAGGCCGACGAGAGACCCATCCGCATGCGCACGACGTCGAATACGGGCCGCTGGCAGACCGCGGCGACGCGCCCGCTCATCTCGGCGTAGACCACGATGCCCACGACACCGACCACGACTGCCCAGAGAAGCTGGAAGCGGTAGGAGGCGCCGGCCTGGGTGTTGAAGACGAGCTCGCCGATGTCGACGAAGCCCCCGACGGCCGCGACGATGCCCAGCGCGACCTGGAAGATCTTGCTCAACCCGAGCCGCCGAGCCGCTGCACCTGGTGGGCGTAAGCGCGAAGGTCGTGCGCCGTCGACGCCGCTGCCTTGCGATCGTGCGGGTCCACCCGCAGGTCGTCGATCGCGCTGCCGATCTTCGACGCCAGCGAGATCGCGGCGGACACCCGGCGGCCGAGCCCGGGAACGACAGGGGCGTCGCTCATCTTCTCGGCCTCATGCTCGGTCTGATCGGACAGGTCCTGGCCGTGGGCGCGCACGAACGTGGTCCGGCTACGACCGCGTCAGACGTCATCTGCCATCAGGGACCCTTCGGCGGCGATCGATTGGAGCGCCTTGACGCTGGCCTGGAAGTCGACGTCGGAGTACTGCCCGTACCGACCGCAGCCCGCCAACAGCACCACGCCCGCTGCGAGTACCGACGCGATGGCCGGGCGACGCTGCACACGGGCCCTATCCCCCGCGACCAGCCCGTCGAAACAACCGCACCAAGGGCCTCGTCGGCGCTCAGCGGTCCCGCCGGGCGACCTCCACGTCGCCCAGATGCAGAGCGGCGATAGGGCTCGGCGCGTTGCCGGAGGAACGACCTTGCCGCGAAGCGTGCGGACCACGCTTCGCTCGAGGCCAACCGGGCCGTCGCGACGCAGTGTCGGCCCTGCGCAGGTGGCCGGAGGGATCTGTGCTTCGCCCGTTCGTGCGCTCGGCATATCCGTCCGGCCAGGCGCGGATAGTTCCGGGCATCGACGACGCGCCCGGCACTCTCACGGTGAGGCGACACCAGGATCTGTCCGGTCGCAATCGGCACCCGGTCTACCGGCGTGCGCTGCTGGCGCTGGTCGGCCTCCTGCCCGTACTGGCGCTGCTCAACGTCTTCGGCCAGGACCCGGCGACCTCGCGTGCCGACACGCCCGCGGCGTCGCTGCAGGTCACTGCTCCGGATCGACTTCGCGGGGGGCTGCTGTTCCAGGTTCGCGTGGACGTAACCGCCCGCCGCACCCTGGGTCATCCACAGATCGTGATGAGCCGCGGCTGGTGGCAGGAGATGAGTGTCAACTCGGTCGAGCCGCAGCCGAGCAACGAAAGCAGCAGTAACGGCTCCGTCGTCCTGT
>JAWVGJ010000055.1:0-16968 GCA_033855115.1 Solirubrobacteraceae bacterium
CAGCGCGAGCCGACCGCCCGGTCAATTCCGGGCCACGCCCTTGCCTCATCGATGTTGGGTTCCCCCTGTCAGGGCCCCAGGACAGGACTTCCACCTCCGATCTCAACGACATGCCCGACACACTCGCTGCGCTCCAGCCCTACGGGCCTACGCTCCGCGAGCTACCGCGACATGGACGTCACGGGGTGGGGAATTCTCGCGATCAGATGTGAGGAGGATCTCGCGATCGCCTCCACACGATCCGGGCTAGACATGGTGGTGGTTGTATAACGCGCGGTCAAACCACTTGACGGACGCGCTGATATCGTCCGCAGCGCTGGAAGAGGTGCACTGCCCGTTGGGCCGTCCCGTCGTCGAACGGCCGCCACCTCGGCGGGCCGTGTGGGATCGCTTCGCTGTTCAACCCGGGCGAGCGGGCGCGTGTCAGGCGGCGGACGTACAGCCCATCGCTGTAGACCTCGAATGTCGACTCGTTTGAAGGACTTCAAGAAGACCCTAGACATGGGTGACGGCTGGGATGCTGGGCGGATGGAGGAGCGTCCATGACCAGCCAGCGCGCGCGTGTGGGGGCGACGGTGTTGGGTGCGGCCGGCGTGGCGTTTGGCGTCATCCAACTCCTGCAGGGCACCGTGAGCGCATTTGATCCGAGACCCGTCGTGTCACTCGCGCTGGCAGTCGCGGTTGGGATAGTGGGCGTGACACTCGAGCGCCTACGTCACACGATCGGGCGACGGCGCGTGCTCAGCGGGGCGCTGCACGCGTGGTCGCTGCTGAGCGTGTCCGATGCCGATCCCTTGGCACTCGGAATCTTCCCTGCGCGGACCGCAACACACTGTGCGCAGGGCGCGCCCTACGTTGCTCGCGACGCCGACGAGAGCGTCCAGAAGGCGGCGCGCAACGGCGGTATCGTGGTCGTCTACGGCCCGCCACGCGCCGGCAAGTCTCGGACGGCGTACGAGGCGGCGCGCGTTGTGCTACCCGATCGGCCGGTTGTGATTCCCGACGGAGGCGCGGCGCTGCGCAGGGCCGTTCAGGATGCATCTTTCGTCCCGCCGGACGGCGCTGTTTGGTGGCTTGATGATCTTGAGCGCTTCATGCAGCAGCTGGAGGGCACCGTAGTTGAGGCACTGGTTGACAGACGCTGGACCGTGGTGACGACAGTGCGCGAGGACGCGTGGCGTGAGTTGCTTCGCGCCGCCGGCGATTCGGGCGATCGGGGACGGCGGCTGTTGGCCGCTGCTACAACGATCCATCTTCCTTCCCAGTTGAGCGCGCGCGAATGCGAGGCTGCGGGCGAGCTCTATCCGGGCATCGACGTCTCCGACGGGATCGGCGAAGCCCTCGCCGCAGGTAGCGATCACCAAGCCGTCCCGGCAGACGAACGGGGCGGGCACCGGCGCGCTCGCGAACCGTTCGACGCAATGCTCGGCCTGATCTGGCGGGCGGCAGTCAGCGCCTCGCCGAGCACCCGGTCACGCTCGTCATCGCTGAAGCACTCAGCCAGCGCCCTCAGCGCGTCGGCGCGCGCGCCCTTGTTGCTGATCTGGCGGGCAGCGATGAGCGCCTCGCCGAGCTGGTGAGCACCAAGATGCTCAGCCAGCGCACCCAGCGCGTCGGCGCGCGAGTGCTCGTCGCTGATCTGGCGGGCGGCGATGAGCGCCTCGCCAAGGGTGCGCTCGCGCTCGTCATCGCTGAACTGCTCGACGAGTGCCACCAGCGCGCGGGCGCGAGCGCCCTCGTTGCTGATCTCGCGGGCGGCGATGAGTGCCTCGCCGAGCTGGTGAGCACCAAGATGCTCAGCCAGCGCACCCAGCGCGTCGGCGCGCGAGTGCTCGTTGCTGATCTGGCGCGCGGCGGTCAGCGCCTCGCCGAGCACCCGCTCACGCTCGTCATCCCTGAAGTGCTGGGCCAACGCCACCAGCTCACGGGCGCGCGAGTGCTCGTTGCTGTTCTGGCGGGCGGCGGTGAGCGCCTCGGCGAGCACCGGCTCGCGCTCATCATCGCTGAGGTGCTCTACCAGCGCCCCTAGCGCCTCGGCGCGCGCAGTGGGGTCTGCGAGGTGTTGGGCATCGGCGATGGCGCGGGCAGTTGTCCAGACACCGTGTCGTACGAGAGCTGTACGCAGTTGGGGTGGCACGTTGCCACTGTGTGAATGAATTGATCCTGCCAGCAGCGCGTATCCATACTCGTCGCCCGCGGTGACGGCTCGCCGCCGCGCTGGCAGCGCGCGGTCAGTCCTCGTTTCGGCGAGCTGACGTGCGCGGGTGACGTCTGCCATATAGCGGACATGATTTCCCGCCTGGGCGTGCGCCTCGTACCACGCGTTTAGCGGCCGGGGGCCGGCTGGCCATTCTGCCAGCAGCAGCGCGCGCAGCTCGTCGTAGCGTTCGCACGCGTGTAGGTGCACGGCGAGCTGACGCACGCCGTAACCAGACTCAGTGGTAGCGCGCTGTGGGTCGCGGAGATTCGGCAGACCGTCGCTAAGGCCTCCCCACAGCTGCAGGTAGCGATCGGCGATGCGGAGATGCGCGGCGTAGGTCGCGCTGGCCAGGCGCCTGGCGACCCTGGCTTCGTGGGCGCGCAGCTCATGCGCGACCTCGCCACTGACGAACCGGCCCATGCTGTCGTGATACAGCCGGTACGGCGGGTGGCCATGATGCTCTAAGAATGGCGCCCACGTATCGATGACGTCATCGAGCGTCTGTGAATCCTCGACTGCCGCCAGCGCGGCTAGCGTCGGCTGGCCGAGTGGTTCCTGCGCGGCAGCGAGCGTGCTCAGAACCGGCAGGTCGTAGTGCTCCCAGCGTTCTGGCTGGCGAGCACGCACGCCATCGCATTGCTCGGCGTAGAACTCCCACAGACCTGCAGGGAGATCGGCGAGATTCGACAGGTCACGTTGCTCGCGCTCGATCTCGTCGAGGATGTGATGCACGTACAGCCACACACCGCCACTCTTTTTCGTCAGGCTGTCGACTAGTTCGGCCTCGGCGACACCGGCGTTCTGCAGCGCAGACGCGATCTTCGGACGCGTGCACGCGGTCTGCAGGTACACGCGTAGGTCATCGAGATGGCGCTCATCATCGGTCTCAAGCGGGCATAGCCAGCGCGAGTTAACTCGCCTCAGCAGGACGTGGCCGGGTCGTTGCGAAACAATGAAGTA
Source organism: Solirubrobacteraceae bacterium (assembly GCA_033855115.1). GTDB lineage: Bacteria > Actinomycetota > Thermoleophilia > Solirubrobacterales > Solirubrobacteraceae > CADCVQ01. Next base: position 3,161 of record JAWVGJ010000055.1, read on the forward strand.
CACGCCGTCAGGCGGTCGTTCCGGAAGGCCAAGCACGTTGCCGCGATCCGCCACCGTGCGTACCTCATCGAGGCCATCAATGACGATCACGACCGGATCGCGTCGATGACGATGCTCGCGGATCCGCGCGATCGCACCAAGCAGGGCGTCGAATTCGTCCGTCCGGACATCCGGGCCACGCAGCGACACGGGTCCGTCCATCTCCCAATCGTCTGCCAGCTGCACCGCGAGGTTGCTAAGTGCCGCGCTCGTGTCATCGCGATCGCCAGCGAGCCGAACGAAATGCAGCGGATATGCGCGCTCGCGCGCAAGTCACGCCAGAAATGTCGATTTCCCAAGGCCAGCCGCACCCTCCAGCACGAAGTAGCCACTCGTGCGACAAGACAGAAACCTGTCGACCTCGTCCCGCAACCACGCGCGACCCGCGAAGCGATTGACATCTAGCGCGCGATAGCGCTCTTGGGTGTCGATCAGCACCCGACCAGGCTGGCTGCCAACCAACGACGCCATCTGGCTGGTCGCCCTAGCCGTCGTGTGCGCCGCTCGCTTCGCAAGCAGCCCGCCCAGCGCCTCGCTGTGCTTCTCGACATGAAGCGCGTCCTCAAACCATTGCAGCAGATCACCCGCCGCCGCAACGATGTCATCACCTGCGTAACGCTCTTCTTCCCCTGCCCCGGGCAGCTGCGCCGACCACTGCTTGACGAGATCGTCGGTGCTCGGTCGCTCACCCAGACCAAGAAAACGCGCCAGCACCGGCGCACCCTTCGTCCTCAAGAAATGCTCATCGAACAGCGCCGCGATGGCGCGAGGGTGCTTGCGCTCAAGCTTCTCGAGCGCGTCACCAAGCGCCCCGGCCACGGCCCGCTCCAGCGGCGCTCGACGCAAGCGACGCATCAGGGTCGAGCTGAGCGTCGTTGCCGCCCGGCTGCTTGCGTGACTGACGATCGCCTTCGCGATAACAATGAGGACGTCGACGCCGAGCACGCGTAGACACTTTCATGGCCAGTCCCGACGCGCGTACACACACTCGTGCGGGCGCCAGGAAGAAAGAAGACTGGAGGCAAACGCGTGTCTGGTGCCGTTGGCTGAGCCGCGCCCGACCAGGCAGGAGCACTGCTCCACGTCACTGTGCGCGGGCGTCGGTGTTTGACGGACCAACGGCGGCCTCGGCGGCGTCGTTCGCGCTGGTCATGGAATCGCGAGGGGCCCTCAGGCAGTACAGGCAATGCCGCTCTGCGTCGCTTGCCTCACCATCGCCGGGCGTGGCACCTCGTGAGGTGTCGCCTGCGACACTGACCGTGCTCTCGTAACGCAGGGAGGGGTCGGGGTGGCCAATCTCTTGGACGACAACCCGCTGCGCCTCAAGCACCGCAGCGAGCACTGGGCCGCCGCCTACTTCGACCGCAACCAGCCCGAAGTACCGTAAGCGACGCCTCTTCGCCGGCGAACAGCACCCATCAGCCCAGCCCTGACGACACCACCGAACCGCCCCATCAAAGCCGTCGGCGCGACCCCTGCGCACCCGGGTCTCCGCGTTGCGCTCAAGGAATCTGACGGTCGCGCTGCCACGTGGTGGCGCTGAGCCTCCACGCTGGTGGAGCGAGTGCTGGGTCGTGCTGGAGCACGATGTACGCGACCGTGTGCTCTTGCCCGTCGCGGTTGTGGGGTCTTGACGCCACGACAAACGATCAACCGGAAGCTAAGGGATCTCGTTCGCTACGCTGCACAACCTTACTGTCCCACTCTTGCCTGAACGGGGAGACGTACATGGCAACAGCAGATTTCCTAGATCAAAAGCGCCACGAGATCACCGCGCGGCTGAAGGAACTCAAGCCGCTCGTCGACGAGTACCACCGACTTGACGCCGCGGCAGCAGCGCTCGACAGCATGCCGCCATCGACGCAGGCCGCGCCGGCGACACAGCGCGCACCCGCACGCGCAACGGCGGCACGGGCACGCAAGCGCGGCGCAACGCACAGGAGAACAGCTCGACGCTCAAGAACTCGTCGCGGACACGCGAGCCGAAGCTCTCACCAGTCTCTGAGCGCGTTGGCGGTCAGCTCCGGGCCGTTGTCGCAGAGAATAAACGCCGGGGCGGTGCCGCGCTCGGCGACGAGGCGATCCAGGGTGGCAACAGTCTTGTCGGCGTGGATGCGGGCGGTGACACTCGATCGCGAGGGCTTCGCGCGTGAACTCGTCGACGACGTGCAGCAGCTTCAGGGTCCGCCCGTCGGCGGTCTGGTCGAACTGGAAGTCCAGCGCCCACACATGATCGGGGCCCTCGGCACGTAGCCGCTGCGCCGGGACGGTCGAGGTCCCGAGCCGCTGCGCTTGCGGCGACGCTGTGGCACCCGCAGGCCCTTCTCGCGCCACAGCCGCTGCGTGCGCTTGCGGTTCAGCACCCAGCCCTGCTCGAGCAGCAACTGATGCGCCCGGCGGTACCCCCACCTCGGCCTGTCACGGGAGATCTTCCGCGACGCCGCCCGCAACACGGCGTCGTGGTCGGCGGCCAGCGGCGCATGGCGCTGCGTCGAGCGATGCTGACCGGCGTATCGGCACGCCCGCCGTTCCGAGATGCCAAGGCGATCCTGCAGCATCCGGACCGCTTGGCGCCGACGCGACGAGCTCACCAATTTCCTTGGAGATCTCCTTCAACGCAGCGACTTCGAGCACCTGATCGGCGACGATCCGCTTGAGCCTGGCGTTCTCGGCCTCAAGCTCCTTCAGGCGCTTGACGTCGTCGGCCTTCATCGCGCCGTACTGCGCCCGCCAACGGTGATACGTCGCCACCGAGACCTCCGACGCCTTGGCGACCCCCGGCACCTCGCTGCCCTCCGCCAGCGACCGGTTGGCCTCCCGTAAACTTCCGCACAATCTGCTCCGGCGTGTGACGTCGCCTCTTCATCGAGTCTCCCTGACTCATTCAACAAGGCCCTCGAAGCTCTCACAGCCCGCGGACCGACCTCACGGGGCCGCGCCACGCGTTGATCGAGGTCGGCACGCATCGCGAGCGATGGCCGCAGGCTAATAAGATCCCGGCGGTCGGTGATGGCTGGGATGCTGGGCAGATGGAGCAACGTTTATGACCAGTCAGCGCGCGCGCGTGGGGGCGACCGCGCTCGGTGCGGCTGGCGTCGCGTTCGCCGTCATCCAGCTTTTGCAGGGCACGGTGAGCGCGTTTGATCCGAGACCCGTCGTGTCCCTCGCGCTGGCCGTCGCGGTCGGAATAGTGGGAGTGACACTCGAGCGCCTACGTCACACGGTCGGACAACGGCGCGTGCTCAGTGCGGCGCTCCGCGCGTGGCCGCTGATGACTGTGTCCGACGCTGATCCCTTAGCACTCGGAGTCTTTCCTGCGCGCGCCGCGATGCACTCTGCATCGGGCGCGCCGTATGTTGCTCGCGACGCCGACCAGAGCGTCCAAGAGGCGGCGCGTGCTGGCGGTATCGTGGTCGTGTACGGGCCACCACGCGCGGGCAAGTCGCGGACGGCGTATGAGGCGGCGCGCCTCGTGCTGCCCGACACACCCGTTGTGATTCCCGACGGAGGCGCGGCACTGCGAAGGGCCGTCGAGGATGCATCGTTCGTCCCCCCGGACGGCGCGGTGTGGTGGCTTGATGACCTTGAGCGCTTCACGCAGCATCTGGAGGGCTCCGTCTTTGAGGCACTCGTCGACACTCGCTGGACCGTGGTGACGACCGTGCGCGAGGAGTCCTGGCGTGAGTTGCTTCGCGCCGCCGGTGATGTGGGCGATCGGGCACGGCGGCTGTTGGCCGCGGCGACAACGGTGCATCTTTCGTCCCAGTTGAGCGCGCGTGAATACCAGGCTGCCGGCGAGCTCTATCCGGGCATCGATGTCTCTGGCGGGATCGGCGAAGCCCTCTCCGCAGGCAGCGACCACAAAGCCGTCCCGGTGGGCAAACGCGGCGAGCCACGGCGCACTCGCCAACGCCTCGACCCAGTGCTCGGCATGTCGATCGCGCTGAGCGTCGCCGCCGTCGCTATCGTCGCGTCGCTGGTGAGCGCGGGCGGGTTCGCGGTGCGCAGAGCGCCGCGAATCGGCGCGCAGCTCGAGGCCATTCGTCAGGCCGCGGCCCGTGCGGGAAAGACGACCGTCCTGGCGCGAGCCGTTCGGCTGCACGAGGTCGACCAGCCCTCTGAGCTGTGGTCATGCGACCCGAGTCCGCGGGATCAGACGAGCTGCGCATCTACGACAACATAGACGGGCGCCTGCGTCTACAAATCGCCTTCCAGCCGAGGACAGGCGGGCTACGCGGGGCTCTCCTCGATCCTGCGCACCAGATGAGGGATCCATCGATCGATTATGCAGTCGACCACGCCGACGTCATCGACGTTGATGGCGACGGCACGCGAGAGCTCATCGTGTCCTATCTGGCACAAACCACGTATCCACCAGTCGTGCGAATTCCGACCATCGTGGCCTGGGACGACCGTGCGGCGCGCTACCGGCTTTCTCCGCTGCTATCGAGGGCGCTACCCTCCCCGATCCATCGCGCCAACGAAGACAAAGCTTTCCGAGGGGCTTATGCGCTCGCGGACACCACCCGCCGTGCGACGCTCCACGGATTTGGCGTGTCGTCTCTCGTCGTCATGTCAGCAGGCGGCCCGGCAGCGAGCCTGCTTGCTGAGGGCATCGAGGCGGACGAGACGACGAGCGGACGCTCCCTGCTCGCGATCAGCCTGTTCGACCTTACGTTGATCCACGCCCGACCCTCCGTGAGCGCCAAGTGTTCACTGGATGGTCCGCGCCCCACCGGCGTCGATTTGCGCGCAATCCGCCCCGTCCTCTCAAGCGACTACCGACGGATGCTGCGCCGTGTGGCATCGACGCTAGCACCCGACATGCCCGGCACGACAGTCGACGGCTCCTGCCACTTCCGCGAGTAGGAAGAGCACTAGAGGCATTCTTCTCTGTCTACCGCCAGGATGGGCAGGCCGGCCGGCGCACGACCCGGGAATGATGATCGCGGTTGTTCGTCTACGCCGAAGCGCGTGGCCGGCGCTCATCGCGCGGATCGAGCGTGCGTGCGTCGAGGACGTCGCGTTCAGAGTGATCACGGTCAGCGAGGTGCACGACCAAGCGCCGCATGGACGAGGCGTTTGACACCGAATGACACGCGAACGCCGCCTCTGAAGCCTGGCTGTTCGGGCGCAGGGCCGTGATGAGCAACGGGCGCAGGCTCAACACGCCAGTCAAGAAGCCCTACACGCCTTCCGCCACGCCCACCGGGAAGATCAACGTCACTGACCCCGGCGGCGATCATGATCCGCTCGTCGTTGACGACGGCCTGTGCGTTGTAGCCCTGGATGTAGCCCTTGGGGCGCCGTCTGTCGCTGGGGACAGGCGTTCGTATCCGAAGGTTTGTCCCTTCTCAGACGCGCGCGCGTTACCGCTCGTTGTCATCGTCGTCCGTCGCGACGACCCGCTCACTTCCTGCCCTAGCGCTCCGCGCTCTTACTCACCCACGCTCACCCACTTGCCGCTGACAGGCCCACCGAACACGTTGGAACTGTCGCGATGCACGAGACTGCTACGGCCGCCAGAACCTCCTCGGCCTTGCGCTCAGGCAGGTCCGAGAAGAACTGGTCGCCGACGTGCGCACCCGACTCAGCGCACTCACGCGGCCACTCTGAGTTCCGCGATCCGAGCAGCGCTGCTGCCTGGCGCGCCGTCAGGTCCTCCCGATCACGGACGCCTCCAGCATCACGCTTGGGGGCCGGGAGGCTGCGTGGGCGACACCGTCGTCCTGCCCAGGAGAAGTCAATATCGACGACCTATCTTAAGCAATCAGGCGGACGTACACATGTCCAGCCCGACTCTTTTTGGGCCAACCAGCGCTATGCAGCACGCCGGTGTCTCTTGCGGTGCTTCGATGCGGCAAATCCGCCGCTCTCCCGTCAGCGCATGAAGCGCTGCCATAGTCTTGGAAGCCGCGGCGCCGAACGTGTTCGGATCGGACTCTCGCGCAGGCGCGCTGAATTGACAACGTCCTCAAGACGGCGTCGACTGTATGAAAAGAACTATGAATCCCACAGCGTTCATGAGGAACCCAACGACAGCTACAGTTCTGCGCACAGCCTTCGCGACCCCCATGACCTGTCGACCAGCAAGCATTGCCGCCTGGCGTCTACCAGTTTGGCGACTCCCAATGAACGTTCCTGCCACGAACAGGACAGTGGTCGCTGCCCACGCCAGCAGGTCCTCCGGACCAAGCATTAGCAGGTGGCCGTTCACCTCTACACGCGTCAGAAGGGCCCCCTCAATGAGGGCTTGGCCAACGCCAGCAGCCGTACCCAAAAGGACACCAACGATAGGATGCGGCCCGCGATAGAGAGCTCCTGCCCACAGACCGAACCCAAACGGTAGGAGATTGAGCAAGAAATACACAGACAGAAACGTGGATCGCTGTACGCCCTCAAGTTGCGACAGGTTCCATACTGCTGGGATTGCAGCGGCCAAAAGAAGCGATGCCCAGATGAGTCCCCAACGAGACCGCTGCGGCGCTGCCTCGTGGCCAAGCGCGGTTCCGGTGCTATCCGGACCTGATGGCTCAAGATCTTGTCCGCAATAGCGGCACAATACCGCTTGATCGTGAATCTCTTCAGCGCAATACATGCATTGCTTCATCATGCCTCCTTTGTCGACGTCACGCCGCAGTGGCACGGACTACCCCCGCAATCTGCCTAATCGTTGACTAGCATGTTGCGAGAACCGTTCTCAGCAATAGTGCGACTGCTGTTACACTGTCGTCCTGGCTGTCTCTATGTCAAGGGACCGAAGCCCTGATCGGGCAGGCACTACATCCGCGCGTTAGCGTCGATGGCAGCGAGTCGAGGCGTGTCTTGGTCGCCGGCTGCCAACGGGACGCGTGATCGTGAACCACGCTGGCAGTACCAATACGCTGCCGTTCTACTAATCGATTTTCTAGGTTCTTGTTTTGGTCGATGATGCCTATCCCGACGCGCGGGGGGGCAGGCCTGGGGTCCTGCCCGGTCGGGACAGGTGCCCATTGTTGATTGCGGCCGCGGGATCGAGGATGATGCGATGACTCCTTGGCCGGTGCGAAGGGGCGACGCAGGGAGGATGGGGCGGTCGAACCGATCGGACCATGTCACCGCGAGCTACCTTCCTCTTAGGGACTCCATGACTGTTTCCTCGACGCCACGTCGCACCGTTCTGATTGTGCTTGTGCTCGTGGTAGCGGTTCCCCTCGGGTGGGTGGTCGCTATCCAGCTAGCGGGTCCCGACGACGGGACCTTGCTCAATCCGCATTTGTCGAGCGATCCAGGCCGGCAGTGGCGAACGGGCGTGCGGGTGGACCGTGTCCACGACCCGCAGAGTCCGCTGCGCCCAGACGACATCATCGTGGCCGTCGACGGCAGGCGCCTCGCGACGCTGGACGCATGGCAGGGGCCACGGAGGCATGCGGGCGACGTCGTCCGGTACACGTACCTTCGTGACGGCAAGGTCAGAGACGCGACGCTGCGGCTGCACGACTTTGACGTACCGGGCGCCTTCATGAACAACGTCGTGGTTTATGCACTGCCACTAGTGCTACTGGCCGTCGCGATGTTCGTGTTCGTCCAACGTCCACGGGACCGAGCAGCGCAGCTCATGCTCGCCTTAGCCGTCTTTCTCATCGCAGGCACCGGCGAGTGGCCACTGGGCCTACGGGCGATCGACATAGCGGGAGGGCGCGGGGTGTGGCCGTACATCGGCTCGGACATTGCCAACGCCCTGATGTGGGGCGTCTGGACGCACTTTGCGGTCGTGTTTCCGCAGCCTCCACGTCGGCTGGCGGCGCGTCCGCGACTCATTTTTTGGGTGTACCTTCTACCGTTTGCGTTATACCTTCTCGGGCTTGCGATCTCCCTGCCGCAGACACACGTTCCGCTCGCACGCCTGGAACAGCTCACGGTGATCTCGGAGCCCGCGTCGCGGGTCGTGCCGATCGTCTTGGTGATCCTCTTTGTGCTCGCTTACCGCCGCACGACAGAGCCGGCGGCCCGACAGCGGCTGCGCTACGTGATCGCCAGCCTGCTCGGAGCGCTTGCTATCTATGTGGCAGCCGGTCAGCTGCCAGACGTGCTGGTCGGGCATCCGCTGGTGGGTTGGGATTGGCTTCAGCTGACGTTTGTCGTCTGCCCAGTGGCCCTTGCCGCGGCAATTCTGCGCTACGGACTGTTCGACATCCAGGTGATCCTCAAGAAGTGGCTGGTGTTCGGGCTGCTGACCGCCTCGCTTCTGGCCATCTATCTCGGCACGTTGAGCGCCCTGACGAAGTGGTTTCCGCGGCAGTCATCGTTTGTCGCGCTTGTAGCGGGTGGTTTCGTCGCGATGTGCTTTCACCCGCTTCGCGCACGGCTACAGCGCTGGGTGAGCGGGCTCATCTACGGTGCCCGTGACGACCCTTATCAGGTCGTCTCCCAGCTCGGGCGCCTGGACGCCGCCGCAAACCCCAACGCTGCGCTACGACGAACGGTCGATACGCTGGCCCGCACGCTGCGACTCTCCTACGTGGCCGTCGAACTCGAGACCGGCTCAGGCATCCACGAGCCAGCCGCTGTCAGCGGACGCCCGCGCGGAGGAGATGCCGTCTGTGTCGCTCTGGGCTCTGATAACGGTTCGCCAGGGCGCCTGCTGCTCGAGGTTATGCCCGGACGTGAACCGTTCGGTCCAGCCGACAGGCGCCTGCTGGAGGACGTCGCCTACCAGGTAGGCCGGGTTGCGGACCTCGTCCTGCTCAACAGCGCCCTGCAGGAGTCGCGCACTCGCATCGTCACCGCTCGCGAAGAGGAGCGTCGACGCTTGCACCGGGATCTGCATGACGGCATTGGCCCTACCCTGGCAGCGCAGGGTATGCAGCTTGAGGTCGCGCGCACGCTCCTCGACACCGACCGTGACGGCGCTGGCAACGTTTTGGCGCTTGTGGCCGAGCAAAACAAGGGCGTCATCGCAGAGGTCAGAAGAGTCGTCGATGACCTACGCCCACGCACCGTGGACCAGCTCGGGCTCGTATCCGCGATCCGAGAACGCTGCAACCACTTCAGTCGCGAAAACCAATGCGGTAGCGGGCTGCCCTGCGTCGACGTCGTCGCGCCGAACCACATGCCCGAGCTGCCAGCCGCCGTTGAGGTCGCCGCCTACCGCATCGCCACCGAGGCCGTCACCAACGCGGCTCGCCATGGTCGAGCGACGATGTGTCACGTCCAACTCGCCGTCCAGACGCAAGCACTGATCGTCGAGATCCGTGACGACGGCGTCGGGTTACCGACGGGCTACGCTCCCGGCGTCGGCATCGCCTCGATGCGCGAACGGGCAGCCGAACTCGGAGGCCAATTCTCCGCCGCGCGACATCCCGCTGGGGGCACGATCATCTCCGCCACCCTCCCGATCGGCGATCTGTCCGCCCCTACGCCGCGATGACCGACGAACCGCTGCGCCTGTTGATCGCCGATGATCACGTCGAGTTCCGGCAAGGACTGGAGGCGCTGCTGCAAACGGGATCGGCCACGACCATCGTCGGAACCGCGTCGACAGGCAACGATGCCATCCGGAAGGCTGCGCAACTGCAGCCCGACGTCGTCGTCATGGACCTTCACATGCCCGACATCGACGGAGTCGAAGCGACACGGCAGATTGTCTCGACCAGCCCGCACATCCGCGTGCTGGTCTTCACGATGTTCGACGACGACGACTCCGTCTTCTCCGCCATGCAGGCAGGCGCACGCGGATATCTCCTTAAAGGCGCCGGACGCGAAGAGATTCTTCGCGCTATCACTGCCGTCGCCCGAGGCGAGGCGATCTTTGGCCCCAGCCTGGCACACCGGATCGCTGGCTTCTTCTCAGTCGCGTCCGGGCGGCCCGCCCCATTCCCCCAACTCAGCGAGCGCGAGCGCGAGCTCCTACAACTCCTCGCAGAAGGCCAGAGCAACACCGACATCGCACAGCGCCTGTACCTCTCGCCCAAGACAGTCCGCAACCACGTCTCAAACATCTTCACCAAACTCGAGGTCGCCAGCCGCGCCGAGGCCATCATCCTCGCACGCGAAGCAGGTATCGGCCGCCAACAAAGCACGCGCTGGACGGGATCTACCTGAACAGAACCAGCGGGCTTACACCTCGCAGGCTCGAAGGTGGCAGGAGCACCGACGATCGTGTCACAGACCTCGACCACAAGGCACTCCTCCAGCCACTGTTCCTCTCGCATAGCGTCCGCCAGTCACGCCGGCTGATCGTGTGTCAGTAGATCGCTCGCTCGCCGACCTACTGTTCTCGCCACATACGGCCTGGACCGATGGCTGCGCTGCCGCAGACACACAATCCCTGGCGTGCCTGGAGCGCCGCGTGGTCGCAGGCACCGGCGCAACAAGCACACGCCGGACCAATCGACATCGAGCGATGTCACGCTAGGTCTTAGACGTCGCGACCGTGCTGCCTTGGACGTATGTCTGTGCCATCGCCGGGTCGGGTGTCTCTTACCCAGCCCTAGATTTCCGGCGTGATCGGGACGCTTGCCTCATGACAGTGGGTCAGCACCTGCGGCATGCTTCCACCAACCGCTATTAAACCGCCCAGTCATCAACTGACTATCACGGGCAAGCTATGCGTCTCGCCGCCGCCAGGTGCTTCGACCGCTCAACCCGCGGCCAGGTGGTGACGGGCAGCCCGCCTGCTCGCTCGCTGACGTGTCCAGTCCAACACGGGAGAATGCTAATGTCGACTCAGTCCTTCACCTATACGATTCATCAAGATGCCTCCGGCTCCGAGACCGATATCACGCGGTCGTACACGATTCCCGCGCCCGTCCCGGGCGCTAGGATGCTCGAATACACCGTCGGGGTGGCACCGCACGTGCTGCGCGGCGACGCGCACATCGACGCGCCCGTCGTGAGCACGGAGGCGGTCGGCGTCACCGTCTACACCCAGTGCGCCGCCTCGGGGCTATTCGGCCACCATTCCGGGGAGATCGACGTTCGTGTGAGCTTCGACTACTGGGTCGCTGACAGTGCCGCGGCGTCTTGGATGGCAATGAGCTGATCTACGCGAACGTGAGCTCCCAGCGGCTCTCGCCGTGACGTCTGCGAGGCACTTAGGCGCCTACGTTACGGCGAGACCGCTGGGAATTAGCCTACTCAGCCGGGCTTTGCGCACGCGGAGCTTGACGGCAGCCCCAAGCGGAGCTCGCCGTAGCGATGCCGGCGTTAGCTCGGCAGCGTCATCAATCATCCGATCGCACCCGCGGAAGTTATGTCGCGGCGTCGCGATCGCTTCGAAGGACAGATCATGAGCAACCTGACAATCATGGGTGTCGACTACGCGAAGACCAGTAAGGACTACGACGCGCTGAAGGCGAAGGGCATCAAGTTTGCGATGCGCTACATCTCCCATGACCCCGGCAAGGACCTGACGCTGGCGGAGAAAAAGGAGCTGCATAAGCGAGACATCAAGATCGGCGTCGTCTTTGAAACCAAGGCGCAGCGCGCCATCGACGGCCACGCGGCCGGCGCCGCCGACGGCGCGTTTGCCGATGAGCGGGTCAAAAAGCTGGGGTTGGCTGGCATTCCGATCTACTTCGCCGTGGATTGGGACGTCGCCGATGCCCAGAAGACAAAGGTGGCGACGTACCTCAAGGGTGTCGAGTCGGTGATCGGGAAGACTCGCACCGGCGTCTACGGCGGCTACGGGATCGTCAAGTACGTAGTGGAGCATGATGTGTGCAGCTGGTTTTGGCAGACCTACGCCTGGTCTGGCGGGCACATCCACCCGTCGGTGCACATCCACCAGTACCACAACGACGCGACAATCGGCACGATGAGCGTCGACCTCAATCATGGCTCGACAACCGGCTTCGGCGCCCGCGGCCCCGTCACTTCGGCCGCCGACCAGACGCCGCCTGCCGGCGAGCATGCCGCGCTGGAGCAAGTCTGACGACAACGCGGCCTGAACCGACGGGTAAGCAGTGTTTTCAAGTGATGCGTGTGTCGGCAGCCGACGCGAAGGAGAGCGAGAGAGCTATGTCTACAACGACGAGCCAGATAGACAGCACTACCATTGCGAAGATTGGAGGCCTCTCCGTGCTCAAGGGTGTGATTCTCTATGGGGCAACATCAACATTTGTGGGGCTGTACGGCGATTTCATCGTAAAAATCTCTGCGGCTCAGCCCGGCACCGCGCCCAGGTTGGACGCGACTCTGGTGTCTGCGGCGGCAGCGCTCGCAGGTGTTCTGGGTTCAGCATTTGCGTTGGAGATTGGTACCGTGACCGATGAGAAGGAGACCAACCCATCTCTTAAGCGCGCGCTCGAAAAGAGCACGTCCAAGAGTGATAAGTTCCGGGCTCGGATCAGACAGCTGTTTTCGCTGGAACCGAGTAGCACGGAGGCGGCAAGTTGGCCGAAGACGTTTGGAATCTGGGCATACGCCGTTGTTGCTAGTGCGGTGGCGATCACCTACATCGTCAATCAGCACGAAACCCCAAGCACGATCAAGGCGCTTGCCGTCGCATTCGCTGGCTACGTTCTCGCTCTTATTAATGCCGCCTACAGAATGAAGTAGCACAGGCGCTGGAGATGTCCGAGGCGACATATCACCGCTGGCCGTCGCCCTCCTTGGGCACCCTGCCGTTGACCAGTGCCGCGACGAACCGCGACGACCGCATCGCCTTCAACCAGCGCCAGATCAGCTCCCGATCTCCTGGAGCAAATCGCCCTCACGTATTACCACGGTCTAACTCCGTCGAGCTTCCGAGCACGAACGGACGCGCATCAGGCCCTCGATGGAGGGACCCCGTTTTTCGGTCCACTGACTGTGAGAGTCGAGTGGTCGTAGCGCCGGGCACGCTAGGAGGCCGGTCGGACGGAAGCTCGTCGCGAAGGCGAGCCGGGGGCGAGCCGAGCGGCGTGCTTCCGTCCGCGCGCGGCTTCGGTCAGGCGCCGGCGGCCTCGGGGGTGTGGGCGGCGGCGAACGCGGCCGGGGCTTGCATTCCCAGCGCGGAGTGTGGCCGGCGGTGGTTGTAGTCCTCGCGCCAGTCGGTCGATGAGCACCTGGGCTTCGGCGAGACAAGCGAACTGCTCGCCGTTGAACAACTCGTCGCGTACGCGGGCGTGGAAGGACTCCACCAACGGGTTCTGCCACGGGCAGCCGGGCTCGATGAACACGCTGCCGGCGGCGCTGAAGCGACACCAGTCCCGGAGCGCGTGCGAAGTCAGCTCCGGCCCGTTGTCCATCCGCACGAACCGCGGGGCGCGGCCGCGGCGCGCCACGAGCGCCTCGAGCTGCGTGACGACCTCGTCGGCGCCGATCGGGCGGGCGGCGTGCATGACCAGCGCCTCCCTTGTGTGCTCGTCGATGATGTTGACCATCCGGATCGGCCGGCCGTCGCTGGTCTGATCGGCCTGGAAGTCCAGCGCCCACACGTCGTCGGGTGCGGTGGCTTTGATGTCGCGGCCGTCCGGCCCCTCGCCGACCGCTCGCTTGCGCCGGCGCGCCTGCGGCACGCGCAGGCCCTCCGCGCGCCAGACGCGCTGCACGCGCTTGCGGTTGACCTCCCAGCCCTCCTGGCGACCTCGGCGGTCTGTGGCGAGACGACCACGCTCCCGGGGATCGAGAAGTCGGGGCTCTTCCGCGTGCAAGCAAAGCGCTACGGCAGCGACACCCTGACCCGCGTGATCGCTCTTGCCCGGCCAACAGCGTAACTCGTCACGCCGGCCGCTCATCGCGCTCGTCGGGTCCTTCGTTGACGAGGTCCTCGCGGCGCGATTCTTCATGCGCCTCTCCATCCTCGC
>JAWVGJ010000056.1:0-4108 GCA_033855115.1 Solirubrobacteraceae bacterium
GGCGGCACAACCGATGCAGGTCAGACACCTGGCCGACAACGAGCGTAAGAGCCAGCCCGTCACCCGCCGAGGAACCTCCAACACGGATCGGACGGACCATCACCGAGGGCACCAACGTTCTCACTGAGGTCGGGCGTAGCATGATCCGCGCTACGGTCGCGTTGTGGCCCGATCTCTGCACGTCCGCCTGGACGACAGCTCAGCAGCGGCGCTGGACGTGGTTCGCGCCGAAGGCCTGACGGATTCCGAAGCCGTACGCACCGCACTTCGAGAGGCCGCCGCACGCCGCCGGGCGCGCTCGACCATCCGCGAGGAAGTCAAGCGCCTGGCAGCCGACGATCACGACCGCGAGGAGATGCGAATCATCCGGGAGCAGATGGCCGACCTCGCGCCACCGGATTCCGACTGAGATGGTCCGCGGCGAGGTGTTCCGCCTTCCGCCGAGACGCGAACCCCGAGGCCACGAGCAGCACGGCGCCCGCTACGCCGTCGTCGTGCAAGCCGACGAGTTTCGCGACCTCAGCACGACGCTTGTCGCGCCGACCTCGACCAGCGCCCGCCCGGCCAGCTTTCGCCCGGCGATCAGCCTCGACGGCGTCGACACACGCGTCCTGGTCGAACAAACGACCGTCATCGACCCGCAACGGCTCGGAGCGTCGGTGGGGCGGTTGGAGGCAGGCGAATTACGGGCCGTCGACGAGGCGCTCGGGTTGATGCTCGGGCTCTGACGCGGCCGGTTAGGATCGGCCGGGGATCATTTCGCCTCGAGGTGTGGGTCGAAGCGACGTGCCGTCCTATGTCGCCGCCGGGCGACTTGACGGCTCTGGCTCGGGTGGCCGCCGACGCGGGCGAGTCGGTGGCCGTCAGGACCAACGCGGCCGCGGGGTTGGCGACGCTGCCCCCGGACGTGGTGGAAGGTCCCCTGCTGGACCTGCTCGGGGTCTCCGACGCCCGCGTCAAGACGCAGATCCTGAAGGCGCTCAGCCAGGTCGGCAGCGCGCGCAGCCTGGCGGTGCTGGAGGCGTCCGAGCCCGAGGACGAGCGTTCCGGGCGCCGGCTGCTCGCCACCCGCCTGGCAATCGGGATGCGCGCCGGACGCGCCCTCGAGGCACTCGACGCCTTGCGCGTGCAGCTGGGCATGACGTGGCAGGCGTCCCCGACGAAGCCGCTTGCGAGCGCGGAAGTCGCGCGCGCCGTCGAGCGGCTCGTAGGGACGCAGCCCTTGGAGCTCGACCGGTCGATCGGCCTGCAGTTCGAGGTTGACTGCGAGACCGAGCCGCACCTGCTGCTCATCAACGCCGAGCTCGCCGGTGGCGATGTCGTGGAGGCGCTGCTGGCGCAGCGCCGGCACGCAGCCGTGGTTGCGACGCGCTCCATCGGAGACGAACGGCCAAGGGTCCGCTTCAACGTTCTGACCACACCGGGCGACGGCGCCGTCGAGTTCGTGGTCGCCACGCCCGACGGCGAACCCGCCTATGCGGGCACCGGCACGAAGGAGGACGGCGGGCTGCGCTTCGTGTTGCGCCACGTGCGCGATCCGACCCCGACCGAGATCACGGGCACAGTGGGACCGCGGTCGGTCGCGTTCGAACTGCGGATGCTGCGCGAGGCGGCTCCCGAACCGCGGAAGGCCGTCCCCGCCACGGAATAGCCGCTTGCGCGGACGCACACGCGGGTGAGGTCGATGCTCGCTTCGGCCTCGCGTTAGGCACCGCTGCCGTCGCTAACCGAACGGATGCTCGAGCCCGAGCTCGGCGTCGGCCTTGCTGAGCTGGCGTTCGGTCGAGCTGCTCGCGAGTTCGTCGGCGAGCGCGAGGATCTCCGTGAGCATCAGGCGCAGCTCGCGTGTCGTGCTGTCCAGGCGCGCCACCTCGTGCTGCTGAGCGTCTGTCAGGCGTTGCTTGCGCCAGCGCCGTAGCTGCTGTTCGTAGACGTCGCAGAGCGCAAGGCTGTCGGCGTTGGCGCGCTTCACGCGGGCCATCGTTGTCGCGTCAAATGCGTACGGATCTGGCTGGGCGGCAAACAGCATCGCGTAGTGCTCGCGCGCGTCGCTCAGGCCCTGGTCGATCAGCGTCGCGATCGTCGCCAGCGCGCTGATTGCCTGCCACGTCGGCTCACTGCGCACGCTCACGTACCCGACGCTACTGCGGCCATGAGGGACCGGTGACCCCGACACGCGCTTTGCAGCGAGTAGCGCGCCGGAGGCGTCTAGTGCACCGTTCATGCGTGTCTTGGTCTACGCCCACCCGAAGACCTCCTCGCTGATCTGCACCCATTGCTCGTCACGGCGCGCCGCGCGCTCGCGTGACCGTAGTGCTGCGCACCCGCCACCCGCGCCAGGGCTCGGATCCAGGCTCATCCGAGCAGACGGTCGAACTGGAGCACGAGCGCGAGGAGAACGCCCGTCGCGCCGTCTTCGACGAGCGCGTGCGAGCTGCACGACATCGTCGCGCATCGTTGGCGTGCAGGCCGGTGCTGCCCGCGTCGTCATCGCCCGCGACCCGGTGAAGGCGAAGCAGGCGCTCGTGTCGCTCGAGGGCTCGAGTCGCCAGGCCGTGCTCGAGCTGACCGGCTGCTCGGCTTTCATGCCAAGAAGCGACGCCGACGACCTCGCCCCGCAGCCGGGCCTGGACCAGCTCGACAGCCTGGCGGCGAGCATGCACGGCGCGCGGGCTGAGCGTCGCAGTCAGCGTCGAGGCGAGAGGCGAGTGGCGAGCGCTCGCGCCGACCGTCGACGTCTCGGCCCACCGGATCGTGCAGGGGCGCTCGATTCGACCCGAAACGGCTCGGGGCGTCGGTGGGGCGGTTGGAGGCAGGCGAACTGCGGGCCGTCGACGAGGCGCTCGGGCTGATGCTCGGGCTCTGACACGGGTCGATTGCGCACCGGCTCCGAAACACACGGTTTGCCCTCAAGACGCATCCGGATAGTCGTGGTGCTCATCGCTGCGCTCAACCCAGCGTGGCTCGTGAAGAGGCGGGCTCAGGAGTCCGTGACTCTGAGAGCTCTCAGGGTCACAGATCCCCGAGGGCATCGACTACTGATCGGACACCGCAGCGACGCAACGGCGGGCCGCGCTCGACCGGCTGGCGCAGCGACCCGACTTCACGAGCGGGGACGACTACGTGTTCTGCAACGCCGCCGGCGACCGACTCGACCCGTCGGCACTCCGCAGGCGCTACCTCGCTGCCGGCGACAGTGCCGCGCTCCCGCCGCTCCGATTCCACGACCTGCGCCACACCGCCGGCACCCTCCTCACCCGCGTGCTCGATCCCGTCACGGTCAAGGATGTGTCGGCCACGCAGACCTCAAGACGACGGTGCGATATCTGCACGCGGTACGCGCCTCGCGGCTCGCCGATGCCGCAACCCGTGCGTTCACGCCTCAAGAGGCAACGGAGCCCGCCGAAGCGGACGACACTGAGCTGCGAGCCGCGATTCGCCCCGGAGGAACGGCGACTGTTGCTGGCCAGCGTCTGGTAGGTCGGGACAAGGTCGCCGCTCGCGCGGAGCACGCGGTCAGTTCTCAGCTGCAAGCACCACGGGCCCCGGGAAGGCCCGGTCCGACAGCGCTGGAATCGTCGAATAGGGACACTCTCGCGTGGGCGCCGGAACCGGGGTTGCAACGCGCCCAGCGACGACCGTGAGCTGCGTGTTGGCGGCGTAGCCGGTCTGCCGTAAGACGCCCCTGATCGGGACTTCAATTCGGACGGGTCATACGGGACACAGCTACCGAGGGCAGCCGGGGGCGGCTGTCGTTTTGTGAAGGGGGCTGCACCGGGCTCAGAAGCCGAGTGCACTACTACTTTCAACGGGTGCCAAGGTGGCGCCGGCGTGCCCTGCGGCCGCGCCCACGCGGATCCGCTAACGGACCGGCATGCGGGGATGCGGTCGCCTTGATCGGGCGTGGGCGTTCGCGAGCGAATCGGTTCATGCGGCCGCGCACCCGGTCGCATGAACCGTTGGCAGCGCGTTAGCCGTTGACCATCGGTTGCTCCTATGTCAACGCGAGCGCCGTTGCTGGCGCGTTCGCGTTCATGTTGTGGGTGTGCATGAGGAGCGTGTAGACGCGGCGGGTGATGTGACGCTTGAGGCAGCGCAGCGCTTCGCG
>JAWVGJ010000057.1:0-29902 GCA_033855115.1 Solirubrobacteraceae bacterium
CCGGCACCGAGCTGATGGACAAGACGCTCGGGATCATCGGCTTCGGGCGCATCGGTCAGCTCGTCGCGCAGCGCGCGAAGGCGTTCGGCATGCGGGTCATCGCCTACGACCCCTACGTCAGCAACGAGCGCTACGTGAACCTCGGCGTCGAGAAGACCGACGGCCGCGACGACGTCTACACGCAAGCGGACTTCTTGACCATCCACCTGCCGAACACTCCGGAGACCGATGGCTGGCTCAACGCCGAGGCGTTCGCAAACATGCGTGACGGCGTGCGGATCCTGAACGTCGCGCGCGGGTCGCTGATCGTCGACGACGACCTCAGGGCGGCGTTGGACAGCGGCAAGGTCGCCGGCGCCGCGCTGGACGTCTTCCAGCGCGAGCCGATCACCGACCACCCGCTGTTTCACTATCCGAACGTCATCGTCACGCCGCACCTCGGCGCGTCGACAGCCGAGGCGACCGACCGCGCCGGCTATCAGGCCGCCGAGCAGCTCGTCGCCGCGCTGCAGGGCGGGCACGTCACGACGGCCGTCAACGCGCCGTCGATCGCGCCCGAGGACATGGAGGTGCTCGGCCCGTTCGTGCCGCTGTGCCGCCAGCTCGGGCGGCTTGCGACGGCGCTTGCGCTGTGCAGCTCGATCGATCGCATCGAGATTGGGTGTCACGGCCGGATCGCGGAGCGCGACACGCGCCCGCTCGGGACCGCGGTCCTGCTCGGCGCCCTGAGCGGGCGCACCGAGGAGGCGATCAACGAGGTCAACGCTCCGTCGATCGCCGAGGAGCGCGGCATCGAAGTGTCCGAGACCAAGAGCACGGTCGCACGCGACTTCACCGACCTCATCCGCGTCACCATCGTCTGCGGCCAGGGCCGCACGACCGTCGCCGGCACGACGATCGGGCGCAGGAACCGCCCGCACCTGCTGCAGGCCTGGGGCCAGCGATTCAACCTCCAGCTCGAGCCGCACCTGACGCTGTTTCGCTACATCGACGCACCCGGCGTCATCGGCCGCGTGGGGATGACGTTCGGTGAGCACGGCGTCAACATCGGCTCCGCAGCCGTCGGCCACGCGCCGCCGGACAACGGCGAGCAGGACCACGCCGTGATGATCCTCACCACCGACGCGCCGGTGCCCGAGAAGCTGGTGGCGAAGATCATCGACTCGTCGGACAACTTCGTCGACGGGCGAACCGTCGCGTTGAGTTAACGATCCGCCGGCGCGCCTACAGTTGCGCGCATACGTGTGCGCAAGCGAGACGGACGTGTGCAGAGCCGGCGCAGCATGTTGTTACAGGAGAAGATCGCTCAGTTCGGCAAGCGACTCGACGATCTGCTGCGCCAACCGCGTCAGCCAGAAGAGGAGGACGGCGGAGGTCTCTCGTCGTCCTCCGCGATCATCTCGTCCAGCCGGTCCGTCAGCTCGCCGACCGACGGCCGGGCTCGCCCCTCGGGCTCGAGGCAGGCCGCGATGAGGTCGCCGAGCAGCGCGTACTGGGGCGACAGCCGCCGATGGTCGCTCAACTGGTCCGCTCGGCGCTCGAGCTGGGGGTAGCGCGCCGCGCCGTCCACGATCGAAAACGGGGGGCAGCCCACGGCGGCTGCGTAGAGGACCGCACCGATGCCCCAGACGTCAGCCGCGCAGCTGACGAGCGCCCCGCGCGCCTGCTCCGGCGCGAGATATTCCCGCGTCCCGCGCCCCGCGTGCCCGCGGCCGGGCGCGCGGGCGAGGCTGAAGTCGATGACCTTCGAGAAGCCGCGGTCGCCGACGATGTTCGCCGGCTTGAGGTCGCCGTGGACGAGCCCGCGGCCGTGTACGTAGTGCATCGCCGAGCAGAGCTGAAGGCCGAGCTCGACGACGGTCGGCAGCGCGACGCGCCCGCTCGTCCGCAGGGCATCCTCGAGCGATCCACCGGTCAACGGCTCGAGGATCAGCACCGGCCGCGGCCCGGCGACCAGCTCGTAGGCGCGGACGATGTGCGGGTGCGCCATCGCCAGCAGGATCCGTCCCTCGCGGTACAGGCGCCGGCGCGGCTTGCTGTCGCCAACGCGGTCCGGCCGCAGGGTCTTCGCCACGCAGTGCGTGTCGCGCTCGGCGCTCCAGACGTCGTAGACGTCCAGTACGCGGCTGCGCGCGACATGGAAGCGCACCTCGTAGCCGGGCGCGAGCTCGGTCCCCACTTCGAGCAGTGGCGGCCCAGGTTGGCCGGCGTCGCTCACGGCTCCGCGGGCGCTGCCGCGGGCGCGACCTCGCCGTCGTGGGACAGCCACATCTGCGCGTACGCCCCGCCGCGCGCGAGCAGTTCGGCGTGCGAGCCGCGCTGCACGACCCGCCCGTGCTCGAGCACGACGATCTCCGTAGCGCCGCGCACGGTCATGAGGTTGTGCGAGATGACGATCGTCGTGCGGCCTCGCATGAGCCGCCGCATCGGTCCCAGCACGCGCTGCGTCGACTCAGCGTCCAGGCCCGTCGTCGGTTCGTCGAGGATCAGCAGCGGGGCGTCGCGGACCATCGCGCGGGCGATCGCGACGCGCTGGCGCTGGCCACCGGACAACCTGCGGCCACGTTCGCCGATCGGCGTGTCGTAGCCCTGCGGCAGATCGACGATGAACTCGTGCGCGTCGGCTTCGCGGGCGGCGCGCTCGACGTCCTCGTCGGAGGCATCGATGCGTCCGTATGCGATGTTCTCGCGCACCGTGCCCTCGAAGACGAGCGTCTCCTGCAACAGCACCGCGACGTTCTCGCGCAGGGAGTGCAGCGTCACGTCGCGCACGTCGACGCCGTCGATCGTGATCTGTCCGGCGGTCGGCTCGTGGAAGCGCAGCAGCAGCTTGGCGATCGTCGACTTGCCGGCTCCGCTCGCGCCGACCAGCGCAAGCGTCTCGCCAGGCCCGACCGCGAACGTCACGGCGCTGACCGCGTCGTGCTCGGTGTCGGGATAGCGGTAGGCGACGTCCTTGACTGCCACTTCGCCGCGCGCGCGCCCGAGATCGCGGGCGTCCGGACGGTCCACGACCGCCGGCTGCTCGTCGAGCAGCTCGATGACGCGCTCGGCTCCGGCCGACGCGGAGTAGATCGTCGTCGTGAGCTTCGTCAGCGAGCGGATCGGCTCGTACAGCCGCGTGAGGTACGCCATGAACGCGAGCAACCCGCCGAGGCTGATGTCGCCCTTCGTCAGCTTGTACGTGCCCAGGCCGATGACGAGCAGCGCGCCGCCGAGCTCGATCAGGCTGACGACCGGCGTGAACAGCGCGCGCAGCCGCATCGACGCCATCGTCGCCTTGTACGAGCCGACGCCCTCGCGCTCGAAGCGCTCGACCTCGAAATCCTGGCGGTTGTACGCCTGCACGACCTGGACGTTGCCAAGTGACTCCTCGGCCACGGAGGTGAGCGAGCCGCTGCGCCGCCGGCGCTCGCGCGACGCGCGCCGGATGCGCCGCGAGAAGCGCTGCGCGGTAATCCAGAACAGCGGCGCGACGACGAGCGACACGAGCGCGAGGTCCCACTGCAGGTAGAGCAGCGCTGCGGTGAAGAAGAGGACGTTGAAGATGTAGGACAGCGCGTCGGCGATGCCGGACAGCACGAAGCTCTCGATCGCGCCGATGTCACCGGTAAGCCGCGAGAGCAGGTCGCCCAGCCGCCGACGCTCGAAGAACCCGAGCGACAGCGACTGCATGTGCGCGAACAGCCTCGTTCGCAGGCCCAGCAAGAAGCGCTGGCCGACCCACGTCGAGAGGTATTCGTCGGCGAAGCCGACGATCCCGGCGAGCACCGTGAGCCCCACGTACGCGAGCGCGATCCAGTAGAACGGATCGAAGTCGCGCGGGACGAGCACCTCGTCGACGACGATCTTGAACATCCAGATCAGGGCCGTGTCGATCGCCGGCCCGAGAACGATGAAGATCAGGCTGACGAGCAGCCACTTGCGGTACGGGCGCGCGTAGGGCCAGAAGCGCCGGAAGATCTCGCGAACGGGCACCGGTGGCGCCGCCGCGACGAGACCACCTTCGCCATCGCCGGTTGCCAGGAGCGCGCGGAAGCGTTCTCGAAGAGCGCGCACCGCACGAGCGTAGTACGGGCGTCTATCGCCTCGAAGCACCGTGATTAATGCGTCGTCGAGTTGTCCATGCACATAGAAGGACACGGGACCGGACGCATTTAGCACGGACCGGTTGTGTTCCACGACGAAAGGTCCAGAGATGGCACATGGCAAGCGCCACAGGCGCCGGCGCAAGCGCAGCAAGTTCGACGTCGCCCCGACGACCGTCACTCCGCCGACGCCCGTCACGCCCGGCGCGAGCAGCGCCTCGACGCCGTCCGTCGAGGGGGACGACGATCAGCACGACGGCGGCAAGGACGACTAGCGCCGCTGCTGACGCACGGCGACCCGCGGGGGTGGCGCGCCGTGCATCGTGATCGCACGTGCCCCCGACCCGCTTGCTCGCACTAGCCGCAATCATCGCCGGGCTACTCAGTAGCCCGGCGGCGGCCCCGCGCGTAACCCTCACCGCCGGCGGCGATCGCGCGCCCTGGGTCGCGCTGCTCGACGGCTTCGTCCACGGGCCGGAGCTGTCGACTGTGACGCTTATGATCGCCACGCCTGCCGAGGCGCAGGCGCGCTGCTCAGGCGCCGAGTCCTGCTACGAGCCCGCGACCGGCACGATCGTCGCCGCGGATCGCGCGCCGCGCGGATACACGATTCAGGAGATGGTGGCGCACGAGTACGGGCACCACATCGCCGCCGCGCAGCGCAACGATCCGTGGGATTCCTACAACTGGGGGACCAAGCGCTGGGCCTCCTACGAGGACGTCTGCGTGGGCGTTGCGGCGGGCCGCTTCTTTCCGGGCGATCAGGGCGCGCGCTACGCCCAGAACCCCGGCGAAGCGTTCGCCGACGCCTATCGGATCCTCAACGCCGGCAAGGGCGCCAGCCCGTTCGATGCGCGCCTTGCTCCTGACAGCACCTCGCTGCAGCTCCTGCGCGAGGACATCGAGCATCCGTGGCGCGGACCCCAGACGCTCGTCCGGCGCGGCCTCGCGCCCGCGCGCGTGAGAATCGACACGCAGCTTGACGGCACGTTCACCGCGGCGGCCACGGGCCACCGGCTGAAGGTCGTGGACGCCGCGACCGGGCGCGTGCTCGCCCGCGGGCGCGGCCGCGTGCGGGCGCGAATCTGCGGCCAGGACGCGCTGACCGTCGTCGTCTCGGGCCGCGGGCGCTTTCTCCTGCGGATGCAGCGGCCGTGATCCGCCGCGCGCTGCCACTCGCGGTGGCGATCGCGTTCTTCGCGACGGCGGTACCAGCCACCGCGCTGAGCATCGCCGGCCTGAGCGAGCAGCACGCCGACGGCATCGGCGATCCGCGCCTGCGCAGCGAGCTGAGCATGACCGCCGGGCGCCTCGTCGTGCGCTGGGACGTCGCGACCGCCGATCCCGCCAAGGTCGATGGCTGGCTCGCTGCGGCGCGGTCGCGCGCCATCCGGCCGCTGGTCGTCTTCAACCGCACGCCCGAGACGCGCTGTCCGAGCGCGCCGTGCGTCCTGCCGACCGTCGCGCAGTTCACCGCCGCCTTTCGCGCGTTTCGCCGGCGCTGGCCGGCGGTGACCGAGTTCGCGCCCTGGAACGAGGCCAACGTGCGCAGCCAGCCGCCGTACGACAATCCGCATCGGGCGGCCGAGTTCTACAACGCGATGGTCGCCCAGTGCCCGTCGTGCACGGTGCTCGGCGCCGAGCTGCTCGATAGCACGGACGCCGCCGAATACGTGCGCAGGATGGCGCCGTTCATCCCGGTCGAGCCCAAGGCGTGGGGGATTCACAACTACGAGGACATCAACCATTTCCGCACGACCGGCACCGATGCGATCCTGAAGGTCACCAAGAGCGAGATCTGGTTGACCGAAGCGGCCGGGCTCGTCCGCTACGTCGACGGTTCCGGCAACGTGCTGTACCCCTACGACGAGCGGTTCGCGGCGCGCGCGGCGAGCTATCTCTTCGACTACGTCCAGGCGCACCCGGATCGCATCGCTCGCGTCTACTACTACGCGTGGCGCAACCGCTCGGCAAACGACGATCGCTTCGACACCGCTCTCTTGCGCCGCGACGGCAGCAAGCGCCCGGCCTATGACGTCGTGGCGTCGCGGCTGGCGAAGCTGCTGCCGGGCATCGCCAGCATGCGCCCGCCGTCGACCGTGGCGCGTAAGCCACAGCCGTTTGCGCTGCTGGACCGCCGCCTGCGCTTGACGCGGCGTGGGCTGCTCGTCGGCCCACTGCGCTGCGTACCGGCCTCCAAGCCGCGCTGCGACGGTCGTCTGGAAGTGCGCTGGACGGGGCACAGCAAGCCGTTTGGCAAGCGCCGGTTCTCGCTGCGCGCGGGCAAGAGCTCGCGCTACGCGTTCCGCGTCGGCCCGCGCACGCGACGCAAGCTCGCGCGCAAGCGCTCCAGCGGGAAGGTCATGCTCGTCGTTGTACTTACCCGCCCGGGCAAGCTCACGCGCACCTATCGGCGGCTGCGGATCGTCGGCAACAGGCAGCGGCCGGCTACCCGACCGGGAGGGTCAGCTCGCGGCTGAAGTCCCCGGCGAGGTTCGCGACGAGACTGTCCAGTCCGTCGCGGGCGGCGAGCTGGCGCTGATGCAGTGCGCCGGGCTCGACGAGCAGGCGGCCGACGCGCTCGAGCTCAGCCGAGCAGCCGAGCGCGTGCGCGTGCGGCTCGCACGCGCCGACGAGCTCGGTGGCAAGGCTGGCGACGGGAACAGCGCGCCCGCGAACGGGATCGACGAGCTCGGCATCCACACCGTCCCGCGCGGCCAGAAAGCGGTTCTCGTCGAGGACCTCCGGCGCGTGTACGAGCGCGGCGTCGGCATGGCCGTCGACGAGCTCGAGGCGCACGAGCGACTGCACGAGCGCCACGAGGGCGGCGGTCGAGTCCAGCGTGGTCTGTGCGTCCATGATCCGGACCTCGACGGTCCCGAGCTTGGGCTGCGGGCGCACGTCCCACCACAGATAGGTCGGATCCGGAAAGGCGCCGCAGGCGAGCAGGAGATCGACGGCCCGCACGTACTCGCCGTACGAGCCGAAGGCGCGCGGGATCCCCACGCGCGGGAACGCTTGGAACAGGGGGGTGCGCGCCGACGCCAGGCCCGTATCGCGGCCCTGCCAGAAGGGTGAGTTGGCCGACAGCGCGAGCAGGACCGGGACGTTCGCGCGCAGCCGGTTGAAGGCCGCGATGCCGGCCTCCCCGGTCGGCAGGCCGATGTGGACGTGCAGGGCGAAGGTCGGTTCGCGGCGCGCCAGCGCGCGCATCGATCCGAGCACCGCCTGGTGGCGCTCGCGCGACGACACCGCCATCTCGTGCCAGACCGCGGAGGGATGCGTGCCCGATACGGCGGCGGCGAGGCCGAGTCCGTCGAGCACCGTGGTGAGCTGGGCGCGCAGCTGCGCGAGCTCGGCGACCGCGTCGATGGCCGTGTTGTGCACGCCCGTGCGCAGCTCGACCGCCGACGAGTGGGTCTCGGAGCTCACGCTGTCCCGGGAGTGCTCGGGCCACGCCGTCAGGACGGCATCGATCGCCGAGGCGAGCGACCAGCTGCCGGGGTGCAGCAGCATGACCTCCTCTTCGATGCCGATCGTGTAGTCCGGACCCTTCGGATGGGCCCACTTCGACCACGGCACCGTTCTACGTCCGGGGGCCGAGTCAGGCGGCACGCACGGCTCCCAGCCCATATGTGCCGGCCGCGTGCGTGAAAGCCGACATCAGGCGCGCCTGCTCGGGCGATTGAATCATGCTCTCGGCGTGCCACTGCACGGCCACGGTGAACGCGCGGTCGGTGGCCTCGATCGCCTCGATGGTTCCGTCGCTCGCCCAACCGACGGCCTTTAAGCCGCTTCCGAGCCGGTCCACCGCCTGGTGGTGAAACGAGTTCACGCGGGCTCGCGGTGTGCCGAGGTACGCCGACATCAGGCTGCCGGACTCCAGGATCACGTCGTGCGTGGGAATCGAAGGTGCCTGCTCCTGGCGATGCTCGATGTCGGATGGTCGCTCGCTTGGAAGGTCTTGCACGAGCGTCCCACCGCGGGCGACGTTCAGCACCTGAAGGCCCCTGCAGATCGCCAGCACCGGGAGCTCGCGGGCTTCGGCGGCGCGCACGAGCGCGATCTCGAAGACGTCGAGGTGCGGCTCGGTCGGCCCGAGGGCGGGGTGCGGCTCCGCGCCGTAGATGAAGGGATCGAGGTCCGGTCCGCCGGACAGGCACAGGCCGCTGAGCCCGTCGAGCAGCGGCTCGATGCTGCCCACGTCGAGCGGCGGGATGACAACCGGGACCGCGCCGGCCCTGCGGATCGCCTCGGGATAGGTGAGGCCGAGCGCGAGCTCGCGCTGGTGTATCGGCTCGCCCTGCGGATCGTGGTACACGCGCTCGGGCGTGCGCATCTCGGACGTGCTGAGTCCGATGATCGCGTGCGGCGGGCGCGTCCCGGACACGGAGGCGCTCGCGTTGTGACGGCGTGTTGGCATCGGACCTCGCTCGTTGTAGCTGCGATCTCCTCGGCAGAAAAGGACCCGTGGTCCAAACAGCGGTCGTCGCGCATGGCCCAATGTCCAGCGTGCCTACAGCCAGCCCTTCTCCTCGGCGATGCGCAGCGCCTGGTTTCGCGAGCTGGCTCCGAGCTTGCCCATGATCGTCGACAGGTGGTTGCGCGTCGTGCCGTGTGAGAGGTGCAGCGTCGCCGCGAGTTGGGCGATCGTCGCGTGCTCGCGTGAGGCGGCGAGCACTTCATGCTCACGCGCGGTGAGCGGACTGTCGCCGTCGCTGAGCGCCGCTGCGGCGAGACCGGGGTCGACGATCCGTTCGCCGGCGATCGCGCGCCGGATCGCCGAAGACAGCTCGGCGGCGGGTGCGTCCTTGAGTAGGAAGCCGGCGGCGCCGCCGCTCATCGCCCGTCGCAGGTAGCCGGGGCGCCCGAAGGTGGTGAGGATGAGGATGCGACATCTCGGCTGCCGTGCCGCCAGTGCTGTCAGCACGTCGAGGCCGCTGGCCCCCGGCATCTCGATGTCCAGCAGCGCGACGTCTGGCGTGGCGGCCGCTGCGGCACCGAGCACTTCGTCTCCACGGCCGACCTGCGCGACGACCTCGAAGTCGTCCTCGAGATCCAGCAGGCTGGCGATCGCTTCTCTGACCATAACCTGGTCTTCGGCGATCAGGATGCGAATCATGTCGCGGGCCCACTGACGGGCACGCTCACCGACAGCCGAAAGCCTCCACCGGGAGCCGGGCCGGCCTCCAGCGTTCCGGCGAGGCGCTCGGCACGTTCGCGCAGCCCGGCGAGGCCGTTGCCGGAGCCGTTGGGCTCCAGAGCGTGTCCGTCGTCGACGACCTCGGCGCTCACCGCCGTCGGGCCGGGCTGGACGTCGATCCGGCAGTTGCGTGCACCGCTGTGGCGGATGACGTTGGTCGTGCCCTCGCGTATCGCCCATGCGAGCAGCGCTTCGACCTGCGGGTCCAGCGTCTGCTCGGTGCCACGCAGGTGCGCGTGGATTCCCGCGGCTTGCAAGGCCATCCGTGCGCCGGTCAGCTCGCCTTCCAGCGTGGGTTGGTGGTAGGCGCTGACGGCGTCACGCACGTCGCTGAGGGCGTTTCGGGCGACGATCTTGATGTCGGTGACGTGTTGTGCGGCTGCGGCCGCGTCGCGCGCGAGCAGTCGCTCGGCGAGCTCGGCCTTGACCGAGATGACGGTCAGGCCGTGGCCGAGCAGGTCGTGCAGGTCGCGGGCGAAGCGCAGGCGCTCCTCGGAGACCGCGAGGCGCGCGAGCTCCTCGCGGGCGCTGACGAGGTCGCGGTTGAGCTCCGTGAGCCGGCGGAAGTAGAACATCATGAAGCCGATCGCGAGTGTTGTCGCGCTCAGCGAGATCGTCGAACCGGTGTCAGGCGAGGCGGCGGTGCTCACGAGCGCGGTCAGCAGCGTGCAGAAGAAGATCCACACGACGGCGTCTCGGCGCGGGAGCCGCATCGCGCCGGCTATCGCCGTGAACACGAACAGCAATGCCCAGCTCGACCGGTCGGCCAACGTCAGGGCCGTCGCGATCAGCGTCAGGACGGCGAGCGATGCTCCGACCACGAGCGTCCGGTGCACCTGCGCAGGCCTTCGAGGCAGGCCGTTGTAGACGACGACGAACACGAGCGCCGCGACCGCGACGACCACCGCCCGCAGCGCCGTCGGATGCGATCCGGCCAGGTCCAGGACCGGATACAGCAGCCATAAGAACGAGATGTTGATCCCGATGCGCTTGCGCCACATCTCCTCGGCCGTCGTCGGGGTCGCAGGGAACGTGAGCAGCCCGGTCGGGTCAGGCGGTCCATCCTCGCGCTGAGGTGCCGTCGCGGGTCTGTGGGTGTCGGCCAATGCGATCAGTCTCGCCGCGCCAGCGAGGTCAGGTAGCGGCTCATCAACGCACAGCCTACGAGCGTCCAGATCGCGAGCGGCAGCAGGTCGCGCCAGAGGATTCCGGTGCCCCCGAAGCGGGGATCGAAGGCGGCTTGAAGGCCGTCGGCGAGCGGGCGCAGCGGCAGTGCCTTGGCGATGTCCTGGAGCCAGGCAGGTGCGCCGTCCATGGGGTAGAAGATGTTCGAGATGAAGACCATCGGCAGCGTGACTACGCTGATCAGGGCGCCGCCGTTCTCCGGCTTCTTGATCAGTCGGGCGGCCGCGATTCCCAGCGTGGTGAACGCGGCGGCACCGAGGATCAGGGTGGCGAGCAGGCCGATCATCTTCTCGCCCGGGACATGCGCCCCGAACAGCGGCACAGCGGCGGCGAACAGCAGCACGATCGACGCGACGAGCACGACGAAGGTCGATCCGACCGTTCCGGCGACGTAGGCAAGCCACGGCAGCGGGGTGGTGCGCACGCGCTTGAGGATGCCGTTGGTGCGCATCGATGCGAACAGCATCGCGGTGCTGGTAAAGCAGATCAGCAGGACCGAGTAGGCCATGATCCCCGGCGTGTAGAAGTCGATGAACGACAGGTGCTCGCGGACATCAAGATGGGTGCCGCTCTGTAGCCCGCCGAAGAGCACGAGGAACATCAGCGGGAAGATCAGCGCGAAGAACGCAGCCCGGCGGTCACGCCAAAAGCTGCGCTGCTGATGGCGAACCTGCCAGCCGGCGAGCCGCAGATCCTGAGCGAACGTAGGCGTGGCGGTGCTCATCGTGCGGCCTCCTCAGGCGTCGCGTTCTCGGTCAGGGCCAGGTAGACGTCCTCGAGTGTTGGCTGGGACACCGAGAAGCGGGCGAGTCCGATCGCCCTGTCAAGCGCCCAGCCGGTGATCGCGTGCGTGGCCGCGATCCCCTCAGTCGTCGTGATCAGCACCTCGCCGGCGTCCATGCTCACCGCGCAGCCGGTCAGCTCGGGCAGCTCGGCCGGCGCGACGCCATCAGGCAGCGCGAAGCGGATCTCGCTGGGTAGCTCGTCGCGGCCGCCCAGCGCCTCCGGTGGCCCGATGGCCACGACCTGGCCATCGACCATCACCGCGACGCGGTCAGCGAGGTGCTGCGCCTCGTCCATGAAATGCGTCGTCAAGAAGACCGTCTTGCCGCTTTGGCACAGCGACCGGATCGTCGACCACGCAGCACGTCGAGCGTGCGGGTCAAAGCCCGTCGTCGGCTCGTCGAGGAACAGCACGTCGGGATCGCCCACGAGCCCCAGCGCGAGATCCAGGCGCCGGCGCTGACCGCCAGAAAGGTCGCCCGCGCGCGTATCGCGCTTTGCATCGAGCTCGACGAGATCGATCAGGACGCCGGGCGCCAGCGAACGCGAATACCAGCGGCCGTGCATCTCGAGCAGCTCACCGACCGTCAGCTCGGGCTGAATACCACCGGATTGCAGCACGACCCCGATCCGGTCGCGCAGGGCGCGTTCGCCGCGTGCGGGGTCGTGACCGAGGACCGACACCCCACCTGACGTCGCGACACGATGACCCTCGACGATCTCGGTGATCGTCGTCTTGCCTGCGCCGTTGGGTCCGAGCAGGCAGAACACCTCCCCCTGCGCAACCTCGAAGCTGACCCCGCGCACGGCGCGGACATCGCCGTAGTTCTTGTGGACATCGTGAACGTGAATAACTGACATGCCATCAAGCTAGAGCCCGTCGTCGCCCGTCGTAAGTGCCGCCCGTCCTGATCTCGCCATGACATATGTCATGGAACGATGCGCCGCTGCTGGCTGGCGCGTTCCTCGCGGATCGCGGCGGCGGGCCTGAGCGCGCGCTGCGCCCACTCGGCCTGGTGCTGGGGCACGTGGAGCGTCGAATTCCGCGCGGATGATGGCGGTACCGCGGATCTTGGCCGGACTCCTATGACGTTCGACGAGGGTAGTCTCGTCCCCAACGCGGTACTGATCGGCCGGTTTCTGCTGGCCAAGCGACCGGGGGGCCGAGTTGGCGGGGCAGCAGGGCGTTCGTCCCCTTGGGCAGGATTGACGATGTCGCCCAGCCCGAGTATCTCGGTGTGCATCCTCTGTTACAACCAAGCGCATCTGATCGCCTCCAACGTCCGCGCGGCGTTGGCCCAGACCCGTCCCCCCGATGAGATCCTCGCTGTCGACGACGGCTCGATGGACGGAAGCACGGAGGTCCTGCGCGGGTTTCCTGCGGGTCCGGGTGCTAGCCCGGATCTTGCGGCAAGGTGAGCGCCCCGACGATGGTCGGGGCGCCGAAACGTCCGGTTGAGCAGGGATTCTTCTGGTTGACGAAGACCTGGAATCCGGCTCGGGAGGATCACCTTGAGGGTGCAGCGCTGTGGCAGCAACGTCACAGTAGAAGTCACGGCGGACGGTGAGGGGCTCGTGTCCCATGCGGGCAGTGCGCTGCTTGCGCAGATCGAGCTGCTCGACGTCGACTACTGACGTCCGCCGGCGAGCCCGCATCGCGGGCGATCCCAACCTGTGCGGTTCACCGCTCGAGGGCCCCAGCGGCAACTACAGGCCGCTCGCGGGCTACACGCCAGCGCTACTACACCTTTTTCGGCTTATCTTGGCTGTACCCCAACTGCGGGTCCTCGGCGCCGGGCCCGGTGCCGAGGACCATCCACAGACAGCGGTTATCCGAGACTCCAGATCTGCCGTATCCAGCCGGGGTCAAACTGGTTGGGGGGAGGCTGGCAGTCAGCGATCTCGACACGCGTACGGTTGTTGCCTGAGCTGTTGCTGGTCGACAGACATTGGTTGGGGAACTGGACATTCCTCAGGATGAAGTAGGGACCGACGGCCGGGGTTTTTTCCAGCACCCACAATCCGGGGGGCTGTGTGATGCAGAGATCCTGGACG
Source organism: Solirubrobacteraceae bacterium (assembly GCA_033855115.1). GTDB lineage: Bacteria > Actinomycetota > Thermoleophilia > Solirubrobacterales > Solirubrobacteraceae > CADCVQ01. The sequence continues at coordinate 13,315 of JAWVGJ010000057.1, forward strand.
ACCAGTGTGCCCGTAGCACCCGAGCGGTTCTGCATGTTGAGGCACGCGCGGCTGCCCTCGTTCATGATCTCATATCTGAGGTTGTTCATTTTGTCCAGGCGTTGGATCAGCTGCCACCGTTGCGGGCCGCCCCCGTGGCAGTGGTAGACCTGAAGCACCGCACCGATTTGGCTGGTGCCGTTGGGCACGTCCAGGCATTTGTCGTCACCGGGGTTGAAGTACGGCGCGAACAGCTCGTACGGCACGCCAGGCTGCGGATCGTTGTCGGCGTATGCCGTCTGGCCGACGGCGACCGCCAGCCCGCCTGCCAGCAGGACGGCGAAAAGTGTGATTCTGCGTTTGTTCATGATGCTCCTCTTGGGCCCCTGATCGGCGCCGTCGATGTCCGTTGCCACGCGATCGTGGTTGGAAGCGCTAAAACGCGACTTACATGGCGTTCAAAGCCACAGCTGCGGTCGCCAGCCGGCTCGGCATACCGCTCGCCACGGTCGCTGTGGCTGTTCTGGGCCGCCGCAGTGGTCAACGAGGAGATCACTGGGCGCGACCCGCGGGGTCGGAGTCCGCGGCGGGGCCGCGTCTTTCGGGTTTGACTCTGCGTCGTGTGGGGTGCGCAGACTTCGATGAGCGGAAGGCGATCGTCGCGATTGCCGGGCGCAGGCAGATCGATGATGAGCCCGGACTCGTCGTGGTGGTCGCTTAGCCGCGGGTGTTCGCCCAGTGCATGGCGGCGATGGTCAGCGCGGTGGCTAGGACGAGGCAGCTCGTGCAGGCGATCAGCTCGCGTGTGGTGATCGTGTGCAGGCGGGCGTCGGTTAGCGCCGCGGCCACGGCCGCGGGGCCGCCGAGGGCGCCGAGCGGCCTGGAGACCGCGACGATTGCCAGCAGCGAGGCCATCACCGCGGCCGCCGCGCTGGCTCGCCGGGCCAGGCGCGGCGGGGCGAAGAGCACGGCTAGGCTGCCGCCGGCCAGCGCGCAGCAGAGGTGCGCGAGCACGGCGACGAACACGTCGACGGCGCGCGGCGGTGGCACGAAGACGTCCGTGTACCCCAGCCGGCGCGCCACGAGCGGATAGCTGACCAGCCACGCCGCTTGACCGGCGGCGACCAGCACGACGAGCGTCGCGTCCAGCCCGGTGCGCCCATGGCGGCCGCCCAGTGCGACCGTTGCGATGTCCGCTTGGGCGACGGGCTCGGCGGCGAGCACCGCGCCGACGAGCCACGCGCTCAGCGCGCAAGCCATCAGCGCCGTCAATCCCCACGTCTCGCCGACGCCGCTGCGCGGGTAGGCGTAGACGCCGATCGCGGCGAGGACCGTCGCGGTCAGCGGCGCCAGGGGCGCGCGGGTGCGGAGGGCCAGCAGCGCGACATAGCGGGCACGTCGCGCCACGCGAGCGATCACGCCGGCCCGTCGTCGATCTGCCAGCCCTCGGCCAGCAGGATGTGATGTGCGCGACTGGGGTCGGCGATGGCGCGTGTCAGTGTCTGTCCGTCAGGCAGCGTGGTGTGCAGCAGCGGCGCGGGCGCCGTTGCGCCGGCGTCGAGGGTGCAGCGCCCGCCGTCCAGCCGCAGCACCGCGGCGACGGGCAGGCGCTGGATGGCAGCGCCGGAGTGGTCGGTGAGCAGCACGGCGGCGCCGGCGGCCAGGCGCGACAGCAGCCGCCGCACTAGCCATTCGTGGCCCGCGGCGTCCAGCCCGACGAACGGCTCGTCGAGCAGCAGGGCGTCGCAGCCTGGCTCGGTCGCCTCTATCAGCGTCAGGCGCTGGAGCATCCCCTTGCTGTGGCGCGCTGCCGGAAGGCTCAGGACCGAAGGCTCGAGCCCGGCGTCGCGTACTGCCGCGCGCCAGTCGGCGGCGGGCAGGCCCCGCAGTCCGCGCATCACCGTCAGCCACTCGCCGGCGCGCACGGTCCCGGCGAGCGTCACCTTCTCGCCGACGAACGCGCAGCGCGCCGGCCGGCGCACCGTGCCGACGCGCGGCGCCGACAGCCCAGCGAGAACGCGCAGCAGGCTCGTCTTGCCGCTGCCGTTTGCGCCCGCCAGGTGCACGACCTGCCCGGCCTCGACGGCCAGACTGACGTCCGACAGCACGAGCCGCCGCCCACGCCGGACGGTCACGGCGCTGGCATCGATCACGACGGGCACACCGCCACCCTCACCAATGCTGACCCGCTCAACCGCAGGTGCACGTGACTGGGCATGCGCGACCACCGCAGCCACCTGCAGACCGCCCTGACGCGCAAACCCGCAGGTTGTCCACACTATCCGACGACTGGCGGGTCGTCGCTCGCGGGCTGAACTTCATTGCCCTGGCTCGAGTGTGGCGGCTGAGCATGTCGGCTTGACGTTCCACCTGTTGCCGAGGGAGACGATCGGCTGGCGGAAGTTGCCTGCGGTGGTCTGTGAGCACTCAAGCGAACGCAGCGCCCCGCGCGCGGAGTTCAGCGCCACGGTCACGCCGTCGATCTGGAAGGGATTGGCGGCGAGGCGTACCGCGGCGAAGTAGGTGTTGGCGCCGGCTGACGTCAACGGCCCGGCGATCGTGTTGCCCGTGATCGTCAGCCCGTCCATCGTCCGGGCAGTCGCGCGCAGCGCGATGCCGGATCCATTCGGGGCCGGATCGGTGAACGTGATGTCGTTGTCGCGGATCGCGATGTCACGCGGGGACTCCGCGGAGATGCCACTGGAGTCGCCGTCGGCGATGATCGTGTTGTTGGTGACCGACATCTGCTCTGGGAAGGCGCCGCTGTGCGGCGTGATCCTGATCCCCGGCCCGGCCACGCCGTGGCGACGGATCATGTTGTTGTCGATCTTGTCGCCGCTTGCGACATTCTGAACCTCGATCACTCCTGCAGCTGTAGGCGCATTGACGTCGAAGGTGTTGTCGGCGACGAGGACGTCTTGTGTGCGGTAGAGATTCATACCGCGCCCGGCAAACGTGTTGCCGGTGATCGTGGCATGGTGATACGTCGTGATCGACGCGCTGAAGGTGACCTTCGAGTCCGCGAAGGAGTTGCCGATCAGTCGCAGGCCGTCGTCGCCCTCACCGCCTGTGGGCTCGCTGTCAAACGCCGTATCGCCGATCTTCTCACCGAAGTGGTTGCCAAGCACGGCAAGCGAGAACACGTTGCGCTGCACGGCGATCGCGGAGCGCGCGCAGTTCGTGAACGAGGAGCCCACGATCGTCACTCGCTCGACCGCCGTCGAAGCCGTGTTGCCGAGCAGGCGGATGCAGTCTCCCTTGCGTGAACCGGCGACTGTCGGATGCTCGAAGCGCACATCGCGCGCGGTGACGTCGGCGACCGGCATCGAGCACGTTCCGTTGCTCGTGGCGCAGACGCCAGAGCCGATCGCGATCGCATGCGTCTGCTCGTCGGTGTTCGTCATCGCCGATGTGTCGATCGTGAGCCGCTCGATCGTGACGTCGTGCGCGCCCGGATCGAGCGAGATCACCGAGGTCGTCGTCGCAGCCTGGTCGCCCACCATCTCCAGGACCGTCCCGGGGCCGGTGCCGGTGATGTCCACGTGTGCACCGTGCGTCGACAGCGCGGCGAACCTGTCGTACGAGCCGGCCGGGGCGCGTGTTAGCGTCCATCGCCCGCTCGGAAGGCAGACGGTGCCGCCGCCGCCGTCGACGGCCGCGTCGATGGCGGCCTGAATGGGGGCACGGTCATCGATGCCGTCATTTGGCACGGCGCGAAAGCCCGCGGGGCCGGTCGTCGGGTCAAAGCATCCCCCAACCCCTGATCCGGCGGTCACCGAGGTCGCCGCGTACACGGCGACGCCGCCGCCGGCGAACAGTGCGCTCATCGCTGCCGCCGAGAGCAATGCCCGCGGCATCGCACGACCACCCCAACCCATACCACTTCGACGCATCAGGTCTGTCTGTGCTGCTGACATACGACCGCCTTTCTGTGTCGTCTTACGGGCCGACAGTCTGCGGTGGGGCCGCTTTCACGCTGCTCAAAGGCCGCTAACAGCCGTCTGACCGGGCGCCGTCCGGCTTATCGTCGTGCCGTCTGATCTCACAGATGCGGTCCCGGTGATCGCGTAGTTTCAGGCGATGAGGTTCCTGATCCTCGGGCCACTGGAGGTTCGCGGCGGGGAGCGCCCGGTCGTGGTGCGTGGGATCAAGCTCCGTGGGCTGCTGGCGGTGTTGTTGTTGCATGCCAACGAGGCGGTCAGCGCCGAGCGACTCGCGCTCGCGCTGTGGGGTGATGAGGCCCCAAGCGCGGCGTCGAAGACCGTGCAGGTCCACGTCTGGCGTCTGCGCAAAGCGCTCGCTGACCCGACGCTGATCATGACGACGCCGGCGGGCTACTGCCTACGGGTGCGCCCGGATGAGCTTGACGCCATCCAATTCGAACGACTCGTGCACGACGGGTCCCGCGCGCTCGCCGACGGCCGGCCCGAACGAGCGGCAGCGCTCCTGCGTGAGGCGCTTGCGTTGTGGCGCGGGCCGGCGCTTGGCGAGCTTGCGTTCGAGCCGTTCGCGCACGCTGAGATCGCGCGGTTGGAGGAGCAGCGCCTTGCTGCGCTCGAGACGCGCATCGAGGCCGATCTCGCGGCCGGCCAGCACGCCGAGCTCGTTGGCGAGCTACGGCGCGTCGTGGTGGCGCATCCGACGCGTGAGCGCCTCATGGCGCAGCTGATGCTTGCGCTGTATCGCTGCGGGCGCCAGACCGATGCGCTTGAGGCCTACCAGGACACGCGGCGCGGGCTCGTCAACGAGATCGGCGTCGAACCGGGGCCTCGGCTGCGCGAGCTGCAGGAGGCGATCTTGCGACATGACGTCGCGCTGAGAGCAGGCGGCGATTTGCCCGTGCTGGCAACCGAGCGGGATACCGCGGCTGTCGCGCCAGTGAGCGGCGCTGCAGGTGGGTCTCGCCGCGCGGCCGGGCCGCTCAGGCTGCCGCTTGCGCGTGCACTGGACGCACCCATGGGCTCCCCGTTCGTTGGCCGTGACACGGAGCTTGCGGGCCTGCGCGAGCGCTGGAAGGGGGTCTGCGGTGGGGCGCGCGCGGCGATTATCCTGGGCGGGGAGCCGGGCATCGGCAAGACCCGCTTGGCGAGTGAGCTTGCCCGCGCCGTGCACGAGCAGGGTGCGCTTGTGCTCTACGGGCGCTGCGACGAAGGGCTTGCGGTGCCCTATCAGCCGTTCGTCGAGGCGCTGCGACCGTACGCGCGCGCGGTCGGTCTTGATCGCCTGCGCGCCGAGCTTGGCCGTCTCGCACCGGAGCTGGGGCGGTTGTTGCCCGAGCTCGCCGCGCTGGGTGAGCCAATCCGCGCCGATCCGGAGTCAGAGCGCTTCGCACTCTTTGAGGCCGTCGCCGCGCTCATCGAAACGGCCACGCGCGAACAACGCGCGCTGCTGGTCCTCGATGACCTGCACTGGGCGGCCCGGCCGACGCTGCTGATGCTGCGCCACCTAGTCCGCTCTGAGCGCCCGCTCGGCGCGCTGTTGCTGGGCACCTACCGTGAGACCGAGCTTGATCTCGCCCAGCCGCTGGCGCAGCTGCTGGCCGACCTGCAACGCGACGCCAGCACGGAGCGCCTGAGCATCCGCGGGCTCGACGAGCCCGCGATCGCAGCGCTGTTTGAGGCGGCGGTCGGTCACACGCTCGACGAGCGCCCCGAGCTCGTGGATGTGCTCGTGGCCCAGACGGCCGGCAATCCGTTCTTTATCCGGGAGCTGCTGGCCCACCTAACTGAGTCGGGCGAGCGCGTCGATACGCGCGTCACAGCGGCCAGACTCGAGGCGCCCAAGGGGTTGCGGCAAGTGATCTGCCATCGCGTCGCGCGGCTATCAGCGCCCGCGAGGCGCGCGTTGAGCGTCGCGGCGGTCGCAGGGTCAACGTTCTCCTTCGTGCTCCTCGAGCGCGCCCTGGGGGACCGGTCGGGCGCGCTTGACGCCCTGGATGAGGCCGTCGCCGCCGGGCTGCTGGCCGAGGCCGGGCACGGTGACTATGCGTTTGCGCATGCGCTCGTGCGCGAGGCGATCTACGGGCAGCTGGGCTCGGCGCGGCGGATGCGTCTGCACCGCCAGCTCGGCGAGGCGCTCGAAGCGTCGGGTGATACGGAGGCGCACGTCGACGCGCTCGCGCATCACTTCGCGCAGGCCGCAGCCGACGGCCAAGGCGTCAAGGCAGCCACATACGCGGTCGCCGCGGGACGCAGCGCAACCGTCCGGCTCGGCTATGAGGAGGCGGCCGCCCACTACGAACGCGCTCTTCAGGCACTCGCGCTGACCGGACAGCCACAGGAGCGGCGGCGGTGTGAGCTGCTGCTCGCGCTCGGCGAGGCGCGCTGGGGCGCGGGCGAGCTTGACAACGCCAGGCGGGCCTACGGGCAAGCGGCCGAGCTCGCCGAGAAGCTCGGCGATGCCACCGCCCTGGCCCGCGCGGCGCTTGGCTTTTGCGGGCCACACCGCTTTGAGGTGGCCGTAGCAGTGACTCGCACGGTCGCGGATCTGCTGGAACGAGCGCTCGTTGCGCTCGGCGAGGGCGACAGCGCGCTGCGCGCGCAGCTGATCGGTCACTTGGCGTTCTATACCGATGCCCAGCAGCGCAAGCCGGAACTCGCGCGCGAGGCGCTACAGATGGCCCGGCGGGTCGGTGACAAGGCGACGCTGGCCGATGTGCTCGCCAGCATCCACTGGCCCACCCGTGGACCGGACACCGTCCACGAATCCTTGGCCTTGGTCGTGGAGCTCGGACGCGTCTCAGACGAAGTCGGAGACTGTCGACTGCGGGCGATCGCACATTGGTGGCTGCTCGACCACCTGCTTGAGCTGGGAGACATCGAGGCGGTCGAGCGCGAACTGGAGGCGCTGCAACGGCTGGCCCAAACGCGACCAGAACGCTACTTCAGATGGCTTCTTACGGCGCTTCAGGCCAACCACGCTCACCTTCAGGGGCTACTTGAGGACTGCGAGACGCTCGCGCACGACGCCCTCTCTCACCGCTACGAAGGCCACGACGAGGCCGCCGCCCATATGTTCGGGGGGCAGATGCTGTTCTTAGGCAGCGAGCAGGGACGACTTGGCCAGCTCGTGGAGACGGTGGAGCGCCGTGTTCAGGACTACCCTTTGGTAGCCGGATGGCGCTGCGGACTTGCCTTCATGTATGCGCAACTCGATCGGCAGGCGCAGGCTGGCCAGGAACTCGAGGCGCTCGCACGCCAGGACTTCCGTGATCTTCCGCGCGACGGATCTTGGTTGTCGAACGTGGCGGTGCTGTGCCACGTCGTTGTCCTCGTCGGAGACGCTCGTCGGGCACAGCTGCTCTACAAGTTGCTCTTGCCCTACGCCGAGCGCTGCGTAGTCACCTTCGCGCTTCTGTGTCAGGGCTCCGCCTCGCGTCATCTCGGGCTGCTCGCAACAACCATGTCGCGATACGACGACGCCGAGCGGCATTTCGAACAGGCACTTAAGATGAACGCGCAGATCAGATCACCGCTCTTGGTCGCCCACACCCAACACGACTATGCCCACATGCTGTTTACGCGCGGCCGATCGCGCGACAACGACAAGGCACTCGAGCTGCTCGAACAGGCCCTTGCCACGGCCGAAGAACTCGGGCTCAAGGCACTCGCCGACAAAGCGCGACCACTGAAGCTCACGGCTGAAACGGCCGGGCGATCGCTGGCTCTACCCAGGCCCGTGTAGGGACCGGGCGACCGCAGCGCCATGTCTTCGGATTGCCAGTGCTTGACGTTGCGCGACGTGCGCCGAACGCACTCGATCATCGACTCGATCGGGTTGGTGCTCTTGAGCGTGTGCTTCAGCGAGCCGCGGATGGCGAGTCGCGTCACGGTCAGCGTCTCGGCGATGCCCTCCCGCAACGACGCGGCGGCACCCGGGTGTGAACGCGTCAGCTCGTCGGCGAGCACCTGCAGGCGCTGCAGCGCGGCGGCGTGGTCGTCGAGCTTCCATGCAGCCCGCAGCCGGCGCTTGATGGCGGGGCGCTCACGCTCGGGGAGGTGATCGAGGACGTTGCGTTCCTTGTGGCGAACGCAACGCTGAACCGGGGTGTCGTGACCGAGGACGTCACGGACCGCCTTCCTGAGCGCCTTCGCGCCGTCGAGCAGGCAGAGCACGCCTTGGCTGATGTCCAGCCCGCGGTCGAGGAGGTCAGCCAGCACCGCGGTCGCGACGGCGGCGTTCTCCGTTGATCCTTCCCAGAGCCCAAGCGGGATCTTCACGCCCTCGGTCGTGATCCCGAGCGCGACGACGTTCGTGCGGCCCTTCAGATCGATGCCGTCGAGCATCAGCACCGCCAGACGCATGTCGTCCAGTCGCCGGGCCGTGAGCTCACCCAGACGCTCGCTCGTGCGCGCCACGAACGTCCGCGAGACCGCGGACTTCGATGTCGATCGCGACGTCTGCTCGACGTCGCTGCCGACCGGTTCCTGCGTGCGCGCGTAGCGGCGGGTACTCACGCCGGCGAGCATCCGTTCCATCACATACCGCTCAGCGCGTCTCGATCAGCGAAGTACGCATACGTCGCAAGCGCCACCTCGCCCGAGCCGTCCGCCGCCCGCGCCCGCGGCCGGTCGACTGCTACGCGACGGCCACCCAGCGTGACCGAACCGGCCTCTTGGCCATAGCGCACCGCGCAGCGATCGGGGTCGTGTCGGCCCTTCGGACCGACGACCTCATCGATCTCTTCGTCGATCAACTCGGCGAGCACACCGAGCCCGACACCCACGCTCAACGCGAGCAGCCCTTCCTTCGCGGCACCGACGAGCTCGCCGAGCGCTTCCTGCACGCGCGCGGGCAGCACGGCCCCCTCAGCGATCACGGCCCGCGCGACCGATACGGTCTTCATGGCGGTTCATCCTTCGATCTTTGGCGGATCACCGCGAACGCTCCCAGCGGGAGCGGACGCGGCGGAGGGACCGCCGTCCTACAAAGTTCTACGAGCTACGGACAACCTCATAGCTGGTGCTGGGCTGCTCAACGGTCGTCGGGAGGCGCAGGCGCTTGACAGTGACCGCTCACGATGCGCGCACGCGCGCTGACGCCAGCCCGACGCGGGACGTCTGCCACGTCAAGTCACGCGGCGGGGCGCTGGTAGATCGAGATGTGTGACGTGCTCGAGCTCGTGAACGGCTCGCCGCGCCACGAGGCCGAGCGCTCCTGGAGACGTAGACCGGCCAGCCTCGCCATCAGGTCCAGCTCGCTTGGCCAGGCGTACCGGAACTCGACCTTGAGATGTCGCGCAGCTCCCCCCTCGACGACGAGATAATTGGATGTGTAGCGCTGCTCGACGAGATCGAACCTGCGAAAGCGCATTATCAGACGGTCATCACTGGAGGGGATGAGGCGGATGTCCTGGTCGCCTACGCTGGGGCTGGCGTCGGGGACGAGCCCGTTGATCGCGAACAGGCCCCCCGGCCGCAGCCGGCGCGCGACGTTCTCGAAGCAGCGTACCTGTGCCTCTTGGGACGGCAGCTCGAAGAAGCTGCCGGCGACGACGAAGATCAGCGCGAACGCACCCTCGGTCGGCATCTCGCTGAAGTCCCCGATCGTGATCGGGACATCCGCTCCGCCGGGCTTGGCGCGTAACTGCGCGATCATTGCCTGCGAGGCGTCGACGCCGTGGACTTCAAGGCCACGGGCGGCGAGCGGCAGCGCGACCCTCCCAGTGCCGATGCCGAGCTCGAGCACCGGCCCGGGACCGTTGGCCGTGGCGAGTGACGCCAGCCGATCAACAGCCGGCGCGGAGTCGAGATAGTCGCCGAACCAAGCGTCGTAGACGTCGGCTGTCTCCTCGCTGTAGGAGATACCATCGATTGGCTGCATCGAGCGCGAGTCTACGTGTGGGACCAAACGCCGAACACAAGCGTGCGCAGTCGCCAGTATGGGCGGCTCCCCCCGAGCGATCGGCGGTAAACCGCATCAGGCGCGCGGCGCAGGTCGGCCTCGAGCAGGTAGTGCGAGTCGGGCGTCAGACGCCCTTCGCTGCTGTAGTGAACATCCCCGTCGATAGGTTCCGCGGAATGCGTGTGCAGCGATCGATCGCCGCCCGGGGAGCCTCATAACAAGCCAGCGAGTGTGACGGCGTGCTCCGGCGCGAGCCGTCATCCGATTGGGTCGACTTCACCTTCGTGCGCGAGCCGCCTTCCACGGACTGGTCGCAGTGCTGCGCTCGATCGTGGAAGCGCCGATCCGGAGAACGCCCCGGGCTGATCGGTGCGCGAAGACGGCCCATGCGGCACGCCCTGTCTGAGCGCCGGCACGCAGTTCGAGCTGTCGACGAATGCAGGCGCGGATTGGCGCGGCTCTGGCGCACCGAGAGGTAGCGGCCTGGCGGTTTCAGACCAGCGCGACACCGGGGTCTTGCTGGTGTGACTGTCTAACGCCAAGCCGTGCGGACCGTGACCCAGTGCTCCGCAAGCGCGTAGCTTCCGCCGAAGCCGGTGGCTGGCTGCCCGGCGCGGATCCGCCACGCGGCGGCCTGTGAGCGACGCACCGATCCAAACAGCCACAGCTCGTGGCCGCCGCCCGGCATCGCACAGTTGTAGTTCAGCCGCCGGCCCGCACGATCCAATCCGCTCGCCCCCTGCTGGAACGTGCAGCGCCGGCCACCGGCTAGTCGCATCGCCCACGGCAGCGTCGGGTGCGGGTTGCCGGACGCCTCGAAGTCCGGCTTGGACTGCAGATGCAGCCGGATCACGGTCCGCTCCCACGGCGCGGCCACGCAGACGACCGCAGGAGCGGCGGCGTCAACGCCGCCGGGCGGCTCGAAGCACGGATCATGGATCAGGTTGCCGGCCATGCAGCGGTACGCGCGCTGCACGACCGGCGCCGACGCGGTCGTCCAACACTTGCCCGAGCGCGGGGCGATCTTCACGCCGGCGCGCAGGGCGCCGTCCGCGGCGAATGGGGAGAAGCTGACGACCTGGGTGCTGGCGGCGCCCCACGCGGTCCCCAGGAGCACCGCGACAGCGCCCAGCGTGGTGCCGACAACGCGACCGAGCACGACCGATCAGGCTGGCGGGCGAACATACGGCTGTCAAATTTCCACCCGCGGGGCCGGGTGCGGGGACGTCGAGCAGCGCGCTGGTACACCTCCTGTCCGCGCCGGCCCGCGCGTACTTCAAGCATCCGCATCGTGTGCCGATTGCGGACGGTGTGTTCGATGCCCGGAAGAGTGGCGTCCGAGTCAGGCAGCGAGACTCAATGCGTGCGTGGCGGTGCATCGCGGCCGTGGTCGTGGCCTTCGGCGCATGTGGCGGGCTGTCGCGCGCGAACAAGGCCATGCCACGCTCCGACGCGTGCGCGCTGCGGCCGCAGACGAACCACCTCGCCGCAGACGCGACGCACACCGGCGTCATCAGCCTCTACTTCGACAAGGCCGAGCGTCGCCGGGTGCTGTATTGGGAATGCGTCGGCGATCGGCTGGTGCGGCTCGGTGCGAGAAAGAGCGTGTCGCTCGCGCCGACGATCCTCCGGGACGCGCTGCAGTGGTCCTGCGATCGGCTGGAGCGCCGCTTTGTCGCCGCCGCGCGGATGGCCGACGGCTCGATCGCGCTGGGGACCTACGGCGTCCGCACGCCGTCCTGCGCGCATCGCTTCAAGCTCGACGTCCCGAGCCGGGTCGCCGCCGGCAAGATCGCTCGCATCCGCATCGTCGACGAGTGGGGCATCGGAGGTATCGTCGCGCGGCTCTGTGTCACGCCCGCGCAGGCCAGGCGCGACTGCGTGAAGGTCGCGCTGCGACGTGCCGTTGCGGTGGCCACGCGCCGCTACCGCGCGAACTCGCCCGGACGCTGGCGCGTCGAGCTGCGAGCGAAGGACGCCGTCCTGCGCGACTCGCTGCAGGTCGGCGGCAACGGCGGCTCACACAAGAAGGCGCCGATGAAGATCCTCGCCACCGGCGACTCGATGATGCAGGGCATCGACAGCTTCCTCTCCGACGAGCTCGGCGACACCGCCGAGGTCCACAGCGACGTCCTCCCCGGCAGCCAGATCAGCCGCGGAGACTTCTGGGCCAGGCACGCGGCGTCGCAGACCAAGCGCCTCAAGCAAGATCTCACCGTGATCTCCATCGGGGGCGCGAGCGACGGGCTGCCGCTGGCCAACCGCAGCGGGGAGCTGCAGTCCTGCTGCGACGAGCCGTGGTTGCACCAGTACACCCGTCGCGTGCGCCGGATGATGCAGACCTACGTCCAGGCAGGGCACGGGCGCGTCGTCTGGCTCACGCTCCCGGCGCCGCGCTCTGCACCGCGCAAGGTCATCGCCGACGCCGTCAACGCCTCGATCCTGCGCGCCGCCGACCGCCTGCACGGAGTCACGATCGTCCGCATGGACCTCCTCTTCACCCCCAACGGCTACCGCGAGAGCTACCGCTACCGCGGTCGCAGCGTCGACGTCCGCGAGCCCGACGGCGTTCACCTCAATATCCCGGGAACGGCGATCGCCGCCAAAGCCGTCAAGCGGGCGATCCGCGAGCGCTGAACCGAATCGCCCGACGCTCACGCCGCTTTAAGCTGGATGCCAGGGCCGCAGCTCGATCGCGCCCGCTGGACCCAGCAGCATCGTCACTCCCGCCCGCGGGTCGCGCGGCGACGCCCGCCGCTCGCGCAGGACCACCGCAGACCACGGCCGGCCGGCATCGAGGTCGCGGGCCAACTCGGCGGCGAGCTCGCGCGGAACCCATCCCGCCTGTGCGCCGCCGTCGACGAGGACGGCGATCGCGTTGGGGTCGTGGGCGTTGCCGGGTTCGCGTCGCAGCAGCAACGCAGCTCCCGGAGCGAGCGCGTCGGACTGCAGCACGTCGTCATGAAAGCGCGCCGCCCCGGCGACGCCCGCCACGCGCAAGCCGCGCTGCGCGAGCTGCGCTGCGTCACGCGCCAGAAAGCGCCCGGACCCCGGGTCGACGGGGTGGTAGCCGGCCAGCCACACGATCGCGCCGTCGTCGGGATACCAGTAGCGCTCCTCGTATTGCACGTCGACCTTCATGCGGACGAATGTACGGACAGCCAGACCTGGGCAAACCGATCCGCATCGCCTACACTGCGCCCGGCATGACGCACTCGCTCGAGCTGTCCCTGCTTCTTCTCCTGCTCCCCCGCTAGGGGGAGCGATACGCGTGGCGGCCGCACTGCCGCAAACCGACTGAGAAGCAGCACACCTCGAGAGCCTTCAGCTAAGGAGCAGCACGTCATGAGCAGCGAAATCGACCCAAACCACGTCCGGATCTTCGACACGACCCTGCGCGACGGAGAGCAGTCGCCCGGCATCTCCCTGAACACCGCGGAGAAGCTCGAGATCGCTCACCAGCTTGCGCGCCTCGGCGTCGACGTAATCGAGGCCGGCTTCCCGATCGCGTCCCCCGGCGACTTCGAGGCGGTCCAGGCGATCGCCCGCGCAGACTTCTATCCCGGTCACACTCCGATCATCGCCGGCCTCGCCCGCGCTCAAGCGCCCGACGTCGAGGCCGCGGCGCGAGCGGTGGCGGACGCCGAGCGACCTCGGATTCACACCTTCATCTCGACGTCGGACATTCACATCGTCCACCAGTTTCGCTCCACCCGCGAGGACATCCTCGCGCAGGCCCGCGCGGCGGTCGCGCACGCGAAGTCGTTCGTCGACGATGTCGAGTTCTCGCCGATGGATGCGACGCGCGCCGAGCTCGAGTACACGGCCGAGGTGTGCGCCGCGGCGATCGAGGAGGGCGCGACGACGATCAACATCCCCGACACCGTCGGCTACACGACGCCCGAGGAGTACGGGGCCTACCTCGCGGGCCTGTACCGCCTGGTCCCCGAGCTGAAGGACGTCATCGTCTCCGTGCACTGCCACGACGACCTCGGCCTCGCCGTCGCGAACTCCTATGCCGGGCTGCTCGCGGGCGCGCGCCAGGTCGAGTGCGCCATCAACGGGCTCGGCGAGCGCGCGGGCAACGCGTCGCTCGAGGAGATCGTGATGCTCCTGCACACCCGCGGAGACGCCAGCGGCCTATACACCACGGCGGTGACGACCGAGATCTCACGCACGTCGCGCCTCGTCAGCCGCCTCACGGGCTACGTCGTGCAGCCCAACAAGGCGATCGTCGGGCGCAACGCGTTCGCCCACGAGTCCGGCATCCACCAGGACGGCGTCATCAAAGAGCGCACGACCTACGAGATCATGGACGCGACGAGCGTCGGGCTGGATGCCAACTCGCTCGTGCTCGGAAAGCACTCCGGCCGCGCGGCGCTGAAGCAGACGCTCGCCGAGCTCGGCATCCACGTCGAGGGCCAAGCCCAGAACAAGGCGTTCAAGCGCTTCAAGGAGATCGCCGACAAGAAGAAGCAGGTCACCGCGATGGACCTCGAGGCGCTCGTCACCGACGACCTGCGCGACGTGCTCGCGAGCTACACCCTGAAGTCCTTCCACGTCGAGGCCGGCTCTGGCCGCGCGCCTCACGCTGAGGTCGTCGTCATCCAGCCCGACGGCGAGACCGTGCAGGCCGAGTTCTCCGGCGACGGCCCGGTCGACTCGGTGTTTCGGGCGATCAACGCGGCGACCGGCCTGGACGCGCAGCTGCGCGCGTTCCGCGTCGACTCGGTCACGGGCGGTCAGGACGCTCTCGGGGAGACGTCGGTCGTGCTCGAGTACGAAGGCCAGTCGGCCTCCGGCCAAGGCGTGGCGACCGACATCATCGAGGCGGCCGGGCGGGCGTACGTCCGCGCGCTCTCGAACGCGGTGCGCAAGGCACAGGCGGCGAGCGAGGCGATCGACCTCGGCGCGAACGAGCCGGTCGCGACGCCGTAGGTCGCTATGGCCGACGAGGAGGCCATCGAGATCAGCGACCTGCGCAAGTCCTACGGGGACGTGGAGGCCGTGCGCGGGGTCTCGCTTCGAGTTCGCCGCGGCGAGATCTTCGCGTTCCTCGGACCGAATGGGGCGGGCAAGACGACGACGGTCGAGATCCTCGAGGGCTTTCGCCGCCGCAGTGGGGGAGAGGTGCGCGTGCTCGGGGTCGATCCAGAGCATGGCGACCGGGACTGGCGCGCGCGGCTCGGGATCGTCCTGCAGGAGGGCAGGGCGCAGCCCGAGCTCACCGTGCGCGAGACCCTGGAGTTGTGGCAGGCGTTCTATCCGAGCCCGCGCCCCGTCGACGAGACGATCGGCCTCGTCGGCCTGGAGGAGAAGGCCGACGACCGCGTCGCCCGGCTGTCGGGCGGCCAGCGTCGCCGACTGGACGTCGGACTGGCGCTGATCGGCGATCCCGACCTCGTGTTCCTCGACGAGCCGACGACCGGCTTCGATCCGGTTGCGCGGCGCGCGGCGTGGGTGGTCATCGCGGCCTGCGCGATCTCGGCAAGACCGTGTTCCTGACCACGCACTACCTCGACGAGGCGCAGGAGCTCGCTGACCGCGTCGCGATCATCAAGGACGGCGTGATCGTCGCCGAGGGTCCGCCCGAGCAGCTCGTCGGCGCCTCCCAGACGACCGAGATCACGTTTGTGGCTCCCGCGGGCGCCGACCTGCGCGACCTGGCGGGCAACGAACCGTTCGAGCTCGAGCACGGGCTGGTTCGCATCCGCAGCGAGCGGCCGACGCGGACGCTGGCGGCGATCTGCGGCCGGGCCGCCGAGCGCGGCCTCGAGCTCAAGCGCCTGCAGGTCATCCGCCCGTCGCTCGAGGACATCTACCTCGAGCTCGTGCAGGAGGCGCCGGTCCCGTGAACGGCGGGCGGTTCCTCGTCGTGGTGCGGTCGAACCTGAAGGTCTTCGTGCGCAATCCGGCGGCGCTGTTCTTCACCGCGATCCTGCCCGTCGTCTTCCTCGTCCTGTTCGTCTCGATCTTCGGCAACGAACGTTCCAAGGAGTTCGGCGTCAAGGTCGCGACGCTCCAGGTGCCCGCCTTCATCGCGCTCGCCGTTGTTTCGGCATCGTTCGTCAGCCTGGCGATCGGTCTGACGAGCGTCCGCGAGGATGGCATCCTCAAACGCATCCGCGCCACGCCAGTCGCTCCGTGGATCGTCTTCGCGGGGCGGATCGTCACTGCGATCGTCACCGCGATCATCGTCACCGCGATCCTCATCGGCATCGGCGCGCTGGCATTCGGCGTCGCGGTGCCGACGCACACGCTGCCGGGGCTGATGCTGGCGCTCGTCCTCGGCGCGACCTCGTTCTGCGCGCTCGGGATCGCCTACACGCGGCTTATCCCCAGCGAGGAGGCGGCACCCGCTATGACCAACGCCGTCGTCCTGCCGCTGTACTTCATCTCCGGGGTGTTCGTGCCGGCCGACCAGCTGCACAACCTGCCCGGCTTCCTGCGCTTCCTGGCCGACGCGCTGCCCGTCAAGCCGTTCGTCGATGCGCTGCTCAAGGCCTTCAACCCGCACACCATCGGCGCGGGTATCGCCGGCAACGACCTCGCGATCCTCGCCGCGTGGGGCGTCATCGGCCTCGTCCTCGCGGTGCGGTTCTTCGTCTGGACGCCGCGCCACCAAGCCGGCTGAGCTGAGCTGAGCTGAGGTCAACCCTCCTCGTCGGGCCAGCGCCCGTGGTCGTCGAAGTACGTGCGTGCCTGCTCCTCGCGGTCGCGCTCGGCGTCGCCGGAGACGCCGACGCGGTAGAGCACGTTGAGCAGC
>JAWVGJ010000058.1:0-16794 GCA_033855115.1 Solirubrobacteraceae bacterium
CCGCTCGCCGACCGCGCGACGATCGGCAACATGAGCCCGGAGTTCGGCTCGACCTGCGCGATCTTCCCGATCGACGCCGAGACGCTGCGCTACCTCGAGTTCTCCGGCCGCCCGCCGGAGCTGATCGAGCTCGTCGAGGCCTACGCGCGCGAGCAGGGGCTATGGCACGACGAGCATTCCGTCCAGCCCGTCTTCTCCGACACGCTCGAGCTCGACCTCGGCGATGTCGTCCCGTCGCTGGCCGGACCGCGGCGGCCGCAGGATCGCGTCGCGCTGAACGAGGCCCAGGCCGCCTTCCGCGTGGCGTTGCGCGACTACCTGCCCCAGGACGGCGACGGATCCCACGAAGACGGGGGCGACACGATCGAGTTCGACGCCCTCTCCTTCCCCGCGTCGGACCCGCCGACGTACACCGCGCGCGCGGGGATCCGCCCGCCGGAGCACGCGACCGACGCACAGCACGCCGAGGAGATCGCCGCCGCGCGCGCGCTCGCGCGCGTCGACAGCAGCGTGCCCGTGACGCTGCGCGACGGCACCGAGACCGACCTCGACCACGGCCGCGTCGTCATTGCCGCGATCACGAGCTGCACGAACACCTCCAACCCGTCGGTCATGCTGGCCGCCGGGCTGCTGGCGCGCAACGCGGTCAGGCGCGGGCTGACGTCGAAGCCGTGGGTCAAGACGTCGCTGGCGCCGGGCTCGAAGGTCGTCACCGAATACCTCAACCGCGCGGGGCTGACCGGCGATCTCGAGGCGCTTGGCTTTCACCTCGTCGGCTACGGCTGCACGACCTGCATCGGCAACTCCGGTCCACTGCCCGGCGCGATCTCCCGGGCGGTCGGCGAGCACGACCTCGCCGTCGTATCGGTCCTGTCGGGCAACCGCAACTTCGAGGGGCGCATCAATCCGGACGTGAAGATGAACTACCTCGCATCGCCGCCACTCGTGGTCGCCTACGCGCTCGCGGGCTCGATGGACGCCGACATCGTCAACGACCCCATCGGCCAGGATCCCGACGGCAACGACGTCTACCTGCGCGACCTGTGGCCGTCGGGCCGGGAGGTCGGCGAGACCGTCGAGCAGGCCGTGCGCTCGGAGATGTTCCGCTCCTCCTACGCGGACGTGTTCGCGGGCGACGAGCGCTGGAACTCACTGAAGATCCCGACCGGAGACCGCTTCGCCTGGGACGAGCAGTCCACGTACGTGCACCTGCCGCCGTACTTCGACGGCATGCCCGAGCAGCCGGGAGCCGTCGAGGACATCGCGGGGGCGCGCGTGCTCGCGCTGCTGGGCGACTCTGTCACGACCGACCACATCTCGCCCGCAGGCGCGATCAAGCCCGACAGCCCGGCCGGCCTATACCTGCAAGAGCACGGCGTCGAGCCGCGCGACTTCAACTCCTACGGGGCGCGGCGCGGCAACCACGAGGTCATGGTGCGCGGGACGTTCGCGAACATCCGCTTGCGCAACCGGCTCGGGGGTGCGAAGGGTCCGCTTCCAGAGGGCGGCGTGACGCGCAAGCTGCCGGAGGACGAGCAGATGTCGATCTACGACGCGGCGATGGGCTACCTGCGCGAGGGCACGCCGCTGGTCGTGCTCGCCGGCAAGGAGTACGGCTCGGGCTCCTCGCGCGACTGGGCGGCGAAGGGCACGCGCCTGCTGGGCGTCCGCGCCGTGCTGGCCCAATCGTTCGAGCGCATCCACCGCTCGAACCTCCTCGGGATGGGCGTCCTCCCGCTCCAGCTCTCCGCCGCACCGCAGGATCTCGGCCTCAGTGGCGAGGAGGTCTTCACGATCACCGGCCTGGCCGCGCCGATGAACGCCGGCGAGCCGGTGCCTGCCGAGGTCACCGTGCGCGCCGACGAGCGGGAGTTCAAGGCGCGGGTGCGGATCGACACTCCCCAGGAGGCGGAGTACTTCCGCCATGGCGGCATCTTGCAGTACGTGCTGCGCCAGCTGCGCGATCGCGCGTAGGGCCGGCTTGCGGACTGCTCAGCCGCAGCGCGCGCAGCGGCCGTGCACGACCGCCTCGATGCGCTCGGGCGCGAAGCCGTGCTTGCCCGCGGCGCGCTCGAGTGGCTTCGTCTCGAGCTCGGAGTCGAGATCCTCGATCGAACCGCAGATCGTGCAGACGAGGTGATGGTGCAGGTCGGTGCGCGGATCGAACAGCGTCGTGCCGGCGCGCTGGACGCGGCGCACCATGCCGAGCTGCTCGAGCAGCTCGAGCGTCGCGTAGATCGTCGGCAGCGAGACGCTCGGGAGGCGCTCGGAGACGGCATCGAGCAGCTCCTCGGCCGTGACGTGACGATCGAGCTCCTGCAGCGCCCGGTGCACGATGACGCGCTGCGAGGTGACGCGCAGTCCGCGGTCGTGCAGGGCTGTTGGCAGGTCGGAACTCACGACCACCATATTAGGGCATCCTTCTTAGGGGCTCCTTATTGCAAGTCATTTGTTCTATGCTACTCTATCGGACATGACCGCCGCCAACATCGCCATCGTCCGCCGCTGGCGCGCCGCCGACGAGCGCGAGCGCCTGCTGCAGGTCATCCAGCCCGCGCTGATCGGTCTCATCGACGGCACGATCTCGACGCTCGCGCCGATCTTCGCCACCGCGTACATCGCCGGCTCGCGCGCCGCGCTGCTCGTCGGCCTCGCCGCCGCGCTCGGCGCCGCGATCAGCATGGGCATGTCCGAGGGCCTCTCCGACGACGGCGAGATCACCGGCCGTGGAACATCGCTGACGCGCGGGTTGATCACCGGTCTCGCGACGTTCACCGGCGGCACCGCGCACGCGCTGCCGTTCCTCATCTCCGATATCCACACGGCGCTGAACGTCGCGTACGTCGTCGTGTCGATCGAGCTCGTCCTGATCGCCTGGGTGCGCAAGCGCTTCCTCAACGTCGCACTGCGAACCTCGCTGATCCAGGTGACGCTCGGCGGCTTTATCGTCGCGGCCGTCGGCGTGCTCGTCGGACACGCGTAGCGCGCTCGGCGGTAGGCTGGGCGCAGGTGTGCCGGGAAGACTGGTCGGCGTCCGTTCCGTGCTGGTCTGAACGAGGGAGACGCCCCAGGTGCATCGCCGCCGTGCCATACGCGACAGCGCGTCGCGGCGGGTCGAAGCGGGCGCCGAAGCCTTTGCGGAGTTCATCCGCGAGGAGACCAACGGCGGCAAGCTGTTGCTGGCGGCGACCGCGCTCGCGCTCGTTTGGGCGAACGTCGCACACGGCTCCTACACGGCCGTCTGGAACGCCGACGCGAGCCTGGGGCCGGGCTGGCTTGAGCTGCACCTGACGCTCGGCGACTGGGTCGCCGACGGGCTGCTGGCGCGGTTCTTCTTCGTCGCGGGCGTGGAGCTCAAGCGCGAGCTCACGGTCGGGCAGCTGGCCGACCGCCGCGCAGCAGCGCTGCCGTTCTTCGCCGCGGCCGGCGGGATGATCGTGCCCGCGCTGATCGCAGTCGCGCTGTCCGGCGGCGCCGCCGCGCGTGGCGGAGCGTGGGCGATCCCGGTCGCGACCGACATCGCGTTCGCGCTGGGCGTGCTCGCGCTCGTCGGATCCTCGCTGCCTGCCGGCGTGCGCGTGCTGCTGCTCTCGCTCGCCGTGATCGACGACCTGGCCGCGATCGCGCTGATCGCGGCGCTGTTCACGAGTGGGCTGTCGGCGTTGTGGCTCACCGGCGGGCTGCTCGCGGCCGCGCTGTACTGGCTGGCCCTGCGCGCGCGCGTGGATCGCGCATGGTTGCTGTGGGCGCTGGCCGTCGTCGCCTGGATCTGCATCCACGCAAGCGGCGTGCACGCGACGGTCACGGGCATCGTGCTCGGGCTGCTCACGCCTGTGCGCCCGCGCGCGAATGGCGAGGCCAAGTCGCCGAGCGAGCGATTCGAGCACCGCCTGCATCCGGTGTCGGCGGGCATCGTCGTGCCGGTCTTCGCGCTGGCCGCGGCGGGCATCCCGCTCGCCGCCGCCGGCGACGCGCTCACCGACGCGATCGCGCTCGGCGTGTTCGCGGGTCTGCTCGCCGGGAAGTTCCTCGGGGTCCTGGGCGGGGCCTGGCTCGCCGTGCGAGCGGGGATCGGCGCTCTGCCCGACGACATCAGCTGGAGCGATGTCGTTCCCGTCGCGGTGCTCGCCGGGATCGGGTACACGGTGAGCCTGCTCATCGTGCGGCTGTCGTTGACGGATGTGCAAGCGCAGCAACGGGCGTCGCTGGCCGTGCTCGCCGCGTCTGCGCTCGCGTCGCTGGCGGCGCTGGCGCTATTGCGGATGCGGGGCCGGGCGCACGTGCCCTGAAACCTCCCCGGGTCCGCGCCTGAGTAGCCTTCGGCCTCGTGTCACTACCCGACGTCCTTCTCAGCCTCCTCAGCGCCGCCGGCCCGTCGGGTTATGAGACCGCGCCCGCCGCGGTCTTCGCCGAGGCCGGCCGCCGCTTCACCGACGACGTCGCGACCGACGTCATGGGATCCGTCGTCGCGCGTGTCAAGGGCACGAGTCCCGGCGTCCCATTCCTCGCAGTCGTCGGCCACATCGACGAGATCGGCCTGATCGTCACGCATATCGACGACAGCGGTTTCCTGCGCTTCGTCGGCGTGGGCGGGTGGGACCCGCAGATCCTCGTCGGCCAGCGTGTCGAGCTGACGACGCGCGACGGTGTGCTGCTCGGCGTCGTCGGGCGCAAGCCAATCCACCTGCTACGTGACGAGGACCGCAAGAAGGTCGCCGAGCTGCGCGACCTGCACATCGACATCGGCGCGAAGGACGGCGACGAGGCGCGCGCGCTGGTGCGAATCGGCGACGTGGCGGTCATCGCCGGCGAGCCGGTGCAGCTGCGCAACGAGCGCGTGATCTCGCGCTCGATGGACGACCGCCTCGGTGCGTTCATCGCACTCGAGGCTGCGCGGCTGGTCGCGGAGGCCGGCGGCGCGCCGGGCGACGTCGCCGCGGTTGGCGTCGTCCAGGAGGAGATCACCTTCGCGGGGGCGCGCACGTCGTCATTCCGGCTGGAGCCCGATGTCGTGATCGTCGTCGACGTGACGCACGAGACGAGCGCGCCCGGCGTCGAGGTCAACGAGCTGGGCAAGCACGAGTTCGGCTCCGGGCCCGTGATCGAGCGGGGCTCGATCCTCAACCCAGCCGTCTTCGAGCTCCTGCACGAGACCGCCGAGCGCGAGGAGATTCCGTTCACCGTGCAGGCGTCGGCACGTGCGACGGGCACGGACGCCGACGCGATCCACCTCCAGCGCGCCGGCATCCCGACCGGCGGGATCTCGGTCGTCCTGCGCTACATGCATTCGCCTGTCGAGATGGTGCAGCTCGACGACGTACACGCGTGCGCGCGGCTGATAGCCGCGTTCGCACAGTCGCTCAGCGCCGACACCTCGTTCGTGCGCTGACGGCCTCTGGACGGCCGTGCTCCTCCTCTTCGACATCGACGGCACGCTCCTGATCGGCGCCGCGGACGCACATCGCGACGCGATACACGAGGCGCTGCGCGTGGTCCACGGCGTGACGGAACCCGACCGTCGCGGAATGCAGGTGGCGGGGCGAACCGACGGCGACATCGTTCGCGCCCTGCTCACGCATGCCGGTGTCTCGGCGCGGCGCATCGACGACAGCATCGACGACGTCCGCATCGCCGCGTGCGAAGCGTACGGGCGGCTGTGTCCCGACGACCTCACGGCCTGCGTCGCGCCGGGCATGCGCGCGCTGCTCGAGCGCCTCGCCGCACGCGACGGCACGTTGCTCGCGCTCGTCACCGGCAACTACGAGCCGATCGCGCGCCTGAAGCTTCGCGCGGCGGGCATCGGCGAGTTCTTTTCCCGCGGACAGGGCGGCTTCGGCTCCGATCACGAGCAGCGCGCGCAGCTGCCGGCGATCGCCCGCCAGCGCGCCGGCAACGACAGGCCGTGGCCGCGCCAGCGCACGATCCTGATCGGTGACACCCCACGAGACATCGCGTGCGCCCGCGCCGACGGGGTGCGCGTCGTCGCGATCGCGACCGGGCCGTTCGCGGCCGGCAAGCTGCACGAGGCCGACGCCGTCGCGCGCGATGCAGGCGAACTTGGTGCGCTGCTCGACGAGCTGCTGGACCGCGAGCGCGCTGCACCGCCTACCCTGCAGCTATGAACAGCAGACAGCGCATCGTGCTGCTGCTGGCGGCACTCGCGGCGCTGGCGGTCGCGTTCTTCGTGCTGTCACCCGGCGAGACGAAGAACGACACGGCGAGCACGGCGACCCAGCCGTCGCCGTCGACGCAAGCGCCCACGACGGGCACGACGGGCGGCTACGCGGCCGAGCCCACGTCCCCCGCTGCGACGCAGCAGCCGCAGTTCACCGTCGTCCGCGTCCGCGGCGACAAGCCGGTCGGTGGCGTGCGGACGATCAAGGTGACGTCAGGCGAACGCGTCCGCATCGAGGTGCAGTCGCCGGACACCTCCGACGAGGTGCATTTGCACGGCTACGACATCAAGCGCGACCTCAAGGCCGGCGGCCGTGTGCGGTTCTCGTTTAAGGCCGACGCCGAGGGGATCTTCGAGATGGAGCTCGAGGGCTCCCATACGCCGATCGCGAAGATCGAGGTGGCACCCCGCTGACTACCCGCAGTCCGTCCCCGATCTGGACGCGTGTCTGGCGTCCGGACGTGCTACACGCTCGGGTACAGCAAGTTCTGGCCCACCGCCGAAGCGGGCAACGGCGTGTTCCACCGCGGCCGTCTTGGCGTCGGCGTAGTTCTGCACGTGGCGCCAGTGCTGCGCCGCCAGCTCGCGCTTGACCGCCGCGTAGCGGTCGCGCTCGGCCGGGTCGGAGCGCAACCGGTCGCGGAACAGGAGCATGCGGTTGATCTCTGGGCAGCCCGCGCTGAAGACGTGCAGGTTCACGGCCGCGTCCCGATCCGTGAGCATCCGATGTTCATACCAGTCCGGCTCGCGGATGCGAAGCGCGTAGCCGTGCGGCTCCAGAGCGGCCACATACGTGGCCTCATCCGCGGAGTCGGCGACGGCGAGCACGATGTCGATGATCGGCTTGGCGACGAGCCCCGGCACCGAGGTGGATCCGACGTGCTCGACGAGCAGGATCGCGTCGCCCAGCGCCTCGCAGATCACGCACGCCAGGGCCGCATAACGCTCCGGCCACGCCGGGTCAGACTCGACCAACGTCACCGATCCATCGAGTCGTCGTACCTCACCGATCGTCGCCCGGGCGAGGTCCTCGTCCGTGGTCGCTCGCGGCTCGCGCTGCTCACTCGCCATGTGCGCAGTCTCTCAGCACCGCTCCTGTTGCAGCGCCCGTCAAGGTGCTAACCGCGTCGGGATCCTGCGGCACGTGCTACGCGGCGAACGGGACCTCGACATCCAAGCGCGCTGCGCTCACCGCGCGGGCCGAGCTGGAGGAGCCGTGGATATCGTCCTCGCCCGCCTGCTCCATCGACAGCATGCCGTTGCACTTCGCCGCGAAGCGGGCGAACGGGTCGTTGACCGGGGGCGCCTCCGGGGCCGTCCCGAGGACCGCAGGAGCGGTCATCAGCGCCTGGCACTCCATCGCATGCGCCCGCACGGCGGCCGGGAACCGCAGGTCGACGCCGGGCTGAATCAGTGCGTCCCGCAACTCCTCGGGCTCGAGCATGAACACGTCGTTTGCGCTGGTGAGCGCGCCGTCGTCGACGAGCCGCCGGCCGGCCTCCAGCAGCACGGCCTGCAGATGATGGATCGTCATGGTGTCGATCCAGAAGTCGCAGTCTGCGGTGAGGACCTTGCCGGCCTGGGCGGCGGCCAGCTTCGCTTCGAACTCACCGACGACGGCCGCGGGGTGGTTCGCGAGCGCCTCCCGCGCGGCGGCGATCGCCGGCTCGCGGCCGGCGGACGCCGCGTTCAGCACCACGGGAACCTTTCGTGCGTCACCGGTCTGGATGATCGCGCGCACCGCGTTGCTCTCGATCGCCCGACGGCTCAGCCGCCACAGCTCCTGACCGGCCTCGGCGGTCATGTTCGGCAGCCCCTCGAGCAGGCGGTAGGAGTCCAGCGGGCCGGCGTCGGGAAACAGACCGCGATATAGCTCGTCGAATTCGCTGATCGCGATCGAGGCGGGCAGGCCGACCTCGAAGCGCAGCTCCCAGGCGCGCCTCAGGCGCTCCCACGTCTCCGCGACGTGCGCGGTCAGCGCGCGCCGCGTGGCACCGGCGAGGTCGAAGCTTTCCCAGAAGCCGAGATGCTCGCGCACCTCGGGCAGGATCTTCCCGGTCCACAGCTCGTCCAGGCGCGCGATCGCCGCGCAAACCGATCGCTCGGCGAGCGCGCTGCGCGCGACCATCTCGTCGGGACTGCCGGCGACCATGACGATCGAGCGGTAGTGGTAGCCGTTGATCGAGCGCATCTCGACGCGCTCGATCGGCACGTTGTATGCCGCGGCGCCATGAGCGAGACCGTGCCCGAGCGCCCGCTGCAGCATCGCGGCCTCCATCGGCGCGAGTGGATCGGGGAAGTGGAATTTGTCGTGGCGCCAGAAGAGCTTGGCGTCGGCGGGATCCGCGAACGCGAACGAGGAGGCGTTCGCGGTGGACAGCGGGGGAATCATGTCGCCTCCTGGGCGAGGTTGGTCAGGTTCTGCTCGGCCTGCGCGGCAGAGTGAACGCTTGTGTTCATGGGAGCACAGCTTCTCCTCCCGACGACGCGCCTGAAATGTGGCTGGCATGTGTTCGGGGGTGGGGCTGGCCGCACCCCTCGGTTTGGCCTCGTCAGTTAGGCGGCAGACCAGAGACCGTCGAAGCCGACGTGCCGCTCGATCGCCACGCGCCCGAGCGCCTCGCGCGCCTCGTCGTGGGAGATGTTGCAGACGACCGCGACCTCGCGCGTGGCCAATGGCTCTCCGGCCCACTCGAGCACCTCGAGCACGGAGCCGGGCGGGTCGCGTCGCTCCGCGGCGGGAACGAGATTTGCCAGCACGACGTCGTAGGCGGCAAAGGGCTGGAACCCGGGCACGGCGATCCGCACGCCGTCGCTCGCGCGGGCAATCTCGTAGGACGGGCACGTGTAGCGGCGCCCGCCCGACCAGTTGGCGAGCTTGTCGTCGAGCACGCGCGCGGCCGCGCTCGGCTCGCGCGCGGCAGTGCGGTCCTCGCCGAGAACACGTTGCACGTCGTCCTCGCCCATCCAGTCCTGCAGCTGCGCCGGATCCAGTCCGACGTCGACGGCGGCGGCGCGGACCGTCTGCGGATCGTCGAGCAGCTCACCGGCGTGGTGGTGCACGCGTAACGCCCGCAGCAGCGCATCCTCGCGCTCGGGCGCGCGCAGCCTCGCCGCCACCACTGCGCGGCAGGCCGGCTCGGTGGCCGCCATCCGTGACCGCTGCGCCGTGTCGATCGGCATCCCGTGATCGCGCGCGATCGAGGCGAACGCGCTGGCCATCTTCTCGGGCGTGAGGCCCTTGGCCTCGTAATCGTCCGCGTTGTCGGCGAGGACGACCATGCGTCGCTGCCAGCTCAGGCTGTCGCCGTACAACCACTGCAGCCGGCGGCGAAATGGCTCGGCTGACCACGCCCAGGGACAGCCAGGATCGGTGAATTCGGTAACACAGACGTCCGCCATGGGGAGGAGTTGTACCTCAACAGGCTGACGGGACCCAGCCGCTCGCTGCGACGCGCGGCCTATGTCCGGGTCAGCTTCTTGTACGTGATCCGGTGCGGCCGGTCGGCTTCGTCGCCGAGCAGCGCGCGGCGGTGCTCCTCGTAGGCCTCGAAGTTGCCTTCAAACCACGTGACCTGTGAGTCGCCCTCGAAGGCGAGCACGTGGGTCGCGACGCGATCCAAGAACCAGCGATCATGGGAGATGACGACGGCGCAGCCGGCGAACGCGAGCAGCGCCTCTTCGAGCGCGCGCAGCGTGTCGACGTCGAGGTCGTTGGTCGGCTCGTCGAGCAGCAGGACGTTGCCGCCCGCGCGCAGGAGCTTTGCCAGGTGCAGGCGGTTGCGCTCGCCGCCGGAGAGCTTGCCGACCTTCTTCTGCTGGTCAGAGCCCTTGAAGTTCCACGACGAGCAGTAGGCGCGCGAGTTCATCGTGCGATCGCCGACCTTGATCTGGTCCATGCCGTCGGAGATCTCCTCCCAGACGGATTTGTCGTCGTCCAGCGCGTCGCGTGACTGGTCGACGTAGGCCAGCTCGACCGTGTCGCCGATGCGCAACTCGCCCGCGTCGGGCTGCTCCTGGTCGGTGATCATCCGAAAGAGCGTCGTCTTGCCGGCACCGTTGGGTCCGATGACGCCGACGATCCCGCCACGCGGGAGCTTGAAGTTCAGGTCCTCGATGAGCAGGCGATCGCCGTAGCCCTTGCGCAGACCATCGGCCTCGACCACGACATCGCCCAGCCGGGGTCCTGCGGGGATGTGGATCTGGACCTGGTCGAGCTTGACGTTACGCTCCTGCGCCAGCAGCGCCTCGTAGTTGTTCAGCCGCGCCTTGGCCTTCTTGCGCCGGCCCTTGGGGTTCTCGCGAACCCATTCCAGCTCGGACTCGATCGTGCGCTGGCGGGCCTTGTCGGACTTCTCTTCCATCGCCAGGCGCTTCTGCTTCTGCTCCAGCCAGGACGAGTAGTTGCCCTCGTAGGGAATCCCGCGCGAGCGGTCGAGCTCGAGGATCCAGCCGGCGACGTTGTCAAGGAAATAGCGATCGTGGGTGACGGCGACGATCGTGCCGCGGTACTCGGCGAGGTGGCGCTCGAGCCAGTCGACGGACTCGGCATCGAGGTGGTTGGTTGGCTCGTCGAGCAGCAGCAGGTCGGGCTGGCGCAGCAGCAGGCGGCAGAGCGCGACGCGGCGGCGCTCGCCGCCGGAGAGCGTCGACACGTCGGCGTCGGCGGGCGGCAGGCGCAGCGCGTCCATCGCGTACTCGATGTTCGTGTCGAGGTTCCACGCGTCGGCGGCGTCGATCTGCTCCTGCAGGCGGGCGAACTCGTCGGCGGTGTCCTCGGAGTAGTTGGCGGCGAGCTCGTTGAAGCGGTTCAGCAGCGCCTTCGTCTCGGCGACGCCGTCCTCGACGTTGCCCTTGACGTCCTTGGCCGGATCGAGCTGCGGCTCCTGCTCGAGCAGACCAACCGTCGCCTCGGGCGCGAGCATCGCGTCGCCGCGGAAGTCGGTCTCGATGCCGGCCATGATCTTCAGCACCGTCGACTTGCCCGAACCGTTGTAGCCGAGCACGCCGATCTTCGCCCCGGGCAGGAACGCGAGCGTGATGTCCTTCAGCACCTGCTTATCCGGTGGGTACTGCTTGGACAAACGGTGCATCGTGTAGACGTACTGGGAGGCCATCGGCCGTCCCAGGGTAGCCAGTGGTCGTTCTGTGAGTCCGGACACACGCCGATCGGGCGGCGCGGAGCGTTTCGTACCCTGCTTGACATGACCGACCTCGCGATCCGGCTGCGCGCCGTCGTCAAGCGCTACGGCGACATCGTCGCCGTCGACGGCCTTGATCTCGACGTGCCGGAGGGCACGTGCGTCGGCCTGCTCGGGCCCAACGGTGCGGGCAAGTCGACGACGATGCGAATGCTCACCGCGCAGACGATCGCCGACGCCGGCGAGCTGGAGGTGCTCGGCTTCAAGCTGCCGGGCGAGTCCAAGCAGGCGCGCGCCGAGTGCGGCGTCGTTCCGCAGCAGGACAACCTCGACACGACGCTCACCGTCGAGCAGAACCTGCGCGTGTTCGCTCACCTCTACCGGTTGGCTCGCCCGGAGCGAAAGCCGGCGATCGAGCGCGCGCTGCAGATCGCCAACCTCACCGACCGCCGCAGCTCCAAGGCCGACGAGCTCTCCGGCGGCATGCGCCGGCGCCTGCTGATCGCCCGCGCGCTCGTGCACCGTCCGCGACTGCTGCTGATGGACGAGCCGACGGTCGGGCTCGATCCGCAGGTGCGCCAGGAGCTGTGGGCCCTGATCGACGCGCTGCGCAGCGAAGGGACCTCGATCCTCATGTCGACGCACTACATCGAGGAGGCCCAGCGGCTGGCCGACACGGTGACGATCATGTCCCACGGCAGCGCGGTCGCGACGGGGCGTCCGTCGGAGCTCGTCATCGAGCACGCGGGTCACGAGGTGCTCGAGGTCTACGGTCCTCCGGCGCGACTGGCCGAGGTCGAGCGGCAGGCCAGCTCCAGCGGCATGCTGACCCGGCGCACCGGTACGAGCATCGCGCTGCTCGGCATCGAGGGGCGCAACGGCGAGCTGCCCGACGGCGTGCGGCGCGCGGCCAACCTCGAGGACGTCTTCGTCCTGCTCACCGGGGAGGCGATCGCGTGACCCGTCGCAAGGCGCGGCTGGGCAGGCTCGAGCGCCCGGCGATCCAGGGCGTGCTCGTCCGGGAGCTCACGAACTTCGGCTCGTTCTGGCGCTCGACGACGTTCGCCTCGACCGTCGACCCTACGGTCTACCTGCTCGCCTTCGGCTTCGGCTTCGGCTCGCTCGTGTCGCGGGTGCAGGGACTGGACTACGTCGAGTTCGTCGGCACGGGGATCGTCGCGACCGCGGTGCTGTTCTCGTCGGTCTTTCCCGCGATGTTCGGGACGTTCATCAAGTACAAGTTCCAGCACACCTACGACGCGATCCTCGCCGCTCCCGTGGACACCGAGGAACTCGTCACCGCCGAGGCGCTCTGGGTCGCGCTGCGCGCCGGGACCTACGGCAACGTCCCGTTGCTCGTCGCGATGGTCTTCGGCCTGAACCCGAGCTTAGGCATGCTGGCCGTCCCGCTGATCGCCTTCGTCGCGGGCTTCGGCTGGGCTTGCTTCGGGATCACGGTCGCCGGTCTGCTGAAGTCGATCGACAACTTCAACTACGTGACGAGCACGGTGATCACGCCCACCTTCCTCGTCGCGGGCACGTTCTTCCCGCTCTCCGGGCTGCCCCAGTGGGCGCAGATCGCGGGGAATCTCAACCCGCTGCATCACTGCGTCGAGCTCGTGCGCCACGCGGCGTTTGGCTGGGATCTTGGCCCCGACCTCGCCCACCTCGGGGCGCTGTTGGTGTTCGCCGCCGTCATGTGGCGGTTCGCGATCTGGGCGATGGCGCGCAAGCTCGTCAACTGATACGAACACGTTTTTTCGCCCGGCTGGCCCGGATTCCCGCGCGCTAGTCTCGAAGGTTCCATGCCCAACGTGCTCGACATCGAACAGTCGCTGCTGCTGCTTGAGCTCACGCCGCCATTCGACAAGCGCGACGTTCAAGTCTCGCGGCGGCGGATGGCGAAGATCTGGCATCCGGATATCGCGCCGCCCGGCAAGCAGTTCGAGCACGAGCGTCACCTCAAGGCGATCAACAGGGCGGCCGACCAGCTCGAGCGTCTGGCCGAGGGCTCACGCGGTGGCAGGGTGTCGCGCAACGCGGTGAAGGCCAGCGCGGCGGCAACCCGCGAGGCCCGTGCCGAGGAGGGCCGGCGCGCCTACGAAGCCCAGCAGCGCGCCCGCGAGTATGCCGCCGACAGGCGCGCGAACGACCCCTTCGGCAGCCAGGTGCCCGATCACTCCGTCGTGCACCGCTACGCACGCTGCGTGGCCTATCCGGAATGGGGCGTCGGCAGCGTGACTGGGATCTACTTCACCGGTGGAGGCGACGACGTACAGCAGTGGGCACGGGTGCGCTTCCAGCCCGGCGTGCGCACGGTGCCCGCCGGCACGCTGCAGTTCGTCGACTTCTCCAAGCCCGACCCCGCCGCCGACCGCGTGCAGCGCTACGTGACCGCCGCTCAGCACGCGACCGCCGAGGGCAATCACGCGCTTGCCGCGCAGCGGCTCGTCTACGCGCGCGACGCCGAGGCTGACAACGTCACCGTGCTGCGTCTGCTGACGCTCGCCTTCTGGCAGTCCGGCAACCTCCCAGCGGCGGGGCGCGCGGTCCGCGACTGGGCGCGCATCGAGGGTGAGCGCCCGGCGCCGCACCGCTTCGCCGCACGGATCTACGAAGACATGGGCGCGATCGACCTCGCCGCCGAAGCGGCGGAGCGCGCCGTCGAGCGCGGGCGCGAGGACGCCGACGCCTGGGAGCGCCTCGGCCGCCTGCGGCTGCGCCTGATGGACCGCGCGGGCGCGATCGAGGCGCTGGAGCGGGCGCGATCGCTCGTGCCGTCGGTCGATGGCCTGCTCGACCTCGCGCTCGCCTACCACCTGGCCGGCGAGCTCGGCGCCGAGGTCACCGCGTGCGAGCACGCGACCGTGTTGGACGAGCGCAGCGCCAAGGCCTGGTCCCGCCTCGCGCACGCCCTCGCGCGCACCGACCGCGTCAGCGACGCGATACACGCTTGCGACCGCACGCTGCGCCTGGCCGAGGATCCCGAGGTCGCGAACCTGCTGGAGCGCTTGCGCGACGAGCTACCGCGCGTGCTGCCGGCGGCGTAGCAGGGGGACAATGCCGGCGCCGCGGGTCAGTACGTGCGCAGCGCCAACGCCTATCTGACCCACCAGGTCATCGGCGCTGCGCCGGTCGACGTCCTCTTAGCTTCGAGGCGTTCCCGATCGGTGGCAGCTGCTTGCGGTAGCGCGCCTGAGCGTCAAACCGCAGCGAACGCCTCGCGTGACGCCAGCCGGTGTTGTTCGCGCAGGCCAGCGAGTTGGAGCTCCGCGCGCTGGACGAGATTGGCGAGCTCGACGGCATCGAGGCGCTCGTCGCACGGCGCTGCCTCGCTCAGGGCGTCCCAGAGCGAGAGCTTGCCCTGGATGCCGGCGCGCAACTGCTCCATCTCCAGCACGCGGCTGAGGGCCGAATACTCGGTGAGCGCGTTGTTGGGCTTCAGGCGACTGAGCTTTTCGCCCACCTTCGCGCCCGCCGTCTTCAGCGTGGCCTTGTCGACCTCGAAGCGCTCCATGATGCTCTCGAGGATCCCGACGTCCTCGTCGATCTCGTCGGCGAGCGTGCCGAGGAAGCCCTCGTACGGCGTGCCGACGTTCTCCTCGTAGAGGCGCCGAGCGAGCGTGACGCCGTACTCTGCGCCCGCGCGGTGGTCCTGCAGATAGGTCGAGAGGTGGTCGATCATCACCGTCATCGGTACGTCTCCTCGTTCGGTTGGGCGCCCGTCACAACAGCGGTTACCCTCGTTGGGAGGCAGTAACCGCGCCGCAGCTCCGTAGGGTCCGGCGCTACCGGTACGGTCCCGAACCATGCGCCTGATCGTCGCTCGCTGCGAGGTCCGCTACAGCGGACGCCTGAACGCCGTGCTACCGCAGGCGCTGCGGCTGCTCATGGTCAAGGCCGACGGCTCGTTCATGGTGCACGCCGACAGCGGCGGCTACAAGCCGAGCAACTGGATGACTGCGCCGACAGTCATCGAGATGAACGGGTCCCCGCCGACTCGGATCGTCGTGCGCAAGCGCGCCGGGGCGAGCGAGGATCGTCTGGAGGTCGACATCGCCGAGGTCGTCTCCGACGTGACGCACGATATGGGTCCGCCCGCCCAAGCGGCCGCGCTGGAGAAGGACGGGGTCGAGCGCGACCTGCAGGAGGCCCTCGCGGCCGCGCCCGCCTACTGTGGCGAGGGCTTCCGGCTGGTGCGGCGCGAGTGGCCGACCGACATCGGTCCGGTCGACCTGATGTGTCGGGACTGCGAAGACGAGTGGATCGCCGTCGAGATCAAGCGCGTCGGCACGATCGACGCCGTCGAACAGCTTTGCCGCTACCTCGAGCGGATTCGCCGGGACCCGGCGCTGGCGAGCTGCCGCGGCGTGCTCGCGGCGCAGTCGATCAAGCCACAGGCGCGCGTGCTGGCGCAGTCCCGCGGCCTGGCGTGCGTCGAAGTGGACCTCGCGATCCTGCGTGGCGAGCGCGAGCCGGATCTCACGCTGTTCGTCGCATAGACGGGATCTCCCGAGTTCCGGTGGATTTGGCCGCCGGCCTCCTGGACCACCGGTCCTAGCACGCTGGACCAAGCGCGCAAATCACGGGAATTGCTCGACAATCCGGTCCGCAGATTGCATTCTCGGCACATGAATCTGCGCCCGCCCCAGATCGTCGCGTTCGGTGGCGGCGGCTTTTCGATGGAGGCGGGCAACGGACTCCTGGATGACTTCGTCTTCGGGCTCACGGGCGTCGAGCGTCCGAAGGTCTGCTTTCTGCCGTCGGCCTCGGGCGACGCCGACCACTACATCGTCCGCTTCTACCGCGCCTTCTCGCCGGCGCGCTGCCAGCCGTCGCACATCTCGCTGTTTCGTCGCGACACGGGCGCCGGCTTCGGCGGCGACGTGACCGAGCACCTGCTCGCCCAGGATCTCATCTATGTCGGAGGCGGGAGCCTCATATCGCTCATGGGCGTGTGGCGCGCGCACGGCCTGGACGAGGTGCTGCGCGAGTGCTGGCTGCGGGGCGTCGTGCTGTGCGGGCTCAGCGCGGGATCTCTGTGCTGGTTCAGCGAGGCCGTGACGGCGTTTCATGGTCCGCCACAGCGCGTGAGGGGCCTGGGCCTGCTGCCATACTCCAACTGCGTGCACTACGACGGCGAACCGGCACGGCGCGACAGCCACCACCGCTTCCTCGGCGAGGGCATGGCAGCCGGCTTCGCCGCAAGCGACGGTGCGGCGCTTCATTTCCATGGCGAATCTTTGGCGGGCGTCGTGTCATCGCGTCCAAGCGCGGAGGCCTACTGGGTTACGGCTGTGGGCGGCGAGGTCTCAGAGGTGGCGCAGCAGATCCACTGGCTGGGCCGGTCACGAACGCTGACGGCGGCCTAGTGGTCGAGACGGACCCCTTCGTGGTGTAGTGGGCGGCACGATCCTCGCCATGGGCGGTGGAGGCTTCACGGCCGAGCCGCACAACCCTGCCCTCGACGACTTCATC
>JAWVGJ010000059.1:0-4104 GCA_033855115.1 Solirubrobacteraceae bacterium
CTCTGGCGCGTAAGCGTCCTGACCGTCGATACGATGGCGAAGGTCGCGCTGCTCGGGACGCCGCGACGTTGACCGAGCAGGGGCGAGACCGATGAGCGCAGTAGCAGGCGTGCAGGCAGAAGCGAACGGCCGCGCGCGGTTGCCGTGGAAGGCCGCGGTCGCGCTGTACGCCACGCCGAGCCGCTCCCGAACGGTGCTCGACATCGTCACATCGGTCGTGCCGTACCTGACGCTGCTCATCGCCATGTACGTGCTGCTCGACGTCTCGGTCGTGGTCGCGGTCGCCCTCGCGCCGCTGGCCGCCGCGTTTCTGCTGCGGACCTTCGTTGTCTTCCACGACTGCACCCACGGCTCGCTGTTTGCAACGAAGGCCGCCAACCGCCGGCTCGGCACGTTCCTCGGCTTGCTCATGTACACCCCGTTCGAGAGCTGGCGCCACAGCCACGCGATCCACCACGCGACCGCGGGTGACCTGGACCGGCGGGGCGTCGGCGACGTCCCCACGCTGACCGTCGCCGAGTACAACGCCCGCACGCCGCGTGGACGCCTCGCGTATCGCCTGTTCCGCAACCCGCTCGTGATGTTCGGCCTCGGCCCGATCCTGACGGTCGTCATCATGCCGCGCCTCGTGCCGAAGGACGCTCGGCCGCGCCTGCGCCGCAGCATCATCCGCACGAACGTCGCCATCGCCGTGATCGTCGCCGGGCTCTGCCTGCTCATGGGCTGGTGGCAGTACCTGATCGTCCAATGGCCCGTCGCCTGGCTGGCGTCATCCGCAGGGATCTTCCTGTTCTACGTCCAGCATCAGTTCGAGGACGTCTACTGGGAGAACAGCGACAACTGGGACTACGCCGATGCGGCCATCCGCGGCAGCTCCTTCTTGAAGCTCCCGCCCGTCCTGCGGTACTTCACCGGCAACATCGGCTTTCACCACGTCCATCACCTCAGCGCCCGGATCCCCAACTACAACCTGCGGCGCGCGCACGAGGAACTCGACGTGTTCCGCGGAGTTCCTACGCTGACGCTCGCCGATGGCGTGCGGGCGACGCGGCTGAAGCTGTGGGACGAGCGCCGCGGCCGCCTCGTCACCTTCGCTGAGGCGCACGCCGCCGCCTGAGCACCCGCCGCCCGCCAGGCCGACCCCCGGGACACGCAAGCAACGGACAGACGACTTGCGCCTGCTCGTGTCGAACGCGGGCGCAGGCCCCGTCCGCTGCCAAACGCCGACGGCGACCAACGCCGGTATTCGGGGTATGGCGTCGGACGCGAGGCTGGTTGGCCGATAACCCCGCCGGCCCAGCTTCCTTTCAAGCGCGTGGTGCACCCGGAGCAGCTAGAGCACGAGTACGAGCGTGCTCGTCAAGCGATCAAGGTCGCGCAGGAGGCGCAGGACCGCGCGGCGGTCGTGATCGCGCGCGTGAAGGAGCGACGCCGCGGCGAGACGCAGCGACGGCGAACCGCGCTCCCTCCGGCCGGATCGGGTGACGAGCACGAACCATCCCCGGCGCGCCTTGGTCTTGTCTCGTCATCCATCGCCGAGTTGTCGCCGTACGGTCGAGCGCTTCACGCACGACGCCGGCCGCGGGGTCTTCATCGCCAGCCGCCGCGGTGATGACCCGGTCTCAGGCGGCGCTGGTGGCCGCCACCACGCGCCGCTCACGCCGGGCTGGGCCCGAGGCTGTCGCTGGGCCGCTGGGATGCGGCGACCCGGAGGTGCCGGGCGGAACCCGTCGACCGTGGCGGTGCGGCACCGGCCACGATCGTGAGGTGAGCGTTGGCCTCGCGCCGCTGGGCCCTGGGGTGCACGTAGCTCCAGGCCAATAGCCAGAGGGCGGACTTCTCGTCGGCCGACAGATCGGCGGCGTTGATGACGTTCTCGACGTCGGTGAACCGCTCGCCGCGCGCCATGCGTCGCGCGACCTCGAGGCGCATTGCTTCGACAGGTCGCATGGTCAGGCGCTCTCGGCGTCGCCGCTGGAGCGCAGCGTCCGAGCGAAGTCCTCGTGGCTGAGTGCGAGCTGGCCGTGCACGTCGGCGGCTCGCTGGTGGGCACGCCGGGCGTATTCGGTAGTTGCGTGCTCGGCCGCCTGGCGCGCCGCGAGCGCTCGCTCGCGAGCCTTGATCGCCCGCGTCCGTGCGGCGCTGGCCTCGTCGTGCCGCTCGCCGGTCGGTTCGTTCGTGTTGGGCTGCATGGCAGATCCTCGATTCATCGCACGTCTCAGCCGGTTGCGGGGAAGGCGAGATCCGCCCACACGCACGTGCCGGCGTCGCGATTGACGCCCCAGCGCCGTGACAGGACCTCGACGATGTCGAGGCCGAACCCGCCGCCGGATCGCCGGTCCGGCAGGCGTCGGGCGATCGGCCCGATGCTCCCGCGATCCTTGATCTCGAGCCGCAGGCCGTCGGGACGGAGCTGCGCGCGCACGCTCACGACGGCATCGTCGGCCGCGTCGGCGTGGCGGACGCTGTTTGTCACGAGCTCGCCCAGCAGCAGCTGGGCGTCGGCGAGCATCGTCGCGCTGACGCGGCCGGCCATCCACGCGGTGAAGGCCGCCCGCGCCGCCGCCGGTGTGCCGAGCGCGGCGGGCAGCGTCACCTCGAACAGATCCGCGGCGACGGCGGGCAACTTGCCCGGCGGTCGAGCCCCCCGAGTGGGCTCCGGTGGGCCTGTCTGGTGCGGCCGCATGCGCGACCTCCCTCGGATCCCCTCCACGGCCCAGCGCTGCGCGCGGCCCGCGAGGATCTCCACCGATCTGCGGAGGAATCAGTGTTGCCGCGTCTCGAATCAGCTGAAGACTGACCGAGCCGCGTAAGACTGAGCGCTCCCTGTGCCTAGAACCTACCCGTCTGCGCCCGCCGGTCAACAAACGCGTTGGCTGGCGTGCGGCCCGCTCGCCCTCGACGACGACGACGCGCTCCGGGACGGCCCTCCGGGAGCGCTAGACTCGCGATGCAGCCTCCGCTTGTGGGTCTTCATCTTCCTCCACCCTTCGCGGCTCGCTCCCAGAGGGAGAGGAGAGGGGCGGTCATGGCCGACCCCCGCACCGATACCCAGCAGCAGCTGCAGCCCGGCGGATGGCTTCTGCAGGACGTCTCCAACGCCATGGTCGCGCTGCACAAGGAGCAGTTCGGGCGCGGCCCGACTAGGGTCCAGTCGCACTTCGCCGGGGCGGACGCCTTGCTGTGCGTCATGGACGACGCGCTTCTTCCGGCCGAGAGCAAGATGGTCGAAATGGGCGAGCAGCAGCGCGTCCGCGAGTCGCGAATGTTCTTCCAAGTTGCGACCGCCGATCAGTTCATCGCCACGGTCGAGGCAATCACCGGGCGAACGGTGCGCGCCTTCGCCAGCGCCAGCGACCCCGACAACGGGGTTGTCATGGAGAACTTCGTCTTCGAGCCCGAGCCACAGCGCGACGGCCGAACACCCCCAACCGGCCCGCTCGGGGACGCGCCGGCCTCGTAGCGGCGGGGCCCGCGCTTCGGACCCGTCTCGAACGTCCATGCGTCGCGAGGCGGGGAGCGGCCTCCGCAGGCCGTGGGCCCTCGTGCGGCGTGGGCCGGCCGGTTCGCTCCGGTTGGGACCGGCCCCCGTTGCGTGCGCCCGCGCGTCGTAGTCCGTTCCGCGGCGACGGCGCCGACTTCGACCCGGAGAAGGTCACGACCGGCGCCGGGTCCGCCGACATGCATGACCGCATGGCCGCCGTCGGCGGCGAGCCGGCGATCACCTCCGGCTCCGGGCGCGGACCGCGCGTCGCGGCCACCATCTCCCTCGGCCCGGAGCAAACGCCCCCTGCGCGCTCTCACTGTGCAGCGCGCTCGACGCCAAGCTCACCGCGGCGGCGTAGGTGACTAGCCCGAGCTCGACGGCACGCGGCCGCGACTCGGGGATGGTCCAGCCCAGCCGGGACGCGAGGAGGCTCCTGCGAGCGCTGAGCGCGCAGGACGAGCTGCTCGGACGGGTCCCGCGGGAGGGAGTACGCTGAGTCCTGGAAGCAGATCAGTGCGTGGCACTTCGGATCCCGACGAACGGGATTGTTTCCGCCCCGCCTCGATCGCCGCTCGTGCTCGTAGTGAGAGCGCAGGTGACCCCGGGCAAACCTTGAA
>JAWVGJ010000060.1:0-58168 GCA_033855115.1 Solirubrobacteraceae bacterium
GGCGGCACAACCGATGCAGGTCAGACACCTGGCCGACAACGAGCGTAAGAGCCAGCCCGTCACCCGCCGAGGAACCTCCAACACGGATCGGACGGACCATCACCGAGGGCACCAACGTTCTCACTGACGCGGGAGCGTACCCGCAGGGGTTCGGTCTGGAGCGGCCCCTGATTCGAGCTACGCTGCTCAAACAGACGCGAAGCCAACCGAGGAGATGACGCCGTGGCGACCGTGACCATGACCAGTAGCCGTTTGGAGGAGCTGCTCGGACCAGAGGCCGAAGATCTGCTCACCCACCGCTGCGAGACCATCTCAGCCGACGACCTGTATCTCCCCGGGCCCGATTTCGTCGACCGGGTGATGGTCGAATCCGATCGCTCGACGATAGTGCTGCGCAACCTGCAGTGGCTGCTGCGCTCGGGGCGCCTATCGGGCACCGGCTACGTGAGCATCCTCCCGATCGACCAGGGCATCGAGCACTCGGCGGCCGCGAGCTTCGCTCCCAATCCCATCTACTTCGATCCGAACAACCTCGTGCGCTTGGCGATCGAGGGCGGCTGCAACGCGATCGCATCGACGATCGGTGCGCTCGGCTCTGTCAGCCGCACGTACGCGCACCGCTTTCCGTTCATCGTCAAGCTCAACCACAACGAGCTGCTGTCCTATCCCAACACCTACGACCAGATCTTCTTCGGGACGGTCAAGCGCGCGCACGAGCTCGGCGCGGCCGGCGTCGGCGCGACGATCTACTTCGGCTCGCCGGAGTCGCGGCGCCAGATCGTGGAGGTCAAGGACGCCTTCGAGGAGGCGCACAGCCTGGGCAAGTTCACCGTGCTGTGGTGCTACCTGCGCAGCTCGGCGTTCACGAACGACGGGACCGACTACCACGACGCCGCCGACCTCACCGGTCAGGCCAACCACCTGGGCGTGACGATGCAGGCCGACATCATCAAGCAGAAGCTGCCCGAGACCAATCGCGGCTTCGAGGCCGTCAGCGCGCTCAACGGCTCGTACGGCAAGACGAGCAAGCTCGTCTACGAGCGGCTCAGCACCGACCATCCGATCGACCTCACGCGCTATCAGCTCGCCAACTGCCACATGGGCCGCTCGCCGCTGATCAACTCCGGCGGCGCGTCGTCGGGCGAGAGCGACCTCGCCGAGGCCGTGCGCACCGCGATCATCAACAAGCGCGCGGGCGGCATGGGACTCATCTCCGGGCGCAAGGCCTTCCAGCGCCCGATCGATGAGGGCGCCGCGCTGCTCAACGCGATCCAGGACGTCTACCTCTCCGGCGAGATCACGATCGCGTAGCACCCGTTACAAAACGCGCGCCGCTTGGCAACGATCCTGCC
This sequence comes from Solirubrobacteraceae bacterium, assembly GCA_033855115.1. Classification (GTDB taxonomy): domain Bacteria; phylum Actinomycetota; class Thermoleophilia; order Solirubrobacterales; family Solirubrobacteraceae; genus CADCVQ01. The sequence goes on from JAWVGJ010000060.1 coordinate 1,353, forward strand.
GCGGCGCGTGCCTGGCGCCTGCGGGCGTCCTAGCGTGTCGGGCGTGTCCTCCTGGCGCCTCATCGCCCTGACCGCCGCGATCCCGCTGCTCGCCGGGGGCTGTGGCGCAGCCGGGAGCGGGGTCGTGACAAAGCCCGCCGCCGCAGCCGCCGGGCGCTTCGATGCGACGATTCAGCGCGTCGTCGACGGCGACACCGTCACGCTCGCGCCCGGTGGCCGGGCTCGGCTGATCGGCGTCGACACGCCGGAGGTCTACGGCCGCCCGGAGTGCTTCGGACGCGAGGCGTCGGCGTTCGTCACGCGGCGGCTTGTCGGGCGGCGGGTGACCGTCGTGGTCGGAATCGAACCGCGCGACCGCTACGGGCGGCTGCTCGTCTACCTGTACGCCGGCGGGCGCCTGTTCAACGACGAGCTCGTGCGCAAGGGCTATGCGACACCGCTGACGATCGCCCCCAATGTCGAACGGGCGATCGAGCTGCGCGCGTCCAGCCGCCTGGCTAGCGAGCAGCAGTTGGGCCTATGGGCGGCCTGCTGAGCCCGGCTAGCCCGCACGAGGCTCAGTGGGCTAGGCTCCCGTAACGCATGGCAACCCGGATGCGACAGTCGCTGGACGAATTCGAACGTGCGTTCGTCGAGGAGACCTACGAGGACCGGGCCCGCCGCGACTCGTTGCGGCGTACGGCCATCATGCGCTCGCGCGAACGCGACCTGCAGCGCGTCCACAAGCGCGGCACCGCGCGCTTCATCATTCTGGTGCTCGTGCTGATCGCGACAGCGGCGATCGTGACCGTGGCGATGTTCCAGACGCTCTACATCGTGATGGGGTAGCCGGGCCGCAACCCGGGCTAGGCACCCGCCGTCTTACGAGCTGAGCTTGCGCAGCGCCACGTCGACCTCGGCGCTGGCAGTGACCTGCCCGCGCTCGGCCTGAATCTCCAGATAGACCTCCTTGCGGAACACCGGGATGTCCCGGGGCGCCTGGATGCCGATCCGAACCTTCTCGCCCATGATCGACAGGACGGAGATCTCGATCTCGTCACCGATCATGATGCTTTGATTGGACTTGCGTGTCAGGACCAGCATGTCTCGGCCACCCTCCTTGTCGGCGCAACTCAATCAGGTTCGGTCTGTAATGGCAACCGCCCGGACGACCAGTACCTACAGGCCAACGTCTCAGACGGTAGCGAGGCCCGTTCTTGTAAGGTCCGCGCCCATGGCACGACGCTCTTTGCGCCCGCATCTCAACCAGATCCGCGGGTGGGTCCGACAAGGCCGCACCGACGCCTGGATCGCACACCAGCTCGAGGCCACGGTGCAGCAGATCGAGACCTTCAAGAAGGACAATGACCTTGCCGCCGTCGATCCCGAGAACAGCGAGGCTCCGGGCGTCGACTTCGAGGACGAGATCGACCTGCGGGCGGAGGATGACGCGCTCGTCGCCGCAGAGCTCGAGGCGCTCGAAGCGCGCAAGGCCGAGGAGGAGGCCGCTCGTCTCGCCGAGGAGGAAGCCCGCAAGGCCGCCGGCGACGACGAGAGCGACGACGAGGACGCTCCGCCCAAGCCGCGGCGCCGCGGTCGCCGCGGTGGGCGCAGCCGAGCCAAGGCGGCCACCGGCGCGCTCGAAGGGACGTTCGACCACGGCGAGGAGGGATATGGGCTATGGCTCGATCCAGCCGTGACCGACAACCCCGTCTACGCCGAGCATTGGGCCGGCCACCGCCCCGTCGAGGTGACAATCGAGGAGGACCAGATCGTGATCCGGCGAGCGGGCGCGGAAACCGACGACTGACGGCGATCTCCGGCGACGGTCGCCCTCCCGGAGCGTGCCGCCCTCCCCGGAGCGTGCCGCCCTCCCCGGAGCGTGTCGCCCTCCCCGGAGCTAGGGCTCCGTCCGACGCCCGCCCGCGAAGTCGCGCGCGTCGCGAAGGTAGCCCAGGAATGCCGCGTCCGCGACGATCCGAGCGTCCCAGGCCCACGGCGCGTCGGGCGCGACGCGCGATGCGAGGTCCGTGCACCAGTCCGTCCCGTGCTCGTAGAGGTCGGTCAGCTCGTCGGTCGTGAACGTGCCGCCGAGCCGACGGCGCAGCTCCGCCTCGATCGCCGATACGGCGTTCTCCAGCGCAGCTCGCTGCTCGGGCGGTGCGCCGGCCATGCGCCGCTCGCCCTCTCGCCACTGCTCGAACGCGATCTCAAAGCTCGTCACCACGGCCGGGGCAGGGTACCCCTCGGCCGCCGGCGCTACTCGCCGCGAGCCAGCCCGCGCACAATGTAGGCGCGCTCGTCGGACTTGACCATGCCCAACCGCCGCGCCTCGATCTCGATGCTGCCTGGGCTGCGCAGCGCACGCTGGCGACGGAGCAGCTGATCGTGCTCGCGCACCAGCCGGGCGACCTCGCTGCGCTTGGTCTTCGCCTCCTGCCACGTCGACAGGTAGGTGCGCAGCGGGTTGATGTACAGGTAGATCACCAGCAGACCGACGAACAGCAGCGCCATGCGACCCACACGGTCCCAACGCACGCGCGGAGCGAAGTCATGCATCGCCTCTCGGTTCGGCGCTCGCCGGCGGGCTCCTGCAACGGGTTAGGCGCCTGCAAAGACGCTGCGCCCGGGGAACTCGGCCGCGTCGCCGAGCGCTTCCTCGATACGCAGCAGCTGGTTGTACTTCGCGACGCGGTCCGAGCGCGAGGGCGCGCCGGTCTTGATCTGGCCGCAGCCGGTCGCGACCGCGAGGTCGGCGATCGTCGTGTCCTCTGTCTCGCCCGAGCGGTGCGACATGACCGCGCTGTACCCCGCCGCGCGGGCGGTCGCGATCGCGTCGAGCGTCTCGGTGAGCGTGCCGATCTGGTTGACCTTGACGAGGATCGAGTTGCCGACGCCGGCGTCGATGCCGCGCTGCAAGCGCTCGCTGTTCGTCACGAAGAGATCGTCGCCGACGAGCTGCACTCGCGTGCCGACGGCATCGGTCAGCACCTTCCAGCCGTCCCAGTCCTCCTCGTCCATGCCGTCTTCGATCGACACGATCGGGTAGCGCGCGCAGAGGTCGGCCCAGTAGTCGGCCAGCTCGCCGGCGCTCAGCGAGCGGCCCTCGTGCTCGAGCACGTAGGCCCCGCCGTCGAAGATCTCGCTGGTCGCCGGGTCCAGCGCGATGAAGACGTCCTCGCCCGGTACATAGCCGGCTGCCTCGATGCCACGGACGAGCATCTGCAGTGCTTCCTCGTTGGAGCCCAGGTCGGGCGCGAAGCCGCCCTCGTCGCCGCCCGCCGTGCCCAGACCGGCGTCGTGGAGCGTCTTCTTCAGCGCATGGAAGACCTCGGCGCCGGTGCGCAGGCACTCCGAGAAGCTCGCCGCTCCGGCAGGCACGACCATGAACTCCTGAAAGTCGACCTTGTTGTCGGCGTGCGCGCCGCCGTTGAGGACGTTCATCATCGGCACGGGCAGGATCCGGGCGTCCGGGCCGCCGAGGTGACGCCACAGCGGCTGTCCTTCGTGTGCCGCGGCGGCATGAGCCGCCGCCAGCGAGACACCGAGGATCGCGTTCGCGCCCAGGCGCGACTTGTTCGGCGTCCCGTCGAGGTCGATCAGCGCTCGATCCAGGCCCGCCTGGTCGAGCCCGTCGCGTCCGAGGATCGTCTGCGCGATCTCGCCGTTGACGTTGGCGACGGCGGTCGTAACCCCCTTGCCACCGTAGGCCTCTCCGCCGTCACGCAGCTCGGTGGCTTCGAACTCGCCGGTCGACGCGCCAGAGGGGACCGCCGCGCGGCCGCTCGCGCCGGAGCTCAGCCCGAACTCGACTTCGACGGTCGGGTTGCCCCGGCTGTCGAGGATCTGGCGGGCGTGGACGCGTTCGATCTGCTGGCTCATGCGGTCTCTCCCTCGGTTTCGATGCGGTCGCGAAAGCGCTGGGACGCGGCGCGCAGTGCAAGCTCGGGGTCGACGCGCAGCCGGCGCGCCTCGTCGACGACCTCGAAGAGCCGGTCGCCGACCTCGGCGAAGGCGGCGTCGCGGTCGTCGGGCCGCTCGTCGGGCGAGCGCTCGATCCGCCCGGCCGCCGCCGCGCGGCGCTGGACCTTGCGGGCGTACAGCAGCGCAGGAAGGTTCTCGGGCACGTCGCCGAAGATCCCCGGCTCGCGGCCGTCCTCGCCGGCCTTGATCAGATCCCAGTTGCGCAGAACCGCGCCGGCAGAGTCGGCTTCGACGTCGCCGAAGACGTGCGGATGGCGGCGGATGAGCTTCTGGCGGCAGTGCTCGGCGACCGCGCCGAGGTCGCCGGCACCGCGTTCCTCGAGCAGCAGCGCGAGGAAGTAGACCTGGAAGAGCACGTCGCCGAGCTCGTCGAGCAGCTTGCCGTCGTCGCGTTTGTGGGCCGCGTCGGCGAGCTCGTAGGCCTCCTCGATGGTGTGCGGAACGATCGTGCGCTCGTCCTGCTCACGGTCCCACGGGCACTCCGCACGCAGGCGGCGCGTCAGGTCGTCGAGGCGACCGAGCGCCGCCGTGATCTCGGGAGCGGACACCGAAACCCTCGTGACGGCCGGCCGCGCTCCTTCGCGATCGATCAGGGCTGCGGCTGGGGCGGTGCCTGCTGCGGCACCTGGCCCGGTGCGGCCGTCGAGGTCTTCGGTGGCTTGTAGTTCTTGCACTGCTGCATGACGTACTCGTCGCGGCAGTTGGTCTTCGCCTTCCACTTTTTGCGCAGATCGAGGTTGAACTTGTCGTCGGCCTTCTGCTTGCTCTGCGCGTCGAGCTGCTGCTTGATCGCAGCCGACGCGGTCTTCAGCGGCTGCTGCTTGGCGGGTGTGGTCTTCTGGACCTGGAAGACGTAGTAGCCGAACTGGGTCTTGACGGGACCGGAGAGCTTGCCCTTCTGCGCGGCGAAGATCGCGTCGTCGAACGTCTTCTCCTGTGAGCCCTTGGCGATGCCCAGCAGTGATCCGCCGGTGGCCTTGGAGGCCTGGTCGATCGAGTACGTCTTGGCGACGGCCTTCCAGCTCTTGCCGCCCTGAAGCTCCTTCAGCGCGGCGTCGGCCTTGGGCTTGGTCTTCGTCAGCACGACGCGCAGATCACGCGTGGTCGGCGTCGAGAAGCGGGCCTTGTTCTTGGCGTAGAACTCTTGCACGGCCTTGTCGGAGACCTTCGGCGCGCCCTTGACCGCCTTCTCGCGCAGCTTCGTGTAGATGCTGTTGAAGCGGACCTGGAACTTCGCGTCGCCGAGCGTCATCCCGTTGGCCTTGAGGAACGCCTGGAAGTCCTTCTCCTTCGGGAACGAACGTTTCTTCTCGGCCTGGAACTGCGTGTCAGCCTCCTTGTCGGAGAGCTTGACGCCCTGCGAGGCAGCCTCGCCGTCGACCCACCGCTCGAGGATCAAGAACTGCATGACCTGATCGCGCAGACCCTCGTACTCCTGCTTGCACTGCGCCTTGAACTGGGCATCGGTCGTCTGCGGCTGGCCCTTGGCGGGCTTCGGCGCGGTCTTGCGCTTGCCGGCGACGCAAGCGACGAAGTCCGGCGCGACGTACTGGACCTTCTTGACTGCCGGGCCCTGGCTGGTCGAAACGGCAATCCCGAACCAGTGGTTGAAGTTGCTCTTGGTGATAGCCGATCCGTCGACAGCGGCGACGGCGTTACCGGGAACGGAGTTGCCACACCCCGCGAGCATGATCGCGACCACAAAAAAGGCGCCAAGCGCCGGAAGCAAGCGAAGGATTCGGTTCACAGCGTGGACGATCCTAGCGAAGACCCGCGAGCGACCGCGGCCATCCACCGTGCTTCACGCACGCTTCACATACGCCACGTCGCGATCACGCGGCTGAGAACGCTCAGGCGGCTTCACGCGTTAGGGCAAGCAGGATGTCGGCTGCGCGCACGACAGCCGGGAAGCGCTGGCGCGGGTCGTCGGACACACGCATCGAGAGCTGGCTCTTGCCCGACTCGTAGAGCGCGCCGGGGATCTGCGCACGCAGGCGCTTGGCACGCACGGAGTCAAGCTCGATCGGCGTCACCGCGAGGCGGCCGCCGCGGAAGGAGACGGCCGTCGCTCCGGCCTGGCCGAGCTTGATGCGGGCGCGCTGAAGGTCGATCAGGTTCGAAAGCGGCTGCGGCAGCTCTCCGAAGCGGTCGTCGAGCTCCTCGCGCAGCAGCTCGAGATCCGCGACGTCGACGGCGCCGGCGATGCGGCGGTGCACGTCGATCTTCGCCTGCTCGTAGGGAATGTAGTCGGCCGGCACGTAGGCGTCGACGTTGACGTCGAGCCGCACCGGCTCGGGCGCCTCGACGCCCTCGCCCCCGTCGGCCTGCTCGGCGGCCGCGACCGCCTCGTCGAGCATCTGCATGTACAGCTCGAAGCCGAGCGCGGCGACATGACCGGACTGCTCGTCGCCGAGCAGGTTGCCGGCGCCGCGCAGCTCGAGGTCGCGCATGGCGATCTTGAAGCCCGCGCCGAGCTCGGTGTAGTCGCTGAGGGCGGCGAGCCGGTGCGCGGCCTCCTGCGTTAGCGCCGCCGCGCTCGGATAGAGCAGGTACGCGTACGCGCGTTCGCGGGCACGGCCGACGCGCCCGCGGATCTGGTAGAGCTGCGACAGGCCGAACACGTCGGCGCGGTCCACGATCAGCGTGTTGGCCTGCGGGATGTCGATCCCCGACTCGATGATGCTCGTGCAGACGAGCACGTCCGCCTCGCCGCGCAGGAACGTCATCATCCTGTTCTCCAGCTCGGTGTCGTCCATCTGGCCGTGGACGACCTCGAAGCGCATGTCCGGGCACAGTCCGCGCAGCCGCTCGGCGGTCTCGTCGATCGACTCGACGCGGTTGTGCAGGAAGAACGCCTGGCCGCCCCGTGCCTTCTCCCGCACAAGCGCCTGCTTGACGAGTTCCTCGTCGTACTCGCCGACGTAGGTCTTCACCGGCCGCCGGCCCTCGGGCGGCGTATCGATGACCGAGATGTCGCGCAGGCCTGCCAGCGACATCTGCAGCGTGCGCGGGATCGGCGTCGCGCTCATCGAGATGACGTCGACGCGCAGCTTGAGCTGGCGCAGAAGCTCCTTCTGCTTGACCCCGAAGCGCTGCTCCTCGTCGACGATGATCAGGCCGAGGTCCTTGGCGCGCACGTCGCGGCTCAGCAACCGGTGCGTTCCGATGAGGATGTCGACGGCGCCGCTCTGAAAGCCCGCGATCGCCTCCTTCTGCTTCGCCGCCGAACGGAAGCGACTGACGTGCTCGATCGTGAACGGGTAGTCCTTCAGGCGCTCTGAGAAGGTGCCGTAGTGCTGCTGGGCGAGGATCGTCGTCGGCACGAGCATGAGCACCTGCTTGCCGGCGTCGGCGGCCTTGAACGCGGCTCGCAGCGCGACCTCGGTCTTGCCGAAGCCGACGTCGCCGCAGACAAGGCGATCCATCGGGCGCTCGGACTCCATGTCGAGCTTGACGAGCTCGATCGCCTCCGCCTGGTCGGCGGTCTCGGTGTATGGGAATGCGGCCTCGAACTCGCGCAGCCAGTCGGAGTCCGGCGGATACACGAGGCCCTTGCGGCGGCGGCGTTCGGCGTAGAGGTTGAGCAGCTCTCCGGCGAGCTCCTGGGCGGCGCGGCGCGCCCGGGCCTTGAGCCGATCCCAGGACTTGCCGCCGAGCCGGGACAGCGGCGGGTGCGCGCCACCCGCGCCGACGTAGCGGCTGATCTTCGCGAGCTGGTCTGACGGGACGAAGACCCGATCGTCGCCGTGGTATTCGAGGTAGAGGTAGTCGCGCGTCACGCCGGCGACGGTCTTCGTCTCGAAACCGGCGAAGCGCGCGATGCCGTGGTCCTCGTGGACGACGATGTCGCCGGTGCGCAGATCGGCGAACGAGCGCAGCGCGCCACGACGTCGCGTGGCGTGGTCGCGTCCACCGCTGCGCTCGGCCCGCCGGCGGCGGAAGAGCTTGTGCTCGGGCAGGATCGCGAGCTTCAGCCCTGCCGCGATGAAGCCATCGCGCAGGTTGACGTGCGCGAAGCGCAGCGGGTTCTCGATTCCGGGCGGGTCGCCCTCCCCCAGCCACGACGCCTGCAGGCGCGCGAGGTTGTAGGCCGCACGCTCGCCCTCGCCGCGCTGCGGCCACGCGACGACCGTGCGATAGCCCGAGCGCACGAGCTTCTCGAGCTCGGGCTCGGCCTCCTTCAGCGAGCGCGCCGCGAGGTCCGGCGCCTGGGCACGGAACTCGAGCGCCTGGCCCGCGTCCATCGACGACAGCTGCACGCGCGCGCGGGCACTTAGCGCGGCGCTGATGTCCTCTGGCTTGACGTACAGGTGGTGCGCGTCTTCGTCGTGGAAGGCCGCGCAGACGTCCTGCCAGTGGTCTGCCAGCGACGGCTCGATCTCCTCCTCGGCGGCGACCAACACCGCGGCGTCGGGCGCGAGGTCCAGGAACGCGCCGAAGCGCTCGACGGGCAGCAGCTCGGCGACATCGGGCGGCGAGCCGTCCTCCTGCAGTTCCAGCGCCGCCATCTCGGCCAGCTCGCGATGCTCGGCGGCGAGCTCGGCGGCAGGCGCGATCTCGACCTCCTCGGTCTCCCCCAGCGAGCGCTGGGTGAAAGTGGAGAACCAGCGCAGCGACTCGATCTCGATGTCGAAGAGATCGACGCGCACGGCGCGATCCTCGGTCGCCGGGTAGATGTCCAGCAGCCCGCCTCGGGCGGCGAACTGACCGCGATCCTCGACCTGGTCGACGCGCTCGTACCCGGCGGCGACGAGCTCGGCCATGCATTCGTCGAGGTCCAGCAGGTCGCCGACGCGCAGCTTGAACGCATGCGGACGAAGCGCGGGATCGGGCACCTTCTCGCTGAGCGCCACCGCGGAGACGACGACGACCGGCGCGTCCTCCGCGGGATGCCGGCCGTTATCGCCCGGTGCATGCTGGCTCTGCCATTCGAGCAGCGCGTCGAGCGCGCCGACGCGCAGGCCGACGAGGTGCGGCGGCGGCGCGAGGTGTGACTCGTAGGCGACGCCGCGGCTGGGATAGAAGCGGACCGGCCGCGGTGCAAGCCACGCGCGCAGGTCGACGGCGAGGTCGCGGGCCTGACGATCGTCGCCCGCGACGACGAGCGTCGGGCGGGCTCGATCCTCGTCGGCCAGCGCGGCCAGGACGTACGGCCGCAGCGAGGCGGAAACGAACGCCCGGCCGCCCTCGCGCGCGAGCATGGCGCCGTTGGCGTCGTCGGTGAGATGGGTGAGAAGCGGGCGGAGCAGCGGCGTAATTGGGGGGCTGGCGGAGGCTGAGGGGCGAAGCCTCCTCGGATCGAGCAATCGCGTCGGCCGAGTACATCCAGTGTAGGTCGCCGTGCTTTGTCGTCGGATCTCTGAGAACCTGCCTGTGACGTTCTTGCTGGTCGGCGGGGTCAGCGGTTCGCAACCCCACGAGAGGAAGAGGCTCGATGTCGGAGTTCCTGCAGTCCGTCTACCAGTCAGTAGACGAGCAGCACCGCGACAAGCCGGCCGCAACCCGTCGCCAGCTCGTCGGCGGCGCCGCGGCGGCGCTGGGCTCGATGGGCATGCTCGCCTGGGTCGCCGAGGCCGATGCCCAGCTGCCCAAGTCGGCGGGCGCTGAGCCGAACACGCCGCAGACGATCGTCAACGTCGCGGCGACCGCCGAGGTGCTGGCGACGATCGTCAACACGATCGGCTTCGAGCGCGTCGGGCTCGACCCGGTGACGCTGGCCAACGTCCGCGCGGCCGCCGCTGAGGAGAAGATCCACTACGAGACGCTGACCTCCGCCGCCGTCGGCGCTGTCGCGGTCACGACGCGCATCTGGGTCCCGGACGAGGTGTTCGCCAGCGCTACGAACCTGCTCACGACGCTGGTCGTCGGCGACCAGATCTTCATCAATGCCTACCTGCTCGCCGGCACGGTGTTCGCCCGCGCCGGCGGTACGCGCGGTTCGAAGTTCGCGCGCTACGCGGCCGAGTTCATGGGCGTCGAGGCCGTACACCGCGCGCTTGCGCTGCAGTCGCTCGGCCGTTTGGGCAACGACCGCGCGTTCATGAAGTTCGGCCAGCGGGAGTCGGCCCCCGACCTTCCGACGACTGGCCAAGCGGGCTTCTACAAGATCACCGATGCCGTCACGGGGCTCGAGGCCGCGGGCTTCGGCTTTGGCAAGCAGGGCTCGAAGGCGGGCGCGTTCTACGACTACGACGCCGTCGCCACGCGCACGCCGGGCGCCTTCGAGCTGGGAGTCAACACGACGTCGATCTCCTAGAGCCTTCGCTCAGAGCTCCCGCTCCCCCAGGACGATCGCCTCGGCTGCCGCGGCCGCGCGATCGACGAGCTCCGCGACATCGGCCTTCGGCTCGCGGAAGGCGCCGAGGACGTGCGCGGACACGATCTCCGAGTCGGTTGTGTTTGGCCGCCCCACGCCGACGCGCACGCGTGCGAAGTCGGCGCTGCCAAGGTCGGCCTTCAGCGACTTCAGGCCGTTGTGGCCCGCCAGGCCGCCGCCGACTCGCGTGCGGATCTCCCCGAACGGCAGGTCGATCTCGTCGTGCAGCACGAGCACGCGCTCGAGCGGCAGCTTGTACGCGCCGCGCGCCGGGCCGACCGAGCGACCGGCCTCGTTCATGTACGTCTGCGGTAGCAGCACGGCGACGCGCGGCCCGCCGGGCCCGGCCCGTCCCTCCGTCAGCAGGGCCGCGTACTTCGACCGCGCCCGCGGCAGCTGCCAGCGCGACGCCAGCAGGCTGCCAATCTCAAAACCGATGTTGTGACGCGTGCCGGCGTACTTCGCGCCGGGGTTTCCGAGGCCGACGACGAGCCAGTCGACCGGCCCGCTGAAACCTCCGCGGCCGGGCAGCCGCATCGTCGGGGTCTCCGTTACTCGCCGGCGTCGTCGGCTGCGGTGGGCGCGGCCTGCGCGGCGTCATCGCCGACGCGCTCGGTCTCTTCCTCGATCTCATCGCCCTCGGCCTCGACGCGCGGCGGCGTCAGGGTCGCGACCGTCTCCTCGAGGTCGTGCAGCAGCGTGATCCCGTCCGGGATCGTGACCTCGGCGAGCGTGACGGTGTCGTTGATCTGCATCTCCGACACGTCGTGGATGATCGACTCGGGGATCGCGGTCGGCAGCGCCTCGATGTTCAGCTCGCGGATGATCTGCTCGAGCACGCCGCCCTCCTTGACGCCGGGCGAATCGTCGGCGCCCGTCAGCTCGAGCGGGACGACGGCCGCGATCGCGACGTTGAGGTTCACGCGCAGCAGATCGATGTGCATCGTCTCGCCGCGGACAGGGTGGTACTGGGCGCTCTTGAGGATCGCCGGCGTGGCCGAACCGCCGTCGCTGACGTCGAGCACCGCGCCGTGGGCCGCGAGCGCGTGGCGCAGCTCGCGCGCGTCGACGCTGAACGCCAGCGGTTCGGCGTCGCCGCCGTAGAGGATGCCCGGCACACGGCCGGTGCGTCGCAGGCGTCGCGTCGAGCGCGACCCCTCGACCGTGCGCGGGGAGATCGAAAGCTTGGTGCTCTGGGAAGCCATGGCGACGGGGAAGGGTACAGAACGGCGCCGGGACTACGGAGCGTTGAGCTGGGGCGTGGCCTTGAACAGCCGCTCGACGTCGGACCAGGCCGGCTTCTTGGAGCCGTCGTAGGCGAGCAGTCCCTTCTGGTGAAACGGTGAGTTCGGGCGCGGGTTTCCGCCGTCCCAGTTGGGCCGGACGCGGAATTCCTGCAATGCCCAGTAGATCGCGCCGCTCAGCCACGGTTTGGACGCGTAGACGCCGAGATGGAAGTTGACGAAGTCCTGCTGGTAGGCGTACGTGCCCTTCTCCTCGACCGGCCCGTCGCGGTTGGCCTCGGCGCCGAACTCGGAGATGAAGATGGCCTTGTTCGGATAGCAGGTGCGGACGGAGTCCAGGTAGTCGGGCAGCGTGTCGCGGTCGGCGATCTGGCCGTTGGGGCCCGGATACCAGCCGAAGTACTCGTTGATGCCGATGACGTCGAGCGCCGCGTACTGCGGCCGGCAGCCCGCGGAGGGATAGCCGGCGACGGCAAGGCCGACCGGTCGCGTCGGATCCAGGGCCTTGGCCTCGCGCGTCGCGCGGTCGATGTAGTAGCTCTGCACCGGTCCAGGTTGCGACGACAGCTCGTTGCCGATCGACCAGAGCATGATCGACGGATGGTTCTGGTTGGCGAGGATGTTGTCTTCGAGTTCGTGCGCCGCCAGCTTGCGGACCTCGGCGCGCTTGAGGTACGGCGTCTTGACGGCGTAGACCGGGATCTCCGACCAGATCAGCAGGCCTTCGCGGTCGGCGAGCTCGTGGAGCTGGGGGTGCAGCGGGTAATGAGCGCGCAGCACCGTCGCGCCGAGCTCTTTGGCCTGCGCGACGATCTGATGGCGCCGCGGGGAACCGATCGCGAAGCCGGCGCGTGGATCGTCCTCGTGGATGCCGACGCCGCGCAGCGCCACGGCATTGCCGTTGAGGAGCAGCCGCCCGCTGACGATCTTGATCGAGCGGATGCCGTAGTGCAGGTCGTAGCCGACCGCCTTGCGGCCGCCGTTGCGGACCGTGAAGCGCGCGACGTAGAGGTTCGGCGCCGCGGGCGACCACAACTTCGGCTTGCGCACCTTGATGCGGGTTTCGAAGGTCTGGAAGCGCTTGGAGTTGATGCCCTTTGTGCCAAGCCCCACGGGACGGCCGCCGAGGCTGCCCACGACGCTGACGGTACTCCTGGAACGGCCGTAGTTGCGCACGGTCACGCGCGCGAGGACGGTGGCATCGCAGGTCGAGCACGTCAAGTCAGGTCGCACCAGCAAGCTGGAGATGTCGACCCGGTTGACGCGCTGGAGGTACACCTCGCGCAGGATGCCGCCGTAGTTCCACCAGCCGCCGGCCGGGTCGCCCGAGCCGGTCAGCCCCGATGGCGGGAAGTCGGTGCGCAGGCGACGATTGTCGACGCGGATGACGAGTCGGTTGGTTCCCCGGCGCTTGAGGACGCTGCGTGGCAGGCGCAGGCTCCAAGGCAAGTAGGCGCCGGTGTTGCGGCCGATCGGCTTGCCGTTGAGCCACACGGTGGAGCGGTAGTTGACGGACTCGAAGCGCACGAGCCAGTCCATCTGCGCGCGTGCGTCCGGCAGGCGGAAGTCCTTGCGATACCAGCCGACGCCGCCGGTCATCGATGCGACGGAGTTGTCGCCGGCGTTCCAGGCGTTCGGAACCCGTGTCGTCGTCCAGCCGTCCGTGCTCGTCTGACGCTGGAACAGCTGCGTCAGCCCGTCGCCGGCGCTGTCGAGGCGAAACAGCCAGTCACCGGCGAGCAGAAAGCGGTTGTCGGGTCCGTCGCGGTAGATCGTCCCGCGCGTGATGCCATCGGCGGCCGACGCGGGCGCGGCCGCGCACACCGCGGCCATCGTGATGGCGATCAGGGCGATCGTGAGTGCGGGCAGACGGCTGGTGTGCATCGTCATCGGGGGCACAACACCGCCTCGGGGCGCGAGTTGTGGACTAGTGGTTCGTACTCTGAGTCAGCACAGTACGAACCACTACGGACAGCTCGATTCGCGACCGATCGGGGCGCTGAGACGCAGGAGGCTAACGGTCGACCCGGCCAGCACATTCCCGGTCCGGCGGACGAGGACGCACTGCACGGTCGTGAGCTTCCCGGGCGTGAACCAGACGACGCGCGTCGGCTTCGTCCTGGCCTCGAGCGCGTGCGACGTCCCAGATTGGTACAGCGCGATCTTCAGCTCGCCGGGCGCTCGCAGCCGCCGTGCGTTGGCGCGGACCAGCATTTCGCAAGCCGCGTCGGGACAGTTCACGCGGCGCAGCATCGCCTTCGCATCGCCGCGTGCCTGCGCGCGCAGCAGCTCCGTGACGGCGCCGCGCTCGACCGTGTCGGTGTTCAGCCAGCGGGCGACCATGACGCTGATGGCGAGAAAGGCGATGACCGCGGCGGCGATGAGTAGGGCGCGCTTCACGCCCCCATTGTTAGCTGGCGCCGGTCCTCGGCGTGCTGGAAGGCGAGCCACGCCGCTGACTGGGGGGTGTTCCGGGTTTGTGTGCGTGGAAGCGACAAACCCGGAACACCCCCCCGCCGGGAGATCCTGAAACCGGCCCCTCGCTCAGCCGGCGACGTGGAAGTCGTCCCCGTTGAGCTCCAGAAAGCGCTGCACGGAGGCTTCCTGCTGGTCCAACCGCTGGGCCGTCCGGTGTGCGTGCTCGGTGGCACGCTGCTCGAAGTCCTCGAGGCAGCTCTCGGGGTCGTCGGACAGGTGGTAGATGTGGGCGAGGTCCTGCTGGGCGCAGACGATGCCCATCGGCGGGCGGCCCTCGGCGAGCGTGCGCGCTCCGCAGACGGCGGCGACGAGCAGCCGCCGCTCGGGCGCCGTGAGTGCGACCGGCATCAACCGGTGCGCGGGTAGGCGCATGTTCAGCTCGATCGAGCGGTCGACGGCGATGTCGCTGCCCGTGGCTGCGGCCAGCGGGCCGGCCCAGACCGCCAGGACGGTGTCTGCGGCCACGATCGCGTCGCGCAGCGCGCGCGCTTGGGCGGCATACAGCTCCTCGGCCTCGTCGCGAGACGCGGCCTCGGCGAGATCGAGGTCGCACGGAACGCGCAGCAGCTCGGAGGCGCCGATCGCCGACCCCGCGGCGCGCGGTCCGTGAGCGACGTAGGTCTGCAGCGTTCCGAGGTCGCGGCGACCGTGGAAAATGACCGTCAGCGCCTCGGACAGGGCGAGGTCGGACACCTTGAGGGCAACGGACGCGCAGGAACCGGCGTCGATCAGCGCGCGCTGAAGGAGATCGTCGGCCTGGTCCATTTGTTCAACCCTCCTTGATGTTGTCGACTCATTGTGACGCTTCAGGGGTACCCTCCGCCACTATGAAGATCCTTTACAAGCCCATTGGAATACTTGTCGGCATTCTCGCCGGCGTCCTCGCGCGTCAGGTCTTCAACCAGGTGTGGGGCCACATCGACGATCGCGAGCCACCGAAGGCCACCACGCTGGAGTCCACTTGGGGCAAAGTACTGGGCGCGGCGGCGGTTCAAGGAGCCACGTTCGCGGTCACGAAGGCGGCGGTCAACCGCAGTGGTGCCAAGGGCTTTCAGTGGCTGACCGGCATCTGGCCGGGCGAGAAGCGGCCCGAGCTCGAATAGGGCCGCCGGCGACCCCGCGCCCGAGATAGCGAGGCCCCGGCGGCGTTCGTCAAGCGTGGCGGACGCCGCGGGCGCGCTGGACGAAGGTTCGAGCTACCGCAGGACGAACCCGCGCCGGGCCAGGACTTCGAGATCGTTCTCGAAGGCCTCGAAATCTCGTGCTTTGAGATGCTCCAGCGGCACGCCCGTGGGACCACGACGGCGCAGCCAGGTGCGTAGGAGACCATCGCCGACCTGCTCCGCGGCCTCGTCGGTGAGCGCAAGCAAGATCTGCAGCTCTGGCCGGTGGGCCAGCTCGTCGGTGAGGATCTGCAACGGGTCGACCGCGAGCACCTCACAGAGCTCGTCGTCGGAGAGCCCGAGGCGCTCCATCAATGCGACGGCGCGCGTGCTCAGAACAGCTGATTCTCAGAGGATTGCCGCAATGCCAGCAGAATAGCTGCGGTACTGGATTCCGTCCGCTGACCTGGGATTTTGAACCGGTGAACTGGGGCCGAGTGCAGTGCGTGCCCTCCGGGTATCGCTCTGTCCCCGCCGACGAATGCGGGCGCGTAGCGTTGTGCTGGCGCACCGTGGCCTACCACGCGCCCTGGTCTGGTCCGCGGACCGATCATGGGCGCCAGATGGGCGAAACAGCGAGCAGCGGGCAGGCCGGGCTGAGACACCGTGCCCTACAGGCGGGTGACCACTATCGGCGAGTTCGGCGGCGAGAGTACTCCTCGACATTCGTGTTCACGCCCGCAAGCGGCTGGATTGGTCCGCGCATCCGGTCCCCGCGTACGCGCGGTGGTTTCTAGACGCCAGCTAGGTACGGCGATGCCTCGGCCCCCGCATCATCACTGAAGTACTGCCCGTGGGTGCGCTTGATCGTGTCGATGGAATCGGCTCCGACTAGCACGATCTCGAAGGTTCCTGTGCCCGCGTACTCGCGCTCGAGTGCCGCGTAACGTGCCGCAGCGGCCGAGGCGTCGGTGAACTCCTGGGTTTCGACGAGCCGGCCGAGGGCGATGTTGTAAATGAGGAGGTAGTGGATCAGGGGCATATGGCCTACCGCCTCTCGAAGTATGGCTTCGCGGCTTGGCGTGCTCGTTCGAAGTCTCTCATGAACGCCGGACCAGGCCTTTCGCCGGCGTCCTCCATCGCCAGGGCATCGGCCGCCAAGCGGAAGTACTCCAGCAGGATCGCCGGACCGTGGCCGGACTTCAGGTCGAGAGCAAGTCGCTTGTCGGTTCGCTCGATCGCTTCGGCCCATTCGTGCTCTCGCGGGGTCCGGAGCTGGATCTCGATCAGCCTTCCGTCTCTTTCGACGACGATGTGCAGTGCCCGGTAGCCGCTCGGGGCGGGATGTTCAAGGGTGTAGTGCTTGCGGTGCTTGATGACCCAGTTGCGCTCGATGCGCTCCTCGACCCGACGCACCTCGTCGTGCTCGCCCTGCAGGATTGCTCGACACCCGCCGATGTCCTGCATGCGGGAGAGCTTCATGGTCGGATGACGGGTCAGCTTCCTGACGATCTGGGGTCCCCGCTTCAGGCGCTGCCCAACGGTCACGGGAACCTCCGGGTGGCACTCGCGGGCGACGAACTGACGCAGTCCAACAGTGACCTTCTTCATTGGAGTCTGGAATTCGGCCCGGAACGCGACGAGCAGGTCGATCGGACCGAAGGGCGGTAGCTCGTCCACGTCCCCCGGCGCGAACCACCAGTCCCGTAACTCAGCGCCGGCCCGATCGCCGAGCTCTTCGACGGGGGGAACCGCGGCGGCAAATTGCTCATCGCAGCGGCATTACAGCGCTGAGTGCAGCGCAGCAACCTCGGAGCCCGCCACTACGGGCCACTATTCAGAACAGCTGATTCTCGCCGCCGAAGACCTCGCTCACCGAGGCGTCGCTGAAGATGCGGCGGATCGAGTCGGTGAGCAGGCCGGCGCATGAGAGGACGCGGATGTTGTCGGGCGCGTCGGGAGGCAGCGGGATCGTGTCGGTGACGACGATCTCCTCGAAGCCTCCGGCGCGGAGGTTCTCGAAGGCGTTGCCGCTCAGCACGGGGTGCGTGGCCGCCGCGTACACGGTACGGGCGCCGTGGTCGAGCACGGTCTGGCCGGCGACCTTCAAGGTGCTCGCGGTGTCGATCATGTCATCGACGATCACCGCGGTCTTACCCTTGACGTCACCGATGACGTAGCCGATCTCGGCGACTTGGTGGGCCGGACGCTCCTTGTCGAGGATCGCGAGCTCGGCGCCGAGCTTGGAGGCGAATTTCTTGTTGAGCTTGACGCGGCCGGCATCGGGAGCGACGACGACGAGATCCTGCAGGCCGAGGTCGCGGAAGTGCTGCGTAAGGATGAACAGCGCCGTCATGTGGTCGACCGGCTTGGAGAAGAAGCCCTGGATCTGGCCCGCGTGGAGGTCCATCGTCAGGACGCGGTCCGCGCCGGCGCGTTCGAGCATACGAGCGACGAGCCGGGCGGAGATCGGCTCGCGCGGCGCGGACTTCTTGTCCTGGCGGCTGTAGCCGAACCAGGGCGTGACGGCGATGACGCGGTGCGCGCTGGCGCCGACCGCCGCGTCGATCATGAGCATGAGCTCCATGAGCGCGTCGTTGGGCGAGATGCCGTTGGCGCGGTTGCCGCAGGTGGGCTGGACGATGAAGACGTCAGCACCGCGGATCGACTCGCCGTAGCGGCAGTAGACCTCTCCGTTGGAGAACGTCTTGAGCGTCACCGGGCCCGGGTCGATGCCGAGGTTGTCGGCGATCTTCGCGGCCAGATCCGGGTTCGCACGCCCGGAAAACAGCATCAGATGCTTGTCGTAGCCGAGCTCCAGCCTCGTGGCGGGCAGCGGCTGCGTCTCGACCGCGGTCATCGCGGGGGACAGTTTAGTCTGCATCCCGGCGCTTACGGTTGGCATAGCCCTCGTGGTTTGTCTGCCGCTCGCGCGCGATGCCAAGGGCGCCGGACGGGACATCGTGCGTGATCGCGGAGTTGGCGCCCGTGAAGGTGTCGTCGCCCAGGGTCACGGGTGCAACGAGCGTCGTATCGACCCCGGTGCGGACGCGATCGCCGATCGTCGTGCGGTGCTTGCGGACCCCGTCGTAGTTCGCGGTGATGGTCGCGGCGCCGAGGTTCGTGTCCTCGCCGATGTGGGCATCACCGATGTAGGAAAGGTGCGGGACCTTGCTGCCCGCCCCGACATCGGAGTTCTTGATCTCGACGAACGTCCCGGCCTTGGAGCCCTCCCGCAGCAGGGTGCCAGGGCGCAGGTAGGCGAACGGGCCGATCGTGGCGCCGTCGCGGACCTCGCATCCGACGAGGTAGGAGTGCGGGACGTTGACGTCGTCGCCGAGCGTCGCGTCGATGAGCGTCGTGAGCGGGCCGATCGTGCAGCCGCGGCCGACGCTGGTCGTCTGTCTGAGGAACGAGCTCGGCTGCACGGTTGAGTCTTCGCCGATCGTGACGCCCACGTCGATGACGGTCGAAGCCGGGTCGACGATCGTCACTCCCGCGCGCCCGTGGGCGGCGTGGATGCGCGCCTGAGCGATCGCGCGAACCTCGGCAAGCTGCACGCGATCGTTGACACCGAGCGTGATCGACGGATCGGCGATCTGATGCGCCGCCACCGCCAAGCCCGCGCCACGGAGCGCCGGGAGCACGTCGGGCAGATAGAGCTCGCCCTGCGCGTTGTCGGGGCTGAGCATCAGCAGTGCATCCAGCAGCGGGCCGCCGCTGAAGGCGAAGATCGAGCTGTTGACCTCGTGGATCTCAAGCTCCTCGGCCGTGGCGTCACCGGGCGACTTGGTCTCGACGACGCGCTCTACTGCGCCATCGCTGGTGCGCACGACGCGCCCATACCCGGTCGGATCGTCGAGAACCATCGTGGCCATCGTCGCCGCCGCCCCGCCTTTGGAGTGGTCGATCACCAGCGCTCGGACCGCCTCGGGGGTCACCAACGGCGCATCGCCCGGCAGCACGACGACCGTGTCCCGGGGGCCGATCTCCCCGGCCGCCGCCTGGACCGCTCCTCCCGTGCCGTTGGGCTCGGGCTGAATGACCGTGGCGACGCCGTCGGGAAGGTGGGCCTCCAGGATGTTCGCCGGCGAGTCGACAACCACGATCTTCTCCGCCCCCGCCTCGAGCGCCGCCGCGATCGGCCAGCCGACGAGCGGGCGTCCGCAGACGTCGTGGAGCATCTTCGGCGTGCGCGAGCGCATGCGCGTGCCCTGGCCAGCGGCGAGGACGATGACGATCAGCGCTGCCATGCGAGGGATCCTAGGGTTATCGTTCCCGTGGGCATCTCGCCCGATGTACTGGGGAGTGGTGTAATGGCAGCACAGGACTCTTTGGAAGTCCTGGTCCAGGTTCGAGTCCTGGCTCCCCAGTGACGATCCGGTGACGGCGCGCAGTGCCGGCAGCCGTTGGACGCACGATCGCGCCTCTCAATCGAAGCGAAAGAACGTTCCGACGGGCTCGAGACGGCTCTCGTCGATCTTCGGCACGGCGGCGGCGAGCGTGGCGGCGAATGTGTCTGCGCTCGCGCCGATCAGGCGTACGAGCTCCTCGACCGGGGTCGACTCCGACGCCACGCCGTTGGCGTAATCGGTCGCGTAGCCCATCAGCGCGTACGGGATCTCGGCCTCACCGGCGAGCACCGTCTCGGGTCCGGCCGTCTGGCTGACGACGGTGACGCCGCAACCCTGCAGCATCTTGATCTCGGTCTTCGTGTTGAAGCGCGGGCCGTCGACATGGCCGTAGCAGCCGCCGTCGCGGACGAAGTGACCGGCCTCCTTAGCGCCCTCGAGCAAGGCCTCGCGCAGCGGCTGGGAGAACGGTCGTTCGTAGATCCAGTGTCCACGGCCCTTCTCACCGGGCTCGGTGAAGAGCGTGCAGATCGAACCGTCTGGGAGGCGGTTGACGAGGAAGTGCAGGTCGTCGAAGACGACGAGGCTTCCCAGCGGAAGCTTGTGATCGAGCGAGCCGCAGACCGTCACCGACAGGATCGCGTCGGCACCGCACTCCTTCAGGGCGGCGATGTTGGCCTGGTGAGTGACCTGGCTGGAGAGCAGCTTGTGGCCGGGACCGTGGCGCGATACGTGCAGCACGTCGACCCCGGCGAAACGCCCGCGCGTGACGGGCGCCGAGCCGTAGCGCGTCTGCACCATCTGCGGCTCGTCGCCGGCTTCGATCCCGGGCAGCGCATAGGTGCCCGATCCTGTGAGGATCCCGATTCGCATGGCGGGATGCTATCCGCGTTATCGGCCCGGCACGCGTCCGGCGCCCGTTCCCGGCTCGGTCGCCGGTCCGGTCGGCGCCGCGACGCCCAGCACGCGCATCGCCTTCAGCCCGAGCGACAGCTTCTCGCGACCGTCGGTCGAACCGACATCGAGTCCCGACAGCTCGCGCACGCGCTCCAGGCGGTAGCGGATCGTGTGGCGGTGGGTGAAGAGCTTCTGAGCGGTCCCGGCGACGTTGCCGTCGTTGTCCAGGAACGCTTCGACCGTGCGCACGAGCTCGGTCTCGTACTGCTCGTCGTAGGCGACGAGCGGCTCGACGGTCTCGGCATAGAAGCGCTGCAGCTCGGCCGGGTCCTCGCTCATCGCGGACAGCAGCAGGCGGTAGGCGCCGGTCTGCTCGAACGCCAGCAGCGGGCGCTCCACGTCGCCTTCGGCGACGTTGACGGCCAGCAGCGCCTCGTTGCCGGCGCGGTGCAGGTCAAGCGGATCGCGAGCGACGCGGCTGCGTCCGAGCGCGAACCTGTGGCCGGGCAAGCCGGTCTGCAGCTCGCGCAGGACGCCCTCAGCCGCGCGCTTGGCGACAGCGTCTTCGCCACCGGGAACGAGCACGACGACCTCGGCTGCCCCGGACTCTCGCTCCGAGGACGCGGCGATCGCGGTGGCGACGACGGCACGAGCGCCGCGCTCGGCCGTCGCCAGGACGCGCGCTCGCCAGCCCTCCTCGGTCGTCACGTGTACGTGGGCGCGCGCGACGAGCACGCTGGCGCCCGAGACGAGGTCGACGCCGAGCTCCGACGCGCGCGTGATGATCTCGTCCGGGTCTGACAGCTCGCCGGAGAGCACCGAGCGCAGGAAGGCGCTGCTGCGCTGCTGCGACGCTCTGGCGGGCGCCCGGACGCGCTCCACCTCGGAGGCGACGAGCGTCGTCACGAGCCGTACGAGGGCCGGGCCGGGCGTCGAGCGCGTGCGCATCCGCAGCTGTCCGACCGGCGCGTCGGCGACGCGCAGCTCGATCGTGTCGACCCCGGCGGCGGCGTCGAGCAGCGAGCGCTCGTCGGCCGGCGAGCGCGCTGCGACGGCGAGCACCGACCCCGTGCGGTCGAGGAGCACGAGGCTGGCCTCGAGCGCACGCGCCGCGGCGCGAACGACGTCCGGCAGCCCGGCGCCTGATTCGACGGCCTCCGTGATCGCGTCCAGTGCGGTGAGATCGAGCCCCATCGACCTTTCGACGGAGGTAGCCATGAGTAGACGTTACGCCGCTATACGATCCCAGTAGTAGGCGATCGCCGCTCCGCCGGCGGCTCCGAGCAGCAGCAGCGCCACCAGGGCGTACAGGGACAGGAAGCACGCGGCGATCCGCTCCCAGGTCTTGCTGTACGCAGACCAGGCCGGGATGACGATAAACCACCCGTAGGCAGCGAGCGCGCAGACGCCACACACGGCGGCTACGAGATAGGTGGCTGCCGCATTGGTCATGAGCGCAGATTGTGACGTACCGGGGCGACGACGCGGGGCGCGGGGCGGCTAGACGATCGGACCGGCTGGTTGCGCGAGGATCGGCGCGGGCACCCGGCCGCCGCCGGCGAGCGCGGCGTGGGCGGTGACGGCGCGCTCGTGATGGCCGACGCCGGAGAACATCGCCAGCACGGTGGGCCCGGATCCCGCGACGAGCGCGTGATCGGCGCCGGCGGCGAGCGCGGCCTCGAGTGTCCCGTCGATCGCCGGACAGAGCGAGCGCGCCGCGTCCTGCAGGTCGTTGCTGACGTGCTCGAGGACGGTTTCGGAGGAGATCGAGGCCTGCATGCGCGTCAGCGACCGCGCAAGGCCGAGCGAATCGCGCGGGATGCCGAGGCGGTCGGCCTCGGCGTAGACCTCGGCCGTCGACAGCTGCGCATCGAGCGGCAGGACGATCACCGAGTACGCCAGGTGGACGGACAGCGGGCGCAGCCGCGTCCCCTCCCCCGTCGCCAGCGTGAGCCCGCCGCGAACCTGGCTGGGGACATCGGCCCCGAGACCGGCCGCGATGTCCTCCAGCAGGCGGCGATCGTCAAAGCCCGCCGCGTCGGCGATCAGGCGCAGCGCCGCGGCCGCGTCTGCCGAGCCGCCTGCCATCCCGCCCGCGACCGGGATGCGCTTCTCGATCTCCAGCCGCACGGGCGGTCCGTCCCAGCCCGTGCGCTCACGGAAGGCGGCAAGCGCGGCGGCTGCGAGGTTTTCGCCCTCGACCCCAGGACAGATGATCTCGTCGCCGGACTGCCCCTCGACGCCCGCGAGCAGTCGAACGTCGTCGTAGAGCGTCAGCGAGTCCATCAGCGTGACGAGCTCGTGGCGGCCGTGGGGCCGCGCTGGGCCGATGAATAGGCAAAGGTTGATCTTTGCCCGAGCCTCGGTGATCTGGACGCTCATGTGCGCAACGTTTCGTGCAGCGCCCTGAAGTCCTGCGGGGACAGGCGCTCGGCCCGTACATCTACCGGATGGCCGAGTCGCGCGAGTGCTTCGCGAGCGCGTTCGCGGACATCCGGCTCGGCGCCCGGGGCCAGCGCGAGCGAACGCGCGAGCGCCTTGCGGCGGTGCGCGAACGCGGCGCTGACAAGTTCGCGCAGGGTGGGTTGCGCCGCTGGGCCGGTGCGCTGCAGGCCGACGAGCACGGAGTCGACGTTGGGAACCGGCGAGAAGACGGTCCGTGCGACGCTGCGCAGCACGCGCACGTCGCAGGCAAGCTGAGCGAGCACCGACGGCACGCCGTAGGCGGCACTGCCGGGTGGCGCTGCGAAGCGCGCTCCGACCTCCTTCTGGACCATCCCGACCCAGCGCTCCACGCCTTCGAGATCCTCGATCGTGCGCAGGATCGCGCCCGCCGCGATCCCGTAGGGCAGGTTGGCGACGACCTTCGTCGGCGCCGGCGTCAGCGCTCCGAGGTCGAGGCGCATCGCGTCCTGCAGGTGCAGCGTCACGTTGTCGAACGGGCCGATCGCGTCGCGCAACGCCGGCTCCAGCGCGCGGTCGAGCTCGATGACGTGGACGTGGGCCGCACGCGGCGCGAGGTACTCGGAGAGCACGCCCAGGCCGCCGCCGATCTCGAGCACGACGTCGGCGTCATCGAGCTCGGCCGCACGCGCGATCACGCCGAGGATGTTCGAGTCGATGAGGAAGTTCTGGCCGAGGTCGCGCTTGGGTCGCACGTCGAACTCGCGCATCCGCCGCAGGCTCGGCTGGCTGGGCTCGCTTGGCGTGGCTGCGCCCCCGCTCGGGCCGGTGCGCGGGCGCGGATTCACCATCCGAAGAGCGCAGCAGCATTGCGCTCGACGAGCGCCTCGAGCTCGTCGTAGGCGATGCCGCGCCGCTCGGCGACGAACCGCGCCGTGTGCACGACGAACGCGGGCTCGTTGCGCTCCTTGCGCACTGCCTGCGGCGTGAGGTATGGCGCGTCGGTCTCGACGAGCAACCGCTCAGCGGGCACGCGCTCGGCGGCTTGCGCGAGATCCTGCGCCTTCGGATAGGTGACGTTGCCGGCAAACGAGATCCACCAGCCCTGGTCGATGCATTCGTCGAGGCGGTCGGGCATCGTGAAGCAGTGCAGGATGACCTCGAGGCCGCCGCAGCGCGCGCGCAGCGTGTTGATCGTGTCTTTCTCAGCCGCGCGAGTGTGGATGACCAGCGGTTTCGCGGTCACCCGCGCGAGCTCGATCTGGGCATCGAACGCGCGCTGCTGGTCGGCGCGGGGCGCGTAATCGCGGAAGTAGTCCAGGCCGGTCTCGCCGATCGCCGCGCAGCGTGGATGCTCGGCGAGCGCCTGCAACTCGGCGAGGTCGGCGTCGGTGAAGCCGGCCGCTTCGTTGGGGTGGCGCCCGATCGCCGCAAACACCTGTGGGAAGCGCTCGGCAGCGAGCAGCGCCTCGCGGCAGGTCGCGCCGGTCGTGCCGACGGTCAGCATCCTCGTGACGCCGGCACCGTCTGCCGCCGCGACGAGCTCGGCGTCGTCGGGCTTGCAGACGTGCAGGTGCGTGTGGCTGTCGACCACCGGCGGCTAGGCCTGTGGCTTGGGGAACAGCTGCTCGAGCGCGGAGATCGCGCCGAGCCGGCCGCGCTGCATGCGCGCGCCCTCGAACTCGAGCTCCGGCGCGCCGAGCGCGTGCAGCAGCGTGCCGGCGCTGTGCGGTATCCAGGGGTGCAGCAGAACCGCGATCGTGCGCAGCCCCTCGGTCAGGGAGGCCAGAACGGTGTCGAGTTCGCCGGCGCGCTGCGCATCCTTGGCGAGCGTCCACGGCGCCTGTTCCTCGACGTAGCGATTCAGCCGGCGCACGCGCTGCCAGATCGCGTCGAGCGCGCTGCTGAGGTCGACGCGGTCCAGCAGCGCGCTGACCTCGCCGGCCGTCGCGTCGATCTCGGCGGCCAGCTCCGCGTCGAGCGCGGCGTCGGGGACCGTGCCGTCGCGGTAACGATGAACCATCGCGATCGTGCGGCTGGCCAGGTTGCCCAGCTCGTTGGCGAGCTCGGACTCGTAGCGCGCGGCGAAGCCCTCCATCGAGACGGAGCCGTCGTGCCCGAAGGAGACCTCGCGCATGAGGTAGTAGCGCAGCGCGTCGGCCCCGTACTGGTCCATGATCGCGAACGGGTCGATCGCGTTGCCCGCCGACTTGCCCATCTTGTCCTTGCCGATGAGCAAGAAGCCGTGCACGAAGACGTGCTCGGGCAGCGGCAGTCCGGCAGCCATCAGCATCGCCGGCCAGAAGACCGTGTGGAACTTCAGGATGTCCTTGCCGATGACGTGGCACTGCGCCGGCCAGAAGCGGTCGGTCAGATCCTCGCCGGGCTTCGCGTAGGAGAGCGCGGTGTAGTAGTTCAGCAGCGCTTCGAACCAGACGTAGAAGACGTGCCTGTCGTCCCACGGCACCGGCACGCCCCAGGTGAACGTCGAGCGGCTCAGCGACACGTCCTGCAGGCCGGACTCGATGAACGAGCGCGCCTCGTTGTAGCGGTGGCGCGGCATGACGAAGTCCGGCTGCTCGTCGTAGAGGCGGATGAGGTCGTCCTGAAATGCCGACAGCCTGAAGAAGTAGTTGTCCTCCTTCTCGCGCGTCAGCGGCAGCATGTGGATCGGGCAGAGATTGTCGTCGCCGGCCTCGGCATCGGTCTTGAAGTCCGCGCAGCGGGGGCAATACCAGCCCTCGTACACACCTTCGTAGACATAGCCGTTGTCGCGGATGCGGGCGAGCACCTCCTGCGACTTGGCCTCGTGCTCCGGATCTGACGTGCGGATGAAGAAGTCGTTTGAAGCGTTCAGCCGCGGCATCAGGTCGATGAAGCGCGGCGCGTTGCGGTCGACGAGCTCCTGCGGCGTGACGCCCTCGCGCTCAGCCGCCAGTGCGACCGGCTCGCCGTGCTCGTCGGTGCCGGTCAGGAAGAAGACGTCTTCGCCGCGCTGGCGCATGTGGCGCGCCAGGACGTCGGCGGCGATCGACGAGTACGCGTGACCGAGGTGCGGCGCCGCGTTGACGTAATAGATCGGCGTGGTCACGTAGAAGGACATCGAAGCGGTGGAGGGTAGGCGCTCAGGCAGCGGCGGCGCGCAGAAGCTGCTCGACGGAGAGCTCCGGGAGGCCCGCAGGCGCGACGATGCGCTCGCCGGTTCGAGCCTCGACGACCTGCTCGTAGCGATCGGCGCGCGGGACGCGGTGCACGACGACGCGAGCGCCGGCGAGGTCCACGACCCAGTACTCGGCAACGAGCGCTCGCGCGTAGATGATGGACTTCACGTCGAGGTCGCGGCGCAGCGACGAGACGGAGACCTCGATCGCGAGTGCCGCGGTCGCCGGGTGATAGGGCCGTGACGCGCCGCGTGGGATCAGGGCGAGATCCGGCTCGGGCGCGGACGTCTCGAGCGTCAGCGAGCTGGCGACGCGCACCGCGTAGCGCTCGTCGTCCACACCGCGGAAGAGGTAGCGGTTGAGCCACTCGATCGCCTGCTCGTGCTCGCGCGACTTCATGTCCTTGCGGACGAGCAGCCCGTCGATGAGCTCGACCGGCAGATCCTCGAACGCGCCGGCCTCGACGAGCCGGCGGTACTCGCCGGTCGTGAAGCGGTGCAGCTCGTTCAGCTCGATCTGCGCGGGCATCGATCCGATGATAGGGACGGCTTCGCGGCTGACATGCATGCGGCTCATGCCGTCTGCGCGACGTGGGCGAGCGCGCGGCGCCGGCGGCGGCGCACCGTGACGAATCCGCCGAACGGGAGCCCGACGGCGACGAACGCGAGGCCGGCCCAGACCGTCAGCGGGACGCCGCGAGCGGGCACCGGCGCAGCCGGCGCGGCAACCGGGCGCGAATAGCGGGCCGCGCGCGGGCGCATCGCCCGCCGTGCGGGCGCGGGCCCGAGCGGCAGCGGCCGTGCGGATGGCGCCGACGGTGCGGGCGCGCGCCCGAGCGGCAGCGGCCGTGCGGATGGCACCCGCGGCGCCAGCGGCGGTATCGCCGGCGGCGCATCGCCGATGAGGCTCATCGGATCGACGTAGCGCCCGCTCACCGCTTCGCGGGCGCCGAGATGCAGGTGCGGCGTTCGTGATCGCGGCGTGCCCGAGCGCCCGACCACGCCAACCACCGCCCCCCGCAGCACGACCTGGCCGCGCCGGACCACGGCGCCGCCGAGGTGCTGGTAAGTCGACACGAGCCTGCCGCAGCGAACGCTCAGCGTGAGCCCGCCGCCGGGAACGCGCCCCACGAACGAGGCGCGGCCGCCGCACGCCGCGCGCACGGGAGTGCCGACCGGCGCGTCGAGGTCGACGCCGCGATGCGATCCGGCCGCGAACCGGTCGGGCCCCACGACGAAGGGGCGCAGAACGGTGCCCTCGACTGGCCGGCGCCACGTGCTCGCGCTCGCCGCCGGCGGGGCGAGCAAAACCGCTATCACCACGAAGAAGACAAGGAGCGCCACGCCGCCGAACGTACGACCGCCACGCCACAACCGGCTGCCGAGCGCTCAATTCGTTACGAAGCCGCGCGTGCGCCGGCACGATCCGCGCCCGTTTCGCAACAGGCTCAGCGCTCTTCGACGATCTCCTCGTATGGCTTGCGGTCAGCCGCCGCGATCCATTCCTCGGGCGAGCGACGCTCCGGGTTGCGGGGGCGCGCCGGGTAGCCGAACGTCAGCACGTTGGCCACCCGCTCGTCATCACCATGCCCGATGGCCGCCTGCAAACGCCCGGCATCGGCGACGCCGTTGGGGCATGACCCAATGCCATCGCTCGACGCGGCGAGCATCATGTTCTGTGCGGCGCGCCCGGCGTCGAACGAGGTCGGCCCCTTGCCGCCCACCACGACGGCGACCACGAGCGCGGCACCGCGCACGTTGTCAGACGCATACACGCTCTCGGCGACCTCGTCACGCAAGGCGTCGTCGCGCACGACCACAAAGCGGCGCGCCTGGCGGTTCTTCGAGCTGCCGGCGACCCGGCCCGCCTCGAGGATCCGCCGCTCGGCTTCCTCGCCAAGCGGGCGGCCGTCGTAGTCGCGAATCTCGCGCTTGCTCGCCACGGCCAGGTAGACGTCCATCTCGTGGAGACTAACGCGCGCCGAGCGTCGCACCGCAAGGTAGCCGCAGCCCGTAGACCGACCTACCATCACGAGCCGTGACGGCGAGCGCGCCCACGGCCGATGACAGCGACACGCTCATCGTCGGGCTGCTCGTCGACGAGGCCTCGCATGCGCTCGCGGACGAGGTCGCGCAGGGGCTGCCCGAGGAGCTCGGGCAGCGCTTCCCGGACGTGCGCTGGGCCGTACAGGTGCAGGTCGTCGCACCCGCCGAGCCGACGGCGACCACGAACGAGCTGCTCAGAACCGTGCGGCGCCAGCTGCTCGACAAAGGCTGGGGCGTGGGCATCGGGTTCACCGAGCTGCCGTTGCATGCCGGCCGACGACCCGTCACCGCCTACGCAAGCGCGACCGAAGGGGTGGGCCTCGTCTCCGTGCCCGCGCTGGGGGCGCTCGGTCGCACGCGCCGTCTCAAGCAGACCGTCCAACATCTCGTCGAGGGGCTGATCGGCGAATCCTCCGACCAAGATGACGGGGAGCGCGAGCACGCCGGTCGCCAGCTGCGGGTCGGACAGCGCCTGCGCGAGCTCGCCACGCCCGTCCGAATCGCGAACGCGTCCGACGACGGCACCCTGCGCTTCGTCGGCGCGGTCCTGCGCGGCAACCTGCGCCTGCTCGTCGGCATGGTCCGCGCCAACCAGCCGTCGACGGTGATCATGCGACTGTCCGGGGCGCTGATCGGGGCATTCGCCTCCGGCGTCGCGGCGCTCATCTCGTCCACAACCTGGCTGGTCGCCGACGGGCTGGGCTGGGAGCGGCTGCTGACGCTGCTGGTGCTGTCGATCGTCGTGATCTGCGTCGCGCTCGTACTGGCCCACGGGCTGTGGGAGCGCGCGCCTTTGCCGCAGGCGCGCGAGCGCGTCGTCCTCTTCAACCTCGCCACCGTCTCGACCCTCGCTCTGAGTGTGATCGTGGCCTACGGGCTGCTGTTCGTCATCTACGCGCTGGGGGCCGCGTTCTTCGTGCCCTCAAGGGTGATCGCCGGCGTGATCCATCATCCGGTGGGGATCCGCGAATACCTCGAGCTGGCGTGGCTGACGTCGTCGGTCTCACTCGTCGGCGGGGCGCTCGGCTCGCTCATCGAAAGCGACGAGGCGGTGCGCGACGCCGCCTACCGCACACACGCCGACGAGCGCATCGAAACCGAAGGCGCAACGAACGAGCAGGGCTGATCACGCTCCAGACGCACGCCTCGACCGGATTCACAAACGAGAACGCGGTCGGTCAGGAGCTGCCCGTCTGGCCCTCGCGCTCAGTCAGCGCTCGGTACAGCTTGTTCGCCTTCACGCCGGTCAGCGAGGCGACGACAGAGCTCGCCGCCCGTGGCTTGGCGCCCGCCGCGACGAGCTTGCGCAGCGCGTCGAGTGCGGGCCCGAGCTCGGGCTCGCTGGCGGGCGCGCCGCCCAGCACGAGCACGACCTCTCCGCGCGGCGGCTCCTCCCCGTAACGCGCCGCAAGCTCGCCGGCGCTACCGCGGACGACCTCCTCGTGGACCTTCGTCAGCTCGCGGCAGACGGCGACCGGCCGCTCGGCGTCGATCGCGGCAAGCGCGCTCAACGACGCAGCGACGCGATTGGGCGACTCGAACGCGACGATCGTCTCGGGCGAGCGAAACAGCGACGCGAACTCCCCGCGCTTGCGCGGCAGGTAGCCGACGAAGTGCCACCTGTCCGCGGGCAGGGCGCTCGCGACCAGCGCCGACAGCGCCGCGCTCGGGCCGGGCAGCACCTCGACCGCCAGGCCCGCCGCGACGCATGCGCGCACCAGGACAAAGCCCGGATCGCTCACCAGCGGCGTTCCGGCGTCAGACACCAAAGCGACGACATCGCCCTTCTGCATGCGCTCGACGAGCTGCGTCGCGCGGGCGCGCTCGTTGTGCTCGTGGTAGCTGACGAGCTTCGCCGACACGCCGTAGCGTTCGAGCAGCACGCGCGTGCGGCGCGTGTCCTCGCAGGCGACGACGCTCGCATCCCGTAGCGCGCTCAGCACACGCAACGTGACGTCCTCGAGATTGCCGATCGGCGTCGGGCAGACGACGAGGCGGCCGGCGCTCGCGGTCACGCCGGCGTCCCGATCCCGTCGAATGCGAATGCCGCCGCGCCGAGCATCCCCGACTCCGCGCCGAAGCGCGCGGGCACGATACGCACGTGCTCGCGCGACGGCGACAGCGCGCGCTCGGCGACGACGGCGCGGGCTGGCTCGAGCAGCAGCTCGCCGGCCGCGATGACGCCGCCGCCGATGACGACGGCCTCGGGGTTGAGCATGTTGACGAGGTTCGCGATGCCGACGCCGAGCCAGCGACCGATCACCGCGATCGCATCGACCGCCGCGGCGTCGCCGTCGTGGGCGAGGTCGGTCACGAGCGCCCCGGTGATCTCGCGGCCGGCGGCGAGCGCACGGCCAAGGCCGGAGCCTGGGCGCTCGCGTGCGATCCGCGTCGCCTCGCGCGCCAGAGCCGTCCCCGACGCCATCGCCTCCAGACAGCCGTGGTTCGGGCAGTTGCCCTGGCAGCGTGGCCCGTCGGCCTGCACGACCATGTGACCCAACTCCGCACCCGCGCCCTGCGAGCCGCGCTGTAACGCGCCCCCGACGACGAGCCCGCCGCCGATCCCGGTGCCGATCGTCAGCAGCGCCGCGTCGCGCATCCCGGCGGCCGCGCCGAAGCGCCACTCGGCGAGCATCGCCATGTTCGCGTCGTTGTCGACGAAGACGGGCAGCCCGAGCCGCTCGGCCATGAGATCGCGGAACGGGACGTCCGCGAGCGCAAGGTTGGCGGCCATGACGGCGATCCCCCGCTGCTGGTCGATGAGGCAAGGGATGCCGATGCCGACGGCGTCGACCGTGCCCGCCGCGCCGTCGATCGCGTCGCGCACCTCGCAGACCGCCTCGACGACCATGTCCAGCACGCCAGCCTGGGCGGCTCCGCGCGCGGAGCGCGTCGCGCGGTGGTGGACATTCAGGGCCGAGTCAACCGCGCCGGCCAAGAGCTTTGTGCCACCGAGGTCGACCCCGATCACGCAGCCGGTCGACACGATGGGCCACCATACACCTCTGAATGCCGGCACCCGAGGACCCTGTGGGTCAGCCCGAGTACCGCCTATACCGCTCGCGCAAGGCGCTGTTCCAGCGGCGGGGCGGCGGTGATCCCGACGAGCTGACCCGTCTGCGCGGCGACGCGCCACCACCCGCGCCCGGGCGCTCGCGGCGTCCGATCACGCGCGGGCGCATCTTCCGCTGGGTGCTGGGCCTGATCGCCGGCTGGATCGCGCTGTCGACCGCCGCCTTCCTGATCAGCGCGCAGGTCCAGCAGAGCAAGATCCCCGACGACGCCAACCAGGCCCTCGGAGGCGCCGGCTACCCGCTGTGGTCGCCCAACAACATCCTCGTCCTCGGTTCCGACGTGCGCAGCAAGGGGACGCAGGAGCCCGGCGCGCAGACGAGCGGGCCCGGCCGCTCGGACTCGATCCTGCTCATGCGCATCGGCGGCGGTGCGAACACACGGCTGTCGATCGCGCGCGACACGATCGTCGACATCCCCGGCGCCGGTCGCCAGAAGATCAACGCCGCGTTTGCGATCGGCGGCACGACGCTCGCCGTGCGCACGATCGAGTCCTACACCGGCGTCGACATCAACCACGTGGTCATCGTGAACTTCGAGAACTTCCCGTCGCTCATCGACGCGATGGGCGGCATTGGCTACAAGGGCGGCTGCGTCGTCTCGCGCATCAACGGCGGCTTCAAGAACGGCGGCTACACGCTGCGCCTGAGGGCCGGCAAGAGCCACATCGACGGCAAGCAGGCGCTCGCGCTCGCCCGCACTCGCAAGAACCTCTGCTCCAAGAACGAGAACGACCTGACACGAGCGCGACGCCAGCAGAAGATCTTCGCCGCGATGAAGCGCCGGCTGCTGTCGCCGATGGCGTTCGTTCGGTTGCCGAACATCTCCTGGCAGGCGCCGCGGGCGCTGCGCACGGATATGAGCGGCCCGACGCTGCTGGGCGTCTTCGCCGCGCTGGCGATTGCCGGCACGCCGCAGACGCACGTGCTCGGCACGTTCGACGGCAACGTGCCCGAGAACGTCAAGCAGCAGGCCGTGCAGCGCTTTCTGGCGGGGTAGCCCCGCTCAATCCTTCGCGCTGCCCGACGAGGAAGACGACGACGAGGAAGACGAGGAGGTCGAGGATCCGGAATCGCCGGACGTCGAGTCGGGGGTCTTCTTCGCGTCGCTTTTGTCGCTGGACTTGGAATCCGCCGACGTGGACTCGCTCGTCTCGCTCTTCTTCTTGCCCTCCGACTCGGCGGCCTTCTCGCGCTGACGCTTTTTGGTCCCGTAGTCGGTGTTGTAGAAGCCCTTGCCCTTGAAGTGCACGGCGATCGGGTGGAAGACGCGCTCCAGCGGGACGCCGGTCTCCGGATCCTCCGCGAGCGGGGGATCGGTCATCTTCTGCATGACCTCGAGGATGGTGCCGTCGGGCCGTCTGTACTCATAGAAGGGCACGCGACGGCCCATTATCTAGCATGGCCCCCCGATGTCCGACCTCGCCACCATGGACAAGATCGTCGCGCTCTGCAAACGGCGCGGTTTCATCTTCGCTTCGTCGGAGATCTACGGCGGCCTGGGGTCGACGTACGACTACGGCCACTACGGCGTCCTGCTCAAACAGAACGTGAAGAACGAGTGGTGGCGCGCGATGCTCCAGGAGCGCGACGACATCGTCGCCCTGGATTCGGCGATCCTCCAGCACCCGCGCACGTGGGAGGCCAGCGGCCACCTCGCCGGCTTCACCGATCCGATGGTCGACTGCCGCACCTGCGGGCAGCGCTTTCGCGCCGATCATCTCCAGGACCTGCCCTGCCCGCGCAAGCCGTCCAAGCATCCCGGCGAGGGCCCAAACTGCGACCTCACCGAGGCGCGCGACTTCAACCTCATGTTCGAGACGACGATGGGGCCGGTGAAGGACTCGGGCGCGACCGTCTACCTGCGCCCCGAGACGGCGCAGGGCATCTTCGTGAACTTCAAGAACGTGCTGCAGTTCAGCCGCCAAAAGCCGCCGTTCGGAATCGCTCAGATCGGCAAGTCATTTCGCAACGAGATCACGCCAGGCAACTTCATCTTTCGCACGCGCGAGTTCGAGCAGATGGAGATGGAGTTCTTCGTCCCGCCCGGCGAGGCGCCGCGCTGGTATGAGTTCTGGAAGAACGCGCGCAAAGACTGGTACATCGAGCTCGGGATCCGCGAGAACCACCTGACGCTGCGCGAGCACGACCCCGACGAGCTGAGCCACTACTCGTCCGCGACCGCCGACGTCGAGTACCTCTTTCCGATCGGCTGGTCCGAGCTCGAGGGAATCGCCAACCGCGGCGACTTCGACCTCACCCAGCACGCCGCGTTCTCGGGCGAGAAGCTCGAGTACTTCGACCCGCAGACCAAGGAGCGCTACGTCCCCTACGTCATCGAGCCGGCCGCCGGCGCCGATCGCGCGACGCTGGCCTTTCTCGTCGACGCCTACGACGAGGAGGAGGTCGCCGGCGAGCAGCGCACCGTGCTGAAGCTCCATCCCCGCCTGGCGCCCGTGAAGGTGGCCGTGCTGCCGCACGTGCGCAAGGATGGCCTGCCCGAGCTCGCACGCGACGTCTACACGACGCTGCGCGGGCGGATGCAGAGCGAGTACGACGAGGGCGGATCGATCGGCAAGCGCTACCGCCGCCAGGACGAGATCGGGACGCCGTTCTGCGTGACGATCGATCACCAGTCGCTCGAGGACGCCACCGTCACGGTGCGCGACCGCGACTCGCTGCAGCAGGACCGCGTCGCGATCGCCGAGCTCGGCGACGTGCTCGCCGCGCACGTGGCGGCGCCGTGGCGGTCGCCGAAGATCGGCCTCGCCGAGGCGTGAGCAGCGTCCCGGATGGCGCCTCCGTGGCGGCCGCCGAAGATCGGCCTCGCCGAGGCGTGAGCAGCGTCCCGGATCCCGTCATCGCGGCGCGGGCGGCGCGGTGCGAATGTGCTGCCGGTTCGCACAGCTCATCAGTCGCAACGTGCGGGGACGGCGACTTGTGACGCAGCGCGCCCGCGGCCATGATCTCCAGCGCCGCCCGCCCCGCGGTTCGGCTATGTTGGCCAGCCAGCCAGTTTTTCGCCTCGGAGGTCGTCCATGGCAGTAACCGTCCCCGCCGCGACGGAGCAGATCGATTACGCCGACCTCTACGCGCGGTGGGAGCGCGGCAACTGGTGCGCGACCGAGATCGACTTCTCGCAGGACCGGATCGACTGGCGCACGAAGCTCTCGCCGCAGCAGCGCCTTGGCGCGCTATGGCTCTACACGCTGTTCTTCCACGGTGAGGACTCGGTCGCCGTCAACCTCACCCCGTACATCGACGCCGTGCCGCTTGCGGAGCAGAAGTACTTCCTCACCACGCAGCAGGTTGACGAGGCGCGCCACGCGGTCTTCTTCAACCGCTTCATGCACGAGGTCGTCGGCGTCGGCGACGGGACGCTCGACGGAGGCCTGCGCGCGACGCAAACACAGCTGACGTGGGGTCATCGCAAGACCTTCGCCCGCCTGGACCGGATGGCCGACGAGCTGCGTCGCGACCGCTCCCCGCGCAAGCTCGCCGCCGCGGTGGCGCTCTACCACGTCGTCGTCGAGGGAACGCTCGCGCAGCCCGGCCAGCACATGATCGAGGAGTCGCTGGAGCGCCTGGACCTGCTGCCGGGCTTCCGTGAGGGGATCCGCAACGTCGCGCTGGACGAGCAACGCCATATCGGCTTCGGCGTCAAGCTGCTGGCCGACCTCTATCGCGTTGATCCGCAGGGAACCCAGGACGCGATCGTCGACATCATCCGCGAGGTCCTGCCATGGACGCTCAGCGTGCCGATCCCGCCCAACTGGGACGCGTCGTACACGGAGTTGTTCGGCTTCACGTTGGAGGATCTCTACGAGGAGGGCGCGCGCGCAAACGAGGCGCGGCTGCGCGCCGTCGGCCTGCCGCTGGACTCGATCGCGCACTTTCCGTTTCCGATGGACATCCCCCCGCGCGAGCGCGGCGAGCGCGCGCTCGCACTGCTGCGCGCCGGCCTGCTGGGCGAGCGCCACGGCCCGATCGGCCGCGATCCCGAGACGGTGCGGATCTTCTTCGACCTCCTGGCCCGCAACGCGCGCGGCGAGGAGGTGCCGCACGGCACGACGATCCAGTGGGACTTTCGCGATGCCGAGCCGTGGTATCTGCAGCTCGAGGGAACGACGAAGACGGCAGTGCAGGGACGGATCGCCAAGCCGACCGTGCGCCTGCGCATGCGCTACGACGACTTCGGCGAGCTCGTCTCGCGCCGGGCGCAGCCGCACACGCTGCTGATGCGCGGTCGCATGCGCCCGTGGGGCGACCCGCGCGTGCTGCTCAAGCTCCAGCGCCTGTTCAACTGAGCTGAGCTGACCGCGGACCCAGGCCCCGCCGGAACGGGTAGGTTGCAGCCGCGATGCTGCGCCAGGGTCCCATTCCCCGCTTCCTGCACGGGGTGATCGAGTACGCCGCGGGTGTGCTGCTCATCGCGGCACCATTCCTGTTCGCCTTCAAGACCGACGCGGCGGTCGCAGTTTCAATCGTCGCCGGCGTGATCGTGATCGCGATCGCGGCATCGACCGACGGCCCGAGCTCGCTCGTGAACTCGATCCCGATCTCGGCCCATCTGCTGCTGGACTTCGTGCTCGCCGCCGTGCTCATCGCCGCGCCCTTCCTGTTCGGCTTCAGCGGCGAGGGTGCGCCGACCGCGTTCTTCCTCGTGCTCGGGGTGGCGCATCTCGTCGTGACGATCGGAACGCGCTTCAAGGAGGCGACCGAACCGCGGCGTTGATACTAGCCTGCGCGCGATGAACGACCTCACACTCGTCCTCGAGTCGGCGAGGATCAGCAGCGGGCGACTGGAGCTCACGCCGGTGGCTCATCCACGCGAGCCGGAGACCGCCGAGCGCCCGACGTGG
Organism: Solirubrobacteraceae bacterium; assembly: GCA_033855115.1. Classification (GTDB taxonomy): domain Bacteria; phylum Actinomycetota; class Thermoleophilia; order Solirubrobacterales; family Solirubrobacteraceae; genus CADCVQ01. The sequence goes on from JAWVGJ010000060.1 coordinate 37,248, forward strand.
CGCGCGCACCTGACGGCCAACGACCTGGCTGTGACGATCGTCGCACCCGAGGGCGACGAGGATGAGCGAACGCTCGCCGAGTTCTTTGACTGGATCTACGAGGGTCGGCAGGGATGGGACGGCGAGCGCGCATGGCAATCGGAGGCCGGCGGAGAGCTGCGGCTGACCTGTGTTCACGACCAGATCAACGTGGTCAGGATGCGCGTCCAGCTCCGTGGCGGGCTCGCGGTCGCGCAGTGGACCGTGATCGCCGAGCTGCACATGGATCCGGGCCGGTTTCATCGAATCGGCGCCAACGCGCAGCTGTTCTTCGACCGCTTCCGCGGCGTGGCCGTCGAGGAGACGTACTAGGCCGAATCCAGCGCATCTCGGCGTTCGAGCCGAAGTTGACGAACCACTCGGGCCGAAGCGGCTTCACGATCGGTGAGGCGGCCGCGGCCGGGATCGTCTGTGCTCGCGCCGGCGCCGCCCGCCGGCCGGCCAGCAGCGACAGGCCCGCGGCGGCGAGCTGCAGGAGGTGGCGTCGCGAGACGCCGCGCGCTGCCCGGAGCTCGCGCAGCAGTCGCTCTGCCCGATCCTCGAAGTAGACGCTCTCGCTGCGTAGTCCGCTGCTGTCCATCTCCACGACCAGACCCGCCGACCTATACAAACTCGATCGAGTTTATCCGAAGACCGGGCTGCCGTCTGAGCCCCGGCCTACTTCAGTCTGACGCCCTGGATCAGGCTGAAGGTGGGAAAGCGCTTCGGGTTGCGCGTCGTCTTGCGCACGCGCGTCTCGGCGCGGAGGAACACACGCGTCCCGCGAAGCGATGACGGCAGCGTGACCCGTGCCGTCCAGCGCCCGCGCGACCGCACTCGAACGCCGCGCGCAACGACCGGTCCCCGGAAGCTCGTCCGTCCTGGGCACTGGGAGCTCGCACGGATGCGCACCGCAGCGACCGGCTGCGCCCGAGGGGCCGTGACGCGACCGCCGATCTGCACGCTCGTGGCGCTCAGTCGCCGCGCCACCGTTTCCGTCATCCGCCGTGCGAACTTGAGCTTCAGACACCGTTGCGTGCCCAGGCGCGCCTCGAATCGCGCGGCGTTCGTGTTTCGAATCGACTTCGGCGGCAGCGCCGCGGTGGTGCTGAAGGACAGGTCCCCGCGCACCGTGGCGGTCGCAACCCGCTTGCCGGAGGAGAAGATCGAAACGTTGACGCCGACGGCCTCAGGTCCGGCGACGCCCCGAAGCACGGTGCGCCCCCGCAGTCCGTAGACGTCGGTCAGCTGCAGTTGACCTTGAGAGCACTGAGCGAGCGGCGTGATCGAGCTCTCGCTGTCCTTCAAGGGCACGTAGCTTCCCTTGATGATGCAGCCGGAGTCTTCGCGGTCGACCTTGCCGTCACCGTCGTTGTCCTTGCTGTCAGAACATGCTGCCGGCGTGGAGGTGGGCGAGAACGTCGGCACGATCGTGACGATCGCCGGCTGCGCGGGCTCACGCAGTCCCTTCGTCGTCAGTTGATCCGCGCCGTTGCGAACGACGCCGGCGCTCACCCCGACGACGTTCACCGTCACGACGCACGACGTCTGCCCGGCCGCGAGGTTGCCGGTCGCCTGCACGGTCTGCGCGCCCGACGCGGTGGTCACGACGCCGCCGGAACAGGTCGACGATTCGCCGGCGGGGTTGGCGACCTGCAGCCCGGCGGGCAGCTTGTCGACGAACGACCATCCGTTTTTGGCGGTGAGCTCGGCGGTGTTCGTCACCGTGAACGTCAGCTCGGTCGGGCGGCCGAGCGGGACGGAAGCCGCGCCGAAGGCCTTGTCGAGCTGCGGGCTGGCGTCGGATACGAGGATGTTGTCGAATGCGTGGTCGTTGCCGTAACCCGAGGGCTGGGCGTTTCGCAGGCGGACACCCAACGTCGACCCCGAGAACAGCACGGATCCTTCCGACGTGATCCGGCCGCCGATCACGTGGTCGCCGAGGTCGCTTTCCTTGAGCAGATGTCGGTGGGAGACGAGGCCAGCGGGATCTCGTCAGGTCCTGTCAGGAGGAAGAACGCAAACAACGGCGGGTTCGAGCCGACGCCGCAGGTCGCCGCGGCACCGTCCGCGCTGAAGACCAAGAAGCGGCTGCCCGTTCCGGGAAGCGTGAGCGGCTGGACGGTTTCGAGCTCGACCTTGTTCGCGCCCGGGTCGTATCCCAGGTCGGTGTAGGCCGAGACGACGTGGTTGTCGTCAGGGGTCGCGTCGCCCGCGAAGACGCCGAGCTTGCGTGCCATGAGCCGCACGTTGGCGTCCGCGGTCGAGGAGACGCAGTACGGCCTGGGGCTGGCGTACGCGGTGATCAGGCCGTTGCAAGACGTGGCGTTGGGCGCGTACGCCGGATCGGTCTTGTAGGTCTCGTTGGTCGGCGGCGCGCCTTGGTAGGCCGTCACCGGAGTGACCGCTGTGCTGGGGTTGTTCTCAAAGCCCTCGCTGAACAAGACGGTGGGCGGATCCGGAACGCCGGGGCTGGCGGGCGCGCCAGCTGGGAGCAGTGCCGTCATGAGGATCGCCGTGACGGTGATGAACGCCCGCGGTCGGCTCTTCATTTCGGTCCTCTCCCGCCTCGTACAACCCCCGGTGAGAAGAGCCTGGCCGATCCCGGGTGGCGAGTCAAGGCAAACTCGGAATTTTGGAGCGTTGCGGTCCGTCGCCTCGATGCGAGGGCACTACTCGACGTCGTCGATCAGCGCGCGCACGCACTGCACCGCGGCCTTGACCGTCGGACCGAAGTCGCGATCCTCGGCCAGCATCCGCAGCCAGATCCCGTCGCCGAGCGACAGCAGCACATCGACGACGGCCTCGGGCTCCGCGCTGAGATGCAACACGCCCTCGGCCTCCTTGGTCCGCAGCAGCTCCGCCACCTGCGCGCGCGACCGGCGCAGGAGCTCTGAGAACTCGGCTGCGATGTCGTCGTGGCGGCGTGACAGGACGAACAGCTCGAAGACGAGCGTCACGAAACCGGGATCGTTGTCGACGACGTCCTCGAGGCTTGCGACCAGGACCGCGATGAAGTCGTCGGCCGTCTGCGCCTGCGCCAACTGCGAATCAAGCGCGCCCAGCCGCACGTCGCAGTCGCGCCGCACGACCTCTACGAGCAGCCGCTCCTTCGTCCCGAAGTAGTAGTGCAGCAATCCGCGCGACACGCCGGCCGCGCGCGCGACCTGCTCGAACGTCGACCCCGCGGTGCCGCGCTCGGCGACCGACGTGCGCATCGCGTCGACGATGCGCGCGGCCTTGTCGCCGCTGAGCTGACGCTGCTCGCTGCTGGATGGCGCGTCCATGGCTCTGCGGAGCCTACCCCGCTCTGGCTGGCTGGCCAGCAATATGGTGGCGCCATCGCGTGGACTGAAAGAGGACCTCACGCCCGACGCTCAGAATACGCGTGCTTCCTTACCTCCCACCTGGTACGAGCCCTCCAATGCTCACGATGACCCGCTCGCCGTCGCGCCGGATGACGCCTGTCTGCAGCGCCCAGTCCATCGCGTCGCGATTCTCGAAGGCAACGCCGAGCGTTCCCCAGAGTCGACGCACCACCCGATAGTAGGCGTCCCCAAACGCGGATGGGGTCGGGAATTCCTGGCCGTCGAGCGCGGCGAACACCTTGTACGCGCCGGGGGCCGCGGTGGGAATTGATGACAAGACGGATCTCCTTGTGCTTGGTTAGGAACGAGATGAAGCTCCCGCGGCGAGCTGCCGCAGGCAGTCGAGGACACGCTCGCGTAGTGCGAGAAGGTCCTCGCCACCGATGTCCTCACCGCGGGCCGCGAAGGCCAGAACCTGCAGGGAGTGCGCCCACGCGGTCCCCAATGCGCCCACCAGCGGCGAGATTTGTGAGAGCGGTCGCGCGGCCTCGTTGGAGGGTTCGTAGACTTGCAACGCCGACACCGGTGGATCTTCCCCGCTGGGTGCCGGCTTCCATGGCCGCCACGGGAACGCCACGACGAGGACATGGTGGCTGGCCTCAATGTCGGTGACCGCGCGATCCCACCGCTCGTCCTGATCCGCCGCCAGACGCGCGACGATGGTCAGGGCAGCGAGATCCTCGGGTACGAGGTCGGTTGGCTTCTTCCACAGGCTGCGCGGTCCGCGAGCACGGTAGAGAAACAGCGCCGCCCAAGTGCGTACGTCGCGATCGGCGGCCGCCCACACTGGGTCCTTTAGATTGCTCTTCAGACGCTTGATCCACCAAGCGTCGGTGTAGTCGGCAAAGCGGTCTACGTACGGCTTGAGCTCCTCTGGTGCGTCAGTCGCCCGGGTTGGCGCGATGAGTCGTTCGATGTCGCCGATGAACGTCTGGGTGTCTGTGTTGGCGTGCGTCAAGCTGTAACGCAGCGCCCGCCGCAGGCCCGCAGCACTCTGCTGGATCTTGTGGTGGTAGATCGCCCACTGGTACATCCGGAAGCGCGCGACTAGGAACTCCTCGGCGGCGCTCACACCGTGCGCCAGCACAACCGTACGCCACTCCGGCTCGTCGCCCTTCGATGGCAGGACGCCGAGGTTCGTAATGAGACGGTCGAGGTCGTAGCCTGCGCCGATGAGACCGTAGTTTCGTGAGTCGCGCAGAATGTAGTCACACCGATCCGCGTCAATCTCACCTGATACGAGTCCGTATAGCCAACGGGCTATGCGGTCTGCCGGCGCCTTGCTGAGGCGCTCGCTCGCCTGCTCGGAATGCAGGATACGCTTCGCTACTCGCAGCGAACACCGCGCCAGGTCCACGAGTTCGTCCGGCATGCGCGTGCGCAGCTCGCCCCTGAGCTCGTCTTGGACCCAGTCGGCCAGCCGATAGCCGATCGCCTCATGCAGCCTGCCGCCGGTCGCGATGACCTCGGCCAGGTGCGGGTAGGCCGTTTTCGCGTCTGGGGCCAGCGCCAGCCACTCGGCGATCGTTTGCTCGAAGTCGTGGCTGAACGGCAAGTGGCCGAGGTCGTGCAATAGCGAGACGAGGCGGAGTGCCTGCTCGGCGACCATCGACGCCAGCCGCTCGCGCGCGGTCGCCGCTTCAGCATCACCGTGCAATCCCTGGGCTCGCATAAGCTGCTCAGCCGCAGCTGCGTCGTCCTCCCTCCGGCCGAAGACGGTGTCGTCCTCCGCCACGACGAGTTCGACCATGGCCGAGATCTGTTGCCGGCGCGTATCCGGTTGGGCGTTGGCCAACGTTGCGCTGAAGAACCGCGACGCGATGTGCATTGCCCCCAGGCTGTGTGCGAAACGCGTCACCGTCATGCTGGGGAAAACGAGGTGCGCTGCCGCCGACTGGCCAACGCCACGCAACCGCTGAGCGAGCCGATCATCCAGGATCGCACGCTCGATCGTGGTCGTCGAGACGTACCGATGGACCGGATCGCGAACCTGTCCTCGCGTGAGCCTGTGCTCGGGCATCCTGCGCGCGCACCCTACGCTCGCCCACGGACGACGAGCACCTCACACGGACTCCCAGCGCGTTAAGGCTGGTCGCACCTGGCCAGCAACAGCGAGGGCGCCAATCGGCGCCCTCGAGGCACAGCGTCGGCAACGGGCCGCTGTCAGCTGGCGGGTGCTTGCTGCGGCACGGCGGCGGGCGCCGTGTTGGACGTGTAGTCGAACTCCTCCTCGGCGCCGAACAGCGCGTCGAGCACCTTGTTGCGCAGCCCTTCGTTTACGGCGATGGCGATCGCGCCGCCGAGGATCGCCACGAGCAGGACACGGCCGAGGCCGCCCTTGCGCTTCTTCTTGACCTTCGGCTTGACGTGCTTGGGCGCGTCGCGCAACGCCGACGTGGCGTCACGCAGGGCGTCGGCCGAGCGCTTCAGGTCCTTGTGCAGCTTCTTGTCGTCCATGAGGACCTTCGTCGGCGTCTTGCCGTTGTTCAGCCGGTGGTAGGCGTTCTTCGCCGCCTCGTAGGCCACCACCATGTTGCTGCGCAGTTCCTCGTCGTGGACGATCCGCTGGAGATACGGATTCTCTGCCGCGTGACGCGCGGCGGCTGCGGCTGCACCAGCCTTCTCCTTCGCTGCCATTGTCACTCACCTCGGGTTGCTCATTGGCGTGATCTGAGCATATACCCGGTCTCCGTTGTCGCCAGACGCGTCGGCGGGCACCGCCGGCTCGAGCGCCGCCGCGAGCACCTCGTCGATCTCGCCGACGAAGCGGAAGTTCAGCTTCTTGCGCAGGTGCTCGGGGATCTCGTCGGTATCGGGCTCGTTGAGCTCGGGCGCGATGATCGTCGTGATGCCGTTGCGCTGTGCGGCGAGCGCCTTGTCCTTCAATCCACCGATCGGCAGGACCTGGCCGGTGAGCGTCATCTCCCCCGTCATCGCGACGTCGTCGCGGACGTGGCGGCCGGACAGCAGCGACACGAGCGCGGTCGCCATCGTGATGCCCGCGCTCGGGCCGTCCTTGGGGATCGCGCCGGCCGGCACGTGGATGTGGATGTCGTGCGTCTTAAACCAGCTGGGCTCGAGCTCGGGGGCGATCCGCGCCAGATGCCCGCGAACATAGGAGAGCGCCGCCTGGGCGGATTCCTTCATCACCTCGCCGAGCTGGCCCGTGATCTGCAGCTTGCCCTCACCCTCGAACGCCTGCGCCTCGATGAACAGCACGTCGCCGCCGACCGGCGTCCACGCCAGGCCCGTCGCCACGCCCGGCAAGCGCGTGCGCCGCTTGGTCTCGGAGTGATAGCGCTGGCGGCCCAGCAACTCACGCGCGCGCGCCGCTCCGATCGATCCCTTCGGGGTGCCGCCCTCGGCAACCTCGCGGGCGACCTTGCGGGCGATCGCGCCGATCTGGCGCTCGAGCTCGCGCACCCCGGCCTCGCGCGTGTAGTCGGCGATGACGGCCCGCAAGGCGGCGTCGGTGATCCGCAGCTGGCTTCGCTTGAGGCCGTTGCGCTCGGCCTGGCGCGGCAGCAGGTAGCGCTTGGCGATCTGGAGCTTCTCGTCGGACGTGTAGCCGGCGATCTCGATCGTCTCCATGCGATCGCGCAGCGGTCCGGGGATCGTGTCGAGCGTGTTCGCCGTCGTGATGAACATCACCCGCGACAGGTCAAACGGCAGGTCGAGGTAGTGGTCGCGGAAGTTCTGGTTCTGCTCTGGGTCGAGCACCTCGAGCATCGCGCTGGCCGGGTCGCCGCGGAAGTCCGACCCCATCTTGTCGATCTCGTCGATCATGAACAGCGGGTTGTTGGAGCCCGCGTCGCGCAGCGCGCGGATGATCGTGCCTGGCATCGCGCCGATGTACGTCCGGCGGTGGCCGCGGATCTCGGCCTCGTCACGGACACCGCCGGCGCTGATGCGCTCGAACTCCCGCTCCAGCGCGCGGGCGATCGATTTTCCCAGCGACGTCTTGCCGACGCCCGGCGGGCCGACGAAGCTCAGGATCGCGCCGCGGGAGACCGAATCGCGCCCGCCGGTCAGCTTGCGCACGGCGAGGAACTCGAGGATGCGGTCCTTGACCTGCTCCAACCCGTAGTGGTCCTCGTCGAGCACCTCGCGCGCGTGCTCGAGATCGAGGTTGTCCTGGGTCGACGTGTCCCACGGCAGCGAGGCGATCCACTCCAGGTACGTCCGGATGACGCCGTGCTCGGCGGCCGCCGGAGGCAGGTTCTCCAACCGCCCGAGCTCGCGGTCGACCTGCTTTCGCACCTCCTCGGGAAGGTCGATGCCGGCCAGCTGCTCGCGCAGCTCGTTGGCCTCGGCCGCCGACTCGTCGAACTCCCCGAGCTCCTCCTGGATCGCCTTGAGCTGCTGGCGCAGGACGAACTCGCGCTGCGTGCGGTCCATCTCATGCTGCACCTGGCTCTGGATCTCGGTGCCGATCGAGATGACTTCGAGCTCGCGCGCGAGCACCTCGGTGAGGCGCCGCAACCGGCGCGCGACGTTCGTCTCCTCCAGCAGCTCCTGCTTCTGCTCGGTCGGCAGCCGCAACGACCCTGAGATGAGGTGGCTCAGCGCGCTCGCGTCCTCGACGTTGGCGACCGCTATCTGCAGCTCCTCGGGCAGGTACGGGACGGCCTCGACGATCTGCGAGAACGTCTGTTGCACGTTACGCATGAGCGCGGTCAGCTCAGGCGTCTCCTCGACGACGTCGGGCTGCTCGGAGATCTGCGCGACGAGATAGGGCTCCTCGCTCGTCCAGCGATCGACACGGACGCGCTGGGCGCCTTGGACGAGCAGACGCAGCGTCCCGTCCGGGACCTTGAGCATCCGCGCGACGATGCCGACGACGCCGACGTCGAAGAGCTCGCTGGGCCCCGGCTCCTCGAGATCGGGCTGGCGGCTGGCGAGCATGACCAGCATCCGGTTGCCGGCGAGCACGTCGTTGACGAGCTGGACCGACCGGTCCTGGCCGATCGCCAGCGGCGTGAGCGTGTCCGGAAACGGGACCGTCTCGCGCAGCGGCAGGACCGGCAGCGCCGGCGGCAGCTCCGCGCGCATCCCGACCTCGACCTCGCGCGCCGCGCTGCCGTCGCTGACGACGTCGATCATGGCTCGGGCTCGTCGCTGCCGGGAAGCTCCTCGCCGCGGGGAATCCCCCCCGACCGCAGCCGCTCCGCGTTGCTGCGCTCGATCGGCACCGAGCGGGCGCGCGAGTCCGCCGCCGCCAGCGGCAGCTCGACGCGCAGGATGCCGTCCTGGTAGGTCGCCCGCGCCTGCTCGGCGACGACCTCGGCGCCCAGCGCGATCGTGCGCCGAAACGGGCCGTGCTCGATCTCCAGCTGCTGATAGACGCGACCCTCGGCATCGGCCTCGCGGCGGTGACCGGTGAGCGTCAGCTCGCGGCCCTGGATCTCCAGGCCGAGATCTCCGGCGTCGATCCCGGCGAGTTCGGCATGGACGATCGCACGCGGCGGCTCGTCGGCGTAGAAGACGTCGACCGCGGGAGAGAAGCCAGTCCGCCGCGACGTCAGGCCGACGCTACCGAAGACGTCTCCGAACAGCTCGTCCATCTCGCGCCGCATGCGCTCGAAGTTGGCGAACAGGTCGCGCTCGCGGGCCATGACCAACCAATCTACTCGCTCGGCCCGGCACCTCACACACGCCTTCAGACGGTGTAGACACTGCCCGGCCGCGCGACCTCGACGGGCCCTGCGTAGGCGCGCTGCGCCTCGGCCTTCGCCCACTCCCAATCGAGCTCGTCGGAGATATGCGTCAGCACCAGCCGGGCGGCTTGGCAGCGCGCCGCGTGCTCTCCTGCCTCGCCCGGCGTCATGTGGCCGCGAGGGCTCTCACGCTCCGGACGCGGCAGCGTCGCTTCGAGCATCAGCAGATCGGTCGAGTCCGCGAAGCCGCACAGCGCGTCGGTAGGACTGTGATCGGCGCCGTAGGTAAAGCGCCCGGCACCCGTGGTGGTCGTCACCTCGATCGCGTTGGTTGGGGTGTAGTGCGGCACCGGCTGAAAGCGCAGGCGCAGGCTTCCGACCTGTTCGCTGTCGGCTGGGTCGTACTCACGCGTCGTGAACGCCTTCTCGACGAGCTGGTCCTGGCCACCCGCTGCGGTGATCGTGCGCAGGACCCCTCCTCCGCCGGGCGGAAGCAGCAAGTGCGGGCGGGCGGGATGATTGGTACCCGGCCAGCCGTCGACCGCGACCGACTGCTGGCGCGGCGCGAACGTCAGCGCGTTCGCGTACGGGATGAGGTCGAGGAAATGATCGGCGTGCATGTGCGAGATGACGATGGCGTCGACGTCGACGTAGTCGCGCACCTGGCGCAGCCTGGAGAGCACGCCGCTGCCGCAGTCCACCAGCAGGCATGTTTCACCGTCCTCGACGAGATAGCCGCTGCATGCGCCGCCGGCATCCTGCCAGGACGGGGACTTGCCGAGCACCGTGATCCTCACGGCCGGGACTTTATGCACGCCGCGACTCTCGCGTGCGTGACACAGCTCAATGTTCGCGCCGGCGCTAACGCGCGTGCAACGAGGCCTGCTCCTGCGCGCTCGGAAACGCCCACGCGGACTGCGTGCGGCGCTCCTGGCGGAAGCTGAAGCGCAACTGCTGCGGCGGGCGCAGGCCCTCCGCGCTGTACGGGCGAAAGGTCGTGCACGGCTCGTCGAGATCGAGCGCGCAGAGGAGGTTGCGACGGAAGAAGCAGTCCTCGCACGTCACCTTCTTGGTTGCTCGCGTCGTCGACATGTTCCCCGTTCGCCCCCGTCGGATCGCCTGCCGTGCGGACGGCATGACACCAGGCGACAGCAGCCCCGGCAAGGGGTGCAACAGCCGCTTTCCGCTCGTGACGGGATTTTGGGATCTGGGCAGTCCGCAAATGGCGGACGAAACCGCAGAACTCCCCAACCGAGGTTGCGACCAAGCAAAATTCGCCCCCATCTGCCGCCCCACTTCCCGCTCTTTGGGACAGATTTCCTTCGCTCGCCGGCGCCGCGTTCATGCCGATGGTCGACCGGCGCACCTGCGCTGTTGGGTCGGCGGCCCGTTTGCGCGGTGGCTCGATCGGCCACGATGCTACGTCCCATGCGGATTCTCCTGACCGGCGCCAGCGGATCGATCGGCGCGGCGCTCGCGCCGGCGCTCATACGCCAGGGCCACCACGTGCGGGGCTTTGGCCGTGAACCGGCGCACGTGACAGCCGGCATCCCGGTGATCCGCGGCGACGCGGTCACCGGCGTCGGCTTGGACGAGGCACTCGACGGGATCGATGTCGCGTACTTCCTCATTCACTCCATGGAAGGATCGGACCGCGCCGGCTTTGAAGCGCGCGAGCGGGCGTCCGCGGAGAATTTCGTGGCGTCAGCTCAGCGGGCGGGCGTGCGGCGCGTCGTGTACCTCGGCGGCATCGTGCCGCGCCGGCGAACGCTCTCACGCCACTTAGGCAGCCGCCTGGAGGTCGAGCGGGTCCTGCTGGCGGGCCTGCCGGAGGCCGTCGCGCTGCGGGCCTCGATCGTCATCGGCGCGAGCTCGCGTTCGTTTCGCTTCATGGTTCACCTCGTCGAGCGCATGAAGCTGCTGGCGTTGCCGGCGTGGCGCGAGAATCGCACCCAACCGATCGACGTCCGCGACGTCCGCGCGTTTCTCCTCGCTGCCGCCACCACGCCACATGCCGCGGGCGGGCTGTCACTGGACATCGCCGGCCCTGACGTCCTCACCTACGGACGGATGATCGAGCGGATTGCCGACCTCATGCTCGTGCAACGGCGCACGCTGCGGTTCGGGCGCAACGTCACCCCGATCGTCGCGCCGATCGCAGCCCGCGTGGCAGGTGAGGATCCGGGCTTCATCGGTCCGCTGATGGAGAGCTTGGAGGGTGACCTCCTGCCGCGCGACGAGCACGCCGCGCAGTTGCTCGGCGTGCGGTTGCACAGCTTCGACCGGGCGGTCGAGCGGGCGTTGCGCGAGTGGGAGGCGGCCGAGCCGCTGGGCGCGAGGTAGGGTCCCGGCCCGCATGTCCGTCGTCATCGCCAGCATCGACATCCGCTCGTCCATCCAGGACGTGTGGGACTACGTCATGGATCCCCTGCATATTCGCGAGTGGGTGACGATCCTCGAGCGCGTCGACTACGCCGATCCACCTCCGATCCGTCCTCGCTACCGGATGGATCAGACCCTGCGCCTGCGCGGTGTTCCGTTCAAGGTCCGCTGGACGCTGAAGTACATGCAGGCGCCGACCTACGCGCGCTGGGAGGGCACCGGCCCCGCGGGTTCGACGGCAGTCATCGAGGACCGTCTGAGCACGCGCGACGGCAACACCCGCTTCGACTACCACAACGAGTTTCGTACCCCCCTCGGACCACTCGGCGCGGCGGCCTCGAAGGTCATCGTCGGAGGGATTCCGGAGAAGGAGGCGAACGCCTCGCTGCGCCGCCTCAAGGAGATTCTTGAAAAACGTCATCCGGATGGCCCGTCCGACCGACCGATCGGCTAGTCTTGTTGACGGTAATTGTCACTTGCCAGATACGGGGAGATGTACATGGCAGACTTCCTAGACGAGAAGCGAAATGAGATCGGCTCGCGGCTGCAGGAGCTCAAGCCGCTGGTCGAGGAGTACCAGCGGTTGGAAGCCGCGGTAGCAGCATTGGACGGGCTACCGGCTCCAAGCGAGAATGGCCAGGCCCCCGCGCGGCGCGTTGCGCGCGCGAAGGCGGCACCGACGACCAAGCGGCGTGCCAGCGGCGGAGCGGGCAGTGGCCGCCGAGGCAGGCCGAAGGGCAGCGGCACCCGCGGTGCGGAAGCGCTCGCCCTGGTGAGGTCCAGCCCCGGGATCACGATCCCGGAGATCGCCGAACAGATGGGCATCAAGCAGAACTACCTCTACCGGGTGCTCCCAGGCCTGGCCGACGATGGTCTGGTGACCAAGGACGGCCGCGGTTGGCATCCGAAGGAGGCCGCGTAACCTTTCCGGGGTCAGGTCTGGTAGGAGCCTGACCCCGTGAGGTTCACGGTGCAGTCGCGGCGAGGAAGAGCGGTGTTCGTTGCCAGCGGCTGCTGTCCAGCGACGGCGTGATCCGGACCGCCGTCGTGGGACCGACGACGCTCACACCAACGTGAGCTCCTTGACCGCCGCGCGCTCGTCGGTCAGCTCCTTCACCGTCGCGTCGAGCTTGGCCTGAGCGAACTCGCCGACGTCGAGGCCTTGCACGATCTCGTAGGAGCCCTCGGCGCAGCGCACGGGAAAGCTCGAGATGATGTGCTCGTTCACCCCGTAGGAGCCATCGGAGCGGACCGCCATCGAGCGCAGACCCTCGGCACCGCTGACCCAGTCGCGGACGTGATCGATGGCGGCGTTCGCCGCGGACGCCGCCGACGAGGCGCCGCGCGCCTCGATGACCTCGGCGCCGCGCTTGCCCACGCGCGGGATGTACTCGGTCTCATACCAGCCCAGGTCGACCTGCTCGACGGCGGGCTCCCCGTTGACCGTCGCGTTGAACAGGTCGGGGAACATCGAGGGTGAGTGGTTTCCCCAGACGACGAGGTCAGAGACCGCGTCGACCCCGACGCCGAGGTGCTGTGCAAGCAGCGCGACGGCGCGGTTCTGATCGAGCCGCGTCATCGCCGTGATGCGCTCGGCCGGGATGTCCGGTGCATTGCTGGCGAGGATCAGCGCGTTCGTGTTCGCGGGGTTACCGACCACGAGCACCTTGATGTCATCCGCCGCGGCACCGTTCAGCGCCTCGCCCTGGGGTTTGAAGATCGCACCGTTGGCCTCCAGCAGGTCGGCACGCTCCATCCCCTTGGTCCGGGGACGCGCGCCGACGAGCAGTGCGATGTTGGCGCCGTCGAACGCCTGCGCCGGATCGTCGTAGATGTCGATGGAGGCGAGCAGCGGGAAGGCGCAGTCGGTGAGCTCGAGTGCCGTGCCCTCCGCCGCCTTGACTGCCTGCGGGATCTCGAGCAGCTTCAGCGCCACCGGAGTGTCAGGTCCCAGCAGCTGCCCAGAAGCGATCCGAAACAGCAGTGCGTAACCGATCTGGCCTGCCGCGCCGGTCACGGCGACCTTCACAGGGGAACCGTTGGTCATTCGTTCATCTCCTCGATCACCGCGTCGGCGAACTCGCTGGTGCCGACTGCGCTGGGGTCGTCACGGGTGGGTTTGAGATCGTATGTGACCTTGTCGCCGCGGCGGATCACGGCCGCGATCGCGTTCTCCATGCGGCGCGCCGCATCAAGCTCCTCGAGGTAGTCGAGCAGGTACACGCCCGACAGCATGAGCGCCGTCGGGTTCATCCGGTTCTTGCCGGCGTACTTGGGTGCGGAGCCATGCGTCGCCTCGAAGACCGCCGCCGCGGTGCCGATGTTCGCGCCGCCCGCAAGGCCGAGGCCGCCGATCATTCCCGCGGCGAGATCGCTGACGATGTCGCCGTACAGGTTGGGAAGCACGATGACGTCGTACTCCTCCGGTCGCGTCACGAGCTGGTTGCAGAGGTTGTCGATAATCCGATCCTCGAACTCGATGTCCGGATAATCCTCGGCGACGCGGCGGGCGACCTCGAGGAACAGCCCGTCGGAGAACTTCATGATGTTCGCCTTGTGAGCGGCGGTCACCTTGCGCAGGCCGTGAGCGATCGCGTACTCGAACGCCCGTCGCACGATGCGCTCGGAACCGAACACGCTGATCGGCTTGATCGAGATGCCGGCGTCCTCGCGGACCGTGGCGCCGAGCTCGGCCAGCGTCGCGCGTAGCGTGGCGTTTTCCTCGGTCCCCTTCTCGAACTCGATGCCGGCGTACAGGTCCTCGGTGTTCTCACGGACGATGACGATGTCGGTCTCGGGAAACCGAGTGCGCACGCCCTCGTAGGACTTGCACGGCCGGATGCAGGCGTAGAGGTCAAGCTCCTTGCGCAGCAGCACGTTGACGGAGCGAAATCCGGAGCCGACCGGCGTCGTCGTCGGGCCCTTGATGCCGACGCCCGTGCGCTTGAGGGAGGCGAGCGTCTCATCGGGAAACGGGTTGCCGTGCTTCTCGTATTCGTCGATGCCTGCCTCGCGGCGGTCCCAGTTGAACTCGACGCCGGTCGCCTCCAGGACGCGGCGGGTCGCCTCCGCCAGTTCGGGCCCGGTGCCGTCGCCGGGGATGAAGGTCACGTCGTACGCCATGTGCTCCTCTCGGGGTCTGGTGAGGGCGAGCGGCGATGGTACCGGGCGTTATCGCTCCAAACCGTTCACCTGCCGGCCCGGGCGTGCTACATGCACAGGGCGTCCGAGACCGAGCACACCCACCCGGCGCAACGCCCCGGCCTGCGACGATAGGCGCCGATGCTTGGTAGCGGCTCGTCGATCCAGCTCATGCGCCTGTTCGGAATCCGGATCGGCGCGAGCCCCAGCTGGTTTGTCGTCCTGTTCATCGTCATCTATCTCTTGTCGGACCGGTTCCAGGGAACGGGCGGCTCGAATGAGGCCAGCTATCTGGTCGCGGTGATCGCGGCCGTGCTGTTCTTCGGTTCGATCGTGCTGCACGAGCTCGGTCACGCACTGACGGCGCGGCGGCTGGGGATCGGTGTCAATGGCATCGACCTGTGGTTCTTCGGCGGGATCATGAAGATGGACCACGAGACCGACTCGCCGAGCAAGGAGTTCAAAGTCGCGGCCGCCGGCCCCGCCGTCACGGCTGCGATCTTCGGCATCTGCATCGGTGTGCTCGCCGCGATCGGAGTCACGCCGCGCCAAGCGCTGAAGAGCCACCAGCCTGTCGAGGCCCTGCTGGGCTTCGTCGCCTTGATGAACGGGCTCGTGTTCGTCTTCAACATGGTGCCCGCCTTCCCGCTCGACGGTGGACGCATCGCGCGGGCAGCGGTGTGGGCGCTGACCGGCGATCGCAACAAGGCGACCCGTGCCGCCGGCCGCGTCGGCCAGGGCTTCGCCTACCTGATGATCGGCTTTGGCGTCTTCATCGCGGTGCGCGACCGCGCTGCCCTGCTCGACGGCGTCTACTTCGCCGTCCTCGGCTGGCTGCTCGGGCAGGCCGCGCGCAGCGCCGTCGTCGCGACCGAGTTCACCGAGCGCCTCGACGGCGTCACCGTCGCCGACATCATGGACGCCGAGGCCGTGACGATGCCGGCCACCACGACGACGTCGCAGGCGCAAAACGAGTACTTCCTGCGCTACCGCTACGACTGGTTCCCGGTTGTGGACGAGCACGGGCGCTTCCTTGGAATGGTCCGCGAGCCGAGCATCGACAGCGAGATCGCCGCCGGTCGCCCGGCGCTTGCGGTCGGCGAGATCGTGGAGGCCGCCGACGCCGACGGCTGGCGCGTGCCGTCGGACCGCGCGCTCGAGTCTCTGCTGGGCGACGAGCGGCTGCGCACGCGCGGAGCGCTGATGGCCGTCGACGGTGATGGCGTCCTGCGTGGCGTCGTCACGATCGACCAGGTCCGGCGCGCGCTCAGCAGCGCGCTGCCGCAGCGGCTGGCGTAGGTCGCGCGCGGCGATCCGGTCGCGCTGCGTCAACGAATAGAGTTCTGAAGGTGCCAGCACACGACGTTCTCATCATCGGAGCCGGCCTCGCCGGACAGCGCGCCGCGCTCGCCGCCGCGGAGGCCGGTGCCGCGGTCGCGATCATGAGCAAGGTCCATCCCGTGCGTTCGCATTCGGTTGCGGCCGCGGGAGGCATCAATGCTGCGATCGCGATCGACGACGACTGGACCGAGCACGCCTACGACACCGTCAAGGGGTCTGACTTCCTCGGCGACCAGGACGCGATCGAGATCATGTGCAGCGAGGCGCCGGGCGAGGCGATGCACCTCGAGCACATCGGTGTCACGTTTCACCGCAACGAAAAGGGCGAGCTTGATCTGCGCGCCTTCGGCGGCGCCTCGAAGAAGCGCACGGCGTACGTCGCCGACATCACCGGCCAGGCCATCCTGCACGTGCTCTACGAGCAGCTGATGCGCTTTCACGACACCGTCGAGCGCTACGAAGAATGGTTCGCGACCTCCCTGATCCTCGACGAGAAGGGCCACTGTGCCGGGGCCGTAGCTCGCGACATCCGCTCGGGCGCGATGGAGATCTTCGACGCGAAGTCCGTGATCCTCGCGTCGGGCGGCAACGGCCAGTGCTACAAGCCGACGACCAACGCGCTGATCTGCACCGGCGACGGCATAGCGCAGGCCTACCAGATCGGCTGCCCGCTGATGGACATGGAGATGGTCCAGTACCACCCCACCACGCTCGCCGAGAACGGCTTTCTCATCACCGAGGGCGCGCGCGGCGAAGGCGCGCACCTGCTCAACTCCGAGGGCCGGCGCTTCATGGAGGACTACGCGCCCAACAAGATGGAGCTCGCCTCGCGCGATGTCGTCTCGCGCGCCGAGCAGACGGAGATCAACGAGGGCCGCGGTGTCGGGGCCGACGGCCAGGGCATCTACCTTGACATCACCGTCGTACCGAAGAAACGCGTACACGAGGCGCTGCGCGAGATCGTCAACATCGGCCGTGACTTCGCCGGCACCGACATCACCCGCGAGCCGATCATGATCCGGCCCGGCCAGCACTACATCATGGGTGGCGTGAAGACCGACTCGAACGGTCAGACGCCGATCACCGGGTTGTATGCAGCCGGCGAGGTCGCGTGCGTGTCGGTCCACGGCGGCAACCGCCTCGGCGCGAACTCGCTGCTGGACACGCTCATCTTCGGCCGCCGCTCGGGCGAGCACGCGACCGCGCGCGGCAAGGAGATGGCGATGCCCAAGGCGCCGCACGCACGCATCCACGACGACGTCGCGATGATCGACCAGATCGTCGGGCGCGAACACAGCGGCCGGCGGATCTCCGAGATCAAGGACGAGCTCGGCACGATGATGAACGAGTACGTCGCCGTCTACCGCGACGAGGACGGCCTCACCAAGGCCAACGAGATCGTCCACCGGTTGCAGGACGAGGCCGCGAGCGCCTACATCGACGATCGCGGCAGCGTCTTCAACCAGGACGTGCTCGGCGCGATCGAACTCGGCTACATGCTCGATTGCGCGGAAACGACGATCGTGTCGGCGATCGACCGCAAGGAGTCCCGCGGGGCGCAGTTCCGCCTGGACTATCCCGAGCGCAACGACGATGAGTGGCTCAAGCACATCAACGTCACGCGCGGCCCTGACGGCGAGCCGCAGATCTCCTACTCGCCGGTGACGATCACGCGGTGGCAGCCCGAGGTAAGGAAGTACTGACATGGCCGAGTTCACGCTGAGATTGCGCCGCTACGACCCGGAGTCGGGGGACGCCCCGTACTGGGAGGAGCACACGATCGAGCTGGAGCCGCACCGGTCGGTGCTCGAAGCGATCCTCCAGGCCAGGGCCCGCTTTGACGGCTCGATCGGCATCCGCTGCTCCTGCCGCGCGGCGATCTGCGGTTCCTGCGGCGTGCGCATCAACGGCCACCCGGACCTGGCCTGCCACACCCATCTCGACAAGGCCGCAAAGCAATCCAGCGACGGCGTGATCGAGGTCGAGCCGATGGGCAACATGCCGGTCATCAAGGACCTCATCGTCGACATGGAAGAGGTCCACTGGAAGAAGATCCGGCGCGTCACTCCGTGGCTGATCGCCAAGCAGCCGGTTCCTGAGCGTGAGTACATCGTCCCGCGCGAGACGATGGTCGACGTCACTCAGTCGATGGCCTGCATCCAGTGCGGCGCATGTGTTTCGGATTGCCTGGCGATGGAGGTCGATCCCGGGTTCATCGGGCCCGCCGCGCTCGCCAAGGCGTACCGCTTCGTCGGCGATCCGCGCGACGACCAGCATTACGAGCGCCTGAAAGATCTTGCGGAGGACCCGCACGGCATCTACGACTGCACCCACTGCTTTATGTGCATCGATGCCTGCCCGAAGGGCGTCGCCCCGATGAGCCAGATCATGCGCCTGCGCCGCCGCGCGATTCACGACCACGGCATCGTGGATCGCAACAACGGCGAACGTCACGAAGAGGCCTTCGTCTCGCTCGTGCGCCAGTACGGCCTGCTCAACGAGGTCGAGATCATCCCGCGCTCTCACGCCGGCAACTCACCGCTGGCGAAGTTCACACCGACGGCTGCAAAGGTGCTGTTGGACTCGCTGCCGTCGATCGCCAAGGCACTGCTGCGGCGCAAAGTCACACCAGCGGCGGTGCTCAAGCCGCACAAGCTGGCCAAGCAGGACCTGCAGGCTGTCAAGCGCATCTACGAGAAGCTCGACGGCAAGGGCGAGCGCAACGAGTTCAACATCTACATCTCCGGCCGAGACGAGGACAATCAGTGAAGGTCGCCTACTGGCCGGGCTGCGTCTCGCGCGGCTTCACGCCCGAGTTGCATGGTTCGATGGCGCGGATCGCGCCGTTGCTCGACATCGAGCTCGTGCAACTGGACCGTGCGTCGTGCTGCGGCGCCGGCGTCATCGCAGAGCACAATACCGAGCTCGCCGACGCGCTCAACGCGCGCACGTTCGCACTTGCCCAGCAGACGGAGGGCACGGCGCTGATGATGAACATCTGCTCGACCTGCCAGGGCGCGCAGAGCGAGTGCCAGGAGCGGCTGGATGCAAGCGCCGAGTACCGCGCGCGGATCAACGAGACGCTCGCCGACGAGGGCCTGAGCTACGAGAAGGGTCTGTCGAACAAGAACCTCCTCTGGCTGCTCGTCGAGGACATCGGATTGGACGAGCTGCGCGACCGCGTCCAGCGGCCGCTGACCGACTTGCGCGTCGGCCCGTTCTACGGCTGCTACATCGTGCGGCCGACCGACCGTCTCGGGATCGACGACGACCACCCGCGCGACGGCTACCTCGGGCAGGTCATCGAAGCGCTCGGCGGCACGGTCACCGATTACGCCGGCTCGCACAAGTGCTGCGGCTTTCCGATCATCACGATGAACAAGGAGGCGTCGCTCAAGCAGGCCGGACGCCACCTCGGCGACGCGGTCGACGCGGACGCGGATTGCCTCGTGACGCCCTGCCCGCTGTGTCACCTCAACCTCGATCTGCAGCAGCCGCTCGCCGAGCGCGCGGTCGGCCGCGAGCTGAACATGCCGGTGCTTCACCTGCCCCAGCTCGTCGGCCTCGCGTTGGGCATCTCGCCCGAGCAGCTGGGCATGCAGCGCCACGTCGTCAAGCCGGCCTCGGTGATCGACTGGACGACGTCGGTCGTCGGCGAGTGGGCCTCGGGGTGACGTCGTCTCACGTTCGCGGTCAACCCGGGTCCCACTGCGTCGGTGCGGGCACCGCTGGCGGGTAAGCGCGAGGCCGTCAGGCGGCTCGCGGTCGAGGTGCGACGGCGCCTGGAGCCGCTCGAGCGCGTCGTTCCGGTCAGGCTGCCGGGCGGGCCGCAGGACGCCGCGGCGCCGCCCGCAGCCATCGCGCTGGACGCTCAGCTGACCGGCGGGGAGCCGGATCTCGCCGCGCGCATCGACGCCGCGCGCGAGCGCCTGCGCGCGACGATCCCGCCGCCCGACGATCACAGCGTGGACCCATAGCCCGGCTCCACAACGAAAGAAGGGCCTGCATGCAGGCCCTTCTTCCACCGTACCCCATGTTCACCCCGCGAAGGTTGCGGCCACGGGTCCCATCCCGTGGCCAACCTCCCCCGACCGCAGATCCCACTCCTCAGCCGGCTCTCATCACGCTTCGCATGGTGGCGGATCGCCGCCATACAGTCGTCCCCCCGCAAGGGTGATCTTCGGGGGAGAGCGCCTCACCCTACGGCGCCGGCGTGCCGATACGGTGCAGATGGATTCCCGCTGCCCGGTCACCGTTGTGCTCGCCCGCTTCGAGGATCTCATCGGAGCCGGGCTGCGCAGCCTCATCGGCGCGGACCCGAGCCTGTGCATCGTCGCCTGCGACGTCGAGGTCGACCGCCTCGGTGAAGTCATCGTCGAATACGAACCGACGGTCACGATCGTGAACCTCGCAGCGCTGGACGCCCTCGGTGAGATCCGGCGGCTGCACGCCGACCACCCCGGCACGCGCATCATCGTGCTTGCCAACCGCCCAACCCTCGGCGAATGCAATCAGCTGCTCGCGCTCGGCGCGACGGCGTGTCTGGGCAAGGAGGTCGAAGGTCGGGACGTGCTCAACGCGATTCACCTCGCCTCCCGCGGGCTGCACGTGCTGCCCCACGCCATCCCGGCCAACGGGGGCGCAGGCGTTCTGCCCGACATCCTCACCCCACGCGAGGCAAATGTCCTCGACCAGCTTCGGCTCGGTCGAACGAACGGTGAGATCGCGGTCGCGCTGTCGGTCAGCGTCGAGACCGTGCGCACCCACGCTCGCAGCGTCTTTCGCAAGCTCGGCGTGCGCAGCCGGCGCGAGCTGACGAGCCCGTCGCGCTGAGCCTGTGAGCCTGCCGCTCAGTCGCTCGGCGACGGCAGCAGGCGGTGCGTGAGCAACAGCGCCGTCAGCAGCACGATCGTCACGAGCCACAGCCGCCAGTCCGTCGGGCTGACGGTCTGCAGCCGGCTGCCGAGGTACGTCACGACGATGCAGAAGGGCGCGATACCGATCGCCGTCGTCC
>JAWVGJ010000061.1:0-81824 GCA_033855115.1 Solirubrobacteraceae bacterium
TCCTGTATCCTGGACGCACGGCGGCTCGCTACCTACCGATGTGATTCTGGCCTGCATCGGTGCTCAACCGCCGTCGTCGCATCCGTCAGGCGCACTGTGCGCAGCATCCCGACCGAGATCCGCTTCGGCTCGGACGACGGATTCCCGACCGGAACACGGGTGGCTGCGCGCCGTGGCCTCCGACGTCCGCTTCACCCCGCCGGCGCGGGCAGCGGGAACAACCCAAGGAAGCGCTCCACAGCCCGCTCATCACCCTCGATCTCGATGTCGCCCGCGCGCACCGCGTCAGCGAGCTCGCGCCGGCCGTGGATCAGCGCGAGCAGCGTGCCGGAGTCGGTATCGATCGTCGCGTCGGCGATCGGCGCCTCACCGCGCCTGACGTCGATCCGGCCGTCGGCCACGTCGGCGCGAAAACGGTGCTCGCCGATCCGCAGTTCGAGCGTCGCCCGGAAGTCGCCGGCGAGATGCGGGTCAAACAGCGTGCGCAGCGACACGATGTGGGCCTCGAGGCTCATCCCGACGCCGTCGGGAGGTGGCGGGGCGTTGGCGCCGCCCCAGCGGCCGAGTGCGATCAGCACCGGCTCGAGCGCCGCGCCGCGGGGCGTCAATTCGTACACCTGTGAGGCGGCGGGCGGGGGGAGCCTGCGGCGCCGCACGAGCTGCGCCTGCTCGAGATCGCGCAGGCGTTGAGCGAGGACGTCGGGGCTCAGGTGCGGCAGCCCCTCGCGAATGTCGGTGAAGCGCTTGGGTCCGAGCAGCAGCTCGCGCACGACGAGCAGCGCCCAGCGCTCGCCGACGACGTCGAGCGCGCGCGAAACGCCGCAGGCGTCGCCGTAGGTCCGTTTGCTCGCCATGCCCCGATTGTACATCCCGGTTGTACAAACCCTTCATCTAGTAGTATCTTCCAACCACGTGGTACGACTTGCTGAGCAGCGGACAGGGTGCGATGAGTTTCCGGCCGAGTCGCAGTCTTAGATGCATCCACACGAAAAGGAGATCCAGGACATGACTGCTGATACGTCAACCGACCGCAAACGCTGGATCGCGCTCTACGTGCTCTGCGCCGGCGTGCTGATGATCGTCATCGACGCGACGATCGTGAACGTCGCGCTGCCCTCGATCCAGGACGACCTCGGCTTCTCGCAGAACGACCTCGCCTGGGTGGTCAATGCATACCTGATCGCGTTCGGAGGTCTATTGCTACTCGCCGGTCGCATGGGCGACCTCATCGGCCAGCGGCGCATCTTCCTGGTCGGCCTGGCGATCTTCACGGTCGCATCCCTGCTGTGCGCCGTCGCCCAGAGCCAGGGCCTGCTGATCGCAGCGCGCTTCGTCCAGGGCGTCGGCGGCGCGCTGGCCTCGGCCGTGATCCTGGGCATGATCGTGACGATGTTCCCCGAGCCGCGGGAGCAGGCGAAGGCGATCGGCGTGTACGGATTCGTCGCTTCCGCGGGCGGCTCGATCGGGCTGATCGCCGGCGGCGCGTTGACCGAGGCGATCAACTGGCACTGGATCTTCTTCATCAACCTGCCGATCGGCGTGGCGACCGCCTTCCTCGCGATGCGGCTGGTCGAAGACCATGAGGGGATCGGCCTCAAGGCCGGCGCCGACGTTCCGGGCGCGGTGCTCCTCACATCCGGCCTGATGCTCGGCGTGTACACGATCTTGCAGGTCGCCGAGCACGGCTGGGGTTCCGCCCAGACGCTCGGCCTCGGCGGCGCCGCGGCCGCACTGCTGGCCGGGTTCATCGCGCGTCAGGCGCGCATCCCCGATCCGCTGATGCCACTGCGCCTGTTTCGCTCGCGCAACGTGTCGGGCGCGAACGTCGTGATCGCCCTGCTCGTGGTGGGGATGTTCGGGATGTTCTTCCTCGGTGCGCTGTACTTGCAACGCATCCTTGGCTACGGCGCCCTGGACGTCGGCCTCACGTTCCTACCGTCGACGATCGTCATGGGAACGATGTCGTTGCGCTACTCGGGGCCGCTCACGATGCGCTTCGGTGCACGGGCGACGCTCGTCGCCAGCCTGGTGTTCATGGGCGCCGGAATGCTCCTGTTCGCGAGGACGCCGGTCGACGGGACCTACGTGACCGACATCATGCCGGCGATGATCCTGATCGGCCTCGGCGCGGGCCTCGGCTTCCCGTCGTTGATGACGCTCAGCATGTCGGGCGCCACGCCGAGCGATTCGGGGCTGGCTTCGGGGTTGGTCAACACGAGCGTGCAGGTCGGCGGTGCCTTCGGCCTTGCCGTGCTCGCCACGCTCGCAACCGAGCGCGCCAACGGCCTGATCGCCGATGGCGTCTCGACCGCCTCCGCGCTCAACTCCGGCTACCACCTCGCCTACCTCATCGGCGCCGGGCTCGTGCTCGTCGCGATCGTTGCGGCCCTGGCGGTGTTGCGCTCCGAAGGGCCTGCACCGAGCCATGAGGCCCACACATCGACGCGGCCGGAGCCGGCGTACGCCGACTCCGTCGCCTAGGATCGCGACGACCATGACCGAACTTCTGATCGCAACCAAGAAGGGCTTGTTCGCGCTCGAGGGCGAGCCCGGCGGGCAGTTCGAGCAGACGGCCCGCGCGTTTGCGGGCGAGCCGGTCGAGTACGCGATGCGCGATCCGCGGACCGGTCGCGTGCTCGCATCGGTCACCTCCGCTTTCCACGGTCCCAAGATCTGGTACGCGGATGACCCCGCAGGCGAATGGACCGAGGCGGACGGCGTCGCACTGCCCAAGGGTGGCGACGCTGCGCTTGAGCGCATTTGGGTGATCGTCGCCGGCGAGGCCGACGGGACGGTGTACGCGGGCGGCGACCCCGGCGTGCTCTTCGAAAGCTACGACGGGGGCGCGACCTGGGCGCTGAACCGCGGGCTCTGGGAGCATCCGACGCGAGAGTCCTGGCAGCCGGGCGGCGGCGGTCTGTGCCTGCATTCGATCGTGCCGTGGCCCGGCGACCCCGACCGCCTTGCGGTCGCGGTGTCTGCCGCCGGAGTCTGGTTGACCGAGGATCGCGGCAAGACGTGGCGTCGAGGCAATGCCGGGTTGGTCCCGCGCTACATGCCGGAGGAGTCGCACGAGGAGACCACCGACCTGTGCGTCCACAATCTCCAGCGCGCACCGCTACGGCCGGAGCGGCTGTTTATGCAGTTTCACGGCGGCGTCTATCGCTCCGACGACGCGGGCGAGACGTGGACGGACATCGCGGCCGGGCTGCCGTCGGATTTCGGCTTCCCGATCATGGTCGATCCGTCGGACCCCGACAGCGCCTTTGTCATCCCGCTGATGGCCGACATGGACCGGGTCACGCCCGACGGCCACGTGCGCGTCTACGAGACTCGGGACGCAGGCGCCAGCTGGACTGCGCGCGGAGACGGGCTGCCGGAAAAGGAGGCGTACCTCACGGTCCTGCGCCTGGCGTTCGCACGAGCGGGCGCGGACCCGGTGCAGCTGTACTTCGGTGCGACCTCTGGCGACGTCTTCGGCTCGGGCGACGCCGGGGCGAGCTGGTTCAGTGCGGCCACGCGCCTGCCTCCCGTGTACTCACTGACCGCCGCTGGCTGAGGCGTCGCGCTGCATCCGCGGCTGCACTGCTACACGTGGCTTGCCGGCTGTGGAACCATGACCGAAGCCGCTCAGCGGACGTCATCGCATTCGAAGCAGGGACATGCGAGAGCAGGACGACAGCAGGACGCTCAGGTACCTGATCCCCTTCGGGCTCGTGGTGCTGTTCCTCGCGATCATCGTCTTGGTCGTCACGTCCATGGGTTCGGACCGGACGGCGAACTCCGCGAGCTCGCTTGATGCGATCACGAGCAAGCTCCCGTTGTACTGGACCGTCCGGCGCGGCCAGACGTACTCGCAGATCGCGGAGACGACCGGTCTGACCGTCGACCAGCTCATGACATTCAACCCGACCACGGACCCGAGCAGCATCGTTCCCGGACAGCGCCTGAAGCTGCGCCTGCACATGCCGCCGCCGAAACCCAAACCGCTCGGCCCGCGCTTCTGGATCGTGAAGCGCGGCGACTCGTTCGGCTCGATCGCCGCCAAGACCGGAAAGAGCATCATCCGGCTCCAGCAACTCAACCGGCGGATAAAGCCGGAGACCATGCAGCCCGGCGATCGCGTGCGCCTGCGCCCGGACGGCCGCCGGCGTTAGTGGTTGCCACCATCTAGAAGTCGAGGGCGTGGATGCGCGTCCTGTAGTTCGTGAAGCCGATCGTCGTTTCGTCCCCTCGCGAGAACAGGACGCGGTTGGCCTCGGTGAGCCCGCGCGGGGAGACCGGACGGATGCTGTAGTGGTTGGGGTCGTCGGTCAGCTGCCGGGACGTCCAAGTGCGGCCGTTGTCGGTCGTGAACCATGCTTCCACCTGGTGCCATGTACCGGTCCTGCGCGAGAGGTAGACGACACGCGGGTCCTCGTGGTCGAGCGTCGCGCCACCCGACGTGAATGAGGGTCTCATCGGTCCCGCCTCGACGATCTTGTGGCTGACCCAGTGCGTGCCGTCGAAGTACGCGTAGTAGAACGTGTCGCGGTTTCCGATCCGGCGCGTGTAGACGACGCGCGGCCCGCCGTTTGCGCTGAGCGCGATGTCGTGTCCCCAGGCCCGTCCGGTGGCGTCGGTGTACTGGTAGATGCGGTCGAGCTTTGAGACGTGCAACGGCACGTCGTCAAGCGTTCCCAGCTTGCGCCCGTTGGCGGCGAAGAGCACCCTGTTCTCGTAGCGCATGTAGTACAGGCTGTTCTTGAAGGCCATCGGATGGCCGTCGGTGAAGATGCCGTGGATGCGCGTCTGTCCGTCGCCGACGTACTTCGTGTAGGGCCGTTCTCCACCGCCATGGAACACCAACTCGCGCGCCGGCACCCAGGTCAGGCGGTCGTCGGTATACGAGAAGGTCGGGTTCCAGCCGCCGCCGCGCCAGAACAGCCACAGCCTGTCGCGCAGCAGCACCGGGTTCGGGTAGGTGTAGCCGAGTGACCCGGGTGCATTGGTGTTGACGGTGTGCAGGGGCCCCCAGCCATCGATCGAGTGAGCATGCTGGGAGATCCGGTAGTACATCTTGCTTGGGATGCCTGGAGGCGGCAGGCCATGTCCCGAATGCGGAGAAAAGAAGACGATCAAGCGCCCGTCGGGCAGGAAGACAAGCGAGGGGTTGTTGTGATCGTCGCGCCCCAGACCCCTGAAGAGCAGATGCTTGCTGAGCGTGCCGCCGGCCGTCAGCCTGGCGACCCATACATTGCCGTCCGTCGAGATCCAACCGGTGAACGTGTGTCCGTCGTGCGATATCGCTCGAGGATCCCCGAAATACGACCACGCGCCGGCCCCGAGCTCGCGGGATTGCGCCATCTGCACCACCTCCCGATGTTTGGATGAGTATCGCGTCAATCGCAGATGCGCGCCGCCGCTACGCTCACGTCCATGGCGTTCACTGCGGCCGAAGGCTCGCAGCACCTCCTCGACACCGTCGCCGAGACGATCGGCGAGCTGGAATACGCGCTGGCCTGCCTGAGCGAGGCTTACGAGGTGCTGGACGAGTACAGCGGCGACCGCCTGGAGCAAGAGCTCTTTCGGCCTGTCCAACTGGCGCTGGGGCGCGCCAAGCGCACTCACGCCGAGTTCGCCGCTCGGCGCGGGCTGACCAGCGCCGCGGTCGACGCACGACCTCCGGGCGCGCCCTCGGCCGGCGCCAAGGCGCTCGTCGAGCGCGCGGTCGATGCGGTGGCCGCGGCCGAACGCGGTCTCGCCACGCTCCAGGACTCGATGCTGCCGGTAGAGGTCGGCGATCCGCAACTGCGCGCCGGGCTCGCCGCAGTGCGCGAGCTGATCGGCGGCCTGCGAGTACAAGCCCGTGAGCTCGTGCGGACGCTCGGACGTTAAGCGGCTGTCCGGTGACGATCACGGGTCACCCGCCGGTTGCCGGCTACCGGTGGACTCCTGGACGAGGACGATGATCCCCAAGGGCCTGCGGCTCGAGGCGGCGGGCCAACGGATCCTTCGTGGCGGAGACCGTCTCGGTCAGCTACCTTCCATACAGACGCCTCTGTTGACCTTGCGCCACATCCTTCTGATCGCCGAGGACTGAGCCAGCCCGTCCGCGCAACCGGCGCGGCCCATCTGGTCTTTGTCCCGGCGTGCGTGTGCGCGCCCGATCTGGAGGTTTATCTTGTTGGTTGAAGAGAACGAGCCCGCGCGGGATGTTCCCCAGCGGGTGCAGGATGATTGGTATGTCGGCTTTCACCGTGGTTTGGCGGCCCGGTTCTGGCGAGCGGCCGGCGCGACGATGGCCGACGACGATGCGCGGCTGGTGTGTCGCCTGCTCGGGTTAGCGCCGGGAACTTCGGTGCTCGACGTGCCATGTGGCGACGGGCGGCTGACGGTACGCCTGGCCGCCGCCGGCCACACCGCGATCGGCATCGATATCGCGGCGGCGGAGGTGCAGCGTGCACGCTGTGCTGCCGCACAGGCCGCCGTGGACGCGAGCTTCGTCGTCGGCGACCTGCGGGCTCTGCCCGACGTCGGGCCCGTCGACGGGATCGTCAGCTGGGGCAACAGCTTCGGCTACCTGATTCCGGCGGACACAGCTCGCTCGCTCGCCGGCATGCATCGGGCCCTGCGGCCCGGCGGACGTCTGGTGCTCGAGTCACACACCGTCGCCGAGTCGTTGCTCGTCGCTGGTGTCAAGCCGCGCGCCGAGTACGAGTTCGGTGGCGTGCGCATGACGAGCACGAATCACTATCGGCCCGCCGAGAGCCGGATGGAGTCCGACTACGTCTTCGAAGACGCAGACGGGCTCGTCGAGCACTCCCGAGCCGCGCACCACGTACACACCAGCGGAGAGGTCGTGCGTCTGCTGCACGGCGCCGGCTTTCGCGACGTGACGCTGCGTGGGGCGGATGGCATACGCCCATACGGGCTCGGCTCGCCGCGGCTGATCGCGCTCGCCACCGCGTGAGCTCGGCGGGGCCACGGCCGGAGGTGCGCCTCCGGCCGTGGCGCGCGGCGCGCGGCGCTCGGCGAGCTATGACGCAAACGCCCGCACCACGTCGCCGAACCGCCGCACGGACTCCGCACCTTCGGCGTCGCCGAGCCCCACGATCGCGGTCTGCACGCCGGCTTGCGCCAGTTCCCGAAAATGCCCGATGTGCTCGTCCACCGTGGCCGCGCCGGGGCCGAGACGCTCCGAGCCGGAGTCGATCACGCGCGCCGGCGCGAGGTGCGTCACGCGGATCTGCGCTGGGTCTCGTCCCTCCGCGGCGCAGTGCTCATGCAGCACCGCCAGCTTGCGCCGGACGTTGTCCGGGTCGCCGAACAGGTTGCAGGCATCGGCGTGTCGCGCGACCAGACGCAGCGTCCGCTTCTCGCCGGATCCGCCCACGAGGATCGGGATGTGCTCCTGCAGTGGCCGCGGGTAGCACGTCGCCTCCTGCACGGTCAGCGTGCGGCCCTCGAATCGCGGCGAACCCGGTCCCCACATCAGTGGCAGAAGCTCGAGCGCGTCCTCCAAGATGTCGAAGCGCTGTCGCAACGATGGAAACTCCCACCCGTACAGCCGGTGCTCACGCTCAAACCACGCCGCGCCGATGCCGCACCTCGCGCGGCCGCCCGAGAGCACGTCCAGGGTCGCGATGATCTTCGCCAGCTGCGCCACGTTGCGGTAGGTGATTCCGGTCACCAGCGTGCCCAGATGGATCCGCTCCGTCACGCCGGCGAGGTAGCCGAGCGTCGTATAGCTCTCGAGCATGTCCTCCCATTCGCGACCGACCTGTGGGATCTGCAGCAGGTGGTCCATGACCCACAGGCTCGTGAAGCCCGCGTGTTCGGCCGCGCGCGCCATCTCCGCGAGCGTTGCGGCGGTCGTGGTCGGGTGGCCGGGGACGTCGAAGCGCGAGAGCTGCAGGCCGAAGTCGAGCGTCATCGGATCCTCCTTCTGGCGGGTGGCTGAGTCCAGGGCGGTGAGCAAGCGCGGTGGGACGAGCTCCACGGCGCCCGGGCGCAGGACAGCCGCGAACCCCTCGCGCGGTAGCGCCTCCATCGCGCCGGAGAGCTCGCGCAGCTGGCTCGTGACGACCTTGCTCGGCACGGGGTCTGCGCGCGCCCGGTTTCGTTCGCGCACGATCCCGGCCGCGGTCTCGAAGACGACCGCGTAGGCGGGTACTGAAGAGCGCTCGGCGAGCGTGCGCCAGCCTGCCCGCCGCCGGGCATCCAACCCGGTCGAATCGATGACCGTGGTCAGCCGCCGCTTCAGCCGCTTCTCGACGATGAGGTCGAGGACCTCGAACGCGTCGCGGCTCGCGCGCTGATCGCGCTCGCTCGTGCCGACGGCGGCGCGAAGCCGGTCCGAGGAGATGATCTGACCGGCTTCGAAGCACTCATGCGCCCAGTGCGACTTACCGGCCGCCGTCGCGCCGACGAGCACCACGAGGCACGGGTCAGGCAGGCGCAGCGTGGGGCTGGACGCTAGGTCGTAAACGCGCTGAGCACGAGGATCTGCGCGACGCCGTTGACGAGACGGGGCAGCTCGATGTCCGACTCGGGCACGACCCACCACATCGCGCCCTGGCGGTCGCCCTCGAGCATCGGGCCGAGCAGCTCGCCGTCGACGGAGATGAGGCACGGAAGCTTGTAGCGCCGGGCGCCGGCGCCGCCTGCCGTGTACTCGGTGCGGCGGCAGTTGACCGTCCAGCCAGAGACGTAGTCCGGTGGGCGCAACCAGCTCGATGGACCGATCGGCACGCTCTCGCGCGGCTGCTTCTCCATCCTGCGCAGGAACTCGCGGGCGACCTCCGCGGCCGTCAGCGATGCGGGCAGGCCCGCGTCGTCGAGCTTCTCCGCTTCGCTGCGGGTGTGGTCGCTGCTGAGCGCGATCGCGCGGTCCAGCCAGTGCTCAGGCAGGGATGCGCGCGGCGCGGCAAGCACTCTCTGGAGTGCGCTACGGCCGATCTCCGATCGGCAGGCCTCGCAGTGCACGCCGTCGGTGGCGCGAACGGCGAGCGTGAAGTGACCTGCCGCGTCGTTGGAGATGCCACTCGGCGTTGCCGGCATCTCGCTCGCGTGCACGTCGCAGAGCATCCGGCCGCACTGCCCGCAAGGTGCGATCGCGAGCTGGCCACATTCGCAGTATCCGACGCTTCCGTTGGAATAACTCACGCTCGCGGAGTCTATGCCCCAGAGGGGCCGGCGTCATGCATGCGTCCATACACTGCGATTGGTGTTCGCCGACGACCTGCTCGCCCCGTGGTTTGACCAGACCATGCAGCTCCTACCGGCGGTCTCGGTCTTCGACGCTCACACCCACATCGGGGTCAACGACCCGGACACCTTCAAGATCACGGCGGAGGAGCTGCTCGCGACGCTTGCCGCGGGCCGCTCGCGTGCCGTCGTGTTCCCGATGCACGAGCCGGGCGGATACGCGCCCGCCAACGATCACGTCATCGCGACGGCGGCCGCCTCGGAGGGCCGGCTCGTGGCGTTCTGCCGGGTCGATCCGCGCGCCGACCCGGTCGCGGAGGTCCGGCGCTGCCTCGCCGCGGGCGCGCGCGGGATCAAGCTTCACCCGCGCGCCGAGGACTTCACGATGGACGAGCCGGCCGTGCGCGAGATCGTGGCGGAGGCGGATGCGGGTCGGCTGCCGATCCTCATCCACGCCGGTCGCGGGATCCCGGCGCTCGGTGCGCACGTGCTCGAGTACGCCGCTCGGTTCACGCACGCGCGCTTCATCCTGGCCCACGCCGGCGTCTGCGATCTCGCGTGGATCTGGGAACGAATCGCCGACTACCCCAACGTCTTCTTCGACACGTCGTGGTTCAGCGCGCCGGACCTGCTCACGCTGTTCTCGCACGTTCCGCCGGGGCGGCTGCTGTACGCGACGGACATCCCCTTCGGGACGCCGACGCAGTCGGCCGCGGTGGTCTTCCGCTGTGCACTGCAGGCCGGCCTCGGCCCGGAGGCGCTGGCGAGCGTCGCCGGCGGGCAGATAGAGCGGCTGCTGGCGCGGGAGGAGGCGCTCGAACTCGGACCCGCGGTTGGTACGGGCAACCTGCGAACCGACCCGCTGCTCGCGCGCGCCGGCTACTTCATCACGTGCGCGTTCGCCGCGGCGCTTGCGCGCGGAAGCTCCGCCGAGTTCATCGAGCTCGCGCGGCTGGCCTGCCAGGTCGGACCGGACGCCCCGCAGGCGCCGGCCTGCCGGTCGATCCAGCAGCTGCTCGATTTCGCGCTGCAGACGCCGATGGGGGAGGCGCCGATGGAGCGCTTCGCCCACGTCCACCTTCTCGTCGTGGCGGCGGCGATCGCCGCCACGCCCGACGTGGCGGTGCCTTAGCCGGTCGAGGCTTAACCGGCGCTGCGGATCAGCAGCGTCCCCTTGTCGCCGTCGAGCCGCTCGAGGTCGAGGACGAAGCCGGCGAACGTCACGCGCTTGCCGACGGACACGGCGGTCTCACGGCCGTGTGCCGCGACCTTGATCTGCCCGCCGCCGAAGTCCTTGAGCTCGACCTTCGAGCCCCGTCTGATGAAGTCGAGCTGTAGCGTCTGTGGGCCGTTGAAGGCGTACGTACAGACGTTGCCGCTGCAGTTGGAGTGGTATCCCGAAACCCCACAGCCCGCCACGACGAGCGCCATCGTCGACACGACTGCGACGGTGACCGTCTTGTGTTGACGCACGCGTTCACCTTACGCCAGCGCTCGCGCGCGCGCCTGGGCGGGGTTGGCTAGCCGGTACGACGAAGGGTGCGGGGGGACGTCGAAGTCGCCGTTGAAGACCGCTGGGAGCGCCGTTCGACTCTCCGGCAACGAGCCAATTTGCAACGAGGGTGCGGGTTTGCCTCAAGCCTCGCTAACCTGACGCCAGTGACTGGCGATTCGTCAGCCGAGATGACGGCCGAACACGACGGCCAAACGGCAAGCCAACCTACGGGGGAGAGCACAACCGCGAGCGCGGAGGCTGTCGCCCCCGAGGACGACGCGCGGGCCGATGCTGGTGAAAGCGCGTCCCCGAACGGACAGTCGGAGGGGCTCGCCGACGAGCCGATCACCTCTGTCGCCGAGCCGGTCGCCGCACAGCCCGCCGCCGAGGTACCCGTCGCCGAACCGGTTGCAGTCGAGCAGTCCGCAGCTGCGGACCTTCTGGCCGACGAGCCCGCCGCCGACGCACCCGCGGTCGAAGCGCCTGTTGTTGAGGAGTCCGTGGCCGAGGCGCCCGTCGTCGAGGAGTCTATGGCCGAGGCGCCCGCCGTCGAGGAGCCGGTGGCCGAGGCGGCTGCTGTCGAGGAACCGGTTGTTGAGGAACCGGTTGTTGAGGTGCCTCTTGTCGAGGCGCCCGCTGTCGAGGCGCCTTCGACCGGAGAGCCCACCGTCCAGGCAGCTGTCGAGACGCCGGTGGTCGAGACGCCCGCCGCGCCGCCAGCCAACGTCGCTCCTCAGGCCCCACCCGTCGTCCCGGATGCCGAACGGCCGGCCGTCGGGCCGAGGATCCTCGGTGTCGCCGAGGAGCCCAAGCCGCTCCCGTCCTCGAAGCTCGCACCCCCGCCGCGCAAGCGCCGTCGCCGGCTGTCAGCCGCTGAGCGCCACCGCCGGGCCTTCTTCTCCGCGCTGACCGATCTTCGCCGCGGCAGCGCGCCCGCGTCCGCCGCGCCGGAGGAGCCAGGCGACGCGGCAGCGCAGACGCCGTCAGCCGAGGCGCCGCCCGCCGACGCACCGGCGCCTGTAACCCAGACCGAGATCGAGACGACGGCGCCCACAGCGCCCGAGCAGCCGGCAGCCGAGGCCGACGCGACCACGCCGACCGCCGACGCGGATCGTTCCCCGACCTCGCCCGCGCGCGTCACCGCCGCGATCGAGCGCGTCGGCGGACCGGAGATCATCAAGGAGGCCCTGAAGCCCAAGCAGGACGAGAAGGGTCAGCCGATGAAGTGGGCAGCCGTCTGTGCCCAGTCGGCCGAGGGCCTCAAACCGGGCGATCCCGTCTTCAATGCTTGGGTGCGACTTGCCGCCACGCCCGTTCGAGAGGTCAAGGCCCAGCTGCCGCGTCCCGCCGAGCAGGAGCGTCCCGGTCGTGACAGCAAGGGCACCGGTCGCCGCAGCGCCGGCCCGCGCACCGGCGGCCGCGGCGATCGCCCCCGCCGGGACGATCGACCCAGCCGTCAGGAGTACGCATCTCACGGTCAGGACGGCACGCTGCGCAAGAGCATCCGCATCGTCACGGGTCACGACGAGGACCAGGAGCGCCGCGAGCGCGAGCGGATCCGCAAGGAGCAGCGCGAGGCCAAGCGGCGTGCCGAGCGCGAACGGCTCGCGCGCCTCGGGTACTAAGTGGTTCGGGCAGAAAGCACGAAGCAGGCCTGAGCAGCGTCATGCGTGCCGCCAGGGCGGGCGCCGTCGCACTCGTTGTCGCCGCCCTCGCAAGCGGCTGCGGACGCGAACGATCCACCCCGACGGTGGCGACCGTCGTCCAAGACGACGCCGAGCTTCTGCATCGCTCGCCGCGCCAGATCGCGGCGACGCTCGACGACATGCGCAGCCTTGGCGTCGACTGGGTTCGCGTGACGGTCGGCTGGTCGGCGATGGCTCCCGCCCCCCGCGCGCGCAGGCGCCCCGCCTTCGACGCCAGCGACCCGACGAGGTACCCGCCGTACGTCTGGAGTCGCCTGGACCGCGTCTACACGATGGCCCGCGCCCGCGGCATGAAGGTCGCGATCGACATCGCGTTCTGGGCGCCGCGGTGGGCGGTCGCCCGCGCCGCCGGTCGCGCGGAGCGCCCGCGCGACTCGATCGACCCAAGCGCCTACGCGGACTTCGCCGAGGCGACCGCGCGCCGCTACCCGCGAGCGGTCGCGTTCACCGTCTGGAACGAGCCGAACCACCCGGCCTTCCTGCTGCCGCAGTGGGAGCGTAAGGACGGCGCGTGGCGGCCGGCCTCACCACATCTGTACCGCGCGATGGTGCAGGCCGCGGTACCGCGCATCAAGGCCGCCGCTCCGAACGCGCTCGTCCTGATCGGAGCGACGTCCTCCGTCGGTGCCAAGACCGGCCACGATCGCGGCGACCGGATGGCGCCGCTGACGTTCTTGCGCGAAATGGCCTGCGTCGACGAGCAGCTGCGACCGCTGCGCGGCCCGGAGTGCGACGGCTTCGAACCGCTGCCCGGCGACGGCTGGTCCCACCATCCCTACTCGCTCGAGCTCGCGCCGTCGCAGGCCGACCCGAACTCCGACAACGTCCGCATGGGCGACCTCTCGCGGCTTACCGATCTGCTGCACCGCCTGCACGCGGCCGGACGCACGCTCAAACCGCTGACCCTGTACCTCACCGAGTCCGGCTACCAGACCAACCCCCCGGATCCGACCTGGCGCGTCAGCCTCGAAGACCAGGCGCGCTGGCTGATCGAGGGAGAACGAGTCGCTCGCTCACAGCCACAGGTGCGCAGCGTGGCCCAGTTTCTGGTACGCGACATGCCCGTTCGCGACGGTCACGACGTCGCGACTCGTTGGGGCGATTACCAGTCCGGACTGCGCTTCGCGGACGGGCGTCCCAAGCCCGCGCGCGCAGCATTCGCGCTCGGCCTCGTGGCGCGCCGCCAGGGCGCGGACAGCGTGGCGTTCTGGGGTCTGGTCCGTCCGGGTGACGGGCCCCGCGACGCGCGCGTGACCGTCCGCGAACCCGACGGGAGCTGGCGCACGCTCGCCGACCAGCAGACAAGCGACGACGGCACGTTCGAGGTCAGCGTCGACATCGATCCGGCGCGCACGTTCAGGCTCGAGAGCGGCCGCAGCACCGGCCCGCCGGTAGTCGGGGCGAGGTAGCTGGAGCCGATGGCCGGGGGCCTGGACGGCAGGACGATCATCATGTCCGGCGGCAGCCGCGGAATCGGCCTGGCGATCGCGCTGCGCGCGGCGCAGGACGGCGCCAACGTCGCCCTCATCGCCAAGACCGCCGAGCCGCACCCGCGCCTGAAGGGAACGGTCTTCACCGCCGCCGAGGCGATCGAGGCCGCCGGCGGCAACGGGCTCGCGATCGTCGGCGACGTCCGCGACGACCACGTCATCGCCGACGCGGTCGAGCAGACGGTGGAGCGCTTCGGCGGCGTCGACATCGTCGTCAACAACGCCAGCGCGATCGACGTCAGCCCAAGCGCAACGATCTCGATGAAGCGCTACGACCTCATGCAGGACGTCAACGCGCGCGCGACGTTCCTTCTCAGCCGAACCTGCGTGCCGTACCTGCGCGAGGCCGAGAACCCGCACGTCCTGACGCTCAGCCCGCCGCTCAGCCTCGACCCGAAGTGGTTTGGCCCGCACCTCGCCTACACGCTCGCGAAGTTCGGCATGAGCATGTGTACGCTCGGTATGGCGGCCGAGCACGCCGACGCGGGCATCGCCTTCAACTCGCTGTGGCCGCGCACGATCATCGCGACCGCAGCCGTACAGAACCTGCTCGGCGGCGAAGCGGCGATGGCGCGCTCGCGGCGGCCGAAGATCGTGGCCGACGCCGCGCACGCGATCCTCACCCGTCCGGCGCGCGAGACGACCGGCAACTTCTTCATCGACGACGAGGTCCTCGCCGAGGCCGGCGTCACGGACTTCAGCAGCTACGCATACACAGCAGACGCCGACCTGCTGGTCGACCTCTTCCTCGACGCTTAGGGACGCGCATTCGTAAGTAGCTCACCTTTGGTAAGCAGTTTGGTATGGTTGCGCATGCAACGAAAGGAAACCATGGCCAAACTTCTTCTGATCCCTCTAGACGACACCGTCGTCTTCCCAACGATGGACATCAGCCTCCCGGTCGATGCGTCCGGTGAGGACCGCGTGCTGCTCGTGCCCCGGCACAACGGCGAGTACGCGAAGGTCGGGACCGTTGCCAACGTCACCGACACCATCCGTCTGCCCGGCGGCGGTCGCGGCGTGTCGCTCGAGAGCGTCGCCCGCGGCGTCATCTCTGGCTCGGCGGAAACCGACTCGCAGGGCCGCCTGCGCGCTGAGGTCACCGAGCACGTCGACCTCAAGCCCGTGGACATGCACACCCGCGAGCTGGAGCGGGAGTACCGCGCGGTCGTCGAGGAGATCCTCGCCGAGCGCGGCGCTGACGATCGCGTGGGCGCGTTCCTGCGTTCCGTCACCGATCCCGGTCCGCTGGCCGACACGGCCGGCTACAGCCCCGACCTGACGGTCGAGCAGAAGATCCGCGTCCTGGAGACGATCGACGTGACCGAGCGCCTCGCTCTGTCACTCGAGCTCCAGCGCGAGCGCCTGGCCGAGCTGCAGGTGCGCCGTCGCATCCGCGACGACGTGGAATCCGGCGCGCAGAAGCAGCAGCGCGAGTACTTCCTGCGCCAGCAGATGGAGTCGATCCGCAAGGAGCTGGGCGAGGACGAGTCGGCCGCCGACGGCTACCGCAAGAAGATCGCCGAGGCCGGCATGCCGGACGCGGTGCTCGAGCAGGCAGAGCGCGAGCTCGACCGCCTGGAGCGCACCGGCGAGCAGAGCGGTGAGGCGTCGATGATCCGGACCTACCTGGACTGGCTCGTCGCGGTGCCTTGGAGCAAGCGGTCCGACGAGGTTCTCGATCCCGTCCACGCGCGTGAGGTGCTCGACGCCGATCACGCTGGCCTGGAGGACGTCAAGGACCGCATCACGGAGTACATCGCCGTGCGCAAGCTGCGCGAGGAGCGTGGGGTGGAGATGGACCGCAAGGCCGGGGCCATCCTGACCCTGATCGGTCCCCCCGGCACCGGCAAGACGTCGATCGGCGAGTCGATCGCGCGTGCGATGGGACGCGAGTTCGTGCGCATGTCGCTCGGCGGCGTCCGCGACGAGGCCGAGATCCGCGGCCACCGGCGCACGTACATCGGTGCGCTCCCCGGCCGGCTGGTCCGTGCCCTGCGCGACGCGGGAACGATGAACCCGGTGATCATGCTCGACGAGGTCGACAAGGTTGGCGCCGATTGGCGCGGCGATCCGTCGGCGGCGTTGCTCGAGGTCCTCGACCCCGCGCAGAACCACGCCTTCCGCGATCACTACCTCGACATCGAGATCGACCTGTCGCAGGTCCTGTTCATCGCCACGGCGAACGTCGCCGAGACGATTCCCGGGCCGCTGATCGACCGCATGGAGGTCATCCGCTTCGACGGCTACACCGTGGCCGAGAAGACGGCGATCGCCCGCGACTACCTGTGGCCGCGCCAGCGCGAGCGCAACGGGCTGCGCGAGGACGAGGTCGTCGCAGATGACGAGATCCTGAAGCTCGTCGTGAGCGAGTACACTCGCGAGGCGGGCGTGCGCCAGCTCGAGCGCGAGCTCGGGACGCTCCTGCGCAAGACCGCGACGAAGATCGCCTCCGACGAGTCGATCGCGCCGATCACGGTCGACCTCGACGCCGTGCGCGACGCGCTCGGGCGCCAGAAGGTCTTCCAGGAGGCGGCGGCGCGGACGGCGGTGCCGGGCGTGGCCACCGGTCTGGCGGTGACCGGCGTCGGCGGTGACGTGCTGTTCGTCGAGGCCAACGTCATGAAGGGCAAGGGCGGCCTGACGTTGACCGGTCAGCTCGGTGACGTCATGAAGGAGTCCGCGCGGATCGCGCTGACGTACGTCCGCGGCAACGCGGCGGCGCTCGGGATCGACGAGGACGCCTTCGAGGACCGCGAGTACCACGTCCACGTTCCCGCGGGTGCGATTCCCAAGGACGGCCCGTCGGCGGGCGTCACGATGACGACGGCGCTGGCGTCGCTGCTCAGCGGCCGCCCGGTGCGTCACACCGTCGGGATGACCGGCGAGGTCACGCTGCAGGGTCGGGTGCTGCCGATCGGCGGCCTCAAGCAGAAGGTGCTCGCCGCGCACGCGGCCGGGCTCACGGATGTGATCCTGCCCGAGCGCAATCGCGCGGACCTCGACGACGTTCCCGAGGATGTGCGCGAGGCGATGACGTTCCACCCGGTCATGACGATCGAAGAGGTGCTCGAAGTCGCTCTCGAACCTGCGCGCGCGAAGGCCATCAGCGCGTAGTCCCGCTCGGTCCCTCCCCCTCCCGAGCGGCAGCATCGAAGACGGCCGCGCCTGGCCATGGGCGCGGTCGTCTTCGCATTTTGCGAGGTCAACACGCGCAATACTCATCGCTTGGTGGGTCGTCCGCTCTGCTACATCGCCAGCCCGCTCGGATTCACCGACGCTGGGCGCTATTACTACGACAGCGTGTATCTGCCAGCGCTCTCGCAGGTCGTCGAGCCGGTGGATCCATGGGCTCTAACCACCGAGGCGGAGGTCACCGATGCTCGCGCCTCCGGCCGGGAGCGCGAACTTGCGCTCGATATCGGGCGGCGCAACGCGGACGCGATCCGGCGCTCGGCGCTCCTCGCCGCGTTCCTCGACGGCCAGGAGCCGGATTCAGGGACCGCTGCGGAGGTCGGCTTCGCGGCTGGACTGGGTCTGCGCTGCTTTGGGCTTCGCTCGGACCTGCGCCAGAGTGGCGAGCCGGGCGTCTCGATCAACCTTCAGGTCGAGTCCTTCATCGTCCAGAGCGGTGGCTTCGTGGTCTCGACGCTCGATGAGCTCGTCGACGCGCTGTCGACGATGCGCACGAGCAGCGGCAAAGCATCGACGCTCCCGGCCGCGCGCTTCGCTGTAGACCAGAACTGAACCGGCGGCTCGCGAAGGCGAGCGGGACCGGCGTTCGGCGCGCGAGGCGCGCCGGCGCCGATCCCGCTCACGCGCGCTGGCCGGCAGGGGGAGGTCGGCGCAACGCGCGGGGTGTGGGGCGGCGGCATCGGTCCGCCGCCCCACCACCCTCGCGGTCTGCGGTCGCGTCAAGTATCGGGAGCGCGACACGCGGTTCCTTTGCTCACCGCTCCGATTTCAACACCGGGGCGTATGCGGGTCGGTCCAGATGGGGGAGGGGTCTCCAAACCGACGAACAGGAACCTGCGACGCATTGTGGACCCAGCACCTCAATCCCAAGTAAGCCGCGGCTCAGGACTCCTTTAACTTTCGCCGGCGCGCGGCTGTTCGCGCGGTCGGCTCGCGCGCAGCGCCCACCAGACCAAGAGCGGCTGAAGCGACAGTCTGACCCACAACAGCGCGGGGGCGAAGCCCGGGTAGCGATCGGGGTGCAGCGCCATCTGGACGTTCGCCGGAAAGACCGCGACGAGCGTTGCGGCGAGCCAGAGGCCGGCAAGGCGCCGCGTGCCCGGATGCAGGACGGCGGCGGCGCCGACGATCTCAGCCGCGCCGCTCGCGAGCACGAGCTCGCGATGCGCCGGCAGGTAGGCCGGCATGATCTCCTCGTACATCCGCGTGCGCACGAAGTGCAACGTCCCCGCCGCCGCGAAGGCGAGAGCAAGCAGCCGCCGTGACCACGTCATCGGGCGCGAAGCCCATCCAGCGCGATCGTGAGGTACCGCTCCCAGTCCAGTGGCGCGCCGGCGTGTTGTGCTGCGGCGACGTGGCCGAAGCCGCTCATGATCGTGCTGATGTCCTTGACACTGGCGTCCGCGCGCATCGTCCCGCCGGCCTGCGCCCGGCGAATCAGGGTTGCCATTGCCGTCGACAGACGCTCGCGGCCTTCCGTGACCGCATGGACGGCACTCGGGTGCCCGGCCATGATCTCGCACCAGGCGACGTCGGCGGCGGCTTCGGAGGCCGATCGCCAGATCGCCGCGGCGAAGACCTCCCACGGTTCGCCATCCTGCTCGAGCGCCGCTTCGATCGCTTCCGCCAGGCGACGGAAGTGCTCTTCGGCCATGGCGGTGACGAGCGCGTCCTTGGTCGGGAAGTGGCGGTAGACCGTCCCCACGCCGACGCCCGCGCGCCGCGCGATGTCCTCGACCTGAACTTCGATGCCGCTCTCGCCGAACGCGGCGGCGGCCGCTGCGAGAACCTTCTCGCGGTTGCGTCGCGCGTCGGCGCGGAGTGGACGTGAAGCGATGGTTGACAAGCGGAATTACCCTTCCGTATAGTCTCGGCGACAAACGGAACCGACCTTCATGTTAACGCGGGAACCCTCGGAGCGCCACCGATGACAGAAGCCCAGCTGGCCGAGCGTCGCAAGTGGATCGCGCTCGCGCTTCTTGCGATGACGCAGTTCGTCATCGTGCTCGACGCCGCGATCGTCAACGTCGCGCTGCCGTCGATCGGCAAGGACCTGAAGCTCTCGCAGGACGACCTGCCGTGGGTCGTCAATGCCTACGTGCTGACGTTCGGCGGCTTTCTGCTGCTCGGCGGCCGGATGGCCGATCTGCTCGGCCGCCGCAGGCTCTTCATCGGCGGCCTCGTCCTCTTCTCGCTCGCGTCGCTGCTCGGCGGCCTGTCGACGAACGAGGGCCAGATCATCGCGGCGCGGGCGTTGCAAGGCCTCGGCGGCGCGCTGATCGCGCCGGCCGCGCTGTCGATGGTCACCGTCATGTTCGCGGAGGGCTCGGAGCGCAACAAGGCGCTGGGCGTCTGGGGCGCCGTGTCGGGCTCCGGGGGTGCCGCCGGGGTCTTGCTGGGCGGCCTGCTGACGGAGTACGCCGGCTGGGAGTGGGTGCTGTGGGTCAACGTCCCGATCGGCATCATCGCCGCGCTGCTGGCGCCGCGGCTGCTCGTCGAGAGTCGCCGCGAATCCGAGACGCGCACGTTCGACGTCGCCGGCGCCGTCACGGTGACGGCCGGGCTGTCACTGCTCGTCTTCGCGCTCGTCGACGCCAACCGGGTGGGCTGGGAGTCGCTGCAGACGATCGCGCTGCTGGTCGTGTCGGTCGCGCTGATCGGCCTGTTCGTGCTCATCGAGCAGCGCTCTTCGGCTCCGCTCGTGCCGTTCCGGATCTTTCGCTTGCGCACGTTGACGGGCGCCAACATCACGGGCTTGTTCATCGGCGTCGCGGTGTTCTCGATGTTCTTCTTCATCTCGTTGTACATGCAGCAGGTTCTCGGCTACGACGCGCTCAAGACCGGGCTCTCCTACCTGCCGCTCGCCATCACGATCATCCTCTCGGCCGGCATCGCCTCGCAGCTTGTGACGAAGTGGGGCTTCAAGCCCGTGCTCGTATCGGGCCTGGCGCTCGTCGCCGTGGGTCTGATCTGGTTCGCCCAGGTGCCCGTGCGCGGGGATTACGTGAGCGACCTGCTCGGGCCGATGCTGCTGGCAGCGGTCGGGCTCGGCTTCGCCTTCGTGCCGGTGACGATCGCAGCGGTCAGTGGCGTCTCGGACGACGACTCCGGGCTGGCGTCGGGCCTGATCAACACCGCGCAGCAGATCGGCGGTGCGCTGGGCCTCGCGATCCTCGCCGCGATCGCCAACTCGCGCACCTCGGATCTCATGGCCGGGGCAGGGGGCGACCCGGCGGCTGTGCCCGGCGCGCTGACGGAGGGCTTCCAGGCGGCATTCATGGCTGGCACGGCCTTTGCCGTGATCGGCATCATCATGGCGCTGATCCTTATCCGCAGCTCCGACTCGCGCGCGATCGTCGGCGCCAAGCCCGCCGAGCTGCCGATCGCGTGAACGTCCGCGAGCTGGGTCTCGGCGCCGCCGACGAGCTTCAGGGTTCTTGACCGCTACGCCGGGTCCAGCTCGAATTCGTGCTCGCCGAGTAGCACGACGAGCGCCTCGCCGGAGCGCCCGGCGATGCCCAGCGGGACGGCGGGATGGTTCGTCTCGTACTCGGCGGCGATGACGCTCGCGCCCGCGAGCTGCGCCGCGATGTCCTTGATCGCACGGCCGAGCATCTCCAGTCCGCCGAGCACGCCGGCGACCGTCCCCTGCTCGGGGTCGACCTCGAACGGCGGCAGCTGGCGCATGAACGGCAGCTCGGGCAGCTCGGCGTCTCCTGCGGCGTCGTGCGGCAGCTCGATCTGCCCGTCCTCGCTGTGCACGACGATCGCGCGCAGGCGCTCGCATTCGATCACGGCAGGCTTGGCGGCGTCGAGTGCGACCTTCACGCGCAGGGCGCCCGAGCCGTGCAAGAGCTCGCGCGCGAGCGCGATGGCGAGCTCGAGCTCCGAGGTCATGAGCTCTCGAGCCGCGCGTGGGTCAATCGGTACGCGGGCGCGGTGACCCAGGGCGCGGCGCCGTAGCGCTCACGCAGAGCGACGACCGCGGCCGCGTGATCGTAGGCGACGCGGCGGTGCTCGATCGTCCCGTCGGGAGCGAGCAACGCGTACGCGGCGCGGTGGTCGCCGTCGAAGGGCATCCCGACGCTGCCGGGGTTGACGAGCTCGATGCCGCCGATCGGCGACGCGCGCCGGAACGGAAGGTGGGTGTGCCCGAAGATCAGGCGCCGCTCGGTGACGCCCGCCAGCAGCTCCTCCTCGTCCTCGGCCGGCTCGGGCAAAAACGAGCGCACGTCGCTGACCGGGGAGCCGTGCCAGGCGCGGACGCTCCCGTCATCGCCGATCTGCGCTGACTGCGCGAGCGCGTTGAGCTCGTCGACCACCGTATCGCCGAGCGCGTCGCGAGCGGCCGCGGTGGCAGCGCGCACGGGTTCGGGCGCGGAGTTCGGGTCGGCGGTCCAGCGCTCGCCGTTGCCGCGGATCCAGGTCGCGGGCTCGAGCTCGCGCAAGCGTTGCACGGTGCTTTCCGGCCAGGCACCGAAGAGCGCGACGTCTCCGCCGATGAAGTACTCGCTCGCGCCCTGCGTGCCGGCGTCGTCGAGCACGGCCTCCAGCGCCGGGAGGTTGCCGTGGACGTCATAGAGCAGCGCCAGCATCGCCGTAGTCTTACCCGCCGTGGAAGACCTCGCCGTCACGGGCCCGACGCTGCGGGTGCGAATCCCGCGCACCGGCGACGCCGCGGCGCTGTACCGCGAGGCGTCCGACCACGAGGTGACGCGCTGGTTCTCGTGGGGGCCCTACCTGTCCGAGGATGAGGCGCGGGCGTACCTCGCGCGCCTGCCCGCCCAGCGCGAGCGCGGCGATCAGCTCGATCTCGTCGTCGAGCATCTCGACGGCGGGCCGATCGGCATCAGCGGCCTGAGCGAGCTCTCGGTGCGCGACCGCCGCGCGTCGATCGGCACCTGGCTCGGGCGCTCCTGGTGGGGAACCGGCGCCAACCGCGAGTCCAAGGCGCTCATGTGCCATCTCGCCTTTGCGGTCCTCGGGCTGGACCGCCTCGGCGCGTACTCCAACGTCGATCACCTCCGCTCGCAGTACGCGCTCGAGCGCGTCGGCTTCCAGCGCGAGGGCCTGCTGCGCCGCTACCACCGCCACGGCGAACGGGCGCTCGACGTCGTCGTCCTGGGGCTCTTGCGCAGCGAATGGGAATCCGGCCCGCTGCGCGAGGTGGACGTCACGGTGACGGGCGCGCCGCCGCCGGCGTTCGTGGTCGCTCGCTAACCCAGCGCGCTCAGCGGGTCGACGTTCGCGCCTCGCAGGAGGAGCTCGAAGTGCAGGTGCGGCCCGTCGGCCGAACCGGTCGCGCCGACGCGCCCGACGCGCCCGCCGGCGGGCACGAACTGGCCGACGCGGACGGAGATCGCCGACAGATGCGCGTACAGCGTCCGCAGTCCGAAGCGGTGGCGGAGGATGACGAGGTTGCCCCAGCCCGACGGGTGAAAGCCGGCGAAGACGACGGTGCCGAAGCCGGCGGCCGTGACCGGCGCGCCGGATGCGGCGGGGAGGTCGATGCCGGCGTGAAAGCCGGTCCCGCGCGGGCCGAAGCCGCTGCCGATTGGCACGCGCAGCGGCCACAGCAGCCCTACCGGCGAGCGCGGCGGCGGCGATCGCAGCGATCGCAGCGTCGCGGGGCCGGCGATCCCGTCGGCCGCCAGGCCGGTCCAGCGCTGAAAGCGCTGCAGCGCGGCGAGCGAGTGGGGGCCCAGGGCGCCGTCGACGCTCGCCGACGGGAAGCCGTGGACGGCGAGCTTGAACTGCAATGCGGCGACGTCCCAGCCGACATCGCCCGCGCGTATCGCGCGGCTGCCGTAGCGATGGCGGCCGCTGCGTCCGAGGGTTCGGCGCGTTCGCGGGCCCGCGATCCCGTCAGCACGAAGGCCGGCGCGCGACTGAACTCGGCGCACTGCGGCGGCCGTGCCGGGCCCGCGGATGCCGTCGACCGCGCCGCTGTACGCGGCGGCCGACCGCAGGGCGACCTGCAGCGCCGCGACGTCGGCGCGCCCGCGGGCGCCGGCGCGCGGCGAGACCGCGACCAAGCAGATCAGGCCTGCGAGAAGCCCGAGGATCGACGCTCTGCGAAGCATGATCGGGCCGCTCTTCGGCCTGCCGGCGGCTGATCATGCCGCTGGGCGCAGCCTTGCGCCTGCTCGGCGGTGCGCCGCCCGCCCGCCCGGCGCGCGGCTCAGCCCCGCCGCGCTTCCCAGCTGAATCCGCGCACCGCCAGCACGATCCCGAGTACGCCCCAGAGGAGGATCACGACGAGGTCGGGGACGTGGTCGGCGAACGGCGCGCCCGTCACCATCGCGGCCGACAGCCCGTCGATGAGATGCGTCAGCGGTAGCGCCTGGGCGACATCGCGCAAAAATAGCGGTGCGTGGTCGGCGTCGTAGAAGACACCGCTCAGGACGATGACCGGCAGGAAGATCGCGTTGACGTACGCCGGCGCCGAATCGAAGTTCGGGATCGCATGCGAAAGTGCGACACCGAGCGCGGCGAAGGCGACGACGCCGGCGGCGACGAAGACCGCGAGCATGAACCAGTCGTCGGGCAGGCCGACGCCGAACAGCAGCGCGCCGAAGCCGATCACGATCGACAGCTGGATCGCGGTGTTGGTGACGGCGTGCGCGGCCAAGCCGGCGAGGTACGCGCCGCTTGGAAGCGGCGTTCCGCGCAACCGCTTGAGCACGCCCTGCTCGCGCAGAAACACCATGTTCATCGCCAGCGCGACGAACGTCGTCGTCATCACGCTCATCCCGGCGATGCCGGGAACGATGACGTTCAGGTCCTTCTGGCTGCCGGCGAAGATCGCGCCGAACAGCGCGAGGAACAGCAGCGGCAGGACGAAGTTGAAGAACGCCGCGCTCGGGTTGCGCCAGAACATCTTGCGCTCGAGGCGGTACTGGCGCCAGGTC
This sequence comes from Solirubrobacteraceae bacterium, assembly GCA_033855115.1. GTDB lineage: Bacteria > Actinomycetota > Thermoleophilia > Solirubrobacterales > Solirubrobacteraceae > CADCVQ01. Next base: position 23,987 of record JAWVGJ010000061.1, read on the forward strand.
AGCGCGAGCGCATCGCTCATCGCACGCTCCCCTGCTCGGCCTCGTCGCCGCTCGCGGTGAGCTCGAGGTAGACGTCTTCCAGCGACGGGCGCGTGACGCTGAGATCGTCCAGCCCGACGCCCCGTGCGAGCGCCGCGCTCGTGAGCTGATGCAGCAGCGCGGTCGGGTCGTCGGTCTCACGGGAGACCTGCTCGCCGCTCTCGTCGCGCCAGCTCACGCGGTAGCGCGAGGACGCGCCGACCCCAAGTTGCGCCGGCGCGCCGACCGCGAGGATCCGTCCGTCCTTGACGATCGCGACGCGGTCGCACAGCGCCTGCGCCTCGTCGAGGTAGTGCGTCGTCAGCAAGACGGTCTTGCCGAGCTCGGCGAGCGCCCGGATCGTCTCCCAGGCCGCCCGCCGGGCCGCGGGATCAAAGCCGGTCGTCGGCTCGTCGAGGAAGATGAGCTCGGGATCGCCGACGAGCGCCAGCGCGAAGTCCAGCCGTCGCGCCTGCCCGCCCGAGAGCCTGCGCGCGCGGACGTCCTGAGACTCGTCGAGACCCGCGAGCATGATCACCTCGTCGACGTTACGCGGCGAGGGGTAGAAGCCGGCCCAATGCGTGACGAGTTCCCGCACGGTCACATGGCGGTACGTCCCGCTGCTCTGCAGCACGATGCCGACGCGCTCGCGCAACGCGCGCGGGCGCCCGCCGGGATCGTGACCGAGCACCGACACGATCCCACTCGTCCGCGCGCGGTAGCCCTCGAGCACTTCGACGGTCGTCGTCTTGCCGGCGCCGTTCGGACCAAGCAGGCCGAAGACCTCACCGCGCGCAACCTCGAAGTCGATCCCCCGAACCGCGTGCACGCTGCCATAGGACTTGTGCAGGTCGCGCACCAGGATGGCGGGAGCCGATTCCACGGCTGGGAATCATGACAAGATCGCTCGCGTTGCTCTTTGGTTCGCTGCGCCTGCATCGACATCGGCTCGAACACGACGCGCCTGCTCGTCGCGGAGAACGACGCCGAGCGCATGCTCGAGCTGCTCGCCGAGCGCGCCTTCACCCGGCTGGGATCGGCGCGCGACGAGCGGGGGGAGATCGGGGCGCACAAGATCGCCGAGGTCGCCGCGGTCGTCGCGCGGCAGGTGCGGCTCGCGCGCGACATGAAGGTCGACTCGCTGCGGATCGTCGCGACCGCCGCACTGCGCCAGGCCGTCAACGCGGCAGCGCTGGGACGGGCGATCGAGGCCAGCTGCGGCGTGCGCATGGAGCTCCTCGGCGAGGAGGAGGAGGCGCGGCTGGCGTTCGTCGGCGCGGTCGGCATGCTGGTCCGCCCGCCAGCCGGCCAGCTCGGCGTCGTCGACGTCGGTGGCGGGTCGACGGAACTCGTCGTCGGGACGAAGGCCGGTGGCGTGACCTGGTCGATCTCGTTGCCGGTCGGCTCGAGTGTCGCGACCGACGCCGACCTGCCGTCGGACCCGCCGACGGAGGCCGAGCTGGCGGCGTTGCGCGACAAGCTCGCCGCGCTGTTCGACACCGTGAGCGCGCCGCGGCCCGCCGCCGCCTACGCCGTCGGTGGCAGCGCGACATCGCTGCATCGTCTCGTCGGGGTCGTGCTGAGCCACGATGCGCTCGCCTGCGGGCTGGCCGCACTGGTATCCGATCCTGCGGCCGAGGTCGCGCTGCGCCTGGGACTGCACACCGAGCGCGTCCGGCTGCTGCCGGCAGGCATCCTCTTGCTCGACGCGGCCGCACGGGCGCTGCGCGCCCCGCTGGAGCTGGCCGGGGGCGGGCTGCGCGAGGGTGTGGTGTTCGAGCAGCTCGCGCGCGTTACGCCTCCTGCGGCAACGTGATCTTCACCGGACGCTCACCCCGGCGAGCGGCGCGCGTACTCTGATGGGGATCCTCGTGCCATGACCGACCGCGAAGCCACCACATCCGTGCAGGAACCGATCGGCGCGATCGAGCCGGTGCCGGCACCTGCCGCGCCGGACGATCTGGATCTGCACGACAAGTCGCTGTACTTCGGGCGCGAGCTGTCGTGGCTGGACTTCAACGAGCGCGTTCTGGAGCTGGTGGACGATGATGAGCAGCCGCTGCTCGAGCGCGTCAAGCTGGCCGCGATCTGGGCCTCGAACCTCGACGAGTTCTTCCAGATCCGCGTCGCCGGGGTCCACGACCAGATCGACGCAGGCCTCACCGAGCCGGGGCCGGATGGCCTGACGCCGTCGCAGACGATCGACGCGATCCGCGAGCGAGTGCTCTCCCAGCAGCAGCGTCTGGAGGAGTGCGTGCTGGGCAAGCTCTTCCCGGCGCTCGCCGAACACGGCATCCGCATCGTCGGGATGGCCGACATCTCTGACTCCGACCGGGCGGCGCTGGGCGAGCGCTTTCGCCGCCAGATCTTCCCGGTCCTGACGCCGCTCGCGGTCGGGCACGGCCGCCCGTTTCCGTACATCTCCAGCCTTTCGCTGTCGCTCGGCGTGCTCGTGCGCGACCCGACCGGGGTGGAGGACACGTTCGCCCGCGTGAAGGTGCCGACCGAGATGCTGCCGCGCTTCGTCGCGCTCGACGACGATCCGAACACGTTCGTCACCCTCGAGGAGGTGATCGCGGCGAACCTCGACGCGCTCTTCCCCGGGATGGAGATCCTCAGCCACGGCTTCTTCCGCGTTACGCGGGACGCCGACTTCGAAGTCTCCGACGAGGCTGACGACCTGCTCCAGGCCGTCGAGGCCGAGCTGCGCCGGCGGCGCTTCGGCGAGGCGGTCCGGCTCGAGGTCGACAACGGCACGGACGCCAGCGTGCGCAACCTGCTGCGCGTGGCGCTGGACCTCGAGGAGCGCCAGATCTACGAGGTCGACGGCATCCTCGACACGAGCGATCTCTGGCAGATCTACAACCTGCCCGGCTTCGGCGAGCTGCGCGATTCCGTCTGGACGCCGGTCACGCAGCCACGGCTGCAGGGCACGGAGTCCGAGCACGACAACGTCATGGCGCAGATGCGCAAGGGCGACATCCTCGTCCACCATCCCTACGACTCCTTTTCCACGTCGGTCGAGCGCTTCGTCGAGCAGGCCGCCGCCGACCCCGACGTCCTGGCGATCAAGCAGACCGTGTACCGCACGTCCGACGACTGGGCGCTCGGCGAGGCGCTCATCCGGGCGACCGAGCGCGGCAAGCAGGCGGTCTGCATGGTGGAGCTCAAGGCGCGCTTCGACGAACGCGCGAACATCGGCTGGGCGCGCGCGCTGGAGCAGGCGGGCGTACACGTCGTCTATGGCTATCCCGGCCTGAAGACGCACGCCAAGTGCATCCTCGTCGTGCGCCGCGAGGGCGACGGCGTGCGCCACTACGTACACATCGGCACCGGCAACTACCACCCGACGACCGCGCGCCTGTACACGGACTTCGGCCTGTTCACATGCGACAAGCAGATCGGCAACGACGTCGCTGACATGTTCAACTTCCTCACTGGCCTGGCTCGGCCCAGCGGCTATCGCAAGGTGCTGATCGCGCCCAACGGGATGCGGGAGGCGATCATCGAGGAGATCGACAAGACGATCGACGCGCACGAGCGCGGCAAGCCCGCGCGCATCCGCATGAAGATGAACTCGCTCGTCGATCGCCGCTGCATCCGCGCGCTGTATCGCGCGTCGCGCGCGGGCGTGCCGGTGCAGCTCAACGTCCGCGGCATCTGCTGCCTGCGCCCCGGAGTCGAGGGTGTGTCGGAGAACATCAGCGTCGTCAGCGTGCTCGGTCGCTTTCTGGAGCACTCGCGCATCTACAGCTTCGAGCACGACGAAGAGACCACCGTGCTGATCGGCTCCGCGGACCTCATGCCGCGCAACCTCGACACGCGTGTCGAGCTCATCACGCCGGTCGGCGACGATGCGATACGCGCGGAGCTGCTCGACACGCTCGAGCGCTCGCTGGCGAGCGACGTGTGGGCGTGGGAGCTGCAGTCCGATGGCAGCTGGCTGGCGCGCGAGCCAGGCGACCCGCCGCGATCGGTCCAGCGCGAGCTCATGCTCCAGCACGCCGCGCGGGCGAGCGAGGCCTCGCAGGCGGATCTCCACGCGTGAGCGCGGGCGACGACGACGCAGCGCCTCGGTCGCGACCGCAGGATGCGCGGGTGCACGCGCCGTCACGCGGCAACCGGCGCCTTGCCAAGCTGCTGGACGCCGTCGATGCCGACCTGCAGGTCAAGGCGTGGTGGCACGCGGCCTGCGTCAACGCCGAGCGCCTGCACATGTCCGATCACTCCTGGGTTCACATCCAGGTCGTGCTGAACATCGCCCTGCGGCTGTCGCGGCTGCTGTTCGCACGCGGGGTGACGCCGAGCATCGTCGCCGACCATGGCTTGGAGGTGCGCGACGCGGAGGTCGTCATCGCCGCAGCGGCGCTCCTGCACTGCGTCGGCATGTCGATCCATCGCAAGGATCACGAGGCCTACTCGCTGTTTCTCACCGCCGACAAGCTCGGCTCGCTGCTGGAGGAGATCTACGAGGAGCCGACACGCTCGATCGTCATCGCGGAGACGATGCACGCGATCATCTCGCACCGCTCCAAGGGAGAGCCGTTCACCATCGAGGGCGCGATCGTGCGCGTCGCCGACGCTCTGGACATGGCCCGCGGGCGCTCGCGCGTGCCGTTCGAGGCCGGTCACACGAACATCCACTCGCTGTCGGCCTACGCGATCGAGGAGGTGAAGATCGGCGCGGGTGAGGACAAGGCCGTGCGCGTCGAGATCGAGATGTCCAACTCGGCGGGGATCTACCAAGTCGACGAGGGGCTGGGGACCAAGCTGCGCGGAACGCCGCTGCAAGAGCACATCGAGGTCGTGGCACGGATCTCCGCCGAGCACGAGCAGCGCCTCGTGCCCATCTTCCGGTTGTAGAGCGCGGACGCGCCACTGGGTGATCTGTGCGGCGTCGCGCCGCGCTACGAGCCGTCACATGTCAACTCCGACACCTCGAAGGGCATAATCGTGACCGACTCTGCACTGCGTGAGCTCGCGGACGACCCGTCCTCGCGCAAGCGCTTTCTCAAGATGTTGGGCGGAGCCGGCGCGGTAAGCGCCTTCGGCGTCGTCCTGGCTGCCTGTGGTGACGACAACACGGCTGCGAAGGGCACCGCCGCCGCCTCGTCGTCAAGCTCCGACAACGCCAGCGATCTGAAGATCGTCAACTACGCGCTGACGCTCGAGTACATCGAAGCCGAGTTCTACAAGCAGGTGGGCGAGAGCGGGCTCATCAAGGACAAGGCGGTCCTGGAGATCGCCAAGAAGTTCGGCGAGTCCGAGCAGGAGCACGTCGACGGCCTCAAGGCTGCGGCCAAGGCGCTCGGCGGAAGCCCGGTTGCAGCACCGAAGACGAACTTCGAGCCGACGCTGAAGAAGGGCCTGAAGCACGTCCTGGAGACCGCGGCGACGGTCGAGAACCTCGGCGCCGCCGCCTACCTCGGCCAGGCGGCGAAGATCAAGAGCAAGGAGATCCTTGCCTCGGCCCTACAGATCCACTCGGTCGAGGCGCGTCACGCCGCGGCGCTGAACATCCTCGTCGGCCGCGGATTCGGCGACGGCAAGGGCGGCCTCGAGGGTGCGCTCCCCGATGGTCCCTTCGGCAAGCCGATGGACATGGCGGCCGTCCTGGCCGCCGCCAAGCCATTCCTGGCCTAACCGGCCACCACGACGAGAAAGCGAGAACTGTCATGGCTTCATCGCGACTGGTGGCTCCTGAGCTTGCCGCCATCGAAATCCAAGGGACGACGCGTCAGGCCTTCCTGATGCGCGCCACCCTCGCCGCAGGCGCCACGGTCGGCGCCATGTCGGCAACGCCGTTCATCTCCAAGGCGCTCGCCGCGGAAGGAGGCGGCGACGTCGACATCCTCAACTACGCGCTGACGCTCGAGTACCTGGAGTCGGACTTCTACACGCGGGCCGCCAAGCAGGTGAAGGGCCTGTCGAGCTATGAGAAGAAGCTGACCGCCGAGCTGCGCGACAACGAGCTCGCACACGTCGACGCGCTGGTGGCGACGATCAAGAAGCTCGGCGGCAAGCCCGCCGCCAAGCCGAAGTTCGCCTACGGCAACGCGCTCGGTTCACGGGACGCGTACCTCAAGCTCGCCAACACGCTCGAGGACACGGGCGTCAGCGCCTACAACGGCGCGGCCGGCGGCATCGATTCCGCCGACGTCCTGGCCGCCGCCGGTGGCATCGTGCAGGTCGAGGCGCGCCACGCGGCGATGATCCGCCTCGTGCGCGGCAAGGCGCCCGCGCCGGTCGCCTTCGACCCGCTGTCGGACATGGAGACGGTGCTGGCGGCCGTCAAGCCGCTGATCGCTTCGTAGAGCGCCCGCGTACCTGACGCGCTAGCCGCCCCGCTGCTCGATCCAGTTGCGCCACTGGAGCGGCAGCGCGGGCGCCGCGAGGAGCTGCGGCAGCAGGGTGCGGTCGTGCAGGAAGGCGCGGTTGGCGAGCGCGATCGTGACATCGTGGTCGGGACGTTCGACGATCTCGATGTCGTCATCGGCGCCGACGTCTCCGTCCTGCACGATCGCGAGGTAGAGCCCCGGTCGCTCGGCGCGCGCGAAGCGCTTGGGAAACTGCGGATCGCCCATGCGCAGGCCGAGCTTAAACCAGGGCACGCGCGGCTGGCGGACTTCCAGCAGCGTCGAGCCGACGGTCCAGCGCTCGCCGATCCGGGCGTCGCGCAGCTCGATCCCGCGCGTCGACAGGTTCTCCCCGAAGGCTCCCGGCCCAAGCTCGCGGCGCAGCTCGCCCTCCCACCAGTCCGTGTCGTCCAGGGAGTAGGCATAGATCGCCTTGTCGGGACCGCCGTGAACGCTGCGGTCGGCCTGGTCGTCGCCTTCGAGGTTCACGCCGCGGACCGGGATGCGGCCCGTGATGGGCTACTTCCAGATCGCTGTGGTGATGGTCCGGTTCTCAAGCTCGACCGATCGGACCTTGCCGACGTTCACTGTTTGGACGTGCATCTGCGTCGTAGCGTAGAGACGGACGGGTGATCCTTCCAATCGGGCGTTGCGACGTCACTCGAACGGCTTGACGGCACGGCGCGGAGTGGGCAGGCTCACGCTGTGAGCTACCTCGGATACCCACGGGTGAACTTCGCGGGCGTCTTCCAGGCGGACGTCTCGACGGTCAACAACACGTTCGCCAACTTCGACGACGAGCGCTTCATCGGGCGTTTTCAGCGGCCGGGCGGTCGCGGCCGGTGGAATCCTCGCGGGACAGGCGCTTGGCGCGTGCGCGACTGCAAGGTGACGAGCGTGCTGTCCGCCGACGGCAGGCCGGCCGGCGATCCGTCCACGAGCGCGGTCGTCGCACAGGCCAACGATCGGGTGAGCGCGAAGCTGGTCGACCTCGACCCCGCCCAGCAACAGGTGTCGACGGTGTTCGGCCTGCGCCTGGCACTTCGCTTCCCGGATGGCCGTGAGGGATTTGCCGGCGCCTTCAAGCCCGCTGCGTTCACGGACCTCTGGGCGCGCTGCCCCGCCTCGCCGGGCATGGCCGGCTTCAGCGCGAGCTATCAGTCGGTGATCGACGTCGAGGAGTGGGGCGACGGGTCGCTGTCGGCGGTCCTGCAGGAGTTGCGGGAGGCGACCGTCGAGGAGAAGCTGTCGATCAAGTTCAACGTCGACGGCTTCGATCCCGATTCGACGTCGCCGACGTTCACGTGGGGTCGGATCGTCGGATCGCTCGGGCCGTATGCCGCCGGTGAGCCGGATCATTTCGTGGCGGCGCGGCTGCTGGCGCCGGTGGGGCCGGGGCCGGCGCCGGCTTCTTGCCGGATCGACGAAGGGACCGCGGTCCTGAGCCTCGACCTCGGCAACAGCCTGCAGACCGAGGTGGCCGGCAAGTCGCTCATCGACGCGGAGGTGCTGCGACTGGTGGCGCAGCCGGTGGGCGGCGAGCCGGTCCTGCTCGCGTCGACGAGCTCGGGGCAGGCGTTCTATGACAGCTTCTACAAGAGCCAGGCCGCGATCCTTGGCGCGCAGCTGAACCCTGCGCAGCTCGACGCCGCTCGCCAGAACCCGCTGGCGCTGCTCGACGTCAGCGGCGCCGTCGTGCTCGCCGAGGATCCCGCCGGGCGCTACCTTCGCGCCGACGAGTTCGTCTTTCGCATGAGCCCCGGCGACACGGCTCCCGTCAGCATCTACGCGACGAGCTTCGGGCAGTTCACCGTCGGCGTGCAGATCACGACGCGGTATGACACGTCGGAGCTCGGCCCGCCCCCCGCGGGCGTGCCGGAGTCGGGCCTGACCTTCCCGCAGTCGGCGACGACGGGACCGGACGGACGGGCGCAGCTCGAGCTCACGGCGTCGGATCCCGGAAACCCACGCCGCTTCATCGACGGCCAGGTCTACGGCGTGGCCTACGGCTGGGGAGGCGACGAGAGCGTGGCTCAGGGCAACAAGCTCAACGCGCTCGTGTGGAGCGCGTACGCGGCACCCGAGGAGCCGACCTGGGTCGCGGACGTCCAGCCGATCCTGCAGCAGTACGCAAACCTCTATCCGATCATGCGCGACGTCGTCGATCTCTCCAACTACGCCGATGTCGCGCGGCGCCACCGGCGGTCGCTGGTGCTCGCGATGGACCTGCCGGTAACCGATCCCAACTACATGCCGGTCACCCGCGACCTGTCGCCTGCCAAGCACGACATGATCGTCGCCTGGCTCAAGCGCCGGCCGCGCCCGCCGATCTTCAGGATCGAAGATGTCGAAGGCCTCAGGCAGGTGCTCCAGCTGGCGATCGAACTCGAGCACGCGACGATCCCGCCGTACCTGTGTGCGCTGTTCTCGATCGTGCCCGGCCAGAATCCAGAGGTCGCCGAGCTGATCAAGAGCGTCGTCATGCAGGAGATGCTGCACATGGCGCTGGTCTGCAACCTGCTCAACGGCGTCGGTGGCCATCCAAGGATCGGCTCGCCGTCGTTCGCACCGAGGTTTCCCGGCCACTTGCCCGGCGGCGTGCGGCCCGACCTGACGGTCTCGCTTCGCAAATGCTCGATCGCACAGGTCCGCGATGTCTTTATGTCGATCGAGGCGCCGAACACGCCGCTGCGCGTGCCCGACGGCGTGCCGTCCTACGTCGACATGCAGGGGATCGAGGTCGACGCTGCGGGCGACGTGACCGACGGGACGCGAGCGTCGAAGGTCGCCGAGCAGCTCGCGCTGCACTTCACTCGCGTCGAGCACGAGCCACTGACGATCGGCTGGTTCTACAAGCAGATCGGCAAGGCGGTCGTCGAGTTGGACGATGACATCTTCACGGGCGACCCGTCACTGCAGATGACACCGGAGATCTACAGCGGCGCCCCGGGCAACCTGTACACGATCGGTGACAGGACGCACGCGCTGCTGGCACTTCAGGAGATCGAGCGACAGGGTGAGGGCACTCCTGGGACCGATCCCACCGCCGGCCCGCGAAACGAGCTGGCGCATTACTACCGCTTCAAGGAGATCGTCGAAGGTCGCCGGATGATCGAGAAGAATCCAGGCGAGTGGGTCTTCGAGGGACCCGAGATCCCGTTTGACCCAGCCGGAGTCCTGCCGATGATCGACGACCCGGACACCGGCTCTCTACCCGCCGACAGCAGGGTGCGCAGCGCCGCCGAGCTGTGCGACCGCGCCTACGGCGATCTGCTGCGCTCGTTGCATGCCGCGTTCAACGGCAGCCCCGAGCGGCTCGGCCAAGCCATCGGGCTGATGTTCTCGCTGGAGGTCCAGGCCCGCGAGCTGATGACGATGCAGATCGCCGCCGATGCTCCCGCGACTGCGGGACCGTCCTTCCAGCCGACCTGACAGCAACGTGCGTGCGCTTCGGCCTCATCGTCTACGCCGAGCTGACGAACGCCTCGTAGATCTACCGCCACCGACCCGGCGGCGCGCGACGAGCCAGAACGCCGCCGCGAGCAGCAGCATGACTGCGAGCACGGCAATATCGGCGTCGAAGCGCTTGGCATACGCTCCAGCGAGCGCGTAGGCGAGCGCCGGCGGGAGCGCGCCGACGGCCGCCGCGAGCGCGAGACGCCGTAACGGCATCCCCGCCGCACCCGCAAGGATCGCGGCCGTCTCCGCCACGACCGGGATCGGCCGCGTCAGGACGATCGCCAAGGCGCCGCGGTCGCGCACAAGCGCCTCCGCTCGGTCGCGTGCCGCGGGGGATACGACGCGTTTCAGAAACGGTCCTCCGCGGCGCCCGATCGCCCATCCCAGCAGGGCCGCAGCCTCGCTGCCGGCGAGTGACAGCGCAGTGCCGCCGATTGGCCCGAAGAGACTGCCGTTGAGGAGCATGAGCGCGCTCGAGGGCACCGGCAGGAGTACGTCGCCGGCGAGCAGGGCGAAGCTCGCAGCCGCGGCGCCGGGCCCGGCCGTGCCGAGGTTCGGCGACTCGCTGCTCAGGAGCGGCAGGTCGAGCAGGTGCGCGATGCCGAAGAGGGCGAGCATCGCCACGCAGATCGCGGCTACGGCCAATGCGTAGTTTTTCACCTGATGCCTGCGCTGCTCCTCGTTGGCGTGCTCACGCGACCTATCCTGGCAATGCGGCTCAGCGTTTCACGGGGCCGAGCGCGAGCAGGGCCGGCTCACGGCAGGACCGCCCCCGTAGGTGGGGGCGGCCTGTTCGGATCTCATGCGGGCGGGGACCCTGGTTGGTTGTCGGTGGCCCTCAGGCGGTGCAGGCGGGCACGGCGGGGGAGCTGCCCACACAGTTGTTCGCGGTGTTGAACGAGATCGGGGAGGTGGCGCCGAGCTGGTGTTGCTCTTGATGGAGCCGCTGCTCGTTGTCAGCGCACCTCTGAGACCGTTGTACAGGCCGCCGCCCAGGCCGGTGGCGGTATTGCCTGACACCGTGCTGCTTGTGAGCGTCGCGGCGCTCCCGGTGCCGGGCGCGGCAACGTCGGCGTTTGAGAGCTCGCCGCCGGTGCCCGAGGCGGTGTTGTTGGTCAGGGCGCACCGGTGAGCGTCACCTCACCGAAGTTCAGGATGCCGCCGCCGGCGCCCACGGCGCTGCCGTTGTTGAGCGTGACCCGACTTGAGCGTCAGCTTGCCAATCGGGCCGACCTCGGCGATCCGGAAGCTCGGGTGTCCCGATCGCGCTGGAGCGGGTGATGAGGTTCTGGTCGCCCGTCAGGGTGATGACGGTGGTGATGATGGCCGCGCGGCAGCATCGATCTTCGACCGTCACAGCCACCGCTTTCTGCGCCTGTAGTGCTTCACATCGCGGTAGCTGCGCCGCTCGCCGGACTCGCTGAGGCCGAGGTAGAACTCCTGCACGTCGCGGTTCCGGCGCAGCTCGGCAGCCGGCCCGTTGAGCACGATGCGCCCGTTCTCCATGATGTAGCCGTGGTCGGCGATTCCGAGCGCCAGGCGGGCGTTCTGCTCGACGAGCAGGATGGTCGTGTCGAGGTCGCGGTTGAGCCGCTGGATGATCTCGAAGATCTCCGCGACCAGGATGGGAGCCAGGCCGAGCGACGGCTCGTCGAGCATGAGCATCCGCGGTTTGCTCATCAGCGCGCGACCGATCGCGAGCATCTGCTGCTCGCCGCCCGATAGGTAGCCCGCGTTGCCCGAGCGCCGCTCGCGCAGCCGCGGGAAGTACTCGTAGACCGTCTCGATGTCGTCGCGGTAGCCGTCGCGCCGCGTGTAGGCGCCGGCGATCAGGTTCTCCTCGACGGTGAGGTGACCGAACACGCGCCGTCCCTCCATGACCTGTGACAGGCCCTTGCGGACGATGTCGGCGGCGTCACAGCGCCGCAGCTCGCACCCGTCGAACCGGATCGAGCCCTCGGAGATCGCTCCGTTCTCCGACGGCAGCAGTCCGGAGATGGCCTTGAGCGTCGTCGATTTCCCGGCACCGTTGGATCCCAGCAGGGCGACGACCTTCCCCCGCGCGATCGCCATCGTGAGGCCTCGCAGGACGAGGATCACCTCGTCGTAGATCACCTCGACGTTGTCGAGCTCCAGCAGTGGCCCGGTGGCGCGGTCCCCGACCGCGCCCGTCGCGGCGGGACCGCCCGAGGCGGTCCCGCCGGTGGGCTTGCTCACGAGGCGTTCAGAAGATCCGTGAGCTGCGTCCACTTGCCGTCCTTGACCTGGTAGAGCTTTGATCCCGTCATCCCAGCGTGCGACGTGGCGGTGAAGTCCACCGGTGCTGAGACCTCGCCGGTGTCAAAGGCATCCATCTCCTCGAGCGCCTGCTTGATCGACTCGCCGGTGACCGCGCCCTTGTCGGCGGCGCGCTTGATCCCATCGGCCATGAGGGCCATCGTGTACCAGCCCTGCACGTAGTGGAGGCCCTGCTTGTCGAGGTTGCCGCCGCTCTTGGACAGGAAATCGCGCGGCGCCGCGAGGCCCGCCGCCTTCACGCTGGCCGGTGCCCAGGGCATCACGCCGACGGTGCCTTCCGCCGCCTTGCCGGCGAGGTCGACGAAGAGCTCGTCGCCGCACCAGTTCAGGCACACGATCTTCATGTCCAAACCCTGCTCGGCGATGTTCTTGGCCAGCTGGGCGGCCGGGGTGGAGACGTTCTGGATGACGACGAACTTGGCGCCCTGCGCCTTCGCGCGCCGCAACTGCGGCACGTAATCGGTGGCCTCGGCGGGCATCGCGTAGGTCTTGAATCCGAGGCCCAGCTGCTTGGCCTTTGCGGCGCCGGCCTTCTGCGGCGACTCGCCGAAGGGCGAATCGTGATGGAAGGACGCGACCTGGGCGCCCTTCGCCGCTTCGCTGATCCACTGCAAGGCGAGGCGCATCTGGTCGGAGTAGGAGGTCGCCGTCACGAAGTTAAACGGAGTCTGCGCCGGATCGGTCAGCGTCTCGGCGTAGGAGGCCGACATGAACGGAAGCTTGTCGGCGGTGACCTTGCCGCGCAGCGCTTCGGTGTCGCCGGTCCCCCACCCCTGGACGGCCACCACGCCGTTGGCCTTCTGGCGCGAGTAGAGGCGCTCGGCGACCGCGACGTCGTACTTGTAGTCCTCCGAGCTCAGCTCGATCTTCGGCCCGTCACCCTTGTCGTTCCAGGACGTGACGAAGCCCTTGATGCCCTCGGAGTACGGCGTGCTGACGTCGGCGGTCGGACCCGAGAGGTCGAAGATGCCGGCCACCTTGACGGTCTGCTTGGCCGCGCCGCCAGGCGCGCTCTTCTGGTCATCGCTGCCGCAGGCTGCCGCCCCCGCCGCCAGGACGAGCGCCGCGATGGCGGCCGTCGTCCGGATGAGCACTCTGGTCATGATCTTCCCTTCGGTTGGCCGGCTAATAGCGGAATGGCCACAGCCGGAAGTAGTCCTTCATGCGTTGCCAGATCCGCGCAAGGCCGCGCGGCTCGAAGACGAGGAAGAGCACGATCGTCAGGCCGAAGATCAGCTGTTGGATCGCAGGCATGTCTTCCTGCAAGAAGGCGAGGCTCGACAGGTTGTTGGCGAGCTCCTCGATCCAGACCGGCACGGCGATCATGAACGCGGCGCCGTAGATCGCGCCTGAGACCGACCCGAGCCCGCCGACGATGATCATCGCCAGGTAGAGGATCGACACGTCGAGCGTGAACCGCTCCCACGTGACGATGAGGTTGTAGCGCGCCGTCAGCGCGCCGGCGAGGCCGACGAACGCCGACGAGATGAAGAACGCCAGCAGCTTAAAGCGAAACGGATCGACGCCGATCACCTCGGCGGCGACATCGTGGTCGCGGATGGCGACGAAGGCGCGCCCGAGGCCCGTGCGCATGAGGTTCGTCGCGGCCAGCGTCGCCACGCCGGCGCAGAGCGCGATGACCCAGTACCACGTCATGTCGCCGCTGAGCTGCCAGCCGAAGAGCGTGGCGGGCGGCACGACGAGCGCCGATGTTCCGCCGGTGACCACGTCCCAGTGGGTCACGACCCAGAGGATGATCTGCTGCGACGCGAGCGTGGCGATCGCCAGGTAGAGCCCCTTCAGGCGCAGGGCGGGGAGGCCGAACAGCGTTCCCATCACCGCCGTCGCCAGCACCGCGCAGGCCACGTCCACCGGAAACGGAAACCCGGCCCGCGCGGCGAGCAGGCCGCTCGTGTAGGCGCCGACGGCCAAGAAGCCGCCCTGACCGAGCGAGATCTGCCCCGTGAAGCCGACCAGGATGTTGAGCCCGATCGCGCCGATCGCGGCGATGCCGATCTGATTGACGATCGTCAGCCAGTAGGGCGAGACCAGGAACGGCAGGACGACGACCGCCCCGAGCGCCAGCGCCAGGCGAACGTACTCGGCACGCGTGTGGCGGAGGGCCAGGTCGGTCCGGTAGCTCGTGTGATAGACGCCGGTGGCAGTGGCCACGGCTCAGACCCTCTCGATCTTGACCTGGCCGAAGAGGCCGTAGGGCTTGACCAGCAGGATCGCCAGCAGCGCGATGTATGGGATAACCGTCTCCAGGCCGCCGCCGATGTAGCCGCCGGTGTAGGAGGAGAGAAGGCCGATGACGGCTCCTCCCACGACCGCACCGGGCACCGAGTCCAGCCCGCCGAGGATGACGACCGGGAAGACGAGCAACCCGAAGCTCGAGATGGCGCCCGAGACGCCGACCAGGTTCGCGACCAGCGCGCCGCCGAAGACCGCGCTGACGCCGGCAAGTGCCCAGGCGAGCGCGAACGTGCGCCGCACGCTGATGCCCTGCGCCAGCGCGGCCTGCTGATCGTCGGCGACGGCGCGCATCGCGATGCCGTCGCGCGAGCGCGTGTAGAACAACGTGAAGCCGACGAGCGCGACGGCGACGATCCCGATCGCCCACAGGCGGTTCTCGGCGACCGTCGCCCCGAAGAGCTCGACCGAGCCGGCCGGGATGAAGTCCGGAAACGGCCGCGGGCGGGTGCCCCAGATGATCTGCACGATCGCGGCGAGGACGGCCGAGAGCCCGATCGTCACCATGATCACCGAGATCACGGGCTCGCCCACCATCGGCCGGAGGATCAGGCGCTCGATCACCAGCCCGAGCGCGATGCCGACGAGGACGGCGACGCCGACGGCCGCGAACCATGGCAGTCCGACCTCCACGACCATGAACCAGATGACGAATCCCGCGATCAGCAGGAACTCGCCCTGCGCGAAGTTGATGACGCCTGTGGCCTTGTAGATGAGGACGAATCCCAGTGCGGCGAGCGCAAGGATGGCCCCGTTCGACAGGCCGTTGACGCTGAGCTCGATGAAGGTCTCCATGGTCCTCAGGCGCTCGGGGCCAGCTGGCGCCTGCTCTTGACCGCCGGCTCAGCGGCGGCGGCGAGGCCGTCGATCGATCGGATGGCGAGCGTGATCTCGCGCTCGGCGTCGGAGCCGTCGCGGTGCGTCGCGGTCGTCCTGATCGTCACGCTCGAAGCGTCGCCGTACAGCGCGGCGATGATCGCCGCGTAGCGCTCGGCGATCGCCCCGCGGCGCAGCGTGCGCGTGCGCGTCAGCTCCCCGTCGTCCGCGTCGAGCTGCTTGTGCAGCAGCACGAAGCGCTTGACGCGCGCCGCCTCGGGCAGCTCCTCGTTGACGTGCACGACGTGCCGGGCGATCAGCTCGTAGACCTCCGGCTTCTGCGCGAGGTCGCCGTACGTCGTGAAGCTGAGGTGACGGCGCTGGGCCCATGCGCCGACGCTGACGGCGTCGATCGACATCATCGCCGTGACGTACGGGCGGCTCTCGCCGCCGAAGGCGACCGCCTCCGTTACGTCGGGCGAGAACTTCAGCTTGCTCTCTACGAAGGACGGGCTGACGCGCGTCCCGTCCGGCGCCTGCATGACGTCCTTGGCGCGGTCGATGACGACGAGCTGCCCGTCCGCCTCCAGGTAACCCGCGTCGCCCGTGTGCAGCCAACCGTCACGCAGCGCGCCGGCGGTCGACCGCTCGTCGCGGTGGTAACCGCCGAACATGGCCGGCGAGCGTAGGAGGATCTCGCCGTCCCGAGCGATCCGGACCTCGGTGCCCGGCAGCGCGGTCCCGACGGTGTTCAGGCGGATGTCGCTATCGCGGTGCATGGTGGCGATGCCGCAGATCTCCGTCTGTCCGTAGATCTGCTTGAGGTTCACGCCGATCGCGTGGAAGAACTCGAAGACCTCGGGGCCCAGCGGCGCTCCTGCGGTGTACGCCCGCCGCAGGCGGGTGAGGCCGAGCTGCTCGCGCACGGGGCGCAGCGCGACGACGTTGGCGACGGGAAGCGTTACCCGCAGCCTGAGTCCCGGTGTGCCGCCGCGCAGGCGGGCGGCGGCGGCGCGCTTGCCGACCTCCAGCCCCCAGCGCAAGGCCCTGCGCTTGAGCCACCCGGTGTCGCCGGCGCGCACCTGGACGTGGCCGTGCATGCTCTCCCAGATCCGCGGCGGTGCGAGCAGCACGCGCGGTCCGATCTCGCGCAGGTCAGACTGCACGGTCGCGGCCGACTCGGGGAAGCTGAGCGTGAGGGCGGACTGCAGCGCGCACGCGATCGCGATCATCTGCTCGCCGATCCAGGCCAGCGGCAGGAAGCTGAGGATCTCGTCGTCGCGGTCGATCGGGTCCTCGGACATGAGGCTCGATCCCAGCCACAGCAGGTTCGCGTGAGTGAGCGCCGCCAGCTTTGGCTCGGCGGTCGTGCCGGCGGTGGTGCAGAGGATTGCCACGTCTTCGGGCCGGCCCCGCTCGACCTGCCCCGCCCACCAACCCGGCGGGTGCTCCGAACCGCTGCGCTCGACGTCGGTGAACTCGATCAGGTAGGGCTGCTGGTAGCGCTCGAGGCCGCGCGAGTCGTAATAGATGACCCGCGAGACGGTGTCGATGGCGCCGCGTTCCTTGAGCTCGACGAGCTTGTCGACCTGCTCCTGATCGGCGGCCACCACGAAGCGCACCTGCCCTTGGGTGAGGACGTGCGCCAACTCCTCGACGATCGCGTCGGGATACAGCCCGAGCGAGCTGCCGCCGAGCGACTGGGCGGCGAGCTCGGCGATCAACCATTCCGGACGGTTGTCGCCCAGCACCGCGATCGTCTCCCCCCGCTGGAAGCCCAGGGTGTCGAGCCCTCCGGCGAAACGGCGCACGCGCT
Organism: Solirubrobacteraceae bacterium; assembly: GCA_033855115.1. GTDB lineage: Bacteria > Actinomycetota > Thermoleophilia > Solirubrobacterales > Solirubrobacteraceae > CADCVQ01. The sequence continues at coordinate 41,003 of JAWVGJ010000061.1, forward strand.
GCTCGTGCTCCGCCCAGGTGATCGGCTGCCAGATCCCGTAGCGCTTCTCGCGCATCGCGTGACGGCTCGGGTGCTCGGCGGCGAGCTGACACAGCAGCCGCGGAAACGTCGCGCCGCCACTCACGCCGTCTGCGGCTCCTTGGTCGCGTGTGGCTCGCCGAGATATGCCTTGATCACGTCGGGGTCCCGTGACACCTCGGCGGGGGAGCCGTCCGCGATGACGCGCCCGAAGTCCAGCACCGTGACCCGGCTGGAGATGTCCATCACCACGCCCATGTCGTGCTCGATCAGCACGGTCGTCACGCCGGCGAGCTCGTTGACATCCAGGACGTAGCGCGCCATGTCCTCTTTCTCCTCGGCGTTCATGCCCGCCATCGGCTCGTCGAGCAGCAGGATCGACGGCTGCATGCACAGCGCGCGTCCGAGCTCGACGCGCTTCTGGATGCCGTAGGCCAGGCTGCCGACGGTCCGCTTGCGGACCGCCTCGATCTCCAGCAGGTCGATGACCTCCTCGACGAGCTCGCGGTGCTCGGTCTCCTGCCTGCGCGCGGGGACGAAGTAGACGAGCGACGTGAGCACGCGGTGCTTCATGTGTACGTGGCGACCGAGCATGAGGTTGTCGAGCACCGTCATGTGCTTAAACAGCTCGATGTTCTGAAAGGACCGGGCCACGCCCAGGCGGGCGATCCGGCTCGGCCGCGCGCGCGTCAACTCGTGGGCTGCGGACCCGTCGTGCAGCACGATCGATCCTTTTTGCGGCCGGTAGAGGCCGCTCGTGCAGTTGAGCAGGCTCGTCTTGCCGGCGCCGTTGGGTCCGATCACCGCATGGATGTCGCCCTGGCGAACCTCCAGCGAGACGTCTTCCAGCGCGTGTACACCGCCGAAGGCGATGGCAAGCTCGCGCACCTCCAGCTGGAGCTCAGCGCGCTCGAGCGTGCTGCCGTTCAGGCTGTGCCGATAATTGCGGGACATCCCGCATTCCTTTCCTCGCACAGCAATGTACACGGCACGTGCTGGCCACACCCGTACCTATCTGTCTAACGTGGTCGATTATCTGTCAGATTTGAGGGGCGGCGGTCGTGCGTCGTACGCGCGCGAAGCGGCGTGTCGTTGCTACGGAGTTGGCGCGAAGATCTCTGTCTGCGCGGCGTTCTGGCTGACGGCGCGGTTCGTCGCAAGCGCGGGGTGGGCCTCGTTGGTGAGCCACAGGCCGAGCTGGTTGCCGAACCACGGGCCGGTCGGCTCGCCGCTCTCGCCGCCGGCGATGACACGCGTCGCGCGGATTCCATCTGGCGTCGCTTCGCCGATGAAGCGGCGCGACGGACCGCCGTTGAACGTGAACCCATCCAGCGAGTCGGCGCGCGGATCATGGGCCGCGGCGTCGACGGTCTCGTACCCGCCGTCGGTGGCGAGGCCCGCAAGCCCCGGGGCGAGGTCGGTGAAGCCGGCTCCCGGCGGAATCGAGAACGGACCGCCGAGGGGGTGCAAAAACGTGATCCGGTGCAGCTTGCCCCAGCGGTAGTCGTCCTGGTTGCTCGAGCCCGCGAAGGCGGGCGCGAACGCGGGGCTCGCCGCCAGCTGCAGCGCGTCGTCGAGGCTGCTGAGAACGATGAGGTCGCGCTCGTCTTCCCGGGCGAGCGTGACACCGGGCGCGTCGAAGAAGCTCAGCCCGGACGCGCCGACGCCGTGCGCGGTGGCGAACGTGTCGAGCAGGCGTCGCAGTGCCACGAGCATCTGGTCGGTTGGAGGCAGCGATGTGGCGAGGCCGGCGCGCTCGAGCGTCGCGACGATCGTGTTCTTCAGGATCTGGCCGCGCCATAGGGCATAGATCGTGGCCGCGACGCTGCTCGTCACCTCGTCCGCGCTCGGTGCGCCGCGGACGCCGGCCACGTCGCTGGCGTCGTAGCCGTCGCGGATGCCCGTCGGCGTGCTCGCGTCCCAGGCATCGAGCCGGCGCACCGCCTCGGCGAGCGCCGGGTCGGCGGCGAGCGCCGCCAGCTGCGGCGGCGCGCCGGGTGCTGCGCCGTCGCGAAACGCGCGCTCGATGAACGGCTTGAGGACCTGCGCGTCGACGAGCGTCACGTCGCTTTGGATGCGCTCCATGTCGGCGCGCGAGACGCTGCCGTCGTCGGCAACGGCAGCCCGTAGCAACTGCGTGATCCGCTCCTGCCGGCTGCTGCTGTCGTAGTGCGACGCGAGGTAGTAGATACCGCCGTCCGGCCGCAGCTGGTTGAAGGGATCGTTGTCGAGCGTGACACCGACCGGATCGTTGTTGGCGTTCGCGACGAAGCCCTGCGCGGGGTTGACGACTTGGGGCATCTCGTCGAACGGCAGGACCTTGAACGGGAGCGCCTGGTCGGGCGCCGGGCTCGGATCCGCGATCCATCCGTTCGGCAGCGCGCCGGTCCCGTCGCGCACGAAGAACGGCGGCAGCCCGGCCACGGTCCCAGCCTGCAGATCCTCGCGCAGGGGTGCCTCGGCACTTGTCCAGTAGGCGATATTGCCGCCGGTGTCGGCGACGGCCCAGTTCTGCGAGCCGACGTCGAAGAAGTCCAGTGCGCGCTTGAAGTCGCTCAGACCGCGCGCGCGGTCGAAGCGCAGGATCGCCTCCATCTCGCGCGTGGCGGCGAAGCCGGTGAAGGCGATCCCGATCGCGGTCTCCTCGCCGCTGGGACCGGCGGGGTCGGTGATCAGTGGCCCGTTGTTCAGCCGCGGTACGACGAGCGTCGCGGCCGGCACCGACACGCCGCTGGGGCGCACACCCGCAGCCACCGCCTCGGCGTTGTCCGGCACGCCGTCCACGCGGTTGGCCCGGAACGTCTGCGGGATGGTCACGAGTGGCTCGGCGATTCCCTTGTACAGCGTCGCCACCGGCACACCGCCCTCGACGACGACGCGCTCTTGGAAGAAGTCGGTCACGTCCAGCTGGTTGGTGGTGGAGCTCCACATCAGGTGGTCGTTGAACCCATGCACGAGCCCGGGAACACCGGGGAAGTTGGTCCCGTAGACGTTCATCGCGCCATCCTGCCGGTCCCCTGCGCGCCGCTCGTCATCGTCGCGGTCGGTCGCCACATTGAGCCCGATCTCGTGCCAGACGGACGGGCTTGTGAGCTGCAGGTGCGGGTCGCCGGCCAGCAGCGCAAAGCCCGTCGCGCTCTTGGCGCCCGAGATCAGCCACCAATTGCTGCCACTTGTCGACGGCCGGCCGAGCCCGAGCGCCTCGCCCGTGCGTGCGAGCTCGGCGACGGCGGTGACCTGCTCGCGGCGAAGGGCGGGCCGGGCGCCGCGCGAGGCTTGCCGCGCGCTCACCGCGCCGCTCGTCGCAGCGGGTGGGATCGACACCGTCAGGTCAAACGGGTCCCTGCGTGCGACATCCTCGAAGAACAGCTTGGTGCCGTCGAAGCCCCGCGCCTGTCCGGAGGCCTCGTAGGATCCCAGCAGCTCGGTGTTCGACAGATCCTGGAAGTCGGAGAACAACGACAGCTCGGCGGAGATGAACTTGAAGATCACGATCGAGTCCACCGGCGTCCACGGCGGCACGCTCTTTTTGGTCAGCTCGAGCGCGGCGTATTCCGCCGGCAGCGGATTGCGTTTCAGCCACAGGTTGACCCCGTCGGCGTAGGCCTGCAGGTCGGCCATCACCCAGGCCGGGTACGCCGCGGCCGACCGCTCGGCGGCGCGCCGCAACCCGAACGTCCGAAGCAGCACATCGAAGGACAGCGTCTGGTCGCCGTCTCCTGCGCCCAGCAGCTCCGTTCGCGCTCCGCCCGCCAGCCGGCGCGAGTCGTCCATCTGAAAGAAGCGATCCTGCGCATGCAGATAGCCGTTCATGAAGAACACGTCATGGTCGTTGCGCGCGTACACGTGCGGGACGCCCAGCCGGTCGCGGACCACGCGCACCGGGTGCTGCAGACCGGCAAGCGCCGTTGGCCGGTCCGCCGCGTACGGGCGCGCGAGCGCAACTGCCGGGACGCCGAGCAGAAGACCGACGAGGACGGCGCCGGCGATGGCGAGTCGAAGCTTCATCGGCCGCTTTTCACTGTGTTGGAATTCGCGAAACCACTTCTACCAGTGAATCCCTTTCATGATGTTGGCCATCGCGATCTGCTCGACGTTGGCCTTCTCCGCGTGCGCCGGATCACTGTCGCCCTTGGACGCGGCCGAGTCCGGGAAGATCTTGTAGGCCATGTGCAGGATCTGATCGACGGCCTTCGGCGCCAATGCGTAGGCGACCTCGCTGAACGTTCCAAGGCGCGTGTTGATCTGCTTTGGTCGCGCGCGCATGGCCTCGCAGATCAGGTCAGCGGCCTCCTCGGGCGCGATCGTCGGGAAGTGGTCGTAGAGCTTCGTCGGGGCGATCATCGGCGTGCGGACGAGCGGCATGTGGATCGTGGTGAAGCTGATGCCGTTGCCGATCACCTCGGAGGAGACGACTCGCGTCCACGCGTCCAGGGCGCCCTTCGATGCGACGTAGGCGCTGAAGCGCGGCGGGCTGCTCTGCACGCCGATCGAGCTGACGTTGACGATGTGGCCGAAGCCGCGCTCGCGCATGTGCGGCAGCAGCGCCATGATCATCTTGATCGCACCGAAGTAGTTGAGCTGCATCGTGCGCTCGAAGTCGTGGAAGCGATCCTCGGACAGCTTGATCGAGCGGCGGATCGAGCGGCCGGCGTTGTTGACGAGCATGTCGATCGACGGGTGGTCGGCGAGCATCCGAGCCACGACGTCGTCGATCGCCTCCATGTCGGACAGGTCGGCGCTGTAGACGAAGGCCGTGCCCCCCGCTTCCTCGATCTCCTCGCGCAGCGCCTCGAGCTTCTCGATGCCGCGAGCGACGAGCAGCGGGATCCCGCCCGCCGCTGCGACCTTCAGCGCCGTCGCGCGGCCGATCCCGGACGAGGCGCCGGTGATGACGACCGTGCGCCCGTTGATGACGCGCTCGAACGAGCGCTCCTTGTAGAGGTCGGGATCGAGCGTGCGCTCCCAGTAGTCCCACAGCTTCGTGGCGTACGTGCCCAGCTCCGGCACCTCGATCCCGGAGCCGTTCAGTGCCCGCTCCGTATCGCGTGTGTCGAACTGCGGCTTGAGCGCCATGTAATCGATGACCTCTTCGGGGATGCCGAGGTCGTCGAGCACCGTGCGCCGCACGTCACGCAGCTGCGGCAGCTTCATCAACATCGAGAGCGTGCCCTTCGGCAGCGCGTCGGTCAACCGCTTGTCGATGCGGACGCTCAGCGTCGGCGCGTGAGCCGCCTTGGCGAACTCGTTCAGCGACTCGCCGACGCGCATCGGCTTGGGGTTCGTCAGGTGAAATGCCTGGAAGTTCAGCCCCGGCTCATGAGCGATGTGGTCCAGCGCGCCGGCGACGAAGTCGACCGGCACGAGGTTCGTGTAGCCAAGCTCCGGGCCGATCAGCGGGAACCACTGCGGCAGCGCGGAGCGCGCCTTCTGGATCGCCTTGAAGAAGTAGTAGGGCCCGTCGATCTTGTCCATCACGCCGGTCTGCGAATGCCCGACGACGACCGCCGGGCGGTAGACGCGCCACGGCACCTGCGACTCCTGGCGCACGAGCTTCTCGGACTCGAACTTCGTGCGGTGGTAGGGCGAGGGCAGCCGCTGGCCCTCGTCGAACATGTCCTCGCGGAACAGGCCCCTGTGCTCGCCCGCCACGGCGACCGACGACACGTGGTGCAGCGTGCCGGCACACAGTGCGTTGGCGAGGTCGACGGCGTGGCGCGTGCCATCGACGTTCAGGCGCTCGTTGACCTCCGCAGGGGCGGTCATGTCGTACATCGCGGCGAGGTGGAAGAAGTGCTGGACGCTGCCCTTGAGCTGCTCGATCCGCTCGTCGGAGAGCCCGAGGCGCGGCTCGGTCAGATCACCGACGACCTTCTTGATGCGATCGGCGGCACCCGGGCCCCAACTCTCGACGAGGCGGTCCAGCCGCTCCTGCGAACCCTCGCGGACGAGCACGTGGATGTCGCCCTCGCGCTCGAGCAGGCGCTCGACGAGATGACGGCCGATGAACCCGGTCGCGCCCGTCACGAAGTACGTCATCGCTCTCCTCTTCCGTGGTTGCCACCGACGGTCGGGCAAGCCTATAGCCCCCGCGACGGCCGGCCAACGGGCGTGCGGTGGCGCCGGCTACCAGCCGCCGGGCGACTGCGCGCGCTTCTTGGCGATCGCCTTGCGCGCGTCCTTGCGCTTCTCGAGCCGCCATTGGATCATCGAGACGACGAACACGAACAGCGGGAAGAAGATGATCAAGATGAAGCCCGCGTTGGTGACCACCTGATCGTTGGTCTCGCCGTACAGTCCCTCTCCACCGTCATGCGCGAGCACCGGCGTGGCTGTCACGAGCAGCGTGGTGAGGGCGAGCATCAGGCTTGCGGGCAAGCGGCGGAGCACTACTCTCAGTCTACGCGAGGAACGTGTGCGGTCGCGCCCGGAGTGGGTAGCAGCCCGATATCGCAACGAGAGGAGCCCGGATGCCAACCCCCGACGACCCGGACGACGAACCCGACTTCGAGACACGCCAGGAGTGGGCGGCCGCAGCCGAGGCGGCGGCGATCGGCGGTCGGGCAGCGGATGTCGGCGGCGTCGACGTCGACGAGCCGGTCGACGATGCGTTGCGGCCCGTCTACGAGGCGGGCGGCGGCGAGAGCGACGGCTTCGAGCTCGCCGAGCGCGACCTCGTGCGCAACGCAACGCACGACGATGGTGAGGGCTTTCCGGAGCTCGACCGGTTCACGCCCGAGCACGAGTCAGACCGGGCGAGCATCGTGTACGCCGAGTCGGATGACGTCGAGCCGCATGACCTGTAGGGCCTGAGCCCGGCGGGTCTCAACCGCCCGGCTTGCGAGCCCGCACGATCGCCGCGACGGCGTGCTCGTGAACGCGGTGCGTTTCGGCGATCTCCACGTCCACAAATCCTGCCGACGCCAGCGCGGATTCGAACTGCGCCCGCGTCAGGGCGCCTGCGACGCACCCCGTCCATTGCGCCATATCGGCCCGGGTGGCGTCGTCCATGTCGGGGTCGGCGATGACGTCTGACACAGCAAAGCGACCACCGGGCCGCAGGACCCGCGCGGCCTCGCGCAGCACCTGCGACTTGTCGCCCGACAGGTTAATGACGCAGTTGGAGAGGACGACGTCGACGCTGGCGTCCGCGAGCGGCAGCGCCTCGAGGTAGCCCTTGACGAACTCGGCGTTGTCGATCCTGGCGGCGGCAGCGTTGGCGCGTGCCAGCGCCAGCATCTCGTCGGTCATGTCCAGGCCGATCGCGCGGCCGCTGGGCGCGACCCGGTGCGCGCTGATGAGGACGTCGGCTCCGGCGCCCGAACCGAGATCGAGGACGACGTCGCCGTCGCGCAGGTCGGCGACGGCGGTCGGCACGCCGCAGCCCAGCGACACCGCAACCGCGGTCTTGGCGCCCGCCGCCGTGGCCTCGACGTCGCCGTACAGGGAGCCGCCGAAGACCTCGTTGCCGCCGGCGTCCGTCGTGCTCACGGTCGGCGCGCAGCACGACGAGCCCGCTGACCCCGCGCCGCAGCCGGCGTTGGCGCCGCCGGCGATCGAGGTGGCGGCGGCCGCGTAGCGCTCGTGTACGAGCTCGCGGATCTTCGTGTCGGTCAGCTCAGCCATGCGGACAGCTCCTCGAGTGCTTCGGGACGGACGTAGTAGTAGGCCCAGAGGCCGCGGCGCTGCGAGTCGACGATGCCCGCGGCGCGCAGCTTGGACAGGTGGTGCGACAGCGTCGGCTGCGAGATGTCGAAGAGCGGCACGAGCTCGCAGACGCAGACCTCGCCGGCGTGGCGGCGCAGGACGTCGACGAGCTGCAGCCGGATCGGATCGCCGAGCGCCTTGGCGACCGAGGCCATCCGCACCGCCTCGGCAGGCTGCACGTCCGGATAGACGACCGGCTGGCAGCAGCGCTCTCCGGCGGCTCGCTTGCGCTTGGGCGTGAGTTCCATATCGACGGACATGGATCTGCATATATCGATTGAACTGACGAATGTCAATCGATAGCTTTTCGAAGATGTCGCGCCCGGGTCTGCTGCGCCGATCGATCGCCGAGGGCCTGTGCTGATGTTCGCCATCGTCGCCGGGGTCTACGTGGCCGGGCCCGTCGCCGGCGCGACGCTCGGGGCGTTCGCCTATCAGTTCATCCGAACGCCCGCGCCCGCGGCCTGATGGCCGGCGTCCTGTTCGTCTGCCTGCACAACGCGGGACGCTCGCAGATGAGCGAGGCGCAGCTCACGCGCGCGGTCGCCGGCAGCCGTGCGCGCTCTGTCACGAACACTCAGGCGCATGAGAAGACGGATGCGCCACCCGGCCGTAGGCAGCCGTCGGCTCGTAGGGGCGGATGGCCGCGACGGATCGTGAAGCTGGTGTACTTGCCGACTTGATCCTGGTCTGCAACGAAGATCCGCAGGCGGACGCCAGGCTTGAGCAAGCGGCCGCGGAAACCTCGGATACGGACATATCGGGCGGCACCGACGGGGCGCGAGTCCGACGCGCCTAGCACGAATGGCCCGCTTCGCCGGTACGGACAGCCTCGCCCGGCGCAGCGCACCGTGATCCTCACGCCGACCGGCGCCGTCACGGCCAGGAGCCGCAGCCGAACACCGAGCCTGGTGTAGCTGCCCGTGATCCGAACGACCGGGAAAGGCACGATCGTGATCGGCGCGGGGGGAGCACCGGTGGCCGACGAGGTTGATGGCGCCGGCACCGGTGAAGCGGCCGGTGGAGGTATCGACGACGGCGCAGTCGACGCCGGCGGTGGGGGTGCCACCGGTGGCGGTGGCGGTGCGGTTGGCGGCGGCGGTGCGGCCGGTGGCGGCGCAGACACGGTCACGAGCTTGGAGGTGCTTCTGACCCTCCCCCTGTCGTTCTGCACAACCAGCATCACCATGTAGGTGCCTGCGGAGGTGAACTGGTGCGTCACCGAGCGTCCGGACGCGTCGAGTCGACCGTCGCCGTCGAAGTCCCAGTCCTCGCGGACGATCGGCCGCTGGAGTTCCGACGTGGATACGAACGTCACCTGCGCTCCCACGTTCGGGGTCGCCGGGCTGTAGCTGAAGTCGACCACTATCGGCCGAGCCGCCGCGACGCCGACAAACGTCAGCACCCCCATCAGCGCGACCACTGCACCGAGTTCTGCGCGCAAGCAGAGCGCGGCAACCAAACGTTCCCCGCAGCATCGAGCCACTTTGGACACCTGCATCCTTCGTATCGGACGGGCCTTCCGTGGCCCTTCGTCCTGGTCATCCCGTTCCGGACTGCTTGTCCAACCCGGTCGTCCGTGACCAGTCCGCCTGCTCGTCCGTGCTGATCCGACCCGGCCTTGCCTAGCCCTTACGGCACGTCCCTCGGGACTGCTTGTCCCACTTGGGCCCTCCCTGGCCCTGGTCTGCTCGTTCCGTGTCCGAGTGCTACAACGCTCCACACAGACATCGGTTGGTCGATGACCCAAGTTCTTTTCGCGTGCGGCTTCACCGCACGCGCACCTCCGAACGCCCTGGACTCAGCCTCAGCCCGCGGCAGAAAGCAGGGCGGCGACATCAAGCGGCGCCACGCCGCCGGGCACGTCGAGCATCCCGTCGCGGTGATGCACGACCTCGGTGTAGACGCCGTCAGCCGGCTCGCGGTGGAGCACGATCTCGTGGTCGACCAGGTCGACCATCCAATACACGGGCACACCGGCGCGCGCGTACTCATCGGCCTTCTGACGATCACGACAATGGGTGGTGTGCGTCACCTCAATCGCCAACAGCGCCACGCGATGACGGACGGGCGGATCTGAGAAGGGCGCCACGAAGATATCGGGCGACAGGAATCCGTCGTGGATGAACAGCGCGTCCTGGACGAGGACCTGCAGGTCGTCCGGCAGCGTTCGGTGCAGATGCCGGGCGAGCTGCGCAACGGTTTGAGAATGCCGCGGATTCGGGGGAACCGCGTCGAACAGGATCCCATCGACCAGCTCCATCCGCCGGTCCTCCAGCAGCCCGGCCGCGTCGAGCGCTTCGACGTGCTCAACGGTCAGGCGGTGGATCGGTGCGGCGGCCAGAGCCATCGGTTCCAAGGCTACCGCGACCACGCGGTCATCCACCGCGCGTGAGATCCACCGCCTGCCTGCGTTAGCCTCGCCCGGCTCGACGAGGCGGCGGAGGCCCTGCGATCGACTTGGTGGTCGAGTAGGCGGCGGTGAGCGAGAGCGTCCAACGCCACGCCGGCCGCAGGGCCATGCGGATGTCAGTGGCCGATCCTCGACGCCGCCGTCGAAGGACCGGTGGTCTTCGGCGGTCAGCGCGCCCTTTCATCGCGGATATGCCGCCGCCTGCTCCTACCATGGAGCCATGGCAGTCCTCATCGCATCCGATCTGAGCAAGGACATCGCGGGCTCGCCGCTGCTGCGCGGCGTGTCGTTCAAGCTCGAACGGCGTGAGCGGCTGACCGTCGCGGGGCGCAACGGTGCCGGCAAGACGACGCTGCTGCGGATGCTCGCGGGCGAGACCTCGGTGGACGGCGGTGAGCTCGCGTTCCAGAAGGGCTGCCGCATCGCGCTGCACGACCAGCGCCCGCCGCGCGATCGCAACCTGACGCTGCGCGACTACATCCTTGGTGGCTGCGCGGAGCTCGTCGCGCTCGAGGCCGACCTCACGCGCCTAGCGCAGGCGATGGCCGAGGGCAAGGAGGCTGCGTTTGACCAGTACGCGCGCGCGGAGGCGCGCCTGGAGCACGCCGGCGGCTGGACGTGGCGGGACCGCGCGACGTCGATGGTGCGCGGCCTGGGATTCGACCCCGACACCGAGCTCGACCGCTCGCTGAAGACGTTCTCCGGCGGCGAGCTCACGCGCGCGTCGCTCGCTCGCGCACTGGCGGGCGACCCCGACCTGCTGCTGCTCGACGAACCGACCAACCACCTCGACATCGAGTCGCTGGAGTGGTTGGAGAAGACGCTGACGTCGCTCGACGCCGCGATCGTGCTCGTCGCCCACGACCGCTGGTTTCTGGAGACGGTCGGCACCGCCGTGCTCGAATTGGAGGCTGGGCGTTCGCGTTTCTTCCCCGGCACCTGGACGGCATGGCGCAAGGAGCAGGCCGCGCGCGAGATGGCCCTCGGCCGGGCGATCGACAAGCAGCAGGCGGAGATCGCGCGCCTGGAGGCGTTTGTCGAGCGCTTCCGCGCGAAGGCGACGAAGGCCAAGCAGGCGCAGTCGCGCGTCAAGCGCCTGGACAAGATCGAGCGCATCGAGCGTGACCCGCGCGACCGCGCGGCCCTGAAGTTCGACTTCAAAGCACCCGAGCGCTCGGGGCGGGTCGTCTTCGAGATGACCGGAGGCCGGGTCGAAGTCGGCTCTCACCCTGCCCGGGTGCTGCTGGACGATGCAGAGATCTGGCTCGAGCGCGGTGAGCATGTGTCCCTCGTCGGCCCCAACGGCGCTGGCAAGACGACGCTCATCGACACGCTCGCAGGCAAGCGGCCGCTGGCGGCGGGCAAGCTGTCGACGGGCCACAACGTCAAGCTCGGCCACCTGTCCCAGCACGCCGACGAGCTTGGCCGCGGGCCGGGCGGTCGAGCGCGCACCGTGCTCGAGGCGTGCTCCGTCCACACCGGCCTGACGCCGAACAAGGCGCGCGCGCTGCTCGGGCGCTTTCTCTTCAGCGGCGAGGAGGCCGAGAAGCCGCTCGACGGCTTGAGCGGCGGCGAGCGCCGGCGGCTGTCGCTGGCGATCCTGGTGGCCTCGGGCGCGAACGTCCTGATCCTCGACGAGCCGACGAATCACCTTGACCTGGAAAGCCGCGAGGCGCTCGAGGACGCGCTGCTGGCCTTCGAGGGCACGCTGCTGCTCGCCTCGCACGACCGAGCGCTGCTTGAGGCCGTCGGCACGCGGACGGTTGCGGTAGACGACGGGACGCTGCGCTCCTACGAGGGCGGCTGGCAGGAGTTCGTGCGCGTGCGCGAGGAGAAGCGCGCGGCGGCGCGGCCCTCGAAGGGCAAGGGCGCGGGAACTGCCAATCTTGGTGCCGTGGCGTCGGAGCGCGATCGGGTCAAGGCGGCTCGTGCTGCGGTGGCGCCCCGGGGTGGGGCGAAGGCCGATCGCGCCGCGGTGTCGCAGCGGAGTAGGGCGAAGGCCGAGCGCGTGTCGGCGCCGTCGAAGGTCAAGGCCAAGCCGGTCGCCGCTCCCGGCTGCGCCAGCGAGCGCATGGCCGCTGCGACGGCTGCCGAGTTCGAGCGCGCCGGCAACGGCCGTGGCGGTGACAAGGGACTGTCCAAGAACGCCCGGCGGCGCGTCCGCGACCTGGAGCGTCAGATCGAGCAGGCCGAGGCCGCGCTCAAGGCGCTCGAGGTCGAGCTCGCCGACCCCGCGGCGTGGGCGACGCCCGAACGCTCGACGGACTCATCCAAACGCCACGCGAGTGCCAAGCGCGCCGTCGAGGAGGCGTTCGCGCGCTGGGAGGCCGCGGCCTCCTGACGGGGCGCGGCGCGGCGCGGCATCGACCTACTGTGCACGCCGCGCCCCGCGACGGAAAGCAACAACGAGACCCGGCAGCAAGCAAGAAACCTCTACAAACCCCTGAATTGCGTCACGATCTTGCGCTCACGGGCAACATCTCGGCCTTGGCGGCGCCGCCCCGCGATGCCACCGTATAGCGATGAGTTCAGACCTGACGTGGGGGCGCCGGTACCTGATGTGCCCGCCCGCGTACTTCGACGTCTCGTACGCGATCAATCCGTGGATGGACCTCTCCGTCCCGGTCGATCGTACGCGCGCGCAAAGCCAGTGGGATGCGCTGGTTGCGACGCTGCGCGATGCTGGGGCGCAGGTCGAGCTGCTCGACCCGTGCCCGGGTCTTCCAGACCTGGTCTTCACCGCCAACCTCGGCCTCGTCGACGCGGGCACCTTCATTCCTGCGCGCATGCGCCACCCCGAGCGCCGGCCCGAGCCCGCCCACGCCGAGGCATGGTTTCGCGCGCACGGCTTCGAGATTCGGCGGATGGGCGAGGACGTCGTGCAAGAGGGTGCCGGCGATGGCCTGCCGTTCGAGGGGACGCTTGTCGGCGGCTACCGTGCGCGATCGTCCGCCTCGTCCTACGTCCACCTCGCGCGGCTCGTCGACGCGAACATCCTGCCGGTCGAGCTCGTCGACGAGCGCTTTTACCACGTCGACATCGTCTTCTGCCCGCTGGACTCGCGCTGCGCGCTGGTCGCTCCGCAGGCGATGGATGCGGAGAGCGCGCGGCTCGTCGGCGAGCTCGTCCCCGACGCGATCGAGCTCACCGACGACGAGGCCGCGGCATTCTGCGCGAACGCGGTCGTCGTGGGGCGCACCGTCGTCATGCCGGCGTGCTCGAAACGGCTGGAGCTTGAGCTGCGTGAGCGCGGCTTCGACCCGGTCGTCGTCGACGTGTCGGAGTTCCTGAAGGCCGGGGGAGGGCCGCGCTGCCTGACGCTCGCGCTCGACGTCGAGCTCGGCCGCGAAGACACCGCGACCGTCGCCGAGCGCTTCACGGCGCGCAACTACAACCCCCTTCCCGTCACCGTGACCCAAGGCGAGGGAGCATGGGTCGTCGACGATCGCGGGCGCCGCTACCTCGATGCGCTGTCCGCCTACTCGGCGCTGAACTTCGGTCACCGCCACCCGAAGCTCGTCGCGGCCGCACGCAACCAGCTCGACAAGGTGACGCTCACGAGCCGCGCGTTCTCCAACGACCAGCTCGGCCCGTTCGCCCGCGATCTGGCAACGCTCTGCACCAAAGATCGCGTGCTGCCCATGAACACCGGCGCCGAGGCCGTCGAGACGGCGATCAAGGTCGCGCGCAAATGGGGCTACGAGGTCAAGGGCGTCCGCCCTGGCCGCGCCACGATCATCGTCTGCTCGGGCAACTTCCACGGCCGCACGACGACGATCGTCTCCTTCTCCGACGACCCACTCGCGCGCGAGAACTTCGGCCCGTTCACGCCCGGGTTCCGGACGATCCCATTCGGCGACGCCGACGCGCTCGCCGCGGCGCTGGCGCAGGATGAGGACGTCGTCGCCTTCCTCGTCGAGCCGGTGCAGGGCGAAGCCGGCGTGATCGTGCCGCCGCCAGGCTACCTGCGCGAGGCGCGGCGGCTGTGCTCCGAGCAAAACGTCCTGCTCATCGCAGACGAGATCCAGTCCGGCCTCGGCCGCACCGGCCGGACGTTCGCATGCGATCACGAGGGCGTGGTCCCAGATCTCTACGTGCTCGGCAAGGCGCTCGGCGGCGGGATCGTGGCGCTGTCGGCCGTGGCCGGCGACGACGACGTGCTCGGCGTCTTTACCCCGGGCTCGCACGGCTCGACCTTCGGCGGGAACCCGCTTGCGTGCGCGGTCGGTCGCGCGGTGCTCGAGCTGCTGCGCGACGGCGAGCCGCAGGCCAACGCGGCGCTCCGGGGGGCGCAGATGCGCGCCGCGCTCGACACGGCCGGCCCCGCGGCGCTGCGCGAAGTACGCTCGCTGGGGCTGTGGTTCGGTCTGGACCTGCATCGGGCGAGCGGCGGCGCCCGCACGGCGTGCGAGGCGTTGCTTGCGAGAGGCGTCTTGGCGAAGGACACCCACGAGCACACGGTCCGGCTCGCGCCGCCGCTGACGATGTCCGAGCGCGAGGCCGACTGGCTGCTCGAGCGGCTGCTCGAGGTTCTGAGTCAGACGGAGCGGACCCTGCGACTCGCCCCGCCGCCGCTCCCGGCATCCTTCGCTGCATAGACGAACTCGACCGCAAGATCGTCGCCGAGCTGCTCGAGGACGGGCGTCTGAGCCTGGCCGAGCTTGGCGAGCGCGTGAACCTTTCCTCGCCGGCGGTCAAGCGGCGCGTCGACCGGCTGCGTACGATCGGCGTCATCACCGGTTTCACGGCGCTTGTCGACCCGGCGGCACTGGGCCAGAACACCGAGGCCTTCGTCGAGATCCACTGCTCCCAGAACACGCGCCCGAGCGCTCTGCGCGAGGCGCTGCTCGGCGAGCCCGAGGTCGTTGCCGCATATACGGTGACGGGCGAGGCCGACGCGCTCGTGCATCTGCTCGCGACCGACGTCGCGAACCTGGAAGCGACGCTCGAGCGGATCAGGACCAAGCCGGGCATCGCGCGGACGAAGACGATCATCGTGCTGAGCAGGTTGATCACGCGGCAGGAGCCATAGCGACGTGCAGCGCTCGCCTCTGCGCTTTGCAGTGCCCGCCGTGCCGGCGTCGGTCCCGCTGCTGCGCACGCAGGTGGCCGAGTTCGTGTCCACCGCCGGCGTGCGCGACCCGCAGCTGGCGGCCGTCAAGCTCGCTGTCTCCGAAGCGGTGACGAACGCCGTCGTGCACGCGTATCCAGACGCTCCGCCGGGCGAGGTGCGGGTGGTGACGTTCGTCGAGGACGCCACCGTCCACGTGATCGTCAGCGACGACGGCATGGGAATGCTGCCGCGCCTCGACAGCCCCGGCCTCGGCGTCGGCCTGCCGTTCATCGCCAGCAGCGCCGACACGCTCCAGATCGGCGTTTCGGAGAACGGCGGGACCGAGCTGCAGATGACGTTTCGGATGATGGCGTGATCGGCAGCACGATGCTCGTCCGTCCCCGCACGCCCGCCGACGAGCCGATCGTCGCCTATTTCCTGCGCCGGCGCCACTCCGAGCGCGTTGCTCGCTTGAGACGGCTCGAACGCCCTCTCGATCATCCAGGCCTGGTCGCCGAGCAGGGCGGAAAGCTTGCCGGCGTGCTCACCTACGTGATCGGCGAGGACTCGTGCGAGATCCTCACGTTGCACGCCACAGAGCGGTGGCGCGGGGCCGGCACGGCGCTGCTGGCGGAGGTCGAGGAGCTCGCTCGCCGGCGCGGGCGACGGCGCCTGTGGGTGTTGACCACCAACGACAACCTCGACGCGCTGCGCTTCTACCAGCGACGCGGCTTTCGGCTGGCCGAGCTGTACCCCGGTGCGGTGCAGGACGCGCGCGTCCGGCTCAAGCCCGAGATACCGGCCAGCGGCAACCACGGGATCCCGATCCGCGACGAGATCGTCCTCGACAAGCTGCTGTGAGCGTGCCGTGGGAGATCGGCGAGAGCCGTGAACGAACCGGGGACTGTCCGGGTACTCTCGGGCCGTCGCCGTTAGCACGAACAACACACGACGCGCACGAGGGCTTCGTAGGCTCGTCGCCATGGGGAGCCTGCAAACGGCGGGTCGGTCGCGTGCTGCGCCGCGCCGTCTGCTGCCCGCGCTCGCGGTCTTCGCGTGTGCGTGTGCGTTCGTCGTCCAGTCCCCGGGCTGGGCCCAGACGTCCTACATGGCGCTGAGCCGAGCGCTCTCCGACGGCACCGCCCGGATCGATCGCTGGCACTGGGAGACGCACGATGTCGCGTGGTTTGGAGGCCACTACTACTCCGTCAAGCCACCCGGGCTCGTCTTTGCGACGTACCCGCTGTTCGCCGCGCTGGACGGCGTCGGGGTCGAGCGGGTAGCGCGCGACGCGCGCATCCGGGGCGAGTCGGACCGCGGCGTGCCGTGGATGTCGCGCGAGCTGCCGGTCGAGTCCTACGGCTACGACCGCTCGCGGGCACGTGGCGCGCGCGAGGCGATCGCCAACGACGCGCCGCTGACCTGGGCGCTGGGGCTCCTCGGCGTCCTCGTTCCAGCGCTCGTGCTGCTCGTCGTCCTCGCCCGTCTCGTCGAGCGGGTGACGCCGGGGACGGGTGTCGCCGCAGCGCTCACGCTCGCGGCCGGAACGATGGTCCTGCCGTTCTCGACGCTCTACTTCTCACACCTCCTCAGCGCGGCGCTCGCCTTTGGTGCGTTCGCACTGGCCTGGCGCGAACGCGAGGGTCCGTCGCGGCCACTGGTGCTCGCCCTGGCAGGAGTGCTCGCGGGGCTCGCGGTCGTGTGCGAATACCCGCTGGCGATCGCGGCGCTCATCGTCGGGCTGTACGCGATCTCCCGGCGCGTCGCACTCGTCCAGATCCCGCGGCGCGCGGCGGCATACGGCGCGGGCGTCGTGGCGGGCGCGGCGCCGTTGCTCGCCTACCAGTGGTGGGCGTTCGGATCGCCGCTGCACATGAGCTACGCCAACGCCGTGGCCGAGACCGGCTTTTCCGGACACGACGTGCTCGGACTCAACGACGGCGGCTTCTTCGGGGTCACGGCGCCGAGGATCGTCGACGGGCTGTCGCTGCTCGTCGGCGGCCGCGGACTGCTGACGCTCACGCCGGTGCTGGTCGTCGCGATCGCCGGGGTCATCGCGCTGCACCGGGAGGGGCGCCATCGGGCGGAGACCCGGACGGTCATCGCGATCGCGGTCGCCTACCTGCTCTACAACGCCGGCTACTGGCTGCCGTTCGGCGGCGGCTCGCCCGGTCCGCGCTTTCTCATCCCGATCCTCCCGTTCATCGCGCTCGGACTCGGGATCGCGTGGCGGCGCTGGCCGGCCGTGACCCTCGCGCTTGCGGCGATCTCGACGACGACGATGGTCGCCGCGACGATGAGCTACCCGATGATCGGGGTCAACGACGCCGGTGAATGGGTGCGACGGCTGGTCGACTACGGGTCATTCCAGCACAGCGTCCTGGACCTCGCCGGCATCGCCCACGGCCCCGTCGCGATCCTCCCGTTCGCCGCCCTCGTCGCGATCGCGCTGCTGCTCGGGGTGCGCACGTTGGGCCGCGAGCAGCTCGCGCGCGGGGCGCGCTTTGCGCCTCCCGCGGTGCTCGTCTGGGCGCTGTGCGCGACGGTACTCCCGCGCCCCCTGCAGCTGCCGTCGCAGGAGGCGCTCGTGCTGATCGCGACCGCCGGGATGATCGGCCTGCTCGCGGTCGGCGTCGCGATGCGCAACGGCCGCGGCGGAGCGCGCTCACCGCAGGAGGAAGAGCATCACGCGTCCGCGAGGATGGCGCTCGAGGTCGAGACCGCGCAGCGAACCGGATGATGCCCGCCGCGCGAGCGCCGTGCCGCGAGCGCGGTCGAGGTGGACGGTGACGCTGCGGACACCGAGCTTGCGCAGGAAGGCCGTCGAGCGCGCGTCGGGGAAGCGCGCCGTCGCCTGCTGCACGGCCCGGAACTCGCGCGGGTAGAAGCCCGCGCGGCCGTTGACGAGCTTCGGGAAGCCGTCGGTCGACCACAGGACGTAGCGGCGGTTGCCGCGGGGATCCATCGGCAGGTGCAGGGCCGGCTGCGGCGCGCGGCTGAAGCCCGGGGGGGCCGGCAGGACGCGCGGATGGTCGGCGAACCCCCATCCCTCGGCGAGGATCGCGATCACGAGCACTGCGGCCACGGCCGCCGCCGCGCCCGCCCCCCAGCGTCCTCGGGCGCGTGCGTACAGCGCCTGGGCGCCCGCGGCGGCGAGCAGCGCGAGCAGCAGCGTCGTGAAGGTGTGCAGGCGTGCCGGCACGCGAATGCCCTGCCAGCCCGGCAACAGCTCGTATAACCAGCGGTACGGAAACAGCCACGAGCCGGCTCCGAGCTGAAAGCCCAACGAGAGGATCGCGACGGCGACGGTCGCGGCCGCCAGGCCGGTTCTGAGCCGGCGCTCGAACACACCGAAGCGCCAGCCGGCGAATGCGAGCGCGAGGATCGCCAACCCGGGAAAGAGCGTCTTCTCGGGAACGACGTTGAGCGAGTTGCGGACCGGCCTCGTCGCCGCGCTCCAGACGCGGCTGTCACCCGACGCCGCCAGGAACGCGCGGGGTGGCGGAGAGTAGATCGTCACGGTGACGGCCGAGCGCCGCGCTTCGGGATGGGCATCGAGCACGCGCAGGTACGGCCGTGCGAGCGCCACGGCGACGACCGCGAAGCAGAGCATCCCGGCGGCGGTCGCCAGCAGCACGCGGCGTGGCTGGCGCGGGCGCCCGCGCCGCCACCACACCCCGAGCGTCACGATCGTTGCAAGGCCGAGCAGGTAGACGAGCGGCAGTCCGAGCGAGAAACCGAGCGAAAACTGCCACGCGGCGACGAGCCAGCCGGCAAGGATCGTCGGCGCGGATTGGCGGCGGTAGCCGCGCACGAGTCCGAACAGCGCCAGCGCGATTCCGCCGCTGGAGATGACGTGCAGGTGGCCCTCCTGCTCCAGGCGCCACGGGGCGAACGCAAACGCCGCGCCCGCAGCGGCGGCGCCGACGCGCCCGGCGCCGAGCTCGCGCGCCAGTAGCCAGGCGCCGGCGAAGCACAGGGCATAGGCGAGCAGGAACAGCACGTCATAGCGCGCGACCGCGGCATGGACCCCCGATCCGATCAACCCCGCCGGCGCGTAGCCGACGAGCGCGTCGGAGAACGCGAGGCTGTCGGGCAGCGGCCAGAACTGGTTGGCCTGAAAGAAGCGCAGCGGCTGATGTGCCAGCGCGTGTCCGTCCCAGGCGACTTGCCAGGCCTGTACGAGCGGGTCGCCGAGATCCTGGGCGATCCGGTCGCCGAGGTGCAGCGCCAGCGGCCAGTGCAGCGCGACCGCGAGCAGCGCGCCGAGCGCTGCGCAGCCGAGCAGCTCGCGGCCGGTCAGCCGCGGAGGCGGCGCGGGGTCCCTCATCGGCAGCATCATTCACGCCGGAGCGTGACGGCGGCCCACCGGCCTCCTTGGGCTCCGGGCTGAGCGGGGCTGTCGTGAGCGACTCGACCGCTCGGTCAGGGGGCCAGAGAGCCCGGGCATGGGCTGACGGCGCCCGACACGAAGACCACGTTCTGGCAGGAGAACACGCGTGGAGATCCAGGGTCCACCGACAGCTTCAGCCATTCGTGCGGGACGCTTGTCGAGCCCTGCACGACGACGCGGGTGAGGTTCGCCGGCATGCCGGCGGGCGTGTCGACCTTGATCTGGTGCGAGTCGCCCTCCATCAGCAGCACGGGCTTACCGAAGCGCGCCGCGCGGGCAGCGATGGCGGCCTTGATCGGCGCGAATGCCGTCTGGTCGCTGGGGAGACCGTCCCACATGTCGGCCTGCATGCCGAGGACCACACCGGGGGCACGGCGATCCTGGGCGGCGTCGAAGATGCGGTGAATCCAGGCCAGCGCCGCCGCTTCGCGGCCGGAGTATTCACGTGTTCGCAGCGCTGTCTCTGCGGGCGTCTCTGGCTTGGGTGCGCCGGTTGCTGGGTCCGTGCGATCGCCGAACCAGACGGCCTGATCATCGTTCGAGCCCACGACATGGACGACGCCGTACTGGACGCCCGCCGCGTCCCACATGACGTTCTCCGGCAGCGCGCGCGACTGGAACGGCACGTGCGCATGACCGCCTAGCGTCTGGCCGGGATGGGCGAAGAACAGCTCGCGGATCTTTGCCAGGCGCTCGGTCGGCAGGTAGCCGCCGTTGTTCGCGCGGTGGCAGTCGGTCCATTCGTTGTCGCCCGGCGTATAGACCAACGGGTCCGCGAAGCGCCCGAAGTCCGCAAGCCGCGCGCTGAAGTACGTGTCGTCACAGCGACTGGAGCCGTTCTTGATGTCGCCGAGATGGATCACGCCGCGCACGTCGGGATCGGCGTTGATCTGCGCGACGTCGGCCGGGAACTCGGCGATCAGCGCGTCTCCGTAGGGGATGTCGCCGATGACGGAAAGCGTCTGCACGCTCGATCGGAAGGCGCGATCACCGTCGCCTTGAGCGGCGGCGACGGGAACTGCGATGAGCGTGGCGGCAAGACCGGCGGTGACGAGCTTGAGGAGCATCGGCGCACCGTAGGAGCGCGGTCCACGCGGGAAGTTGCCTTCGTGTAATCACGACGCTCTTCTTTCCGGGCCAAGAAATTCGTCCGCTCAAGTTCTTCACGCCGCCGTCACGCGCTGGTCACACGCAACCGGGGTCCCTCGCAGATCGTGCGCACCCTCCGATCCGCAACCGAACCGATGGAGCGCGTATGACCACCACCGATATGCGGCAGCATCCCGAGGCCGAGCCTGGCCTCTCGCGGCGCTCGATGCTCAACCGTACGGCCAGCGGCCTCGGCATCGCGCTCAGCGGCAGCATTCCTGGCCTCTTCGGCGCGGACCCCGCTGACGCCGGCGGCGTGACCTCGCCACCTCGCGAGGTCGGCTACGGCCCGCTCGTCCCCGACCCCGCAGGGATCCTGTCGCTGCCCGCCGGATTTACGTACACGCTCGTCGCCGAGTCCGGCGTGACGCTGCTCGACAGCGGCGAGCCCACGCCCGACGACCCCGACGGCACGGCGGCCTTCGTCCGCCGCGGCGGCAACGGCAGCGTGCTGGTCAACAACCACGAGATCGGCGGCAACGAGCCCTATCCCGTCCCGCCGATTCCCGGCTTCGTCTACGACGCGCGTGCGCGCGGAGGAACGACGAACATCGAGGTGGACCGTCGTGGCAACCGCGTGCGCGAGTACGTCAGCCTCGCCGGGACGCACAACAACTGCGCCGGCGGCCTCACGCCCTGGGAGACGTGGATCACCTGCGAGGAGACCGAAGCGATCCTCGGCAAGCCGCACGGCTACTGCTTCGAGGTCGACCCCTACGACCAGGACGCCAACCGCGACCCGAAGCCGATCAAGTGCCTCGGGCGCTACCCGCACGAGTCCGTCGTCGTCGATCCCAGGCGGCACACGCTCTACCTCACCGAGGACGCCGGCAACCCCAACGGGCTGCTGTACCGCTGGACGCCGCCATCCGCCGTGCTGCCGCTCGGCAAGGGCGCGCTGAGGGCGCTTGCCGACGACGCCGGCACGCTCGAGGCGATGCAGGCGTTCACGCGCGCCGGTGCGTTCGTGCCCGACCTGTCGGTGGCAACCGAGCCCGGCACGACGTACCGCGTCCGCTGGCTGCCGGTCCCCGAGCGCGACGCGACGACGACGCCGGTGCGCAAGCAGTTCGCCCAGATCACGCGCAGTCGCAAGCTGGAGGGCATGTGGTGGGGCGACGAGGGCGCGTACTTCGTCGCCTCGTTCGCGCGCACCTCGGACGGCAGCGCAGCTCAGCACGACGGCCAGGTTTGGTTGATCGACCCCGAGGACGGCACGATCGAGCTCAAGCTGCACTTCGCCTACACGCCGGCCGACCAGGACAACGATCCCGACGGACCGGACAACATCACCGTCTCGGCCTACGGTGGCTTGATCCTCGCCGAGGACGGCGAAGGCAAGAACCACCTCGTCGGCGCGACCCCGCGTGGCGAGGTCTTCTTCTTCGCGCGCAACGAGTTGTCGGGCGACAGCGAGTTCACCGGCCCGACGTTCTCGCGCGACAAGAAGATCCTGTTCGCGAACATCCAGTCGCCGGGGCACGTCTTCGCGATTCAGGGGCCGTTTCGCAAGCAGCGCTGACACGCTCTGACCGGACGCGGGTTACCGGTGGGTCAGGCGTTCTTGACGGCGATCCCCTCGAGGATGTGCGCGGCCTTCTCGCAGCTGTCGATCGCGTCCTCGAGGCGCTCGAAGAGATCCTTCCAGCGGATGATCACCGTCGGATCGATACCGCCCACGAACAGCGACGCGATCGCTCCGCGCACGATGCGGTCGCCCTCGTTCTCCAGGCGATGGATCTCGATCAGCAGCGGGCTCAGGCAGCGCACGTCGTCGAGTCCGTCCAAGGCGTCGGCAAGCTGCGCGCAGGTCTCGCGCAGCACGCCGGCAAGCTGCTGGGCAGCCTCCATCGGTGCCTCGATTTGATACAGCCCGAGGTAGTCGGCGACCTCCTCGGCGAAGTCGACGACGTCGTCCAGCGCGCCCGCCAGGCCGAAGACGTCCTCACGGTCAAACGGTCCTGCCGCCGAGGTAAGCAGTTGATGGATGATGTCGTGCGTGATCCGGTCGCCCAAGTGCTCGCATTCCCGGATCTCGTCGCGCAGATCCTGCGTTTCGGGCCAGCCCATCAGCAGCCGGTCGAGCAGCTCGCTGGCGCGCCGTAGGTTGCGGCCAGCCCGCCCGAAGAGTGCGAGCAACTCGCTGTCTTTCGTTCTGAGTCGGGGGCTGGCCATGGGCCGCCTCGCGCCGGTCATGACGCGTGCCTGCGCAAGGTATCAACCGGCACCCGCGCCGGCGGTGATGATGTCGCCAATAACGCGCGGTGCAGTGACGAGCACGATCACGGCTGCACCCGTCCCGAGGCCGTGCCGGGATCGCGCAGAGCAACTCGTCGAACGTCTCGTTTGGCGCAGGCTGACAGCATTCACGTCATGGCTGAGTTTTCCCTGACCGGCGGCTGCAACTGCGGTGCGGTGCGCTATGAGGTCACTGAGCCGCTCGTGATCGCGAGCTACTGCCACTGCAAGCGCTGCCAGCGGCGCAGTGGCGCCGCGGCATCGCCGAACGCGCACCCGGCGCCCGGCGCGTTTCACATCGTCAAGGGGGAGGACCGCCTGAAGCATTGGAAGCCTGAGGACGGTGGTGAGAAGTGGTTCTGCGGTGACTGCGGCTCATCGCTCTTCGGTCGCAACCTCAACCACCCGGACTCGATCGGGATCCGCATGGGCACGTTCGACAGCGATCCCGGGATCCGGCCCAGCGTCCGGGCGTTCGTCGCCGACGCCGCCCCGTGGGAAGAAGTGCCCGACGACGGTCTACCCCGTCATCCACGTAGCCGTCACGAGTGCCGGCCGGTCAAGGGCGGATCAGCATGAGGCTTGGCAGCTGGGTCCCGTAGCGGTTGGCGTCGCGTGTGAGGAGCGCGCGGCCGGTGACGGCAGCGTGCGCGCCGACGTAGAAGTTGGGTAATGGTGAACGTCTGACGCCGCCACGGCGGCGGTAGTCCATGAAGCACGTTCCGGCCAGAAAACGCCGCTTCCCATGGCAGGTCTTGGCGTTCGAGCTGGTCGGGCAGGGCGCTTTCGAGTGTTTCGATGCGCTCGAAGCCGACGGATATCTCGATTGATCTCCTCTGTGCTCATCCGTACCGTCGCGGGACCGCGCATCCGGGCGACCAAGGTCGTGCCTTCGCCGGGGCTGACGCGGACAAGTCGTGCACCCGCGTCGTCGAGTGGAACATTCACCTCGCTGCCTGGAGTGATGCCCAACCGCTCGCGAACCTGCTGGGGGATTGTCACCTGGCCTTTGCTTGTCACGCGAACGACCGCAGGCCAGCAGCGTGTAATACCAATCGGTATTGCAGCTTCGATGCTCCACGGCGGCGATCGCGATCCACCGTCGACACCCGTCGGTCGCAGACCGCCCTGGGTCGTCGGATGCGACACTGCGGGGTCGCGGCTGCTGCGGTTGGCGCTGCGTGGCGCGCCAGATCGCGCGACCATCCAGTGATGGCGCACAATCCGGATTCGTGGTGGCTTGACGAGCGCGAACACACGGGCCGCGAGCATTTCGACGAGCGGCACGCGCGGCGCTATGACTCCAAGATGGACGCGAGAACATCGACCGCTGTGCATTGAGCAACGTCGAAGCCGTCTGTGCCGGGTTCTTGACCTATCGGCACACGGGCGAACCGGCCGACCTCGTCTACAGCCGCTATGCGCTGCATCACCTCCCGGACTTCTGGAAGGCGATCGCGCTGCGCCGGATGGCCGGCATGTTGCGGCCGGGAGGCGCGCTGCGCCTGTCGGACGTGGTCTACAGCTTCGAACCGGCCGACGCCGAGCGTCGGGTCGAAGCGTGGATCATGGAGACGATGACTACGGACATCGAACGCGGGTGGACACGGGCTGAGCTTGCAGAACATGTTCGTGACGAGCACTCGACATTCACATGGCTGCTCGAGCCGATGATCGACCGTGCGGGGTTTGACATGATCGACACCAACTACAGCGCTTCGGGCGTGCTCGCCCGGTACCTGTGTAGAAAGCGGTAAGCACCCGCAACCTCGCACGAGAAGCCTCGGGCGGCGGGGAGTGCCGGTCTTCCCTGCAGGGAGGCATGATGTGGCTCGTCGCGGTCGCTTGAGCGCGCCCATTACTCCGGCACGAACAATCGCGCGCTCATTTGCTCCTCGGTCTGCGGGTTGAACTCCCACAGGCCCTTTAGCTGTGCGCGAAGGTCGTCTGGCAGTCGGTCGACGCCGTAGTGGTCGATCTCGATGAGATTCCTGGCCGGATCGCGTACGTAGAGCTGGACGACATCGCCTGGCAGCTCGACAAGGCGATTGCCGAAAGCCTGGTCGTCGAAGGCGCCGCGCCGCTCCGCGGCTCGGTAGACGGGCGCGAGGTCGTCGACCGTGATCGCGAGATGGTGATGGCTGGTTGGCGTGAGGTTCTTCTCGAAGATGTGCAGCTGCGTGCGGCCGAGCGCCAGCCACTGGACCGGCAGGCCGAAGTTCGGCGTGGTGATCGGTTCGGCTCCCAGCAGATCGACGTAGAAGTCCACCGACTCCTGCAGGTCCAGCGCGTTGATGCTGACGTGGTTTATCCGTGGGTTCACCCGCGCTCGCTTCATCTCCCGCAGTACGTACGATCCCCGTCCCGTCCTGGAGGAGAGCATCGCATGTCCGAAGTCGTCGTCGTCGGATCCTTCCACGCCCGGCCCGGCAAGGAGGCCGAAGCTGTCGACGCGTTCAAGGCCCTTGTCGAGCCAAGCCACCGTGAAGAGGGCTGCATCCTGTATGCACTGCACCAGGGCGCCGACGATCCGCGCCGGCTCGCGTTCATCGAACGATGGGCATCGCGCGAGCTGCTCGACGCGCACCTCGCGAGCGCGCACGTCAAGAAGGTGCTCGAGCGCGTCGAGGAGCTCTTCGGCGACAGCGCCGACATCGTGGTGTACGAGGCACTGCCGGGCGGCGAGCCGCAGAAAGGCTCACTTGCCGCACACGCTGGGGAGTGAGCAGCGGTCGGCTGCGCCGCAACCAGCGCGGATGCCGCCGAACCGCGACCTCCGATGTCGATGCTCTTGGAGTGCCTCCGCGTCAGCGAGGTCCGATCTGTGCGAAGAAGATGTCCGTCGGCCCGTCCTCAGCCTGGGGCGCCGCTTGGGTGAAAACTGCCGCAAACCCGCGGCTTAGACCCGCAAGCCCCTGGTACTCGCCGAGCCGGAGGTCGCCGGAGGGCCTCGGTGCGGTGCGGAAGTCGAACGGTCCGGCGACGTGGCTGTGGCTCCACGAGCTGCCGCCGTCAGCGGAGTGCGCAAACCAGACGTCGGTTGTCCGCGGCGCGTCACCGAGACGATCGTTGCGGTTCTCGTACCAGATGACCCCGACCGTGCCGCGCGCGTCGACGGCGATCGCGGGCTCGAACGTGAAGGCGGTGACGCCGGGCAGCGCTGTCGGAGCGCTCCAGCTGACGCCGCCGTTGCTTGACTTGGCGATGTCGATCGTCCCGGAGGTGGCCGAGCTGTCGCGGTCCCAGGCGACGTAGACCGTCCCGTCGGGCGCAATTGCCGCGGAATGGAAGGTCAGGTCCTGGTTTGGCAGCGCGTCCCCGGTTTCAGGGTCGGGGATGGGCGCGATCGGCTGTGAGGCCACCTGCACCGGCGCATCCCAGGTCCGGCCCTGGTCTGAGGAGCGCATCGCGAACAGCTTCTGCAACGCGCCGCCGCCTTCGAGTTGGAGGCGGGCGATGAGCGCCAGCAGCGAGCCGTTCGGCAGAACGAGGATCTCTGCTGATTGGTCAAGTGCGCCCGGCGGCGCCGTGTCGAGAGTGACCGGCGCCGACCACGTGGCACCGCCGTCGAGCGTTCGCGCGAACTGATGAGTGCTGCCGTCGAAGGGCATCAGGGGGTCGCGTTCCCACCACACGACATAGGCGTGGCCGGGCCGCCTCGGATCTGCGGTCACGACCTCCCGTTCGACGCGCACGCTTGGCCCAGCGAACGCAACCGGGGGCGACCAGCGGCGCCCGCGATCGCGCGAGCGGCTCGCAACGAGCGCTGCCGGGGAGGGTTCGGACGACAGGAAGATGGCCGCGCCGCTGAAGTAGACGCTTCCGTCTGGAGCGGCCGAGACCCAGGGGTCTGTGGCCACGTCGGCGCTGCCGCCCGTGCAGCGCGAGAGGCCGGGGATCGTGGAGCGTTTCCACGTCTTGCCGCCATCGCTCGAAGCTCCGATCAGGTCGCTGCGCGCCCCACCCCGGCCGATGTCCTGCTGCCAGGTGGCGACGATGGTGCGCGGATGTGCCGGGCTGACCGTGATGGCCGGCTCGATCTCGGCGCCCGCGATGCGCGTCTCGTCCAGCGTCGCGCAGGGGCAGCCGGCGGCGAACGGACTGGGCCCCGAGATGATCCGCAGGTCGTTGACCTCGTAGGGCCTGGCAACAGCTGCGGCCGGCAGCCCACCACCAACGACAACCGCGACAATCGCAACGAACCGCAGACGCATCGCCACCTCCCCCTGGTGGACGGGTCAAGAGTCGCGCGGCCTGCGCAGCATGCTCTCCCCGTCAACCCGGTTCGACCAAACCAACCCGATCCATAAACAACCCTAGCCGTTTTCTCGGACTATTCTGGGCGCCAGATGCTTAGGTGCGGTTGTGTGCTGGTGGGGCTGGGACTCGCGGTTCTTATCGCGGGGTGCGGGGGCGACGACAAGATGCAGTCTGCGGGCGCGTTGACCAGTCCGGTCAGCGGCGAGACGCGCAGTGCGGGCAAGCACGAGTCGCTGGTCCCTCTGATCGTCTCGCCGGTGGAGCAGGCGGTTCCGTTTCGGGGTTCGGGTGGCACGTACCTCGTGTCCTACGAGCTGCGGGTGTTTAACGCGACGCCGCTGACGCTTCTACCGGCCCGAGTCAGCGTGTCCACTCCAAGCGGAGAGGTCATCGAGAAGCTCGACCGTGCGCAGGTGACGGATGCGCTGGCGCTGCCCGGCGCGCGGTCAGGTGTGCGGCAGCTACGCGTGGGGCAGCAGGCGACGTTGTATCTGACGCTGAGCTTCGACGATCGCTCGAAGATTCCGGACCGGCTCGTGCATCGGATCGTCGTCAGATCCGACCGGTTTCCTCGTGGCCGGGCCGTGAGCTCGCCGGCCGTCGTGAAGGTCCGCAACGCGTTCGACGTCCCGGTGCTTGGTCCGCCGCTTGCGGCCGGACGAGGCTACGTCGCGGCCGACAGCTGCTGCTCGTCGGTGCGTCACCGGCGAGCGTCGCTCGCGATCGACAACCGCGAGTGGCTGGCGCAACGCTTCGCGGTCGACTGGGAACAGATCGACGCCAGCCGGCGGTTCGTCAAGCGCGGCGGCGATCCCAAGAACCCTGCCGACTACTCGATCTACGGCGCGCGAGTGATCGCGGCGGCCGACGCGACGATCGTGCACGTGATCGATGGACTGGACGAGCAGACGCCCGGCGCGCTGCCGGAGGGCATCTCGCTGCGTGAGGCGGACGGCAACAGCGTGGTGGCCAAGCTCCACGATGGCCTCTACATGCTCTACGCCCACCTCCAGGCGGGGTCGATCAAGGTGAAGGAGGGCGACACCGTCAAGCGCGGAGACCTGCTGGGGCTCGTCGGCAACAGCGGGAATACGAGCGCTCCGCACCTGCATTTTCATGTGATGGACGGGCCGTCGGCGCTGACTTCCGAAGGGGTGCCCTATGTGATCGACCGGTTCGCGACCCGGGGTCGGCTGCGCTCCACGGCGGTCCTTGACCGCTATGAGAACACCACGACCCCGTTTGACGTGCTGCCGTTCGCAGGCAGCGCAGACAACCGGGCCGAGATGCCGCTGGATCTCACCGTCGTGTCCTTTGGGTGAGGCCCCGGCCGCGATCCATGCGGCGCCACAGCCCCTACCTGCCGGGCATCAGAAAGGTCTCCCATTCGAGTCCGGAACAGCGCTCCGACGTTCAGCCGGTGTACCGTCGAGTGGGACGCATGACCGCACGCCATTCGCCATCGCGCAGCCCTCTTGCGGCCGCCCGAGCGAGCTGCCGATCCTGCAGACGCTGCGCTGGTGCTGCGCCCGATCTCCTTTTTGGAGTTCTCGCGCCGCCGGTTTGGCGACACGTTCTGCGTGCGGTTCGTGGGCTTTCAGCAGCCGCTGGTGATGCTTTGGGATCCCGAGGCGATCCGCGCCCTTACGCCAATCCCGAGCACGGCCGGACGGTCGCGTTGTTGCCGATCCTCGGTCAGCGCTCACTGTTGCTGCTGGAGTGGCGCGACCACTTGGCCCGCCAGGGGCTCATGTTGGCCGCCGTTTCACGGCGCGCGCATGCGCGCGTACGAGTCGACGGTCCGCGACGTCGTCGCGCGTGACGTCGTGGCCGGAGCCCGAGCCGTTCGCCATGCATGCGCACATGCAGCGCGTGACGCTCGAGGTGACCCTGCGGGCGGTATTCGGCGTGACCGATCGCGAGCGCCGGGAGAGGCTGGCCGACCAGCTCGGCCGCCTGCTTGCGCAGAGTGTCTGTCGGCCTGCAGTTTGCCGTGCTGCTGTCGCGGCGCTTCGGTGCGCCCGATCCGCTGGCGCGTCTGCCGAGCGCGGCGCTCGCCGCAACGTCACGTTCTCTCTGGCCGGCGGCACCCGCGTGATCGCGGTAGCGCGACACGCGCCGACTGCTCCCGAATACGACGGCGAGACAGCCCCTGGCGCTGAGCGCCTCTCCGCCTGACCGGGTGAGCCGCGGAAAAGCTCGTGAAGTTGCGTCTTGGATCCAGACCTCGACGCCGTGGACGAGGGCGGCTAGTCAACTACCGAGCTTCGATGTAAGCGCAAAGCCTTGGAGTGCGGCGTCATCGCCGTCCTGCATCGACCAACCCGACCCGCTGGCGCCGCGTTGGGTGTCGTAGTCGACGCTTGCGGCGCGCAGCGCCTCTTGCACGCGGCGACACGAATGCACTCGCGGGCGGCCGTCTTCGCCGTGTCGAACGAACAGCATCGGGGTCTCAGCCAACGTCGTCCTCCAGGTTCGCGGGCTCGACAACGAGGCTTGCGTTGCGGCCCGGCGGAGGGCCACAAGCGGTAGGCGCGTTGCGTGCCCGGGCAACTACGACCCGGCGTAGACTCGGCGATCGTGGCATCCGCGATCTTCCTCCTGATCCTGTCGTGCGGCGCGATCGCCGCCGGATGGGGCAGTCTCCGCACGGCGCGCCGCATGCGCTCGTTCCAGACGACTCGCGGCACCGTCGTCAAGCGGGAGCTGGCAACGGTCTCCCCCGGCACCGTCGAGGGCAGATGGGGCAAGGGCGGTGGCTACCGGCCGCAGGTCACGTACGCGTATACGGTCGACGGGGTCGACTACTCCTCGGATCGAATGAGCCACTCGCACAGAGGGCTCAAGCACAGCCTCGCCGAGCAGGAGCTCGCTGCGATTCCCGACGAGGTGCAGGTGTACTACGACCCAGCGGCGCCTCAGGAGGCCTACCTCCAGACGCACGGTTCAAAGCTCGGAAGCGTTCTCGTCGCCGGCGGAGCCGTCGGCGCGCTGGTCGCCCTGGTGGCACTGCTGGCAGGCTAGAGAGCGAGCGGCGTTGGCGAGATCGTGACGCCGTTCGTACGGACGGACGGCCGACGACGACGACCGATACGACAACGCACTCGCGAATCGCCGCCGCTGTGCTGACATCGGCCGAGGACCAACTCACCAGGGTGGTTGGCCGTATACGTGCTGAGCCGTCTCGCCCAGTCCTTCGAGGGCGGCTCTTCTCCTCGCAGCTCCCCGTCATCGACGTATTGCGTGTTGATCCATCCCTCGTTTGACACGCTCGCCGCGGTCGGGCGCTCGCCCACGCCAGTGGTTCGCGTGGTCTGACGCGGATCGGGCGTGCTGAAACCACGCACCGTCAGGGGGCACTCTGCTGGATCGCCCGCCTCGCTCGCGTCAGACTTACGGTGCGAGACGATGCACAGCGCGGACAGTAAATCTCGCGAGCTCGAAGCGACATCGCCGGACGACGTCTTCTGTGACGGATGTCACCGTTGACGTGTCACGGCGCGCGTGCGACCGTCATTGACATGACTCCTTATCCCGTCGCATACCGTCAGACGCCAGCCATCAAGCGCAGTCGCTTGACGGTCTTCTTCCGCTTCATCATGGTGATTCCGCACCTGATCTGGAGCTTCTTCTATGGGGTCGCCGCTCAAGTCGTCGTCTTCATCGCCTGGTTCGCGATCGTGGTCACCGGGCGCTACCCGAAAAGCATGTACGACTTCGTCGCCGGATATGTGCGCTTCTATACGCGCCTGTTGGGTTACATCGAGCTCGTGACCGACGAATACCCTCCGTTCGACGGCGGCGAGCATCCCGAGTATCCGGTCGCCGTGACGATCCCGCCACCCCAGGAGAGCTACAGCCGCCTGTCGACCGCATTCCGCATCATCCTCCTGATCCCCGTGTGGATCCTGCAGTACGTCTTCCTCCTGTGGATCTACGCCGTGTCGCTCGCAATCTGGCTCGTCGCCGTCATCACCGGCAGGACGTCCGCAGGTCTCGTCGACGCCGAGCGTCTCCCGTTGTCGTACTTGGTGCGGTCCTACGCCTACACGTACCTTCTGACGGACCGGTGGCCGCCGCTTGAGGATTGATCGCGCATCGGTGGGCCGACCCTCACGGAGGGAACGCTGAGTCAGAGGAGGTGGCGCGGTCACGCGACGTTGAGCGCGGCGAGCGCCAGCACGCACACGGCGACGAGGACGATGACGGCGGCGGTCGCAAATGAGCCCGCGCGGCCGAGGCGGTGCTCGCCCATGACGGCCGCATCACGTGCGAGCGAGCGCAGGAACGGCAGGATGGCGAGCAGCAGCACCGCGTTGAGCGCCTGGGAGAGAAAGAGGATCGGGATCAGCGGGGCGCCCGGGATCAGCACCAGCGTGACGGCGAGCACCACGCTCAAGCCGTAGGCGCCGTAGAACACGGGCGCTTCGCGGAAGCCGTCGTTGAGGTCGGCGGGCCGGTCGAGCGCCTCGGCAACCGAGTACGCCGTCGACAGCGGCACGACGGCGGCGGCCAGTAGCCCGGCGCCGACGAGCCCGACGCCGAACAGCGCCTGCGCGGCATTGCCCGCGAGCGGCCGCAACGCGTCTGCGGCGTCGGCGGCGTCGTGGATGTGGCGGCCGTGGACGTGCAGCGTCGCCGCGCACGCGATGACGACGAACACGCCGATGATGCCGGTCAGCACCGCGCCGCTGACGACGTCGACGCGTTCGTAGCGCAGGTCCTCGACCTTCAGGCGCTTGTCAACGGCGTAGGACTGGATGAACGCCAGGCCCCACGGCGCAAGTGTCGTGCCGACGGTCGCGACCGTGGCCAGCGCGGCGGCGCGTGTCAACGGCATGTCCGGAACGACGAGACCGCGCGCGGTCGCTCCCCAGTCGGGATGTGCGAGCAGCCCTGAGACGACGTACGCGATGAAGATCGCGCTCAGCGCGAGCAGCACGTGCTCCACGCGACCGAACGAGCCGCGTAGAACCAGGACGCTGACGGCGGCGGCGGCGAGCGGGACGGTCACGTAGCGGCTGGGGCCGCCCAGCACCTGCATCCCGGCCGCGACGCCCGCGAACTCGGCGCAGATGGTGCCGAGGTTGGCGACCAGCAGCGCCGCCAGCGCGCCCTGGGTCGCACGACGGCCGTAGCGCTCGCGTACGAGGCACATGAGGCCCTTGCCGGTGACGACGCCCATGCGCGCCGCCAGCTCGTGAAAGACCACGAGGGCGATTGTCGAGAGTGCGAGCACCCACAGTAAGCGGTAGCCGTAGTCCGCGCCGAGGATGGAGTATGTGGTGATGCCCGCCGGGTCATCGTCGGACAGCCCCGCCAGCAGCCCGGGGCCCAGGACCGCCCCGAGCGCGAGCAGGCCGGCCCGGCGACCGCGCATGCTCGCGAGCGCGCGTTGCGGGCCGCGGAGAACCAGATGCGGCCGCGGTAGCCCGTCACCGGGAGGTCCGCGACGGCGCTGGTTGTCTGGAGCCATGGCGCGGCGACCCTACCGAGCACCGGCACAAGACCCGTGACCGAACCGGCGCGCCTTGGTCTGCGACCGACTGCTCTCGCCCTACCCGGTCCTGTTCGCGGCGCTCGTGGAACCCCACCCGCGTCGTTCGTCAACAAGGGCTCGGGGTTGGCGCGTCGACGCTTGGTGATGAGCGGTGCGTCGTCGGCTGGGCGGGTGACGATCCGGCTGTGCGTCGCGACGACGCGGTCAGGCGATTGTCGGTTATCCCAAAATATGGCTGAGTTCAGCGATGTTTGTGCCGAGCTCCTTCTCTAGGGTCAAAGGCCGTTCATCCAGAAAATAGTGCCATCGAGGAGTTGTTCATGATTCGTCTTTCCCGACCGCGAACCAGCATGCTGCGCGGCTTGACCGGGGCCACCGTCCTGACCGTCGCTATCACCGCCTCCGTCCCGGTCGCGGCGCAGGCGGCCGTGGCCTGCACCGAGCCCGCGCTGATCGCAGCGATCACCACGGCTAACGGGGCAGGCGGCGGCAACATCGTCCTGACGCCCGGCTGTACCTACGCCCTGACGTCAAGTCACTCCACTGGCACGCAAGGTCCCAACGGGTTGCCGATCATCACCACCGCCATCACCCTGACGGGTAACGCCAACGTGATCGCTCGCGGGGCTCTCGCGCTGCCGTTCCGGATTGCGGAGGTCAGCAAGACCGGCCAGCTGACCGTCAAGTCAACGATGCTCAGCAACGGCGCGGCTGTGAGTGGCGGCGGCGGTGGCATCCTCAACTACGGGGCAGCTACCTTGACCGCAAGCCCGTTGAGTAACAACACGGCGTTGCTGGGCGACGGCGGCGGCCTCTCCAACGTCGATACGCCCGCCGGGACCGCGCCGGCGGCGACGTTCACCGGCAGCACGGTGTCTAACAACGTCGCGACCGTGGGCAAAGGTGGCGGCATCTACAACGGCCAACGAGGCACGCTGACTGTGACCAGCAGCCCCGTCAACAACAACACGAGTCTGGTCGGGCAGGGCGGCGGGATCGCCGCGGTCAACTCGACGGCCACCAGCCTCACCAGCAGCCCGGTCAGCGCCAACCTCGCAAGCTTGGGCTCCGGTGGCATCTACCGCCTCAACGGCACGATGACGATCAACACCTCCCCGATCACCCTGAACAACCCGAATAACTGCGTCGGCAGTGTCCCGGCGGTGCCCAGCTGCACCGCCTGACGCCCGGACAGCATCACGGCTCCGCCGATCCCAGGCAGAGCCTGGAGAAGGGTCGCCCCACCGTACTCGGAGGGGCGGCCCTTCGCGCAGGTTCGTTGATCGACGACTACCCGCAGCCGCAGCGCTGACCGTCCTCGTCAGCGCGCGCAACCACCCATAGGAGATGTCATGACGCGTTCTTCTCGCCCACGCAACGTCTTTCGTCGTAGCCTGCTCGTCGTCACCACGGTCGGTGCCCTCGCGCTGGCCAGCGCGCCGCTAGCGAATGCCACGCCGCTGCCAGCGCCCCTCGCCACCCCCATGAGTGTCGCGGCCCCCGGCCCCAGCCCTCCCGTCTTCGGTGGTCTCATCGACTCCGTGATCGGCATCATCAACGGCGCGATCGCCGGTATCAACGGCGCCGCACGCGCCGTCCTCTGCCCGCTCCTACCAGCGCCGGTCTGCGCGACCGTTCCCCCACCCCGAGCCCAGCGATCCGCGCGGCTTCAGGGGAAGCACTCGACGGGCGCCCGGTCGGTCGCGATGCCGGGACGAGCTGCGCGTTGACCGGTGGACCACGCTGTAGCAGAGCTCGACCGGCCTACCCGTCGCCGTCGTGCGCCACCTCGTCGTTGGGCTGCGAGCCGATGATGTGCTCGTGACGCGGCCGCGGCATCTCTGAGCGCCGCCCCCTGACCGACTTCCAGATCGACTCGTTCAGAGCGATCTCCGGCGTCGCGTCGGCGACCCTGACGTTCCACTTCGCGGCCTGCGCGGCCATCGGGGCCGT
Source organism: Solirubrobacteraceae bacterium (assembly GCA_033855115.1). Lineage (GTDB taxonomy): Bacteria > Actinomycetota > Thermoleophilia > Solirubrobacterales > Solirubrobacteraceae > CADCVQ01. The sequence continues at coordinate 75,687 of JAWVGJ010000061.1, forward strand.
CGACGGGTTGGTCGGGTAGCCGGGATCGCCGAAGGGCACGACCATGGGGGTCTTCGCGTCGTAGGGCGTCAGGTCGGGCCGGTTGTCGAAGTTGGCCCACATCCGGCTCGCGCGCTGATCGACGATCGTCATCGGCGGCAGGTGCAGCAGATCCTCCATGGTGGCGACCATCGAGGCCGTGTCGTAGTGCGTCGAGTCGACGTACGCGCGCTTGGTCCACGGGCTGATCGCCAGTGCGATCGTCCTGTGCGCATCGACATGGTCAGGTCCGTTTTGCGCGTCGTCCTCGGTGACGAAGATCGCCGTGCTGCGCCAGTACTTGGAATGCGAGACGACCTCGACGAGGCGCCCGAGCGCCACGTCGTTGTCCGCGACGTAGGACTGCGGCGTCGCCGAGCCGGGCCGGGTGCCGTTGGTGTGATCGTTTCCGAGGCGCACGAACTGCAGTGCCGGCAGGTTGCCGTCCCGTTCGTAGCCGCGGAACTCGCGCTCCCACTCGGGCTCGCGCAGGAGATGGTCCGGGCAGTCGGTCGAGTAGCCGGGGTACTTCGTGTCGACGAAGCCCGGGAAGCGCGTGGTGTCCAGGTGCGTCGTGTTGGACGTATTGCCGTTGCCGGCGCTGGTGGCCGTGCAGTCGGTCTCCGTGTACTCGCCATAGTCGCGGTAGGTGACGCCGTGCGCGAACGCGTTGTCCCACAGGTAGCCGCCGGTCTGCGCTGCGCCCGAGCGCCGGATCGACGGGTCGCCGCGCAGCGGCTCGCTCGCGAACAGCTGGCCAAGGCCCACGTTCTCGAAGTCGTAGGCGCGCTGACGGCTGCGCGCGCCGGGCGAGTAGTTGATCGGCCAGGTCTTGTCGACGTAGTCCGTCGCGCCCGCCTGGGTGATCCAGTTGTGGCCGTCGGCCGAGACCTCGGCGTCGGCATAGAAGTTGTCAAACAGGCCAAAGCGACGTGCCAGAGCGCGAGCGTTGGGCGCGGCGTCGTCCTTGAACAGCGTCAGCGATGCGTCGCCGTTGCCCGCGGGCAGGTCGCCGAAGACCTGGTCGTAGGTGCGGTTCTCGCGGATGACGTAGATGACGTGGCGGATCGCGTCCATCGCCTGGCGCGGTCCGCGGCGGCCGCGTGCCGCGCCCTGGTTGTTGCGACGCACCTGCGAGCTATAGCGGCGCAGGTCTCGCTCCTCGGGAACGTCGACGATCTGGACAGAGCCCTTGATCATCGATCCGTTGTACTGCGTGGCGGGGTCGACGCCTGCGCACGCCGGCGCGTGCGACGGCGGTTGCAGACCGCCGCACGGGTTCGGGCCGGCGCCGGACGCATTCGTGTTCGTGATGACGAGCTGCGTGCCGTCGGGCGTGACAGAGACGGCGGCCGGATACCAGGCGGTCGGGAGGAAGCCCGCCGTCTCGCGATCGTTGAGATCGACGACGGCGACGGCGTTCTCGCCGGCCTCGGCGACGTAGAGCGTGTCACCGCCGGGGGAGACCGCGAGCCCGTCGGGGATCGCGCCCGTGGCTGCGCCCGGCACGAGCGAGACGTCGATCGTCCCCGCGAGCGAGTCCGTGTCGGTGTCAATGACGGAGACCGTGTCGGAGTTCGCGTTGGCCGTGTAGACCTCGTGGCGCACCGGGTTGGCGGCGATCGCGCTCGGGTGATCGGCCTGGTCGGGGTTGTCGGGCGGAGAGAGGGTGATCTCGGCGATCTTTGCTTCCGTCGCCGTATCGATGACGGACACCGACCGGCCCAGCCAGTTGCTGACGTAGGCCTTGCCCGCGTTGCTCGCGAAGGCGACTCCAAGCGGCTCGAGCGCCTGCCCAAGCTCGATCGTCTTCGTTACGGCGCTCGTGTCGGGGTCGATCACGGACACCGTGTGGCCGGGTGGGTTTCCGGCGCCGCCGGCTGGCGCCCCGAGGTTGCCCGCGACGTAGATGCGATCGCCCCTGGGCGTGTGGCCATACGCGAGGCCGGCGGGGAAGTACGCGCCCGCCGCTCGATCAAGCGCGATCTGGCCGGTCTCGCTGACCCGGCCGCCGTCGACGCCGAGGACGTGCACGACCTGCTGTCCGCCGCCCGACGCCCACGCGCGCTTTCCGTCCGGCGACCATGCGATGCCGTAGAAGACCCCTTCGCCCGGAGCCTTCCTCGCGTCGTACGGGACGTAACCGGTGCGCTAGCGTGCCGCGAGATCGAAGAGGTCGACCGCGTCGATTCGCGCGGCGCCGCTGCTCGTCGTGAGCAGGCGCTTGCCGTCGGGCGAGAGCGCCGCGCCGAGCGGGCCTTGAAGGCCGGCCGTCAGCTGCGAGATGCCGATCTCGCTGCCGGCGGGGTCGACGCGCCAGCCGGCCGCCGTCACCGGCGCCGACGCGGCGGCGGGAGCGGCGGCGGAAACCAGCGCCAATGAGGACGCGAGCGCGGCGGCGCGCCGCCGGGTTGGCATGGACATTCGTACCTCCGGTGGACTGTGGGCCCGGGCAAGCTAGGCCCGCGCCGCCGGTGCCGGTGTCAACCACATGTGCACTCCGTGTGAAGATGTCGTGAGCGCTCAGTCGTGCTCCCGGCCGCCGGCGCTGATGGCCGACTAGACTGCGACGAAGTAGCGCGCCGCCCAAACGCCGTGTGCTCAGGCGACGGTCCTGATATATGTGCGCTGGGTCGACGTGCGCTTTCCTGTGGGGGTGAAGCGCGCGTTGCGAAAGACCTCCTTGCGATCGCGCGTCAGGACCTCAGTGGACTGGCGCCGGGCGCAGGTGAAACTGAATGTCGCCAGCGCAGGAAGTGGGGAACAATCATGGTTTCGCGGTCGGCAGAACTGACCGAAGTCCAAGCAGCCGCCGCGCGGCGGCGTGCGACGCTCGCGAGAGCGAGGCGCGCCGACCGTGCCGCGATCGATCGGTCATCGTCGCTCGCACGATCGGCGCGTGCGTTCGCTGCGCGCTGTCACGCCCGTCAGAGGCGCCAGAGCGATGGCGCACCATTCATCGAACATCCGCTGGAGGTCGCACGGCTGCTGCGCGATGCCGGCTGCTCGGACGTCGTGGTCGCCGCAGGACTGCTCCACGACGTCGTGGAGAACACCCATGTCAGCATCGCCGAGCTGTCGGCGTGCTTCGGCCATCCGGTCGCAAGCCTCGTCCAAGCGGTCAGCGACGATCCCGCCATCGAGAGCTACCGCCAGCGCAAGCAGATGCTGCGCGAGCAGGTGCGTGACGCCGGTGGCAACGCGGCGCTGATCTTCGCCGCCGACAAGATCGCCAAGGTACGCGAGCTGCCCGATCAGGTCAGACGCGACAGGGAGGGCGATGCGACGACCGCGCGCGGACACCGAGCGCGCAACCACCACCTCGAGCACGACCATCGGATGCGCCTCGAGCACTACGGCCAAAGCCTGGCGATGCTCCAGCAGGTCATTCCTGGACATCCGCTTGTCACGCAGCTCGCAATCGAACTCGACAGCTGCCGGATCGCCTGCGGCCAGCTGTCAGCCTGAACTGAAGCAGGAGAACCGGGCGCCCGCCGTTCCTGGAGCGCTGCTCAGCGCGCGCTGAAGGTCACGTCGCGCTCGCGGTCGATCGACCAGCGCCCGCGCCGCCACGAGATCTTCGTACCGTCGGCGAGCCGGGCCGCGGCGTGTCCGAGCCGCGGCTCGCCCCAGAGCGTCGCCTCCAGCGGCCGATCGCTCTCCGCTGTGTCGTTGAGCCCGGTCGCGACGTGCGCCGCGGGGTATGTCACGACGATCGACCCGGTTCTCACCCAAACCGGGATCGTGCTGGATGGCGCGGGCACCGACACCTCGCCGCCGCCGCGGACGTGCGCGCCTGACCAGGTCTCGATCCAGTCGCCGCGCGGCAGCGCGACCTCGCGCGAGCGCGCACCGTCGTCGAGCACCGGAGCGACCCACAACGCCGGCCCGAACCCGTACGCGTCGGCGATCGTCCAGCCGCGGTCGTGGGCGGGATCGGTGCGGTGCAGCGGGCGGATGATCGGCTGGGCGCTGCGCGCGGCGGTCGCGGCGGCGGCGCGGATGTAGGGCACGAGCTGCTCGTGCAGCAGGACGTATGCGCGGTAGACGTCCAGCGTGCGGTCGTCGTAGGTCCATGGCTCCTGAACCTTCTGGCCGTGGGCCTGCATCAGCGGTGTGAAGCAGCCGAGCTGCACCCAGCGCAGCAGCAACTCCGGGGGGCAGCGCTCGACGAGACGGTGGCCGAGGTAGCCGCCGACATCGTGCGACCAGTTCGAGAAGCCGCTCGCGGCGGCGGAGATCGTCGCCGCGACGAGCACACGCAGCGACCAGAAGTCCGACGCCTGATCGCCGCCCCAGAGCATCCCGGTCGCCTGCTGGCCGCTCCAGCCGCTGCGGCCGAAGAGCACGCCGCGACCGGGGTGGACCTCGTCCAGCGCGCGCTGCATCGATCTTCTGTACAGGCCGCCGACGCGCCAGGCCGCGTTCGCGCCCGTGCTGCCGTCCGCGAAGCGCACGTCGTCGGGCAGGTAATAGCCCTCGCCGTCGTCCGCCTTGATGCCCTCGACGCCGAGCTCGAGGACGCGCTTGGCCTGCTCGCGCCACCACTCCTCGGCTGCCGGCGAGGTGAAGTCGATCGGGGAGCCGGTGCCCATCCACCAGCGCCCGAGGTAGGGCTCGCCGTCGGCGCCGCGGATGAAGTGGCCGCCGTCCGCGCCATCGGCGTAGTTCGACGCGGGCGCGTCGTGCAGGGCGCGCGACTCCGCGTCGGGCGGCATCTGCCCGTCACTGGATTCGATGTTGACCCACGGGGTCGTCCACAGGACCGTGCGCACGCCGTCGCAGCGAAGCTCGCGCACCATTTTCGTGAAGTCCGGAAACTGGTGCGGGTTGACCTCCCAGGTGTTGTATTGCGTCTCCCACGGCGAGTCGATGACGATCGCGTCCAGCGGAATGTCGTTGCGCCGGCAGCCGTGGAAATCGTCGTAGACGTCCGGCTGATAGGTGTGAAAGTCGCGCGACTTCCAGAAGCCGTAGCCCCATTCGGGCAGCACGGCGGGCATCCCGGTGAGCTGCAGGTAGCGGCGCAGGCGTGCAGCTGCGGACGGCTCGGTGAGCAGCGTCAGCCGTAGCGGTCCAGCGATCGCCCGCGCCGAGACCGTGGTGCGGTCGGCGCCGAAGTGAAAGCGCATGCCGTTGCCGTAGCCGTCGGCGTGTACGGCGTAGCCGCGCGAGGACTGAAGCCACGGCGCGGGCGCGTAGTCGCCCTGCGGGATGCCGCCGATCGCGAGCAGGTCCGGCGGGCAATCGGGACCGGTGTAGGCACGGTCTGCGCCGAGCTGGATCCGGCGCCCGGCGTGGTCGACGCGCAGTGCGTGGCGCGCCCCGAGGCCGGCGAAATGCTCCTCGGCGCGCGCGTCCCAGCCGGCGGCGTGGCGCAGCGGCGCCCCCTGGACCTCGAGCTCGAAGGCAACGGTCTCATCGCAGGGCAGCGTGACGCGCAGGCGCCCGCTGCGACCGCTGTCGAATCTCAGCCCGAGCTCGGCACCGTCGGCGAGCGGCTCGACGAGGTTCGCAGCCACGACCCGCTCGGGGACCTCGAGCTCCTCGGAGGGGATGACGCCCTCCGTGAGCTGGATGAACTGGTCGCGCACCTCGCCGTCGGCGCACCAGATCCCGAACTGGCGCAGAAGCCGGCGCCCGTCGCGGCGCACGTCGATCCCGAACGGGTGGCGGCTGATCTCCACGCGCAGCGCCTCGCGCGACAGCACGAGCGAGTCGGCGGCCGTCGCGGTGTGGACCGGCATCGATGCAAGTTTCGCCCCATCCGGGCCGACCCGCCACCGCTTCACACGAACGTCACAAGGCCGTGGCGACTGCCGCTGCACCGGCCCAACGGGGAGATAGGCCGGCGCAGCCGTGCAGTCGAGCGCGAGCAAGCGGTCGGGGGGAGCCGCGCCTGCCCTGGCGCTGAGTTCAGTTCACCGCTCGCGGGCTCCCTCGATGTGACGATGCTGAGAAGGGCGCCGCCGTCTCGAGTTCACACGAACATCACATCCGGGTCCCAGCCCGTTTACGAAAAGTGCCTGCTTGCGGCGGCAAGGTGGAACGCGACGAAATGAGCGAAACGCCAATTCAGGGAGGAACGATGATCCCCCTTTCGACCAGCCGGGTCGATCT